>NZ_CP076457.1:6473471-7084530 GCF_018866325.1 Streptomyces sp. YPW6
GCCGTGGCCCTCGGGGCCGGCGCGCCGGCCGTCCAGGCCGCCGGGGCACCGACACCGGCGGCCGCCGCTGCGGCCCCCGACATCCCCGTGGCCAACGTCAAGGCCCACCTCTCGCAGCTCTCGACCATCGCCGCGAACAACGGCGGCAACCGCGCCCACGGCCGCCCCGGCTACAAGGCGTCCGTCGACTACGTGAGGGCCAAGCTCGACGCGGCCGGATACAGCACCTCGCTCCAGCAGTTCACCTCCAACGGCGCCACCGGCTACAACCTGATAGCCGACTGGCCCGGCGGTGACCCCAACAAGGTCCTGATGGCCGGGGCCCACCTCGACTCCGTCTCCTCCGGGGCCGGGATCAACGACAACGGCTCCGGCTCGGCCGCCGTGCTGGAGACCGCGCTCGCCGTCTCCCGCGCCGGGTACCAGCCCGACAAGCACCTGCGGTTCGCCTGGTGGGGTGCGGAGGAGCTGGGCCTGATCGGCTCGAAGTACTACGTCAACAACCTGCCGTCCGCCGAGCGTTCCAAGCTCTCCGGCTATCTCAACTTCGACATGATCGGCTCGCCCAACGCCGGCTACTTCGTCTACGACGACGACCCGGTCATCGAGAAGACCTTCAAGGACTACTTCGCGGGCCTGGGCGTCCCCACCGAGATCGAGACCGAGGGCGACGGCCGCTCCGACCACGCCCCGTTCAAGAACGCGGGCGTCCCCGTCGGCGGGCTCTTCACCGGCGCGGGCTACACCAAGTCCTCCGCCCAGGCGCAGAAGTGGGGCGGGACGGCGGGCCAGGCCTTCGACCGCTGCTACCACTCCTCGTGCGACAACCTGAGCAACATCAACGACACCGCCCTGGACCGCAACAGCGACGCCGCCGCCCACGCCGTCTGGACCCTGTCCTCCGGCACCGGTGAACCGCCCACGGACGGGGACGTGTTCAGCAACACCACCGACGTGGCCATTCCGGACGCCGGGGCGGCGGTGACCTCGTCGATCGCGGTCACCGGCCGGACGGGCAACGCGCCGGCCGCACTTCAGGTCGGCGTCGACATCAAGCACACCTGGCGCGGCGACCTCGTCGTGGACCTGATCGCCCCGGACGGCAGCGCGTACCGGCTGAAGAACTCCAGCAGCGGCGACTCGGCCGACAACGTCATCACGACGTACACGGTCAACGCCTCCAGCGAGGTGGCCAACGGCACCTGGAAGCTCCGCGTCCAGGACGTCGCCCGGTACGACACCGGCTACATCGACAGCTGGAAGCTCACCTTCTGAGCCCTCCCGCGTGCAGGATGCGGCCCCCTCCCGACGAGCATCCCGGGAGGGGGCCGCACCGCACCCCTCAGACGTACCGCTTGATCTCCCGCCGGGCCAGCGACCGCTGGTGCACCTCGTCGGGGCCGTCCGCCAGCCGCAGTGTCCGCGCCGACGCCCACAGCTCCGCCAGCGGGAAGTCCTGGCTCACCCCGCCCGCGCCGTACAACTGCACCGCGGAGTCCAGGATGTCCACGACCGCGCGCGGGGTGGCGATCTTGATGGCCTGGATCTCGGTGTGCGCGCCCTTGTTGCCCACGGTGTCCATCAGCCAGGCCGTCTTCAGCACCAGCAGTCGCAGCTGCTCCACCGTGACCCGGGCGTCCGCGATCCAGTTCTGCACGACACCCTGCGAGGCCAGCGGCCTGCCGAACGCCGTACGCGTCACCGCGCGCCGGCACATCAGCTCGATGGCCCGCTCCGCCATCCCGATCAGCCGCATGCAGTGGTGGATCCGGCCCGGTCCCAGCCGCGCCTGGGCGATGGCGAAGCCGCCGCCCTCCTCGCCGATCAGGTTCGCCGCGGGCACCCGGACGTCGTGGAAGACCACCTCGGCGTGGCCGCCGTGCGCGTGGTCCTCGTACCCGTACACCTGCATCGCCCGGCGCACCTCGACGCCCGGGGTGTCGCGGGGGACGAGGATCATCGACTGCTGGCGGCGGATGTCCTCGCCGTCCGGGTCGGTCTTGCCCATCACGATGAAGACCGCGCAGTCCGGGTTCATCGCCCCGGAGATGTACCACTTGCGGCCGTTGACGACGTAGTCCTCGCCGTCCCGGATCATCCGCGTCTCGATGTTCGTCGCGTCCGAGGACGCCACGTCCGGCTCCGTCATCGCGAACGCGGAGCGGATCTCCCCGGCGAGCAGCGGCTCCAGCCACCGCTTCTTCTGGTCGTCGGTGGCGAACTGGAACAGCACCTCCATGTTCCCGGTGTCCGGGGCGGCGCAGTTCGTCGCGGTCGGCGCGAGGTGCGGGGAACGTCCGGTGATCTCCGCGAGCGGGGCGTACTGGAGGTTCGTCAGCCCCGCCCCGTACTCCGCGTCCGGCAGGAAGAGGTTCCACAGCCCCTGCCGCCGGGCCTCGGCCTTCAGCTCCCCGACGACGGCCGGGGTGTCCCACGGTGAGGCGAGCCCCGCCCGCTGCTCCTCGGCGACCTGCTCGGCCGGGTACACGTGCTCGTCCATGAACGCGAGCAGCCTGCCGCGCAGTTCCTCGGTACGGGCGTCGAATGCGAAGTCCATGAGGGTTCAGCCTTCCTGGAGGGTGGTGAGGCCGTGCGCGATGAAGACGGGGACCAGCTCGCCGATCCGGTCGAAGCCCGCGCCGACGGTCTGGCCGAGGGTGTAGCGGTAGTGGATGCCCTCCAGGATCACGGCGAGCTTGAACCAGGCGAACGCGGTGTACCAGGAGACGGCGGAGGTGTCCCGGCCCGAGCGGGCCGCGTAGCGCTCGACGAGCTCGGCGGGGGACGGGTGCCCGGCCGCCCCGCTGGTGGTGGAGACGGGCGACTCCGGCAGCCCGAGATCGGAGCTGTACATCACGAGCAGCCCGAGATCGGTCAGCGGATCGCCGAGGGTGGACATCTCCCAGTCGAGGACGGCCTTGATCCGGTCGTCGGAGCCGATCAGGACGTTGTCCAGGCGGTAGTCGCCGTGGACGACGGTGGGCGCGGGGGAGGAGGGCAGCGCGCGGCCGAGCGCCGCGTGCAGTTCGTCGACGCCCGCCAGGTCACGGCTGCGGGAGGCGTCCAGCTGCTTGCCCCAGCGCCGCAGCTGCCGGTCCAGGAAGCCCTCGGGCCGCCCGAAGTCCCCGAGCCCGACCGCCCCCGGATCCACGGCGTGCAGATCGACCAGGGTGTCGACGAGCCCGAGGACCGCCGCCCGGGTGCGCTCGGGGCCCAGCGGGGCGAGCTGCTCCGCGGTGCGGTACGGGGTGCCCTCGACGTACTCCATCACGTAGAACGGCGCGCCGATCACCGAGTCGTCCTCGCAGAGCAGCAGCGGCTCCGGCACGGGGACGGCGGTCGGATGCAGACCGCTGATCACGCGGTGCTCGCGCGCCATGTCGTGCGCGGTCGCCAGCACGTGGCCGAGCGGAGGCCTGCGCACCACCCACTGCCCGGTCCCGTCACCGACGACGTACGTGAGGTTCGAGCGGCCGCCCTCGATGAGCCGCGCTTCGAGGGGCCCGCTCACCAGCCCCGGTCGCTCACGGTCGAGATGGCCGCGCAGCAGCTCCGGGTCGAGACCTGGTGGGGGGACTGAGCTCATGGTGCGTACCTCCGGGCGACTGGCGACGGGACGAGGTGACGGGTCAGGGTGACGGGACCCCGGGACGGAACGGTCGGGAACCATGATGCCGACCAGTCGGTATGTCGTCCAGTGCCCTTCGGGACCGACCGCCCGGGAAGGCGGCCGGACTCCGGTGGCGCACCGTGTCCGAGAACGGTGACGGCACCCGCCCGGAGCCCGCGTCGGGGAGGCCGGGACCCACGGCCGTACCGCCTGAGTTGCGACGACCCCGGCCTGCGCGGAAGGTCGAGGGATGAAGGCGATCAGCTACAGCGCGTACGGCTCCGCCGACGTCATGGAGTACGGCGAGCGGCCCGACCCCAAGGTCGGCCCCGACAGCGTCCTGGTGAAGGTGCGGGCCGCGGCGGTCAACCCGGTCGACTGGAAGGCCCGAGAGGGCTACCTCCAGGGTGCCCTCGACGCCGTCTTCCCGGTGATCCCCGGCTGGGACGTCTCCGGGGTCGTCGTGCAACCGGGCATCGCCGTCGACGAGTTCGCGGTGGGCGACGAGGTCATCGGCTACGTGCGCGAGGACTTCCTCTCGCGCGGTACGTTCGCCGAATACGTCGCCGCCCCCGTGCGCACCCTCGCCCGCAAGCCCCTGAGCCTGAGCTTCGAGGCGGCGGCGGGTCTGCCGCTGGCCGGGCTCACCGCGTACCAGGTGCTGCACCGCACTCTCAAGATCCGCGAGGGCGACACCGTCCTGGTCCACGCGGCCGCCGGCGGCGTCGGATCGCTCGCCGTCCAGATCGCCCGGCACGCCGGCTGCCGGGTCGTCGGCACCGCGAGCCCCCGCAACCACGAGCACCTGCGGAGCCTCGGCGCGGAGCCCGTGGAGTACGGCGAGGGCCTCGTCGAACGGCTGCGGGAGCTGGTCCCCGAGGGCTTCGACGCCTCCTTCGACACCGTGGGCGGCGACGCGCTGAAGGCCTCCGCCGACACCCTCGCCCCGGGCGGCCGGCTCGCCTCCATCGCGGACGACGAGGTCTTCTCCTACGGCGGCCACTACGCCTTCGTGCGCCCCGACGCGGCGGACCTGGCGCAGGTCGCGGAGCTGGCCGAGCGGGGGATCGTCACCGTCCACGTGGACCGGGTGTTCCCGCTGGAGGAGGCCGCCGAGGCGTACCGGCTCAACCAGGAGGGGCGGACCCGCGGCAAGATCGTGGTCACGGTGGACTGGGACGCGTCGTAGGACGGCGTCGGCCTTCAGGCGTTCAGGGGTTCAGGGGTTCAGGGGTTCAGGGGTTCAGAACAGCATCGCCGCGGCGAACACCGCCAGCGCCACCGTGCACAGTGCCGCCGTCAGCGCCCCGCGCGGCGCGAGCTGCTCGGGCCGCGCCACCCCCAGCACGGTCACCCGGCGGTGGGCGACCGTCAGGAACCCCAGCCAGGCCAGTGCGCTCAGCGCCACCGCGACCAGCGCCGCCGGGGTCGCCCCGCTGTGCAGCGCCTGCCGCCCGGCGAGCAGCGCGACGACCGTGGCGGTCAGCGTCGTGCGCCGCCAGGCCAGCCGCGTCCGCTCCGGCTGCAGCCCCGGATCCCGGTCCGCCGCCGCCGTCACACCCCCTCCCAGCCGAAGAGGACCACCACCACCATCGCCAGGGCGACGACGGCGATCACCAGGCTCAGCAAGGTCGGGAACCGTGACACCGGCAGATCCTCGCCCCGCCGCATCGCCCGCTCGCACCGCACCCAGTGGTTGACCGCCCGCAACGCGCACAGCACCCCGGCGGCCAGCAGCCCGAGCGCGAGCGCGGCCCGTACGCCCCACATCAGCTCCGGCAGGAACTGATCGACGGCGAAACCCCCGCCGATCAGCGCCAGAGCCGTGCGGAGCCAGGCGAGGAACGTCCGCTCGTTGGCCAGCGAGAACCGGTAGTCGGGGGTGTCCCCCTCCTCGCGGATCCGCTGCGGCGCGAACCACAGCCGTACACTCTGCGCGATCTTGTTCACACGGAAACCCTAGGGCCTGGCATCGGCCCGCCGCCCGCCGCCCGCCGCCCGCCGCCCGCCGCCCGCCGCCCGCCGCCCGCCGCCCGCCGCCCGCCGTGCGACGTCCGGCCGGCACGGCTCCAGCGGCCTCCGGCCCTCCGCGCGGCCGCAGGCCCCGGGTCAGCCCGCCCGATGCTCCCGCAGCCGCCGATAGGCCTCAAGGCCGTCGGGCACCCAGGGCCAGGAGCCGAGCCGCCGCTCCAGCTCGGCGTCGTCCAGGAACGTGTGCCAGGCGACCTCCTCCGCCTGCGGGGAGACCGGCAGCTCGCACCGCACCTGGTAGACGGCCGACCACCAGGTGTGCCCACCGTCCGCGTAGAGGAACCGGAACAGCGGCTCGGGCCGGGGAAGCCCCGAGACGCCCAGCTCCTCCTCCGCCTCGCGCAGCGCCGCCTCGTCGTACGACTCGCCCGCACCGACGACCCCGCCGACGAACATGTCGTAGTGCGAGGGGAAGACCAGCTTCGTGGGCGTGCGCCGGTGGACGAAGGTCCGCCCCCGTGCGTCCCGCGCCTCGATGAAGACGCAGCGGTGCCGCAGCCCCCGCGCGGTCGCCTCGCCGCGCGGGGCCTGCCCGATGACCTCGTCGTTCTCGTCGACGATGTCCAGAATCTCGTCAGAGGGCGTCATGCGCCTCATCCAACAGCACCCGGACGGTTGACGTGGCAGCGGCGGGTACCCAAGATCTGACGCACGGGTAACTTGTCGCCCGGCACCCCCTCCCCGACAGGACGGAACCCATGGCGTACGACGCTGATGTGATCGTGATCGGGGCGGGACTCGCCGGGCTGGTGGCCGCCGCCGAGCTGGTCGACGCCGGACGCTCCGTGATCCTTCTCGACCAGGAGCCCGAGCAGTCCATCGGCGGCCAGGCGCACTGGTCCTTCGGCGGGCTCTTCCTCGTGGACTCGCCCGAACAGCGCCGGATGCGGATCAAGGACAGCCGGGACCTGGCCCTCCAGGACTGGTTCGGCACGGCGGGCTTCGACCGCGAGGAGGAGGACCGCTGGCCGCGCCGATGGGCCGAGGCGTACGTCGACTTCGCCGCCGGGGAGAAGCGTTCCTGGCTCCACCAGCAGGGGCTGCGGATCTTCCCGGTCGTCGGCTGGGCCGAACGCGGCGGCTACGACGCGACCGGGCACGGCAACTCCGTACCCCGCTTCCACATCACCTGGGGGACCGGCCCCGGTGTCGTCGCCCCCTTCGAGCGCCGCGTCCGCGAGGGCGTCGCCAAGGGCCTCGTCCAGCTGCGCTTCCGCCACCGGGTCACCGGTCTCGCCCGCACGGCCGGGGCGCTCGACACGGTCACCGGCGAGATCCTGGAGCCCAGCGCCGCCGAGCGCGGCACCGCGAGCAGCCGGGAGGCCACCGGCGCCTTCGAGCTGAAGGCCCAGGCGGTGATCGTCACCTCCGGCGGCATCGGCGGCAACCACGACCTCGTCCGCGCCCAGTGGCCCGAGCGGCTGGGCACCCCGCCCGAGAAGATGCTCTCCGGCGTCCCCGCCCATGTCGACGGGCTGATGCTCGGCATCGCCGAGAAGGCGGGCGCGCACCACATCAACAGCGACCGGATGTGGCACTACACCGAGGGCATCGAGAACTGGAACCCGATCTGGGCCAGGCACGGCATCCGGATCCTGCCGGGCCCCTCCTCCCTCTGGCTGGACGCGCGCGGCAGGAGGCTTCCGGTCCCCCTCTTCCCCGGCTTCGACACGCTCGGCACGCTCGAACACATCATGCGCTCGGGCCACGGCTACACCTGGTTCGTGCTCAACCAGCGCATCATCGGCAAGGAGTTCGCCCTCTCCGGCTCCGAGCAGAACCCGGACCTGACCGGCAAGTCCGTCCGTGACGTGATCGGCCGGGCCCGCGCGGACGTGCCCGCACCGGTGAAGGCGTTCATGGACCACGGCGCGGACTTCGTCGTGGAGAAGGATCTCGACGCCCTCGTCCGGGGCATGAACGCGGTGACGGGCGACGGCCTGATCGACGCGGCCGGGCTGCGCCGCGAGATCACCGCCCGGGACCGCGAGATCGCCAACCCCTTCACCAAGGACCTCCAGGTCACCGCGATCCACGGAGCCCGCGCCTACCTGGGCGACCGCCTGATCCGCACCGCGAAGCCCCACCGGATCCTGGACCCGGCGGCGGGCCCGCTGATCGCGGTCCGCCTCAACATCCTCACCCGCAAGTCCCTCGGCGGCCTGGAGACGGACCTGTCCTCCCGCGTCCTGACCGCCGAGGGCACCCCGCTCCCCGGCCTGTACGCGGCGGGCGAGGCGGCGGGCTTCGGCGGCGGCGGAGTCCACGGCTACCGCTCCCTGGAGGGCACGTTCCTGGGCGGCTGCATCTTCTCGGGCAGGGCAGCGGGCAGGGCGGCGGCCCAGGCACTGTGAGCCTCTTCCCCTCCCCGGTCCTCCGCCGACCGGGGAACCGCGTCCGGGGCTGAGACCCGGCGGTCACTCCAGCCGCTCGACGACCCGGAACCGCTCCGCGACGATCATCGTCCCGTCGTCCACCGTGAACGCCGGGTCCCCCAACGCCTCCCGCATCTCCTCGCTGTGCCAGAACCGCTCGTGCCCCGCCCGCCACTGTGCGACCGAGGTGTACCCCTCGCCCTCGTCCAGCGCGTGCTGCAGATCGACGGCCCCCAGCGGCAGCACCCGTACCTCGGTCACCTCGACCACCGCGACCTCCCGCCCCTCCGAATCGATCAGCGCGGAGCGCTCGCCGACCGGAGGCAACTCCTCCTGCTCCAGTTCGTACTCGCACAGCAGCCCGGTGGTGGACACCTTCTCGCCGGACAGGACCGCCGCCACCAACCGGTCGCGCAGCGGGCCGGGAAAGGCGAGCAGGAAGGGGGCGAGGGGTTCACGTGGCTCCATGCAGGCAGTGTGTCAGGCGTCACCCGCGCCCCGCCCGTCGCACCCGCACGCTGCGCCGATGCCGCAGGCAGGGCGACGGGATCCAGCCAACTGACGGACACATGGCAGCAGTTGCCGGAAAGCGCCCCTTGACGTGGGGCATGGCCTGCCGATTTGCTGTGCGCGATCATCTGCTCGCACACCGCATCGAAGGAAGCCCGCGGCAATGTCCCCGCCCCCGCCGCCCCTGGGCCGCTCCCGCCGTCGGGGCAGCCGCTCGGACCAGGTCTTCGACCCGGCCCTCGACGACGACGAACTCATCGCCGCCCGCGGACAGTTCGTCCAGGGCAGGTGGTCCGAGGCGCGCACCCTGCTGGTGGCCACCGGCCAGGACTGGGACCGCCGCGGACATCGCGTACTCGCTCTCGCCGAGACCTCGTCCGCCGAGGACTGGGCCGGTGACTGGCTGCTCGTCGAGCCCGAGAGCGCCGACGCGGCCGTCCTGCTCGCCTGTGCCCGGGTCATGCGGGCGCTGCGGCCCAAGGCCAGGGCGAACAACGCCGCCCGCGCCCGGGAGGCCTGTCTGGCGGCCGCCCGCCTCACCCCCGACGACCCCACCCCCTGGCTCGCGCTGCTCCTGCTGGACCGGGGCCGCGACGACGGCGTGGACGAGACCGGCAGGCTCTTCGAGGAGGTGCGCTCCCGCCACCCCGATCACCACCACGCCCACCACGTGATGGCGGCCCTGCTCGCCGAGAGCAACCCCGAGAGCGGCCACGACCCGCTCCACGAGGTGTACGACTTCGCCGCCTGGGCCGCCGAACTGGCCCCCGCCGACTCCCCGCTGGCCGTGCTCCCGGTCGTCGCCCACGCCGAGCGCTACCGCGTCCTGGTCGCCGCCGGCATCGAGCCCGACGACCCGGCGCACTCCGGACACTGGTCCGGCCGCCGGGCCCGCCAGGTGATGAAAGCCGCCTTCGACTGGTGGCTGGAGTGGGAGCGCGACGACCACCCGCGCCACCGCCTCGACCTCAACTTCCTGGCCCACGCCAAGGTCTGCGAGGGCCGGCCCGCCGAGGCCGCCGCCCTCTTCCACCGCATCGGCTCCTACGCCACCCCCGCGCCCTGGTCCTACTCCGGCCGGGAACCCCACGCGGCGTTCACGGCCGCGCGCACCTACGCGCTCGGCACCCCGTGAACCCCGCGGCACAGCACGGAGCACAGCACGAAGGGCACCACCCCGCCACGAGGAACCACGAGAAAGGGACCCATCCCGTCATGTCGACCGGCAGTTCATTTTCCAGCGGGACCGGCACCACCGGAGGGACGGCGGACACCGGCGGGATCAACACCTACAAGGGCGAGGAACGCGCCCTGCGCGCCGACCGGCTCGGCACCCCCGGCCTCCTGCTCTCGGTGGTCGCGGCCAGCGCCCCGCTGATGGTGGTCGCGGGCGTGATGCCCACGGTCTTCGGCGTGATGGGCATCGTCGGCCAGCCGCTGCTCTACATCATCCTGGGCGCCGTCCTGATGCTGTTCAGCGTCGGTTACGCGGAGATGAGCCGGCACGTCCACAACGCCGGGGCGTTCTACGCGTACATCGCCCGGGGGCTCGGTCCGACCGCCGGAGCCGGGGCGTCGCTCGTGGCGCTCGTCGCCTACAGCGCGATGCAGGTCGGCATCTACGGGATCCTCGGCTTCGAGATCGCCGGCATCTTCGCCACCTACCTCGACATCGAGCTGGCATGGTGGATACCGGCCCTGGTCTCGGCGGCCGTCGTCGGCGTCCTCGGCTGGCTGAAGATCGACCTCAACGCCAAGGTGCTCGGCGTCCTGCTGGTCATCGAGTGCGCCCTCGTCGTGATCTTCGACATCGCCGCCGTGAGCAAGCCGGGCCCCGAGGGCCTGTCGCTGCACGCCTTCAACCCCGAGACCCTCACCGGCGCCGGCCTCGGCACCGCCCTCTGCTTCTGCATCGCCGCGTTCGTCGGCTTCGAGCAGGCCCCGGTGTACGCGGAGGAGACCAGCCGCCCGCAGATCGTGGTCTCCCGGGTGATGTTCCTCGCGGTCGGCTACGCCGCGCTGTTCCTGGCCATCAGCTCCTGGGCCCTGACCGTGGCCGCCGGACCCGGCTCCATCGCCGGCACCTCCCTCAAGGAGGGCCCCGGCATGCTGTTCGGCCTCACCGGGGAGCGGCTCGGCTCCACCTTCACCGATGTGCTGCACATCCTCTTCGTCACCGGGATGTTCGCGGCGCTCCTCAGCTTCCACAACGTCGTGGCCCGCTACGCGTTCGCGATGGGCCGCGAGGGACTGCTGCCCGCCGGCTTCGGCCGCACCAACCGGGCGAGCGGCGCTCCCGGCACCGGTTCGCTGCTTCAGTCCGCCGTCTCCGTGGCCGTCATCGCGGCGTTCGCGCTCACCGACGACAACCCGGCCGGAGACCCCACGGTCCCCGTCCTGCGGCTGTTCACCTGGATGGGCAACGTCGGCGCGCTCGGCATCATCCTGCTGATGGCCGCGGCCTCCTTCGCCGTCATCGCCTTCTTCGTCAAGCGCGGCGCGGGCCGTGCGCAGGCCCCGCGCCTGTTCGCCTCCGCCCTCGCCGGACTCGCGCTCCTGACGATCGCCGTCTTCACCGTCCGCGACTTCGACGTCCTCGTCGGCTCCGGACCCGGCTCGGTGCTCAACTGGCTGCTGCCCGGCGTCATCATCCTCGCGCTCGCCGGCGGCCTGGTGTACGGGGCGGTGCTGCGCTCGCTCAAGCCCGCGGTGCACGCCCGGATCGGCCTCGGCAACGAGGCGTTCCAGCTGGAGAAGGCGGCCGAGAGCGAGTCGGCCCGCCGCTGACCTCCCCGTACCAAAAGCGCGGGAGCGCGAGACGCCCGCCCCGGTACGTACCGGGGCGGGCGTCTCGCGCTCCCGCTGCCGCACGGAACCGGTCCTCGTGCCGTACGGAAGCGTTCATTCGTGCCGGGGCAACCGGTCTCTGTGCCGAGCCGAAGCGTGTTCGTCCCGTACGGAACCGGCTACAGCAACAGCGACAGCAGCAGGATGAACGCCATCGCCACCACGGAGATGATCGTCTCCATCACGGACCAGGTCTTCACCGTCTGGCCGACGTTCATGCCGAAGTACTCCTTCACCAGCCAGAACCCGGCGTCGTTCACATGGCTGAAGAAGAGCGAACCGGCGCCGACGGCCAGCACCAGCAGCGCCGCGTGCGAGGTCGACATGTCGGCGGCCAGCGGGGCGACCAGACCGGCGGCCGAGATCGTGGCGACCGTGGCCGAGCCGGTGGCGAGGCGGATCGCGACGGCGATCAGCCAGCCCAGCAGCAGGGCGGGGATCGACCAGTTCTCGGAGAAGTCCAGGATCATCCCGCCCACCCCGGCGTCGATCAGCGTCTGCTTGAAGCCGCCGCCCGCGCCGACGATGAGCAGGATCCCGGCGATCGGGGCGAGGGACTTCTCGACGGTGCCGGCCAGCCGGTCCCTGGTGAACCCGGCGGCCCGGCCGAGCGTGAACATCCCGACCAGGACGGCCGCGAGCAGGGCGATCAGCGGCGAACCGATGACCATGGTGACCTTCTGGAGACCGTTCTGCGGGTCGTCGACCACGATCTCGACGAGCGCGTTCAGCAGCATGAGGACGACCGGCAGCAGGATCGTCGCCAGGGTGGCGCCGAAGCTCGGACGACGGTCCAGCTCCTCGGAGGGGCGCTGCGGGATCATCTTCTCCGGCGGCTTGATGTCCACCCAGCGCGCGGCGTAACGGGAGAAGACCGGACCGGCGATGATCACCGTCGGGACGGCGACCAGCACGCCGAGCGCCAGCGTCACGCCGAGATTGGCGTCCAGGGCGTCGATCGCGACCAGCGGGCCGGGGTGCGGCGGGATCAGCCCGTGCATCACCGAGAGCCCGGCGAGCGCGGGGATGCCGATCCGCATCAGGGAGTAGTTGCCGCGCTTCGCGACGAGCAGCACGACCGGGATCATCAGCACGATCCCGACCTCGAAGAACAGCGGCAGCCCGATGATCGAGGCGATCAGGACCATCGCCCAGGGCATGGCCCGGCCGCTCGCCCTCGCCAGGATGGTGTCGACGACCTGGTCGGCCCCGCCGGAGTCGGCGAGCAGCTTGCCGAGTATCGCGCCCAGCGCGATCAGGACGCCCACGCCCGCGACGGTCGAGCCGAGGCCCGCGGTGAAACTGGCGATCGTGTCGGCCGGGGCGGCTCCCGCGAAGGAGCCGAGCGCCAGCGAACCGATGGTCAGCGCCAGGAACGCGTGCATCTTGAGCTGGGTGATGAGGAGAACGATGACGGCGATGCCCGCCAGGACGGCGATGCCCAACTGAGCGTTGCCTGCCGAGGTGATCGGTTCGGCGGCGTCCGCTGCCAGCATCTCGACGCTGAGACTGGTCACGGTGAAGGTCCTTAACTGTCGAACCGGCGCAGCGCGGCGACGGCTCGCTGGGTGATTTCCTCGGGGGTGCCGGACACGTCGACACTCACTCCGGCCTCGTCGGTCTGGAGCGGCTGCAGCGTCGCGAACTGCGAGTCGAGAAGCGCGGTGGGCATGAAGTGGCCCCTGCGGTCCGCCATCCGCTCCTCGATCAGCGCCCGGTCACCTGTCAGATGCAGAAAGAGGGCGTCCGGCGCCCCGTCCCGCAGCCGGTCCCGGTAGACCCGCTTGAGCGCGGAGCTGGAGACGACCCCGCCGAGCCCCGCCCGCCCGTGCGCCCACTGCCCGATGGAGTCCAGCCAGGGCCACCGGTCGTCGTCGTCCAGGGGGGTGCCGGCCGACATCTTGGCGATGTTCGCCGGGGGATGGAAGTCGTCGCCCTCGGCGTACGGGACGCCCAGGGCGGCGGCGAGCAGGGGGCCGATCGTGGTCTTGCCGGTTCCTGCCACGCCCATCACCACGACGACGTGGGGGGTGCTCATGGGGGGTGCGGTGTTCATGGGGTGTGTCTCGCTGTCTTCTTCGACATCGGTCCGTCGCGCTACTGAAACCCATTAGGTACGACTTATTCAAGAGCCTGTGACGTAAACGTCGTACGTATTGTTCCGGCGGGCCGCCCCGTAGGCTTGACCCATGACCACACAGAGCCAGGGGTTGCATACGCATGTGCTGGACACCCTGGGTCTGGAGATCTCCTCCGGCCAGTGCCCGCCCGGCAGCGTGCTGCGCACCGACGAGCTCGCCCAGCGCTTCGACGTCTCCCGTACGGTGATCCGCGAGGTCATCCGGGTCCTGGAATCGATGCACCTGGTCGAGTCCCGCCGCCGTGTCGGGGTGACGGTCCGCCCCACCGAGACCTGGAACGTGTACGATCCCCAGGTCATCCGCTGGCGGCTGGCCGGCGCCGACCGCCCCCGCCAGCTGCGCTCCCTCACGGTCCTGCGCTCCGCGATCGAACCGGTCGCCGCCTCGCTCGCGGCCCGCCACGCCACCGCCGCGCAGTGCGCCGAGCTCACCGAACGCGCCCTCGGCATGGTCGCCACCTCGCGCGGCCAGCAGCTGGAGGGCTACCTCGAACACGACATCGCCTTCCACCGCATCGTCCTCAACGCCTCCGGCAACGAGATGTTCGCCCGCCTCGGGGACGTCGTCGCCGAGGTCCTCGCGGGCCGCACCCACCACCAGGTGATGTTCGAGGACCCCGACCCGGCCGCCGTCACCCTGCACGTCCGGCTCGCCGAGGCGGTCCGCGAGGGCGACCCGGAGGCCGCCGAGCGGCTCACCAAGGAGATCGCGGTCGGCGCCCTGCACGAACTGGACGTCCTCGCCCCGTAGGAGGTCTCCCGAGGCGTACGGTGGTCCGCGTTCGATCTTCGCGAAGCGCGGGAGCAGGGAGAGCACGGTTATGGCACAGCAGGTGCAGGCGGTCATCGCACCGGGGAAGAACGAGCCGGTCAGGGTCGAGACGATCGTGGTCCCGGACCCCGGTCCCGGTGAGGCCGTCGTGAAGATCCAGGCGTGCGGCGTCTGCCACACCGACCTGCACTACAAGCAGGGCGGCATCAACGACGAGTTCCCCTTCCTCCTCGGCCACGAGGCGGCAGGCGTCGTCGAGTCGGTCGGCGAGGGCGTCACGGATGTCGCCCCCGGTGACTTCGTCGTCCTCAACTGGCGTGCCGTGTGCGGCCAGTGCCGCGCCTGTCTGCGCGGCCGCCCCTGGTACTGCTTCGACACCCACAACGCGAAGCAGAAGATGACGCTGCTCGACGGCACGGAGCTGTCGCCCGCCCTCGGTATCGGCGCCTTCGCGGAGAAGACCCTCGTCGCCTCCGGTCAGTGCACCAAGGTCGACCCCCAGGTCGCCCCCGAGGTCGCCGGACTCCTCGGCTGCGGCGTCATGGCGGGCATCGGCGCCGCCATCAACACCGGCCAGGTCGGCCGCGGCGACTCCGTCGCCGTCATCGGCTGCGGCGGCGTCGGTGACGCGGCCGTCGCCGGATCCCGGCTGGCCGGAGCGGCGAAGATCATCGCGGTCGACATCGACGACCGCAAGCTGGAGACGGCGAAGAAGATGGGCGCCACCCATACCGTCAACTCCCGCACCACCGACCCCGTCGAGGCGATCCGCGCCCTCACCGACGGCAACGGCGCCGACGTCGTCATCGAGGCCGTCGGCCGCCCCGAGACCTACGAACAGGCCTTCTACGCCCGCGACCTCGCCGGAACGGTCGTCCTCGTCGGCGTCCCCACCCCCGACATGAAGCTCGAACTGCCGCTCCTGGACGTCTTCGGCCGCGGCGGCTCCCTCAAGTCCTCCTGGTACGGCGACTGCCTGCCCTCCCGCGACTTCCCGATGCTCGTCGACCTCCACCAGCAGGGCCGCCTGGACCTGGCCGCCTTCGTCACCGAGACCATCGGACTGGGCGACGTCGAGCAGGCCTTCGCCCGCATGCACGACGGCGACGTCCTGCGCTCGGTGGTGGTCCTCTGATGGCCGCCCGCATCGACCACCTGGTCACCTCCGGCACCTTCGCCCTCGACGGCGGCGAGTGGGACGTCGACAACAACGTCTGGATCGTCGGCGACGACACCGAGGCGATCGTCATCGACGCCGCCCACGACGCCGCCGCCATCGAGGCCGCGCTCGGCGGCCGTACGCTGCGCGCCATCGTCTGCACCCACGCGCACAACGACCACATCGACGCCGCCCCCGCCCTCGCGGCGGCCACCGGCGCCCCGATCCTGCTCCACCCGGAGGACCTGCCGCTCTGGTTGCAGACCCACCCGGAGCACACCCCCGACGGCGCTCTCACGGACGGCCAGGAGATCGCCGTGGCGGGCACCACGCTCACGGTCCTGCACACCCCGGGCCACGCCCCCGGAGCCGTCTGCCTGTACGCCCCCGAGCTGGGCGTCGTCTTCACCGGCGACACCCTCTTCCAGGGCGGCCCCGGCGCCACCGGCCGGTCCTTCTCGTCGTTCCCCACGATCATCGACTCGATCCGGGACCGGCTGCTCACCCTCCCCGGCGACACGGCAGTCCGCACCGGCCACGGCGACCCCACCACCATCGGCGCGGAGGCCCCGCAGCTCGACGCGTGGATCAAGCGCGGCCACTGAGCGCCGCCCGCCTCACCCCTCCGGCCAGGCGGAGAGCCGCAGCCCGCTCTCGAAGCGGCGCGGCTCCCCGCCGACCGGATCGGTGAACCGAAGCACCCTCGCCAGCAACTGCAACGGCCGCGAGAAGTCGTCGGCGGCCCCCTCCGCCTCCACCACCGGATACAGCGGATCGTGGACGATCGGCAGCCCCAGGGCGTTCATGTGGACCCGCAGCTGATGCGTCCGCCCGGTCGCGGGCAGCAGCCGGTACCGTCCCGTCCCGCCCCGGTGCTCCACCAGCTCCACCCGGCTCTCGCTGTTCGCCTCGCCCGGCTCCTCCCGGGCGGCGAGCACCCCGCGCTCCTTGACGATCCTGCTGCGCACGGTCCGGGGGAGGGCCACGCCGGGGTCGTACGGGGCCAGGGCCTCGTACTCCTTCCGCACCCGCCGGTCCCGGAACAGCGTCTGGTACGCGCCCCGGTCCTCCGGCCGCACCACGCACAGCACCAGCCCCGCCGTCAGCCGGTCCAGCCGGTGGGCGGGCTGGAGGGCGGGCAGGTCCAGCTCCCGCCGCAGCCGGGCCACCGCGGTCTCGGTGACGTGCCGCCCCCGGGGCATCGTCGCCAGGAAGTGCGGCTTGTCCGCGACCACGATCCGCTCGTCCCGGTACACCACCCCGACCGGGAAGGGCACCGGCTCCTCGGGTGCGAAGTCCCGGTGGAACCAGAGATACCGTCCGGCGGCGTACGGCTCCGAGCCCTTCGCAGCGACCCCGTCGGCGCCCACGAACCGCCCGGCATCCAGCATCCCGGCCACCCGGTCCGCCCCGATCGCCCCGCCGAACCGTTCGGCCAGATGCTCCCCGACGGACGCCCACCGCCCCTCAAGATCCTCCGGAAGCCGCACCCGTACGGCATCGATCCCGTCCCGCTGGGGAAGGGGGGAGGCGGGCGGCTTCCTGCGACCCCGCATGCCCGCCCCTCTCCGTGATCGCCCGGTGACGCAAAAGAGCCCCACCGAAGTGGGGCTCCTGCTGGTGTCCGAGGGGGGACTTGAACCCCCACGCCCGATAAAGGGCACTAGCACCTCAAGCTAGCGCGTCTGCCATTCCGCCACCCGGACAAGGTGTCTGTCTCGCGGGCCGTGCCCGTTCCGACGTGGAAAACCATAGCAAACATTCGAGGGTGCTCGATCACGCCCCGGTGGCGGTGAACGCTGTGTGACGGGGGGTGTGCGGCCTTGGGTGTACGCCATGGGCGCGGGAGGATGAGAAGGAGCAGCACAGCGACAGCGGAGGGAAGCAGCGTGAGCGAGAGCAGCACGGGCCGGGCCGGCACGGGCAGGGCCGAGCAGGAGGTCGTCGACCTCTGTCGTGACCTGATCCGGATCGACACCAGCAACTACGGCGACCACTCGGGCCCCGGCGAGCGGCTCGCCGCCGAGTACGTCGCGGAGAAGCTCGCGGAGGTCGGCCTGGAGCCGCAGATCTTCGAGTCGCACAAGGGGCGCGCCTCCACCGTCGCGCGGATCCAGGGGGAGGATCCCTCCCGCCCGGCGCTTCTCATCCACGGGCACACCGACGTCGTCCCGGCCAACGCGGCGGACTGGACGCACGACCCGTTCTCCGGAGAGATCGCGGACGGCTGCGTCTGGGGCCGGGGCGCGGTCGACATGAAGGACATGGACGCGATGACCCTCGCGGTCGTCCGCGAACGGATGCGCACCGGCCGCAAGCCCCCGCGCGACATCGTGCTCGCCTTCCTCGCCGACGAGGAGGCGGGCGGCACGTACGGGGCCCGCTATCTCGTGGACAACCACCCGGGCCTCTTCGAGGGCGTCACGGAGGCGATCAGCGAGGTCGGCGGCTTCTCCTTCACCGTCAACGAGGACCTGCGGCTGTATCTGGTGGAGACCGCCCAGAAGGGCATGCACTGGATGAAGCTGACCGTGGACGGCACCGCCGGACACGGCTCGATGATCCACAAGGACAACGCCATCACCGAGCTGTCCGAGGCGGTCGGGCGGCTGGGCCGGCACACGTTCCCGGTGCGGGTCACCAAGACGCTGCGGCACTTCCTGGACGAGCTCTCCGACGCGCTGGGCACCGAGCTGGACCCGGAGAACATGGACGAGACGCTCGCCAAGCTCGGCGGCATCGCCAAACTCATCGGCGCCTCGCTCCAGAACACGGCCAACCCCACCCAGCTCGGTGCCGGCTACAAGGTCAACGTCATCCCGGGCCAGGCGACCGCCCATGTCGACGGCCGGTACCTGCCGGGGTACGAGGAGGAGTTCCTCGCCGACCTGGACCGGATTCTCGGCCCCAACGTCCGGCGCGAGGACGTGCACGCCGACAAGGCCCTGGAGACCACGTTCGACGGGGCCCTGGTCGACGCCATGCAGACCGCGCTGGTCGCCGAGGACCCGATCGCCCGCGCCGTGCCCTACATGCTCTCGGCGGGCACCGACGCCAAGTCCTTCGACGACCTGGGCATCCGGGGCTTCGGCTTCGCCCCGCTGAAGCTGCCGCCGGAGCTGGACTTCGCCGGGATGTTCCACGGCGTCGACGAACGGGTCCCGGTCGACGGGCTCCAGTTCGGCGTGCGGGTGCTCGACCGGTTCATCGACCACTCCTGACCGGTCCATGACCGATTCACCGCCGATTCGTCCACCTGTGCGGACATGTCCGAACGGGTGAAAGGCGCCGTTCACACGTAGCCCCGCGCATTTCTCCTCGTTACAAGGTTTGCGGTCCGCGGCTGGGACCGCACTTTCCAACTAGGAGGAATCATGATCAAGAAGGTCGTCGCAGTTGCGGCTGCCACCGGTGGCCTCGTTCTCGCGGGTGCGGGCATGGCTTCCGCCGACGCGGGCGCCCAGGGTGCGGCCATCGGCAGCCCCGGCGTGCTCTCCGGCAACGTCGTCCAGGTTCCGGTCCACGTGCCGGTCAACGTGTGCGGCAACACGGTCTCCGTGATCGGTCTGCTGAACCCCGCCTTCGGCAACACCTGCGTCAACGCCTGATCGTTGAACGTCAACCCGTAAGGGTTTGAGCTCGACCGGTCCCGGAGTGCACTCCATGCACTCCGGGACCGTTCGGCATTCGGCTCCCGCACGGTCATGTCCGGGGGTTTTTCGGAAGCCAGAAGGCAGGAAACGAACCTATGCGACAGGTCACTCGTAAAGGCCTGATCACCATGGCGGCTGCGGGCGGAGTGCTCGCACTGAGCGGCGGATACGCCCACGCCGACTCCGGGGCGGCGAGCGCCGCCACCGGCTCGCCGGGCGTGCTGTCCGGCAACTCGGTCCAGGTCCCGATCGACGTCCCGGTCAACGTCTGCGGGAACTCCGTCAGCGTCGGCGGACTGCTCAACCCCGCCAGCGGCAACGACTGCGGAAACGGATCAGCAGCATCCGACCGGTCCGCGCCGACCGACCGATCCGGGTCCGACCGGTCCGGGTCCGACCGGTCCGACGGCGCCCAGGACCGCTCGGTCCCCGGCGGCTCCGGCAACGGCGCCCAGGCCGGCGACACCACGGCCTCGGACCGCACCTCCGAGCCCGGCACGGGCCGCCACCGCGCCCCGGGCGGCGGCGCCACCGCCGAGGGGACCGCCCAGGGCTCGCCCGGCATCCTCTCCGGCAACTCGGTCCAGGCGCCCATCGACATCCCCGTGAACCTCTGCGGGAACAGCGTCACCATCGGCGGACTGCTGAACCCGGTCTTCGGCAACAGCTGCTCCAACGACGCCGAGCTGCCGCCCCCGCCGCCCGAGCAGCCGGAGGAGCCCCCGGTCACGCCGGAGACGCCGGTCGACCCGCCGGTCAGCCAGCCGCCCGAGCCGAACGCCCCCGAGACCCGGAACGTGCCCCGCGAGCAGCTCGCACAGACCGGTGGCGACGGGCTCGGCATGCTCATCCCGGCCAGCGCGGGGCTGCTGTTCGCCGGCGCGGGATCGGTGCTCTACCGCCGCTCGCGCAGCGCCGCCTGATCCGGGCGCGCACAGCACGGCACAACGCACGCAAGGGACCGGGCCCCGCCACCGCGGGGCCCGCTCCATGTCACCAGGTCGCCCGCAGCTGGCGGATGATCCGCCGGCGCAGCCGCACCCTGCGGCTGCCGTCCCTGCGGAGCGTCAGGCGGTCCAGCTCCCAGTGTCCGTACTCGGCGTGGTCGGTCAGGAGTCGGGCCGCGTCCTTGCGGGAGACCCCGCGCGGCACGTACACGTCGATGAATTCGTATTCCGGCATCGCATCTATTGTGCGGGCACGGGCCCGCTACGGATAGCGTCTGCACTATGTCTGATGCTGCGCAGCCCACCGCTGCCGAGGTACGTGCCGCCGCCGAAGCGGTCAAAGCCGCGATCGACCGTCACCTCGACGCGGTCGAACGCCGTACCGGGGACGACGACCCCGCCGTCTACGACGCGTTCAACGCCCTGGCCGCTGCCGCCGAGGTCTACGACGAACTCCTCTACGACCGCTACGACGAAGTCACCCCCTTCGAGATCCCCGGCGCGGACGACTCCCTGCCGCCCTACGCCGGTCCCGCGGAGCCCAGCGCGCTCAGTGTCCTGATCCGCCGCGACTACCTGGTCGCGGAGCCCCCGCGCCTCCTGGCCCAGGCACAGCGCCTGGCCGACGCCGACGTCGGTCCGGGCGGCGAGGACACGACCCCGGTGGTCGGCACCAGCGTCCACGCCGCGCTCGGCGTGCTCTTCGGCGAGTACGAACCGGACGAGATCGCCTCCCGGCACAAGGAGTTCGGCCTGGAGGAAGGGGACTCCACCCTCTGGGTCTCGGCCGGGGAAGCGGCTCCTGAACCGGGGGAGTGGCTCGGTGCCCCGTTCGAGGACGCCGACCCCGAACGGGTCGTCTGCCGCTTCGACGTCAGCGCGGTCTTCGACGAGGAGGACGACCCCGACGAGGACTTCGCCGGACCGGCGGTGCGCGGCCGCTGACCGGAGCCCCTCCCCGCCTCGCACCGGACGCGACAGTGGGCCCCGGCGCGTATCGCGCCGGGGCCCACCGCTGCGAGGGCCTTCAGGAAGACGCGTCGGGCGTCGGGAGCGCCTCCAGGAGCGGGCGCAGCCGGGTCGTCCGCTCCTGGGCCGGGATCTGCGCCACCGCGTGGGGGAGTGCCTGGTCCACTCCGTGCACCACGGACAGGTGCCGCTCGCCCCGGCCGAACGCGGTGTACACCCACGGCCGGCTCAGCCCCTGTGCCGCGTCGCCCGGCAGCACGACCACCGCGGCGGGCCAGCGCATCCCGGCCGCCTGGTGGGCGCTGAGGGCCCAGCCGTGCCGCACCGACGACTCCACCCGCTCCTGCGGTACGACGACGGGGACGCCCCCGCAGTCCAGATGCAGCCCCTCGGCGTCGGCGGAGCGCACCACCCCGGGCACCGCCCGGCCGGGCGCCGGTACATGAACCACCCGGTCGCCCGGGTCGAAACCGCCGAACCGGCCGGGGCCCGGGTTGAGCCGCTGCTTCAGCGCCTCGTTGAGCACCCTGGTCCCGGCGGCCCCGCCATGGCCCACCGTGATCACCTGGGTCTCGTCGGAGGGGATCGAGAAGGCCCGGGGCACCGAGTCGGCGACCAGCTGCACGGTCCGGTGGACGGCCTCGCCCGCATCCCGGACCGGGACGATCACCACCTCCTTGCCCGGGGCGTCGACCTGGTTCAGCTCGCCGATGCCGATGCCCGAGACCAGCTCCCCGATCGGGCCGGGGTCCGGAGTGCGGGAGACGACCTGGGGGCAGGTGCGGGCGGCCAGCACATCGGCGAACACCCGCCCGGCGCCCGCCGAGCCCAGCACGCCCGGATCACCGCTCAGCACGAGCCGGGCGCCGTCGGCCAGCGCCTCGACCAGGACCGCCGCGCTCTCCACGTCCAGTTGCGGGGCGTCCAGCACGACCAGCAGGTCCAGGGCGAGCGCCCCGTCCTCGTCCCGGCCGGGGCCCTGAGCACCGGACAGCAGGCCGGCCAGCGTGACCGCCGTGTCCGGATCACCGGTGGCCGCGGCGAGCCTGCGCCGCCCGTCCTCGCTGTGGGCCGCGCCGAACGCCCGCAGTCCCAGGCCGCGCGCCGCGGCGATGAGCGCGGCGGGCTCGCCCCGGGCCGCCTCGCCGCCGGTGTGCGCGACCAGACCCGCGGCGGCGGACGTACGGATCAGCTCGGCGGCCGACGGGCTCGGCGCTCCGGCAGCGGCCTCCGCCCAGTCGGCGGCCTTCTCGCAGGTGTTGACCAGCCGGGCCAGGCCGTCGGCGAGACTCTCCTCGGCCAGGGCGTAGCGGTCGAGGCCCAGCAGGACCCGGACCGGCTCGCGGGGCGTACCGGCGTCCGGGGCGAGGCCGCCCTCCTCCGCTTCGGCCGCGTCCGCCCCGGCCTCCTCCGGCTCCTCTTCCTCCCCTTCCTGGAAGAGCAGGGCCACACCCTCCTCGACGGCCTCGCGCACCGCCGCCTCCGGGTCGCTCACCGCACGCCCGGCGAGCGCAGCCCGGACAGCTTCGGCGTCCAGGGCCGTGTGGCCCTGGAGGGCGGCGCGCTCCAGCACCCAGCCGACCAGGGCCGCCGTCCGGCGGCGGTCGTCCGGGCCGCAGTCCGCGCCCAGCAGCGCACGAGCGAAGCCGTCGGCCTGCTCCGGCCGCACACCGGGCACGGCCAGCAGCTGCCAGGGATCGGCCTGCAGCAGCCCGGCCGCCTGCTCGCCCAGCGTGCCGACGGCCGGGCGGGCCAGCGCCTCGGGGGCCCCGCCCTCCGCGAGCACCGCGCGCACCGCGTCCAGGGCCTCCGGAGAGGCGGCCTGCGGGGCGGGGGCGGCCTCGGGCGCGGGGTCCGGGGCGGCTGGGCGGCGGACGGGGCGGGACGCCGGGGCGCCTGCGCTGCGGCGGGTGGCGCGTAGAACGCGGCGCCCGCCTTCTCACCGCTCTCCACCGCCCGCACGGCCGCGAGCAGATCGGCGGCGGTGCCGCTCAGACCCGCGCCCGCGGCGATGGGTCCCGTCTTCGCCGCCTTGCGCTGCTCGATGCGCTCCCGGAGCTCGCGCTGGGCGGCCAGCTCGGCCTGCGCCTCCGACAGTCCGGCGTCGGGCGAGGCGTCGGCGGCCCGGGTCCCCGCCGCGTCCTCGGCGTCCGCCGAGGGCTCCCGGGCCGCGGACCCGTCCTCGGCGCTCGCTGATCCGGCGGCCTCGGCCCCGTCGCCCGCGGCGTCGGCGGCCTCGGCCTCAGCGCCCGGGGAGGCGGCGACGGCGTCCCCGTCGCCCGCGGGGCCGGTATCCGCCGGGGGCTCCTGGGCCCCGGCCCCGTCCGGCGGGGACACGGCCTCCTGCGGGGTGTCCGTACCGCCGGTGCCGGGGGTCTCCCCGGGAAGCGCAGTCACAGCGTGCTCCAGTCCTGGTCGGGATAGCGGTGCACGGGCGCCGACACGTCGTCGAGCGCCTGGCAGATCTCGTAGGGAAGACTAAGCGCCTCCACCGACAAAGCCTCCGTGAGCTGCCCGGCGTTGCGCGCACCGAGGATCGGCGCCGCCACTCCCGGGCGGTCCCGGACCCAGGCGAGGGCCACCTGGAGCGGGCTCGTCGCCAGTCCGTCCGCCGCCGTCGCCACCGCGTCCACGACCCGGGCCGCCGTGTCGTCGAGATACGGCTCGACGAACGGGGCGAGCCGCTCGGACGCGCCCCGGGAGTCGGCCGGGGTGCCCTGGCGGTACTTGCCGGTGAGCACGCCGCGTCCCAGCGGGGAGGACGGCAGCAGCCCGATCCCGAGGTCCAGCGCGGCGGGCAGCACCTCGCGCTCGATGCCCCGCTGGAGCAGCGAGTACTCCATCTGCGTACTGGCCAGCCGGGTGCGCACCCCGGGCGCGGCGAGCTGCCAGGTGCCCGCCTTCGCCAGCTGCCAGCCGCAGAAGTCCGACACGCCCGCGTAGCGCACGCGGCCCGAGGAGACGGCCAGGTCCACCGCCTGGAGGGTCTCCTCCAGGGGGGTCGCCGGGTCGAAGGCGTGGACCTGCCACAGGTCCACGTGGTCCGTGCCGAGCCGTTCCAGCGACGCGTCCAGGGCGGCCAGCAGGTGCCCGCGCGAACCGTTGACGCGGCGGTGGGGGTCGGGGACGTTTCCGGCCTTCGTCGCGATGACCAGGTCCTCACGGGGGACCAGGCTGCCGACGAGCCGCCCGAGCAGATACTCGGCCTCGCCGCCCCCGTACACATCGGCGGTGTCCACCAGGGTGCCGCCCGCGTCCCAGAAGGCCTTCAGCTGGTCGGCGGCGTCGTGCTCGTCCGTGTCCCGGCCCCAGGTGAGGGTGCCGAGCCCGATCCGGGACACGCGAAGGCCGGTACGGCCGAGATGCCTCTGCTCCATGGGCGCTGAGATTACTGGCCAGGGCCCCACGGGGTGCAGGGGCTGTGGACAACCCGAGGTCCGCCGGGCCTGCCGGATCGCCGCCGCCCGCGCTAGAGTCCGGAGAAAGGGACGTTACTGATCAGTAAGGGGAGCGGTTATGCGGCTCGGCATCAATCTCGGTTACTGGGGCGCCGGCATGGACGGCGACAACCTCGCCGTCGCGCAGGAGGCCGACCGGCTCGGCTACGACGTCTGCTGGGCGGCCGAGGCGTACGGCTCCGACGCCCCGACCGTCCTGAGCTGGGTCGCGGCCCAGACCGAGTCGATCGACGTCGGCTCCGCCATCATGCAGATCCCGGCCCGTCAGCCCACCATGACGGCGATGACCGCCGCCACCCTCGACTCGCTGTCCGGCGGCCGCTTCCGGCTCGGCCTCGGCGTCTCGGGCCCGCAGGTCTCGGAGGGCTGGTACGGCGTCAGGTTCGACAAGCCGCTGGCCCGCACCCGTGAGTACGTGGAGATCGTCCGCAAGGCGATGACCCGCGAGCGCCTGTCGTACGAGGGCGCGCACTGGACGCTGCCGCTCCCCGGCGGACCGGGCAAGCCGATCAAGCTGACCGTGCACCCGCAGCGCGAGCACATCCCGCTCTACATCGCCGCGATCGGCCCCAAGAACCTGGAGCAGACCGGTGAGATCGCGGACGGCGCCCTGCTGATCTTCCCCTCCGCCGAACACCTGGAGGAGACCGCGATCCAGCCGCTGCGCGCGGGCCGGGAGAAGGCCGGCAGGACCATGGAGGGCTTCGACGTCAGCCCGACGCTGCCGCTGGCCGTCGGCGACGACGTGAACGGACTCGCCGACATGTTCCGCCCGTACACCGCCCTGTACGTCGGCGGGATGGGCAGCCGGAAGCAGAACTTCTACAACCAGCTCGCCCAGCGCATGGGGTACGAGAAGGAGGCCGCCGAGATCCAGGACAAGTACCTGGACGGGGACAAGGCCGGGGCCGCCGCAGCCGTACCGCACCAGCTGATCGACCAGACCGCGCTGCTCGGCCCCGTCGAGCGGATCGCGGAGCGCATGCAGGCCTACGCCGCCGCCGGGGTCACCACGCTCAACCTCGCCCCCGCGGGCTTCACCCTGGAGGAGCGGCTCACCGCCCTGCGCGCCGGCACGGACGCCCTGGAGCGCTCCGGACTCGCGTAACCCCCCGCGGGCAGCACTACGGCCGTGGTGGGGGCTCGGGGGTCTTCCCCGCCACGGCCGTCAGCAGGAACAACGCGCGACGCCCCCGACGGTTACGCCGCCCCGGCGGGCGTCCCGGCCGGCGCCCCCGGCGCGCGGAGTGCGTGCCCCCTCCGGTTGCCGACCGCCCCGCGGCGCATTTGACTCGTCCTGCGAACTACCGCTCCGCGGATCCGGGCGCCGCGGAGCACGGGTACGGAGGTGGTCCCATGCTCTCTGCCAAGACCCTGTTCCAGGAGATCCTGGACAACGACGAGTCCTACCGGCTCTTCTGTTCCATCGCCGCGAGCGGTGAGGCCCAGGGAGGCTGGGAGAACGCCCGTATCGCCGCCCTCGTCCCGGAGGGGCGCCGGGAGCTGGCCCCCAGGATCGTCCGGCACGGCGCCGACGAGGACAAGCACGGCCGGATCTTCAACGCCCTGCTGAAGAAGCGCGGACTGCCGCCCGTCGAGGTCCCCCCGGACACCGACTACACGATGCTCCTGGAGCGGCAGGGCATCGGCCTCGCGCACTCCCGGCTGCGCGGCGAGGAGCGGCTCACCGAGCGCGACATCATCACCTATCTGGCCCACAGCCGGATCACCGAGCAGCGCGCCTCCGAGCAGATGCGGGTGCTCCGCCGGTACTTCGCCGACCACCCCGACATCGGCCGCGCGGTGAAGATGATCTCCAACGACGAGGACAACCACCTCGCCTACTGCCACGAGGAGCTCCTTGCCCTCGCCCGCGAGGGTCACGGCCGGACCATCCAGCGGATCATGCGCGAGTGCGCCCTGGCCGAGATCCGCGTCTACCGCGACGTCAGCCTCGCGGTGATGGCCGAGATGGGCCGCATCCTCGGCTGGTCCCGGCCCAGGGCCGCCGTTCTCGCCGCGGGCATCCACGCGGTGTACGCGTACGAGCGCCTCGTCGGCTGGCGACGCATGGTGACCCTGGAGATGCCGAAGCGGCGCGACGCGCTCGGCAGCCCCGCGGCGCCCGAGCACGAGTACGCCTGAGGCACGCCGTCGGCCCGACCGTTCCCAGGCCCTGTCGTCGAACCGCCGCCTGCCGCCCTTCGCCTGCCGCGCGACGCCCGGCTCACCCGTGCGCCACCTCCCGGGACGGAACGCCTAGAGCCAGCCGCGCCGCTTGAACAGCCGGTACAGCCCGTACACCGTGAGTCCCATCAGCGCGACCACCAACGGGTACGTCCACGGCCAGTGCAGCTCCGGCATGGTGTCGAAGTTCATGCCGTAGATGCCCGCCACCATCGTCGGGACGGCGGCCATCGCCGCCCAGGCGGAGATCTTGCGCATGTCGTCGTTCTGCCGCACGCCCATCTGCGCCAGATGCGCCGACAGGATGTCCGAGAGGAGCCGGTCCAACCCCTCCACCTGCTCGTTGGCGCGGGTCAGATGGTCGGCCACGTCCCGGAAGAACGGCTGCGCGTGCTCGTGGACGAACGGCACGCCCGCGGCCGAGAGCCGGGCCATCGGCGCCGCCAGCGGACCGGCCGCCCGGCGGAACTCCAGCACCTGCCGCTTGAAGGTGTAGATCCGGGCCGCGGTGTTCTTCGAGTCGCCGCCGCTCGGTGCGAAGACCTGTGCCTCCAGTTCCTCCAGGTCCACCTGGAGCTCCCCGGCCACGTCCATGTAGTGGTCCACCACCGCGTCGCTCACCGCGTACAGCACCGCCGTCGGGCCGTGCTTGAGGACCTTCGGCTCGGACTCCAGCCGCCGGCGCACGGCCGCGAGCGGGGCCCCCTCGCCGTGCCGGACGGTGACCACGAACGAGTCGCCGACGAAGACCATCAGTTCGTCGGCGCTGACGGTGTCGCTCGCGGGCTCGTAGACGATCGGCTTGAGCACCACGAACAGCGAGTCGTCGTACACCTCCAGCTTGGGCCGCTGGTGCGCCCGCAGCGCGTCTTCCACGGCCAGCGGGTGCAGCCCGAACTCGTCCCGTACCCGATCGAACTCCGCCTCCGTCGGCTCGTGCAGCCCGATCCACAGGAACGCGTCCAGCGCGTCCCGGGCCTCGTCCAGAGCCTCGGAGAAGTCCTCGGGCCGCTCTATGCGGCGCCCGTCCCGGTAGATGGCACAGTCCACGATCACGGCGGGCATTCTTCCCCGTGACCCCGTTCCCACGCACCTCGGACGTACGCTGGCGGGTATGCCCACGCTGATCCTCGTACGCCACGGACGCTCCACGGCCAACACCGCCGGAGTGCTCGCGGGCCGCACTCCCGGAGTCCTCCTCGACGAACGCGGCGCCGCACAGGCCGCGGCCCTCCCCGGCCGGCTCGCCGCCGTGGCCCCGGTCCTCGCCGTCAGCAGCCCCCTGGAGCGCTGCCGGCAGACGCTCCAGCCGCTCCTCGACGCGCGCCCGGGTCTGCCCCTGCACGTCGAGGACCGGATCAGCGAGTGCGACTACGGCCACTGGGCGGGCCGGAAACTGGCCGAACTCGCCGACGAGCCGCTGATGTCGGTCGTCCAGCAGCACCCCTCCGCCGCGGCCTTCCCCGGCGGCGAGTCCCTGCGCGCCATGCAGGCCCGCGCCGTCGACGCCGTACGCCACTGGAACGAGCGCGTCGAGGCGGAGCACGGCGAGGACGCCACGTACGTCATGTGCTCGCACGGCGACATCATCAAGTCCCTCGTCGCCGACGCGCTCGGCATGCACCTGGACCTCTTCCAGCGCGTCCACGCCGACCCCTGCTCGGTCACCGCGATCCGCTACACCCGGCTGCGGCCCTTCCTCCTGCGGCTGGGCGACACCGGCGACCTCGGCTCCCTGGCGCCCCGCGAACACACCGCCGGGGCGGACGCCGCGGCGTCCCCCACCGGTGACGGTTCGGCGGACGCGGCGGTCGGGGGCGGCGCGGGCGCGCCGTGATCGCTCCGGGCAGTAGGGTGGACGCGCCGTAGCGCCGCCCAACCACCATCGAAGCTCAAGGGAGCAGGACGTGTCCCGTCAGGTGTTCCTCTACGACCCACCGGACCGGTTCGTGGCCGGTACGGTCGGGCTGCCTGGCCGCCGTACGTTTTTCCTGCAGGCGTCCTCCCAGGGCCGGGTCACCAGCGTCGCCCTGGAGAAGACCCAGGTCGCCGCGCTCGCCGAGCGGATCGACGAACTGCTCGACGAGGTCGTACGCCGCACCGGCGGCAACTCCCCCGTGCCCGCCGTGGCGCCCACCGACGTCACCGACACCGCGCCGCTCGACGTGCCCGTCGAGGAGGAGTTCCGGGTCGGCACCATGGCCCTGGCCTGGGACGGCGAGGAACAGCGCATGATCGTCGAGGCGCAGGCCCTCGTCGAACTCGACGCGGACTCCGAGGACGACCTCGCGGAGGCCGAGGAGAAGCTCCTCCAGGACGAGGAGAACGGCCCGCCGATGCTGCGCGTCCGGCTCAGCGGCGCCCAGGCCCGCGCCTTCGCCAAGCGGGCCCTGGACGTCGTCAACGCCGGCCGCCCGCCGTGCCCGCTGTGCAGCCTGCCGCTCGATCCGGAAGGACACGTATGCCCGCGCCAGAACGGATACCGTCGCGGAGCCTGACGGACCCCGAGCTGCTCACCCTGCTCACCGAGGGCACGCTCACCGTCCTCGGCCGGGTCGGCGGGGCGTCCAACGCGGTGCTGCACTGCACGGTGGCGTACGACGGTGAGGAGCGCGCCTGCGCCTACAAGCCGGTCGCCGGCGAGCAGCCGCTCTGGGACTTCCCCGACGGGACGCTCGCCCAGCGGGAGGTCGCGGCGTACGAGATCTCCCGGGCGACCGGCTGGGAGCTGGTGCCGCCGACCGTGCTGCGGGACGGGCCGTACGGGCAGGGCATGGTCCAGCTCTGGATCGAGAGCCCCGCGGACGGTGAGGAGGCGCCCGAGCTGCTGGCGCTCGTCGAGGGCGAGGAGCCGGGCGACGGCTGGAAAGCGGTGGGCTTCGCGGAGGTGGGGGAGGGGAAGACCGCGCTGCTGGTGCACGCGGACGACCCCCGGCTGCGGCGGCTCGCGGTGCTGGACGCGGTGATCAACAACGGTGACCGGAAGGGCGGGCATCTGCTGCCCGCGCCCGGCGGGCGGCTCTTCGGCATCGACCACGGCGTCACCTTCAACGCCGACGACAAGCTGCGCACCCTGCTCTGGGGCTGGGCGGGCGAACCGCTCACCGACGAGTCCCTGGCGGTGCTGGGCCGGCTCGCCGCCGCGCTGGCGCCGGGGGCAGCCCTCGCCACCCGGATGGCCGAACTCATCACACCGGCCGAGAACAAGGCCCTGCGGGGGCGGATCGACGGGCTGCTCAAGGCCGCCGTGCACCCGCGGCCGAGCGGCCAGTGGCCGCCCATTCCCTGGCCGCCGGTGTAGCGCGCGCCTGCCGCGCTCCGCGCCTATACCTCTGCCGAGAGATCCGCGCAAGAGTGCCTCTTCGGACAGGTTTGCGGAGCCGGTTCGTATCCGGAAGCAACGTCCGGTTACGCTCATGACATGCATGCCTGGCCCGCTTCTGAGGTCCCCGCCCTGCCCGGCAAGGGCCGCGACCTTCGGATCCACGACACCGCGACCGGCGGACGGATCACCCTTGCCCCCGGTCCCGTCGCCCGCATCTACGTCTGCGGCATCACGCCGTACGACGCGACCCACATGGGTCATGCGGCGACCTACAACGCGTTCGACCTCGTTCAGCGCGTGTGGCTCGACACCAAGCGGCAGGTTCACTACGTCCAGAACGTGACCGACGTGGACGATCCGCTGCTGGAGCGGGCCGTGCGCGACGGACTGGACTGGACCGGGCTCGCGGAGCGCGAGACGGCACTCTTCCGTGAGGACATGACCGCCCTGCGGATGCTGCCCCCGCAGCACTACATCGGAGCGGTCGAGGCCATACCGGGCATCGTGCCCCTCGTCGAACGGCTCCGGGACGCGGGCGCCGCCTACGACCTGGACGGCGACACCTACTTCTCCGTCGACGCCGACCCGCACTTCGGCGAGGTCTCCCGGCTCGACGCCGAGGCCATGCGCCTGCTCTCCGCCGAGCGGGGCGGCGACCCGGAGCGCCCCGGCAAGAAGAACCCCCTCGACCCGATGCTCTGGATGGCCGCCCGCCCGGGCGAGCCGAGCTGGGACGGGGCCTCCCTGGGCGACGGCCGCCCGGGCTGGCACATCGAGTGCGTCGCCATCGCGCTGGACCACCTCGGTATGGGCTTCGACATCCAGGGCGGCGGCTCCGACCTCGCCTTCCCGCACCACGAGATGGGCGCCTCGCACGCCCAGGCGCTGACCGGCGAGCACCCCTTCGCCCGCGCCTACGTCCACGCGGGCATGGTCGCCCTGGACGGCGAGAAGATGTCCAAGTCGCGCGGCAATCTGGTCTTCGTCTCGGCGCTGCGCCGCGACGGCGTGGACCCGGCGGCCATCCGGCTCGCGCTGCTCTCCCGCCTCTACCGCTCCGACTGGGAGTGGACCGACCAGGTGCTGGCCGACGCCGTCGAGCGCCTCGCGCGCTGGCGGGCCGCCGTCTCGCGCCCCGACGGTCCGTCCGCCGACGCGCTGGTCGAGGAGGTCCGCGAGGCCCTCGCCGACGACCTGGACAGCCCCGCCGCGCTCGCCGCGGTGGACCGCTGGGCCGCGCTCCAGAGTGCGGAGGGCGGTACCGACGAAGGCGCGCCCGGTCTCGTCTCGCGTACGGTCGACGCCCTGCTGGGGGTCGCGCTGTAGGCGGTTCTCCCGCCCGCCCGATGGCTCGAACCGGCCTCGGACTTCTCTACGAAGTTCGGGGCCGGTTCCTTTTTGTCCATGGTCATGTGCTCGAAGTTGCGCTAAAAGCTCTCTATGCAAACATCAACGCGCATGAGAGCGGCAGTGGTTGCTGCCCTGCTCGGACTGCTCGCGGTCCTCACGGGACCCGGCGGGGCCCACGCCGACGAGGCCCCGCCGGAGAGCACCGAGGCCACGGAGAGCGCCGGGACCACCACCGTCGGGGACGTGACCGGCTTCCGCGCGGACGGGGCCGTCTACCGGCTGACCGCCGGACAGGCCGAGGCCCGGGTCACCTTCGTCTCGAAGGAGACCTTCCGCATCGAGCTCGCCCCGGACGGGAAGTTCACCGACCCCACCGGCGACGACATCGTCCTCCCGCAGGGCGAGCCGCCCCGGACCCGCTGGAAGGAGCGCGGCGACCGCTACGAGCTGTCGACGGGCGAGGTCACCCTGCGGGCCTACAAGAAGCCGCTGCGCTTCGCCCTGCACCGGGCGGACGGCAGCCGGATCTGGTCCGAGACGAAGGGCCTGAGCTGGACGGGCGAGAAGACCGTCCAGACGCTGGCCCGGGGCGCGAACGAGCAGTTCTACGGGGCCGGGATGCAGAACGGCCGCGGCAACACCTCCCACCGCGACAAGACCGTCCAGGTCGCCGTCGACTACAACTGGGACGACGGCGGCCACCCCAACTCCGTGCCGTTCTACCTGTCCTCGGCCGGCTACGGCGTCTTCCGCAACACCTACGCCCCGGGCACCTACACGTTCACCGACCCGGTGACGACCAGCGCGCAGGAACAGCGCTTCGACGCCTACTACTTCGCGGGCGAGGGAGCCGACGCCGCCAAGGACGTCATCGGCCAGTACACCGACCTCACCGGAAAGCCGTTCCTGCCGCCCGTCTACGGCATGGAGATCGGCGACGCCGACTGTTACCTCCACAACGCCAACCGGGGCGAGCGCCGCACCCTGGACTCGCTGAAGGTCGCCGACGGATACGTCGAGAACGACATGCCCAACGGCTGGATGCTCGTCAACGACGGCTACGGCTGCGGCTACGAGGACCTGGAGGAGACCGCGCAGGGGCTGAAGGACCGCAACATGGAGCTGGGCCTGTGGACCGAGGACGGTATCGACGACCTCGAAGCCCAGGTCAAGGCCGGCCAGCGGGTCGCCAAGCTGGACGTCGCCTGGGTCGGCCCCGGCTACAAGCTCGCCCTCGACGCCTGCAAGGACGCCTACCAGGGCATCGAGGACCACAGCGACGCCCGCGGCTTCACCTGGGCCCCGGAGAGCTGGGCGGGCGCGCAGCGCTGCGGAGTCCAGTGGTCCGGCGACCAGTCCGGCAGCTGGGAGTACATCCGCTGGCAGATCCCCACCTACGCGGGCGCCACCATGTCGGGACTCGCCTACACCACCGGTGACGTCGACGGGATCTTCGGCGGAAGCGCCAAGACCTACACCCGCGACCTCCAGTGGAAGATGTTCCTCGGCACCACGATGACCATGGACGGCTGGGCCGCCATGGACAAGCAGCCGTTCCGCTACGGGGAGCCGTACACCTCCGTCAACCGCGCGTACCTCAAGCTCAAGGAGTCGCTGCTGCCCTACCAGTACTCCTACGCCCACGAGGCCACCGAGACCGGTGTCGGCATGGTCCGCCCGCTGGTCCTGGAGTACCCCGACGACCCGAAGGCGTCGACGGAGGCCGCGAAGTACGAGTTCCTCTCCGGCGAGCACTTCCTCGTGGCACCCGTCTACCAGGACACCACCGAGCGCAAGGACATATACCTTCCCCGGGGCACCTGGATCGACTACTGGAGCGGCCGCACCTATCAGGGCCCCACGACCATCGACTCCTACAGCGCCCCGCTCGACACCCTGCCGCTGTTCGTGAAGGCGGGCGCGGCCGTCCCGATGTGGCCGGGCATCCGCTCCTACCGCGACCGCACCGCCGACTCCCCGCTCGCCTGGGACGTCTACCCGCAGGGGAACAGCTCCTTCACCCTGTACGAGGACGACGGCGTCACCCGCGAGCACCGCGACGGCGCGTACGCCACCCAGCGCGCCGACGTCCGGGCCCCGCAGCGCGGCGCGGGCGACGTCTCGGTCACGATCAACGAGAGCCGCGGCGACTTCGCCGGCAAACAGACCGCCCGCCCCTACGAGTTCACCGTGCACACCGGCTCCGAGCCGCGTGGGGTGAAGCTGGGCCGGAAGCTGCCCGAGCTGACCTCGAAGGCCGCGTACGACCAGGCCCGGCAGGGCTGGTGGTACGACCGTGACGACCGCGGCGGCGTGGTGCACGTGAAGACCGCGCCCCTGAGCACCGCGGAGAAGTTCACCGTGAAGCTGCTGGGCACCAGCGCGGTCGGCGGGAAGAAGGCCTCGGCCGCCGCCGTCCTCACCGTGCCCACCGGACAGGAGGCCGGAGCGGGCACGCCCGGCACGGTCCTGGTCGATGTGACCGCGGGCCGGTCCGCTCTCACCGACACCACGGTCTCCCTCCAGGTCCCCGAGGGCTGGCGGACCGCCGCCGCCGAGGTCCCGGGCCGCATCCCGGCGGGCACCACCCGCCGGGTCGAGGTGGAGCTCACCCCGGCGAAGGACGCCGAGGTCCGTGAGACCCGGCTGACCGCACGGGCGCGCTACCGGGCCGCCGGTGAGACCCGCACGAGTCAGCAGCGGCTCGCCGTCTCCGTCCTGCCGCCGGCCCCGGAGGGCGACGCCTGGGCGAGCGATCTCGTCTGGCTCTCCGAGACCAACGGCTACGGTCCCGCCGAACGCGACCGCTCCAACGGGGAGTCGGGCGCGGACGACGGGAACACGCTGACCCTCGCGGGGAAGACGTACGAGAAGGGGATCGGCACCCACGCCGACTCCGACATCGCCCTCCATCTGGGCGGGCGGTGCACCGCGTTCACCGCCGACGTCGGGATCGACGACGAGATCAACGGCTACGGAGAGGTCGCGTTCTCCGTGGAGGGCGACGGCGAGGTGCTGTGGACCTCACCGAAGCTGACCGGCGCCTCGGCGACCGTGCCGGTGGACGTGAAGCTCGACGGCGTACGCCACGTGCGGCTGAAGGTCACCGACACCGACGCGTCCAAGGCGGGGGACCACGGCGACTGGGCGGCGGCGAGGTTCCACTGCGCCTGAGCCGCACGTCCGGCCCGGCGAACAGGTGCGCCGCACGGGATCGTCTCCCGTGCGGCGCACCGCCGTTCGCGAGGCGCCCCGGTCAGTCCTCCTCGGGACGGCCGCCGGAGCCCTCGTCGCCGTCGGATCCCGCCGCGTCGTCGGGCCCCCTGGCGCCCTTGTCGTCGGAGGACTTCCCGCGCCCGGTCTCCGGACGGGGCGGCTTCGGGGGGCGGGTACGGCCGCTGGACGGGTCGCGCAGATAGGAGGCGTCCCCACTCTCCGTGGCGTGGCCGCCCGGTCCTTGCCCGGGACCGCCGTCCCGCCGCCGCAGGTAGCGCTCGAACTCCCGGGCGATGGCCTCGCCGGACGCCTCGGGCAGCTCCGCGGTGTCCCGCGCCTCCTCCAGCGTCTGCACGTACTCCGCGACCTCGCTGTCCTCCGAGGCCAGTTGGTCCACCCCGAGCTGCCAGGCCCGCGCGTCCTCGGGCAGTTCGCCCAGTGGGATGCGCAGCCCGATCAGATCCTCCAGCCGGTTCAGGAGGGCGAGCGTCGCCTTGGGGTTCGGCGGCTGCGACACGTAGTGCGGGACCGCCGCCCACAGGCTGACCGCGGGCACCCCGGCGTGCGTGCACGCTTCCTGGAGGACTCCGACGATGCCGGTGGGCCCCTCGTAACGGGTCTCCTCCAGGTCCATCGTCCGCGCCAGGTCCGCGTCGGAGGTGACCCCGCTCACCGGCACCGGCCGGGTGTGCGGGGTGTCGCCGAGCAACGCGCCCAGGATGACGACCATCTCGACGCCCAGCTCGTGGGCGAAGCCGAGGATCTCGTTGCAGAACGACCGCCAGCGCATCGACGGTTCGATCCCGCGCACCAGGACCAGGTCGCGGGGCTTGTCGCCGCCCACCCGCACCACGGACAGGCGCGTCGTCGGCCAGGTGATCTTCCGCGTGTTGCCGTCCAGCCACACCGTGGGCCGGTTGACCTGGAAGTCGTAGTAGTCCTCGGCGTCCAGCGCCGCGAACACCTCGCCCTTCCACTCCCGGTCCAGATGACCGACCGCTGTGGAGGCGGCGTCCCCGGCGTCGTTCCAGCCTTCGAACGCGGCCACCATGACCGGGTCGACCAGCTCGGGCACCGACTCGAGCTCGATCACCCGGGCCTCCTTCCGATGTCTCCATGCGTACGGAGCAACCTTACGGCTTTCCCGACCCCCGCCCGCAGCCCTCCTGCACGGCCGGGTGAACCCCGGTCAGCCCCTCCCGCAGCGGGAACGGGGGCGACTCCCGCGAGGAAGTCGCCCCCGTCCGCGTACCCGTGGGGGAGGGGCCGGAGGATCAGTCCCGGTCGGCCAGGAGCTTCTCGACGCCGTCGCGCACGTCGTCCGTGGCCAGGCCCCGGATCGTCAGCGTGGTCCGGCGGCGCAGCACGTCGTCCGCCGTCTCGGCCCACTCGTGGTCCCGGGCGTAGGCGACCTGGGCCCAGATCTCCGGGGCGTCCGGGTGGACGCGCTCGGCCAGCTCCGGGTTCTCGTTCGCCAGGCGGGCGATGTCGAAGGCGAGCGAGCCGTAGTGCGTGGCCAGGTGCCGGGCGGTGTCCGGCGCCATGCGCGGGCCGGGGGCCGGGCCGTCGACGAGCAGCCGGTGCGCGACCGCGTTCGGGTTGGCGATGCCGGGCAGCGGCAGCTTCCTCGGCAGCCGGTTCATCGGCTCCATGTCCTCGGCCAGCGGGTGCCCGGGCAGGGCGGCCAGCTTGGTCATGACCGTACGGCCGATGTGGCGGAAAGTCGTCCACTTGCCGCCCGCGACCGACAGCATCCCGCCGCGGCCCTCGGTGACGACCGTCTCGCGCTTGGCCTTGGAGGTGTCGCCGGGACCGCCGGGAAGCACCCGCAGACCGGCGAAGGAGTACGTGATCAGATCGCGCGAGAGCTGCTGGTCCCTGATCGAGAACGCCGCCTCGTCGAGGATCTGCGCGGTGTCCGCCTCGGTCACCGAGACGTCCGCCGGGTCGCCCTCGTACTCCTCGTCCGTGGTGCCCAGGAGCAGCATGTCCTCCCACGGCAGTGCGAACGTGATGCGGTACTTGTCGATCGGGGTGGCCAGGGCCGCCCGCCACGGGCGGGTGCGCTTGAGGACCAGGTGCGCGCCCTTGGAGAGGCGGATGGAGGGGGCCGCGTTCGGGTCCTCCATCTTCCGCAGGTGGTCGACCCAGGGGCCGGTGGCGTTCAGTACGAGGCGCGCGTCGACGCCGAACTCGGTGCCGTCGGTGCTGTCCTTCAGCTCGGCGCCGGTGACCCGGCCCCGGGTGAAGCGGAGCCCGGTGACGGCCGCGTGGTTGAGGACGACCGCGCCCGCGTCGACGGCCGCGCGGACCGTCATCAGGGCCATGCGGGCGTCGTTCATCTGGTCGTCGCGGTAGACCGCGACCGCCTTCAGGTCGTCCGTACGCAGCTCGGGGACGTCGCGCTGGGCCTTGGCCGGGGAGATGACGTGGCCGACGCCGTCGCCGAACGCGGAGAGCGCGGAGTAGGCGAAGACGCCCGCCCCGAGCTTGGCCGCGCCGTGCGGGCCGCCCTTGTAGACGGGCAGGTAGAAGGTGAGCGGGTTGGCCAGGTGCGGGGCCACCTCACGGGAGACCGCGCGCCGCTCGAAGTGGTTCTCCGCGACCAGCTTCACCGCGCCGGTCTGCAGGTAGCGCAGACCGCCGTGGAGGAGCTTGGAGGAGGCGGAGGAGGTGGCGCCGGCGAAGTCACCGGCGTCCACCAGGGCCACCCGCAGCCCGGACTGCGCGGCATGCCAGGCGGTGGAGATGCCCAGGATGCCGCCGCCGATGACCAGGAGGTCGAACGTGGCCCGGGACAGCTGGTCCCGGGTCTCGGCGCGGCTCGGCAGCGAGCCGGAGGCCGGGTGCGTTCCGAGGGCGGGAACGCTCTGCAGGGTGGTCATGATGATGCTCCTCGTCAGCTTTCTTCGTCCTCGATCCAGCCCATGGTCCGTTCGACGGCCTTGAGCCAGCTCTTGTACTCGCGGGCACGGGTGTCCGCGTCCATGCGGGGGGTCCACTCGGCGGCCCGGCGCCAGTTGGCGCGCAGCGCGTCGGTGTCCGGCCAGAAGCCGACGGCGAGACCGGCGGCGTAGGCGGCGCCGAGGCAGGTGGTCTCGGCGACCATGGGGCGCACCACGGGCGCGTCCAGGAAGTCGGCGAGCGTCTGCATCAGCAGGTTGTTGGACGTCATGCCGCCGTCGACCTTGAGCGCGGTCAGCTCGACGCCGGAGTCCTTCGTCATGGCGTCGCTGATCTCGCGGGTCTGCCAGGCGGTGGCCTCCAGGACGGCACGGGCGATGTGCGCCTTGGTGACGTAGCGGGTGAGACCGGCGATGACACCACGGGCGTCGGGACGCCAGTAGGGGGCGAAGAGGCCGGAGAAGGCGGGCACGAAGTACGCGCCGCCGTTGTCCTCCACCGAGGAGGCCAGCGTCTCGATCTCGGCGGCCGACTTGATCAGGCCCATCTGGTCGCGCATCCACTGCACCAGCGAACCGGTGACCGCGATGGAGCCCTCCAGCGCGTACACCGGGGGCTTGTCGCCGATCTGGTAGCCGACGGTGGTGAGCAGCCCGTTGTACGAGTTCACCGGGGTGCCACCGGTGTTCATCAGCATGAAGGTGCCGGTGCCGTACGTGGACTTGGCCTCGCCCTCGGAGAAGCAGGTCTGGCCGAACAGTGCCGCCTGCTGGTCGCCGAGCGCGGAGGCCACCGGGACGCCGTCCAGGACGCCGCCCCTGGCGTTGCCGTAGACCTCGGCGGAGGAGCGGATCTCGGGGAGCACCGCGGCCGGGATGCCGATGGAGGAGAGGATCTTCTCGTCCCACGTCATCGTGTGCAGGTTCATCAGGAGGGTGCGCGAGGCGTTGGTGACGTCGGTGACGTGCACGCCGCCGTCGGTGCCGCCGGTCAGGTTCCAGATGACCCAGGAGTCCATGGTGCCGAAGAGGATGTCGCCGCGCTCGGCGCGCTCGCGCAGCCCCTCGACGTTGTCGAGCAGCCAGCGGACCTTGGGGCCGGCGAAGTACGAGGCGAGCGGCAGCCCGGTCTCGCGGCGGAACCGGTCCTGGCCCACGTTGCGGCCGAGCTCCTTGCAGAGCGCGTCGGTGCGGGTGTCCTGCCAGACCAGGGCGTTGTGCACCGGCTCACCGGTGTTCTTGTCCCACAGCAGGGTGGTCTCGCGCTGGTTGGTGATGCCGATCGCCTTGACGTCGGCGGAGGTGATGCCGGCCTTGACGATGGCCCCGGCGACGACCTCCTGGACGTTCTCCCAGATCTCGGTCGCGTCGTGCTCGACCCAGCCCGGCTTCGGGAAGATCTGCTCGTGCTCCTTCTGGTCGACGGAGACGATCCGGCCGTCCTTGTCGAAGACGATGCAGCGGCTGGAGGTGGTGCCCTGGTCGATGGCCGCGATGAACGGCCCGGTGGTGTGTGCGTCGGTCACGGTGTGCTCCCGGAAGTCTGTGGGTGAGAGGGGTTACGGCGCTGATACCCGGCGCGGGTCAGGCGAAGGCGAGGTTGTAGAGCCCGCCGGCGAGCGCTCCGCCGACGAGCGGACCCACGATGGGTACCCACGCGTAGCCCCAGTCCGAACCACCCTTGTTCGGCAGCGGCAGCAGCGCGTGCACGATGCGCGGACCGAGGTCGCGGACCGGGTTGATGGCGTAGCCGGTCGGCCCGCCGAGCGAGAGGCCGATGCCGACCACGACCAGGGCGGTGATCAGCGCGCCGAGCACGCCGAGGCCGTTGCCCTCGTTGTTGAGGCCCTGGGTGAGGATCGCCAGGACCAGCACGACGGTGGCGATGATCTCGGTGACGACGTTCTGCACGCCGTTGCGGATCTCGGGGCCGGTGGAGAAGATCCCGAGCACCGGTCCGGCCTTGGGAGCCGCGTCCTGGTCGACCATGCCCTCGTCGCCCGTCGGGTCGGTGACGATCTCCGGGTCGGTGAGGTGGGCGTGGAACTGGCCGTAGTAGACCGCCCAGACGAGCAGGGCGCCGATCATGGCGCCGAGCAGCTGCGAGCCGAGGTAGAGGGGAACGTCGCCCCACGCGGTGCCGCCCTCGATGGCGAGGCCGACCGTGACCGCGGGATTGAGGTGGGCGCCCGAGACGCCGCCGGCGAGGTAGGCGCCGGTCAGCACGGCGAAGCCCCACCCGAAGGTGATGGCCAGCCAGCCCGCGTTGCGGGCCTTCGAGCTCTTCAGCGTGACGGCGGCACAGACACCGCCGCCGAGCAGGATGAGTACGGCGGTACCTATGGTCTCGCCGATGAAAATGTCGGAGCTGGACACCCGCGACTCCTTTGTCCTTCGTCCAGGGGAGACGGATCACCGGTCCCGCCGGTGTTCCGCGCCCCAGATGGGTATCCACGAAGCGTGGGCAGCCCATCTGTAAGGGCTTGGCCGGCCCTTGGCACTGTCACACCCTAACGCGTATTGCCGTTAGGCGTTCGACAATGCCGACCGTTGAACGGCAGTGTTTCCCCGAAGTGAAGGAAGCGTCAAGGGTTCTGTGGTCCACGACTCGGTGCGCGACGGGATCGTTACCGGGCGCTGCGCGACAGGCTCGGCCTGCCGGGGCCTGCCGGGGCCTGCCGGGGCCTTGCGGGGCCGATACGGGCCGGGTGTGCCGGGCGCAGGGGTGTCCGGCACGGGCGTGAGCGGAGCGGGGGCCGGGGCGGGGGATGGGCCGGGCCGGGGGCTGCGGGGGGCCGTGCGGGCCCTCAGAAGCGTCCGGCGCCCAGATCCCGGGAGACCGCGCGGGCGCAGTCCCGTACGGCGGCGATCAGCTCGGGGCGCAGCGACCCGTCCGGGGCCACGCGCTCCACCGCGCCGGTCACGGCGACCGCGCCCACCGGCATCCTGCGCCGGTCGTGGACGGGGGCGGCCACGGCGGCGACGCCCTCCCAGGTCTCCTCGGCGTCGGCGGCCCAGCCCTGGGCCCGGATCAGGTCGAGCATCGACTCGAACGCGCCGGCCTCGGTGACGGTGCGCCCGGTGAAGGAGCGGCGCTCCGCCTCCATGACCTCGCTGTGCGCCACCGGGTCGTACGCGGACAGCACCTTGCCCAGCGCGGTGGAGTGCAGCGGCTGCATCGCCCCCACCTCCAGCACCTGGCGGCTGTCGTCGGGCCGGAAGACGTGGTGCACGATGAGCACGCCGTGCTGGTGCAGCACCCCGAGGTGGACGCTCTCGCCGCTGGACCGGGCCAGGTCGTCCGTCCAGACCAGGGCGCGCGCCCGCAGCTCGTGGACGTCCAGATAGCTGTTGCCGAGCCGCAGCAGCTCCGCGCCCAGCTGATAGCGGCCCGACGCGGTGTCCTGCTCGACGAAGCCCTCCAGCTGGAGAGTGCGCAGAATGCCGTGCGCGGTGCCCTTGGCCAGCCCCAGCGAGGAGGCGATGTCGGAGAGCCCGAGCCGGCGCTCGCCGCCCGCCAGCAGGCGCAGCATCGCCGCCGCCCGCTCCAGCGACTGGATGTTCTTGGCCATCGCGCCGTACTCCTCCATCGTGGTTCGACAATGCTGAACACTATCGGTCGATGCCGACCTGCGCCGGACTCCGGGGAAAAGTCTCCGCCACCGGCCGCAGGTGTCGCACCCGTCACAGCATGCAGGCCGTACGCGTTTCGCCCTCTGGACGCCCCTACGGACCCGGCCGCCCTCGGGCTAGGCTGGCGACGTGCGCCTTCCCCGAGAAGGACGCAAAGCCGACAGCCGTCGCATCCCTGGGAGATCATCCATGGCCTCGTTGCCGACATCCGCCGCCGACAGCCGGACCCGCGCAGAAGCGCTCCGAGAGGCGCTCGCCACCCGTGTGGTGGTGGCCGACGGGGCGATGGGCACCATGCTCCAGGCGCAGGACCCCACGCTGGAGGACTTCGAGCAGCTCGAGGGCTGCAACGAGATCCTGAACGTCACCCGGCCCGACATCGTGCGGTCGGTCCACGAGGAGTACTTCGCGGTCGGCGTCGACTGCGTCGAGACCAACACCTTCGGCGCGAACCACTCCGCCGCCAACGAGTACGAGATCGCGGACCGGATCTTCGAGCTCTCCGAATCCGGTGCCCGGATCGCCCGCGAGGTCGCCGACGAGTTCGGCGCGAAGGATGGCCGCCAGCGCTGGGTCCTCGGCTCGATCGGCCCCGGCACCAAGCTTCCCTCGCTCGGCCACACCACGTACGACGTGCTGCGCGACGGCTACCAGCAGAACGCCGAGGGCCTCCTCGCGGGCGGCTCCGACGCGCTGATCGTCGAGACCACCCAGGACCTCCTGCAGACGAAGGCCAGCATCATCGGCGCCCGCCGCGCGATGGACGCCGTCGGCCTCCAGGTGCCGCTGATCTGCTCCCTCGCCTTCGAGACGACCGGCGTCATGCTGCTGGGCTCCGAGATCGGGGCCGCGCTGACCGCCCTGGAGCCGCTGGGCATCGACCTGATCGGCCTGAACTGTTCGACCGGCCCGGACGAGATGAGCGAGCACCTGCGCTATCTCGCCCGCCACTCCCGTACGCCTCTGATGTGCATGCCCAACGCCGGCCTGCCCGTCCTCACCAAGGACGGCGCGCACTTCCCGCTCGGCCCCGACGGCCTCGCGGACTCCCAGGAGCACTTCGTCCGGGATTACGGCCTCTCCCTGATCGGGGGCTGCTGCGGTACGACCCCGGCGCACCTGAAGGCCGTGGTCGACCGCGCCCGTGAGCTGACGCCGACCGAACGCGACCCGCGCCCCGAGCCCGGGGCCGCCTCCCTCTACCAGCACATCCCCTTCCGCCAGGACACCGCCTATCTGGCGATCGGCGAGCGCACCAACGCCAACGGCTCCAAGAAGTTCCGCGAGGCCATGCTGGAGGCCCGCTGGGACGACTGCGTGGAGATGGCCCGCGACCAGATCCGCGAGGGCGCGCACATGCTCGACCTCTGCGTCGACTACGTGGGTCGCGACGGCGTCGCGGACATGACCGAGCTGGCCGGCCGCTTCGCGACCGCGTCCACCCTGCCGATCGTGCTGGACTCCACCGAGCTGGACGTCCTGCGGGCCGGTCTGGAGCAGCTCGGCGGCCGGGCGGTGCTGAACTCGGTGAATTACGAGGACGGTGACGGTCCGGAGTCCCGGTTCGCGCGGGTCAGTGCTCTGGCGGCGGAGCACGGGGCTGCGCTGATCGCGTTGACGATCGATGAGGAGGGGCAGGCCCGGACGGTGGAGACGAAGGTCGCGATCGCGGAGCGGCTGATCGAGGACCTGACCGCCAACTGGGGCATCCGTGAGTCCGACATCCTCATCGACACCCTGACGTTCACCATCTGCACGGGGCAGGAGGAGTCGCGGGGCGACGGTATCGCGACGATCGGGGCGATCCGGGAGCTGAAGAAGCGCCACCCGCAGGTGCAGACGACGCTGGGTCTGTCCAACATCTCCTTCGGGCTGAACCCGGCGGCCCGGGTCGTGCTGAACTCGGTGTTCCTGGACGAGTGTGTGAAGGCGGGGCTGGACTCCGCGATCGTGCACGCCTCGAAGATCCTGCCGATCGCCCGGCTGGAGGAGGAGCAGGTCAAGGTCGCCCTCGACCTCATCCACGACCGCCGGGCCGAGGGGTATGACCCCCTGCAGAGGCTCATGGAGCTGTTCGAGGGCGTCAACATGAAGTCGATGAAGGCGGGCAAGGCCGAGGAGCTGATGGCCCTCCCGCTGGACGAGCGGCTCCAGCGCCGCATCATCGACGGCGAGAAGAACGGCCTGGAGGCCGACCTCGACGAGGCCCTCCAGCACACCCCCGCCCTTGACATCGTCAACAACACCCTCCTGGAGGGGATGAAGGTGGTCGGTGAGCTGTTCGGCTCCGGCCAGATGCAGCTGCCGTTCGTCCTGCAGTCCGCCGAGGTCATGAAGAGCGCGGTGGCCCATCTGGAACCGCACATGGAGAAGTCCGACGACGAGGGCAAGGGCACCATCGTGCTGGCCACCGTGCGCGGTGACGTCCACGACATCGGCAAGAACCTCGTCGACATCATCCTCTCCAACAACGGCTACAACGTCGTCAACCTCGGTATCAAGCAGCCCGTCTCCGCGATCCTGGAAGCCGCCGAGGAACACCGCGCCGACGTCATCGGCATGTCCGGACTCCTGGTCAAGTCCACCGTGATCATGAAGGAGAACCTCCAGGAGCTCAACCAGCGCAAGATGGCCGCCGACTTCCCCGTCATCCTGGGCGGCGCCGCCCTGACCCGGGCCTACGTCGAGCAGGACCTGCACGAGATCTACGAGGGCGAGGTCCGCTACGCCCGCGACGCCTTCGAGGGCCTGCGCCTCATGGACGCCCTCATCGGCGTCAAGCGCGGCGTCCCGGGCGCCGCCCTGCCCGAACTGAAACAGCGCCGCGTCCCCAAGAAAGACACCGGCACCGCGGTGCTCCAGGTCGAGGAGCCCGAGGGCCCGGTGCGCTCGGACGTCTCCACCACCAACCCCGTGCCGGCCCCGCCGTTCTGGGGCACCCGGGTCGTCAAGGGCATCCCGCTCAAGGAGTACGCCTCCTGGCTCGACGAGGGCGCCCTGTTCAAGGGCCAGTGGGGCCTCAAGCAGGCCAGGACCGGTGACGGGCCGACGTACGAGGAGCTGGTGGAGAGCGAGGGACGGCCCCGTCTGCGCGGCTGGCTCGACCACCTCCAGTCCAACAACCTCCTCGAAGCCGCCGTGATCTACGGCTACTTCCCCTGCGTCTCCAAGGGCGAGGACCTGATCCTCCTCCACGAGGACGGCTCCGAGCGCACCCGCTTCACCTTCCCCCGCCAGCGCCGCGGCCGCCGCCTCTGCCTCGCGGACTTCTTCCGCCCCGAGGAATCCGGCGAGAGGGACGTCATCGGCCTCCAGATCGTCACCGTCGGCTCCCGCATCGGCGAAGCCACCGCCGACCTCTTCGCCGCCAACTCCTACCGCGACTACCTCGAACTCCACGGCCTCTCCGTCCAGCTCGCCGAAGCCCTCGCCGAGTACTGGCACGCCCGCGTCCGCAGCGAACTGGGCTTCGGCGGGGAGGACCCGCAGGACGTGGAGGACATGTTCGCGCTGAAGTACCGCGGCGCACGGTTCTCCCTCGGTTACGGTGCGTGCCCGGACCTGGAGGACCGGGCCAAGATCGCCGACCTCCTCCAGCCGGAGCGGATCGGCGTCCACCTCTCCGAGGAATTCCAGCTCCACCCGGAACAGTCCACCGATGCCCTCGTCATCCACCACCCCGAGGCCAAGTACTTCAACGCCCGGTAGGACGGTCTTCGCCCCGCGGCCACGCGTCTGTCGCGCACCGCGGGGCGACGCGTCGTACACTGGTCGGTCCAGTGCAGGCCGGTCGCCCTCCCACTTCCGGGAATGGCGGCCGGCCTTCTCGTCCCTTACGGAAGGTGTGCCGGATGACCAGTACGGTCCCCGCGTCCTTGACCCGCACGGCCGAAGAGGCCGCCCTGCAGGCGGTCCTTCTCGACATGGACGGAACCCTGGTCGATACCGAGGGCTTCTGGTGGGACGTCGAGAAGGAGGTCTTCGCCGGCCTCGGACACCCGCTGGAGGAGTCCTGGCGGGACGTCGTCGTCGGCGGTCCGATGACCCGCAGCGCCGGCTACCTCATCGACGCGACCGGCGCCGACATCCGGCTGGACGAGCTGACCGTGCTGCTCAACGACGGATTCGAGGCCCGCATCGGGCGCGGAGTGCCGCTGATGCCGGGCGCCGAGCGGCTGCTCGCCGAACTGGCCGTGTACGAGGTGCCCACCGCGCTCGTCTCGGCCTCCCATCGCCGGATCATCGACCGGGTGCTGGAATCGGTCGGCCGTCACCACTTCGCCCTCACGGTCGCCGGGGACGAGGTCGCCCGGACGAAGCCCCACCCCGAGCCCTACCTCACCGCCGCCGCGGGCTTCGGCGCCGACCCCTGGCGCTGCGCGGTCATCGAGGACACCGCCACCGGCGTGGCCGCCGCCGAGGCCGCAGGCTGCCGGGTGGTCGCCGTGCCGTCCGTCGCGCCCATCGCCCCGGCTGCCGGGCGCGTGGTCGTCGGCTCCCTCGAAGAGGTCGACCTCGCCTTCCTGCGCGGGCTGATCACCGGGGCGAGCGGCACCGGCTGAGCGGCCCGAGCACGGGCATGTGAACAAACGGTGGATCTCCTGTCCCCTCCTGTGTGCGTTCCGGCAGTGTCCGGTGGATGCGGATCAGTCGCAGGGTGATTCTGTGAAGAGGCCGGTCGAGTGACCTTGCTCACGCGGAGGCCTTCGGTGCCTCGCTGAAACGGGCGAGCCGTCCGCAATGATGATCGTATGTCCGCCTTGCTGGTGGCCGGAGGGGCGCGGACGGTTCGCCGGGCGGTCGGAGGGCTCACCGGCGGCTACTACCTTGGATTCCTCACCTGCCGGGATGAGGGAGAACGTCCAGATGAACCGCAAGACCCTGGTGCTGCCGGCCGTCGTCGGCCTGCTCGCCCCCGTGCTCGCCGCCTGCGGCAGCACGGACAGCGGCGCCGGTGGCGGAGGGGCCATCGTCGTCGGCACCACGGACCAGCTCGTGGCCTCCAAGGAGAACCCCGCGCCGCTCGACCCGGCCATCGGCTACGAAACGGGCGTCTGGAACGTCCTGCGCCAGACCGTGCAGACCCTGACCACGGTGCCCAACGGCGGCGGCGAGCCCGTGCCCGAGGCCGCCCGCAGCTGCACCTTCACCGACACCGCGAACGAGAGCTACCGCTGCACCCTGCGGGCGGGCCTCACCTTCGCCGACGGGACCCCCGTCACCGCCGAGGACGTGAAGCACTCCATCCAGCGCGTCATCGACATCGATGCGGACAGCGGCCCGGTCGGCCTGCTCGCCAACATCGACATGATCGAGACCAAGGGTGAGGACCAGGTGGTCTTCCACCTGAAGACGCCCGACGCGACCTTCCCGTACAAGCTCGCCACCCCCGCCGCCGGCATCGTCCCGAAGGCGCAGTACCCGGCGGACGAGCCGCGCGCCGGCTTCCAGGTCGACGGCTCCGGCCCGTACACCATGAAGCCGCAGGTCGAGGACGGCCGGGTCGTCAAGATCGCCTTCGAGAAGAACCCCTCGTACAAGGGCGAGCTCAAGGTGCTCAACGACAAGGTCGAGATGGACCTCTTCCCCGACGCCGAGGCCATGGGCAAGGCGCTCGACCAGGAGAAGATCCACCTGATGACCCGGGCGATGTCGCCCGAGCAGGCCCACGGCATGCTCGTGGACCCCAAGGAGGGCATCGACCTCACCGAGCTGCCCGGACTGGCCATCAGCTACCTCGGGTTCGACACCGAGAACCCCGTGGTCGACAAGCCCGTCCGGCAGGCCATGGCGCAGATCATCGACCGGGGCGAAATCGCGGGCAAGGTGTACGGCACCACCGCCGAACCGCTGTACTCGCTGATCCCGTCCAGCATCGCCGGGCACACCAACGCCTTCTTCAACAAGTACGGCGAGCCCAGCACCGCCAAGGCCGAGGCCATCCTCCGGGACGCCGACATCAAGACGCCGGTGAAGTTCACCCTGCACTACACCAACGACCACTACGGCCCGGCCACCGCCGCCGAGTTCAAGGCGATCCAGGAGCAGCTGAACAGCTCCGGCCTCTTCGACGTCTCCGTCGAGGGCGAGGAGTGGTCGACGTACCGTCCCGAGCAGAAGCGCGGCGACTACGCGGCCTACGGCATGGGCTGGTTCCCCGACTTCCCGGACCCGGACAACTACACCGCGCCCTTCCTGGACGCCAACAACTTCCTCAACTCGCCCTACCGGTCGCCCGAGGCGGAGAAGGTCCTCATCCCGAAGTCCCGCCGCGAGGCCGACCGCACCGCGGCCGCCGCCACCTACGAGAAGCTCCAGGACATCGTCGCCGACGACGTTCCCGTGCTCCCGATCTGGCAGGGCAAGCAGTACGTGGCCTCCCGCGACGGGATCGCCGGGGTGGAGCGCTCCGTCAGCGCCACCGCCGAACTCCAGCTCTGGGAGCTCAACCGGCACAGCGCCTGAGCGCCGACCGCGCATCCCCGTCCGGCCCGCACCCCTCCCGTCGCGAGGAGAGGCGCGGGCCGGACGGCGTCCTCGCGCCGGACGGCTCGGGCGAGGAGGCCCGTACCGCCCGGCGCGGGTACGGGGCCGCGCTACTGCGCGCCGGGACGCACCAGCCCGCTCTCGTACGCGTACACCGCGGCCTGCACCCGGTCGCGCAGACCGAGCTTGGTGAGCACATGGCCCACATGCGTCTTGACCGTCGTCTCACTGACGAACAGCTCCGCCGCGATCTCCGCGTTGGACAGCCCCCGCGCCACCAGCTTCAGCACCTCGACCTCACGGTCCGTCAGCGTGTGCAGGGCGTCCGGCACCGGCTCCTCGCCGGACGGCAGATGGTCGGCGTACTTGTCGAGCAGCCGACGCGTGATGCTCGGCGCGAGCATGGCCTCGCCCGCCGCCACCACCCGGATCGCCTGCACCAGCTCGGCCGCCGGGGCGTCCTTCAGCAGGAAGCCGCTGGCCCCCGCCCGCAGCGCCTCCACCACGTACTCGTCGAGATCGAAGGTGGTGAGCACCAGCACCTTCGCCGGGCCGTCCTTACCGGGACCGGTGATCTGCCGGGTCGCCTCGACCCCGTCCATCCGCGGCATCCGGATGTCCATCAGCACCACATCGGGCTGGAGCGCCCGCACCTGGTCGATGGCCTGCAGACCGTCACCGGCCTCGCCGACCACCGCCAGATCGCCTTCCGCCTCCAGGATCATCCGGAAACCGGTGCGCAGCAGGGGCTGGTCGTCGACCAGAAGGACGCGGATCGCCACAGGAACTCCTTAGGGGCCCTCAAGGGCCACGGATCGGCCGGCCTCGGCCCGGACCGGGCCCATTCTGCCCTGGTCATCCTCACCCGAATCCGCCGGGCGGACCGACAGCGGATAGACCGGGGGAGTCCCGCCGAATTCCGGACACACCGCCTGGTGGTCGCACCAGCCGCACAGCTTCGTCGGCCTGGGCCGCCAGTCCCCGGTCTCCGTCGCCCGCCTGATCGCCTCCCACAGCGCCAGCAGCTTGCGCTCCACCCGCTCCAGGTCCGCCACCACCGGGTCGTACGTCATCACGTCCCCGCTGCCCAGATAGACCAGCTGGAGACGGCGCGGCACCACGCCCTTCAGCCGCCAGATCACCAGCGCGTAGAACGTCATCTGGAACAGCGGCCCGTCGGAGTACTCCGGCCGCGGCGCCTTGCCCGTCTTGTAGTCGACGATCCGGACCTCGCCGCTCGGCGCGATGTCCACCCGGTCGATCACCCCGCGCAGCCGCAGCCCCGACTCCAGCTCCGTCTCGACGAACATCTCGCGCTCGGCCGGCTCCAGCCGCGTCGGGTCCTCCAACGAGAACCACCGCTCCACCAGCTGCTCCGCCTCACCCAGCCAGCGCGTCAGGCGCTCACCCTCGGCGTCTCCGGTGAACAGATCGCTCAGCTCCGGCTTCGACTCCAGCAGCCGGTCCCACTGGCCGGGGATCAGCGCCCGCGCCCGAGGCGCCGTACGGTCGGCCGCCGGTACGTCGAAGAGCCGCTCCAGCACCGCGTGGACCAGCGTGCCGCGGGTGGCCGCTTCGCTGGGCTTCTCCGGCAGTCTGTCGATGACCCGGAAGCGGTAGAGCAGGGGGCACTGCAGGAAATCGCTCGCGCGCGACGGCGACAGGGACGTAGGCGGCTGAGGCGGCCGCGGCACGGAGGTCATGTCTCACGACCCTAAGGCCCCCCACTGACACCGAGCGGCATACCATCGACGGCAGACCCTCGCACACTGCATGATCGTGGCACAGGCCACGCACCGAACCGAAGGGACCCCGTGGACGACAGCGGCGACAGCGGGCGGCCGCAGCCCGGCGCAGGGGGAACGGCCCCCGGCACCGACCCGGACAACGGCAAGCCGAAACGCCCCGTGGAGCCGGGCGGCGGCCTGCTCATGGGCCGCCCCTTCGGCGTGCCCGTCTACGTCGCCCCCAGCTGGTTCGTCGTCGCCGCGCTGATCACCTGGGTTTTCGGCGGCCAGCTCGACCGCGTGCTGCCCGAGCTCGGCGGCGCCCGCTATCTCGTCGCCCTGTTCTTCGCCATCGCCTTCTACGCCTCCGTGCTCGTCCACGAACTGGCCCACACGGTCGCCGCCCTGCGCTACAAACTCCCGGTCCGCCGCATCCAGCTCCAGTTCTTCGGCGGCGTCTCGGAGATCGAGAAGGAGACGGAGACCCCCGGCCGCGAGTTCGTCCTCGCCTTCGTCGGGCCGCTCCTGTCCCTGGTCCTCGGCGGCGTCTTCTACGGCGCGATGCAGCTCGTCGAGCCCGGCACCGTCCCCGGTGTCCTGCTCGCGGGTCTGATGATCTCCAACCTCATCGTGGCCGCCTTCAACCTGCTGCCCGGGCTGCCGCTGGACGGCGGCCGGATGCTCCGCGCCGTCGTCTGGAAGATCACCGGCAAGCCCATGAGCGGCACCGTCGCCGCCGCCTGGGTCGGCCGCGGCCTCGCCGTCACCGTCCTCGTCGGACTGCCGCTGCTCACCCACACCGGGACCCTCGGCGGCACCCCCCAGGACATCGGCGGCGTCGAGACCGTCATGGACGCGCTGCTCGCCGCGATCCTCGCCGGCATCATCTGGACGGGCGCCGGCAACAGCCTGCGCATGGCCCGCCTCCGCGAGCACCTCCCCGACCTCAGGGCCCGCACCCTGACCCGCCGCGCCGTCCCCGTCGAGTCCGCCACCCCGCTCTCCGAAGCGCTGCGCCGGGCCAACGAGGCCGGAGCCCGTGCCCTGGTCGTCGTCGACGGACAGGGCCATCCCCAGGGAGTCGTCCGCGAGGCCGCCATCGTCGGCGTCCCCGAGCACCGCCGCCCCTGGGTCGCGGTCAGCGGCCTGGCCCAGGACCTCACCGACGGCATGAGGATCCCCGCCGAACTGACCGGCGAAGCCCTCCTGGACCGGCTCAAGGCCACTCCCGCCACCGAGTACCTGGTCGTCGAGGAGACCGGCGAAATCTACGGCGTCCTCTCCACCGCCGACGTCGAGCGCGCCTTCGTCAAGGCCATGGCCCGCCCCGGCGCCTGAGCCCCTTCCGCACGGGCTGCGGACCGCTTCCCCGCGGGGAGACGGGCGGCAGGAGGCCCCGGAATCACCGGTAGGCTGGTCACATGTCTGAACCGACCGGTGCCGCCCGCCGACGTGGGCCCTTCAAGGTCGGGGACCAGGTACAGCTCACCGACCCCAAGGGACGCCACTACACCTTCACGCTCGAAGCCGGGAAGAACTTCCACACCCACAAGGGTTCTTTCCAGCACGACGAGCTGATCGGTGCTCCCGAGGGCAGTGTTGTCCGCACCACGGGAAACGTCGCCTACCTCGCGCTGCGCCCCCTGCTCCCCGACTACGTCCTGTCCATGCCCCGCGGCGCCGCCGTGGTCTACCCCAAGGACGCGGGCCAGATCCTGGCCTTCGCCGACATCTTCCCCGGCGCCCGCGTCGTGGAGGCCGGGGTCGGATCCGGATCGCTCTCCACCTTCCTGCTGCGCGCCATCGGTGAGCAGGGCATGCTGCACTCCTACGAGCGCCGCGAGGACTTCGCCGAGATCGCCCAGCAGAACGTCGAGCGCTACTTCGGCTCGCCGCACCCCGCCTGGCAGCTGACCGTCGGAGACCTCCAGGACAACCTCTCCGACACCGACGTCGACCGCGTCGTGCTGGACATGCTCGCCCCCTGGGAGTGCCTGGAGGCCGTCTCCAAGGCCCTGGTGCCCGGCGGCATCCTCTGCGCCTACGTCGCCACCACCACCCAGCTCTCGCGCACCGTCGAGTCCATCCGCGAGATCGGCTGCTTCGCCGAACCGCAGCCCTGGGAGTCGATGATCCGCAACTGGCACGTGGAGGGCCTCGCCGTCCGCCCCGACCACCGGATGATCGGCCACACCGGCTTCCTGGTCACCGCCCGCCGCCTCGCGGACGGCGTCGAGCCGCCGCTGCGCCGCCGCCGCCCCTCCAAGGGCGCCTACGGCGAGGACTACGAGGGACCGGGCGGCCGGAGTCGCGGAGGCTCCGCGGCCGACAGCGGCTGACCCGCGCAACGCACCGGCGCCGCCGCGCCGTTCCCCGACCGACCGGGGAACGGCGCGGCGGCGCCTTTTCGTCGCCCCGCCGTTCCGCCCGGGTGTGAGGTGTGGCACGATGCCGGGCAACCCCTCGGGGTGTCCCCACCCCTTCACCGGGCTCCCAGGAACCATCAGGAGACATACCGCGTGCAGACCTCCGCGCTCCCGGACCTCGCCCACACCGCCGCCAAGCCGCTGCACTGGCTCGCCACGGCCGCGGCGATGGCGGGCGTCGTCGCGCTGGCCGGGCTGCTCCAGCCCCGTACGGCCACGGCGACCGCCACGGACTCCGAGCAGCGGACCACCACGCGGCACGGCGCCCCCGTGCCCGCCCCGGACCCGGCCGGAGTCGACTTCCCGCTCCAGTGCGGCGGCGCCGGGACGACGGTCGCGGAACAGGCCCCCGGCGACCTCGACGGCGACGGGCGGCCGGAGACCGTCGCCGTGGTGCACTGCGCCGCCGGATCGGGGACCCCGCCCGGCGGCATCTACGTCCTAACACAGGCGAGCGGGGCCGCACCCCGGGTCGTGGCGACCCTGGTGGACCCCGCTGACAGGAAGACCGTCGGGGACTTCGCCGTACGCGACGGCGTCGTCTCGGCGACGCTCCTCGGCTACTCCTCGCTGGAGGTGCCGCGCTGCTGTCCCGACCAGGAGGAACAGGCCTCCTGGCGGTGGAAGGGGCAGAGCTTCGTCCGCAGCTCGGGGGAGCTCGCCCGCAGCGTCTGAGCGCCGCCGTGGCCCGCTCGCGTCCGGCTACTCGGCGTCCGGCCCGTACACCTCGACGCTGTCCTTGACGCGCCGCACGTGGATGCAGTCGCCGGGGCACTCCTTGGCCGAATCGACGACGTCCTGGAGGAGCGGCAGCGGCACCGGAGTGGTCGCCCCCGGGGCCTGCAGCAGCTCGTCGTCGGAGCTCTTCACATACGCCAGGCCGTCGATGTCCAGCTCGAAGACATCGGGGGCGTACTGCACGCAGATGCCGTCCCCCGTACAGAGGTCCTGGTCGATCCAGACCTCCAGGTCCTGCGTGTCACTGTCGCCCGGCGAGTCCTGCTGCACGGTCATGTGTCCTGCCGTTCCTGCGTATCCGAACCAATTGGAGCCAGCCCTGACGGGTGTTGAACAACTCGACGATACAACCGGCGGCTTTCCGGTGCCGCAGGGTGGGTATTCCCTTGACGTGAGGGAGAGCGCAAGGGTGAAGATCGGACACGCCCCGCAGTCTTTGTGATCTAGGGGTTTCAATCATCACCCACCCAGGTAGGGTCAGGAAGCGTCCAGCTCCCCATGGAGGAGGTGAGGACCGTGGCAGCCCACGACGACGACATCAACCGCGGCATCCGGCCCGCGCGCGGGTCCGAGGACCCAGCCGGCCAGGTTGCCTATCTCGAGCAGGAAATCGCCGTCCTGCGCCGCAAGCTCGCCGACTCTCCGCGGCATACGAGGATTCTCGAAGAGCGGATCGTCGAGTTGCAGACGAACCTGGCGGGCGTGTCCGCTCAGAACGAGCGGCTCGCCAACACGCTCCGTGAGGCGCGTGACCAGATCGTGGCCCTGAAGGAAGAGGTCGACCGGCTGGCCCAGCCGCCCGCCGGTTTCGGCGTCTTCCTGCAGGCCAACGAGGACGGCACCTGCGACATCTTCACCGGGGGCCGCAAGCTCCGGGTGAACGTCAGCCCCAGCGTCGAGCTCGAGGACCTGCGGCGTGGCCAGGAGGTCATGCTCAACGAAGCGCTCAACGTGGTCGAGGCCATGGAGTTCGAGCGGGCCGGGGACATCGTCACCCTCAAGGAGATCCTGGAGGACGGCGAGCGCGCCCTGGTGGTCGGGCACACCGACGAGGAGAGGGTGGTGCGGCTCGCCGAGCCGCTGCTGGACATCACCATCCGCTCCGGCGACGCCCTGCTCCTGGACTCCAGGTCGGGCTACGTCTACGAGGTGGTCCCCAAGAGCGAGGTCGAGGAGCTCGTCCTCGAAGAGGTCCCGGACATCGACTACGACAAGATCGGCGGCCTGGGCGACCAGATCGAGCTGATCCGCGACGCGGTCGAGCTTCCGTATCTGCACCCCGACCTCTTCCGGGAGCACGAGCTGCGCCCGCCCAAGGGCATCCTGCTCTACGGCCCGCCCGGCTGCGGCAAGACGCTCATCGCCAAGGCCGTCGCCAACTCGCTCGCCAAGAAGGTCGCCGAGGTCACCGGGCAGCCCGCGGGGAAGAGCTACTTCCTCAATATCAAGGGCCCCGAGCTGCTCAACAAGTACGTCGGTGAGACCGAGCGGCACATTCGTCTGGTCTTCCAGCGGGCGCGGGAGAAGGCGAGCGAGGGCACCCCCGTCATCGTCTTCTTCGACGAGATGGAGTCCCTCTTCCGCACCCGCGGCAGCGGCGTCAGCTCGGACGTGGAGAACACCATCGTCCCGCAGCTGCTCGCCGAGATCGACGGGGTGGAGGGCCTGGAGAACGTCATTGTCATCGGCGCCTCCAACCGCGAGGACATGATCGACCCCGCCATCCTGCGCCCCGGCCGGCTCGACGTGAAGATCAAGATCGAGCGTCCGGACGCCGAGGCGGCCAAGGACATCTTCGCCAAGTACCTGACCCCGTCGCTCCCGCTGCACGCGGACGACCTCTCCGAGCACACCGGCTCGCGCGAGGCCGCCGCCCACGCCATGATCCAGTCGGTCGTGGAGCGGATGTACACGGAGTCCGAGGAGAACCGCTTCCTCGAGGTCACGTACGCCAACGGCGACAAGGAAGTCCTGTACTTCAAGGACTTCAACTCCGGCGCGATGATTCAGAACATCGTCGACCGGGCAAAGAAAATGGCCATCAAGGCATTCCTGGAACAGGGCCAGAAGGGGCTGCGGGTGGCTCATCTCCTGCAGGCCTGCGTGGACGAGTTCAAGGAGAACGAGGACCTGCCGAACACCACCAACCCGGACGACTGGGCCAGGATTTCCGGCAAGAAGGGTGAGCGGATCGTCTTCATCCGCACACTCGTCACCGGAAAGCAGGGCGCGGACACCGGACGCTCCATCGACACGGTGGCCAATACCGGCCAGTACCTGTAATACCCGGACCGGCTGCGGAAAGCCCCGGAGGGCTTCCGCAGCCGGTTTCATTCCCCCGTTCCGGCCATGCCGGAGCAAACTCGTAATGGAGCTCCCCACCGGCGCAGAGGCGCTCTAGGCTCTGCGGTACCGCCGAGTCGCGCAGTGCGGTGACGGGCACCGCACGGACGCACCGGACACAGCAGCGGTACGTGAGCGTCGCTCCGGGAGGAGCCGACGCCGGGCAAGGAGGGCCGCATGACCGTACGGCGAGTAATGGGCATCGAGACGGAGTACGGGATCTCCGTCCCCGGTCACCCCAACGCCAATGCCATGCTCACCTCGTCCCAGATCGTCAACGCCTACGCGGCGGCGATGCACCGGGCGCGACGCGCCCGCTGGGACTTCGAGGAGGAGAACCCGCTGCGTGACGCGCGAGGCTTCGACCTCGCCCGTGAGACCGCCGACTCCAGCCAGCTCACCGACGAGGACATCGGCCTGGCCAATGTCATCCTCACCAACGGCGCCCGGCTCTACGTCGACCACGCGCACCCCGAATACAGTTCCCCGGAGATCACCAATCCGCGCGACGCGGTGCTCTGGGACAAGGCCGGCGAACGGATCATGGCCGAGGCCGCCGAGCGGGCGGCCGCCATCCCCGGCGCCCAGCCGATCCACCTCTACAAGAACAACACCGACAACAAGGGCGCCTCCTACGGCACGCACGAGAACTACCTCATGCAGCGGGAGACGCCGTTCTCGGACATCGTGCGCCATCTGACGCCGTTCTTCGTCTCGCGCCAGGTCGTCACGGGCGCGGGCCGGGTCGGCATCGGGCAGGACGGGAACGAGCACGGGTTCCAGATCAGCCAGCGCGCCGACTACTTCGAGGTCGAGGTCGGACTGGAGACCACGCTCAAGCGCCCCATCATCAACACCCGGGACGAGCCCCACTCCGACGCCGAGAAGTACCGCCGGCTCCATGTGATCATCGGCGACGCCAACCTCTCGGAGATCTCCACCTACCTCAAGCTCGGCACCACGTCCCTGGTGCTGTCGATGATCGAGGACGCGTTCATCACCGTCGACCTCGCGGTCGACCAGCCCGTGCGGACCCTGCACCAGGTCTCCCACGACCCGGAGCTGCGGCAGCTGATCACGCTCCGCAGCGGCCGGACACTCACCGCGGTCCAGCTCCAGATGGAGTACTTCGAGCTGGCGCGCAAATACGTCGACGAGCGGTACGGCGCCGACGCCGACGAGCAGACCAAGGACATCCTGACCCGCTGGGAGGACACCCTCAACCGGCTGGAGACCGATCCGATGAGCCTGTCGGGGGAGCTGGACTGGATCGCCAAGCGGGAGCTCATGGAGGGCTACCGCCGCCGCGACGCGCTGGACTGGGACGCCCCCCGGCTGCATCTGGTGGACCTCCAGTACGCCGACGTACGGCCCGACAAGGGCCTCTACAACCGTCTGGTGGCACGCGGGAAGATGAAGCGCCTGCTGGTCGAGGAGCAGGTCACCAGGGCCCGTACGGCGCCTCCGGAGGACACCAGGGCCTATTTCCGGGGCCGCTGTCTGGAGCAGTACGCCGACGATGTGGCGGCGGCCTCCTGGGACTCGGTGATCTTCGACCTCCCGGACCGCGACTCGCTCCAGCGGGTGCCCACCCTGGAGCCGCTGCGCGGGACCAGGGAGCACGTGAAGGACCTCCTCGACCGCTGCCGTACGGCGGACGAGCTGGTCCGGACGCTGTCGGGCGGCTGAAAGGCCTCCGGGCTGGGAATCAATCACCTGAGGCACGGGCTTGCACCAACTACCGGGCCAAATGTCGGACCCGGTGGGTAGGGTCTGATCAAGAGCTTCGATTGCTTCGAACCGAGCGGGGTGAGCTACATGGCGACCAAGGACACCGGCGGCGGACAGCAGAAGGCGACACGTTCCACCGAGGAGGTCGAGGAGCAGGCGCAGGACGCGCAGGCGTCCGAGGACCTCGCGGAGCGACAGGAGAAGCTGAGCGACGACGTCGACTCGGTGCTGGACGAGATCGACGACGTGCTCGAGGAGAACGCCGAGGACTTCGTACGGTCGTTCGTCCAGAAGGGTGGACAGTAGTCCACGGATGTGAACGCCTGACGGGGAGCGGGGTGACGGCGTCGGCCGTCACCCCGCTCGCCGACCGGGCCCGGCCCGCGGGCCGCCGGATCGGCACGGATATACCTCGCCGAACATGTGGATCACTCCCGCGGGGCGGGTAGGGTCCGTGGCACAAGCCGCATCAACTGCAATTCGGCCATCGGCAAGTTGGGGGATGATCCTGACTCTCTTGCGCAGGGCCATCGCATACCTGGAGGGAAACGCGTGGAAGCCAACACTCGTAGCACCGGGCGTCTACCAGCTGCCTTCCTGACGCCGGGTTCGTCCTCGTTCATGGACTTCCTGTCCGACCAGTCGCCCGAGATGCTCCCGGGCAACCGCAGCCTGCCGCCGCTCCAGGGGGCCGTCGAGGCGCCGCACGGGACGACCATCGTCGCCGCGTCCTTCCCCGGTGGCGTGGTCCTGGCCGGCGACCGGCGCGCCACCATGGGCAACATGATCGCGCAGCGCGACATCGAGAAGGTCTTCCCGGCCGACGAGTACTCCGCGGTGGGCATCGCGGGCACCGCCGGACTGGCCGTGGAGATGGTCAAGCTCTTCCAGCTGGAGCTGGAGCACTTCGAGAAGGTCGAGGGCGCCCAGCTCTCCCTGGAGGGCAAGGCCAACCGGCTCTCCACCATGATCCGCTCCAACCTCGCCATGGCCATGCAGGGCCTCGCCGTGGTCCCCCTCTTCGCGGGCTACGACATCGACCGCGACAAGGGCCGCATCTTCTCCTACGACGTCACCGGCGGCCGCTCCGAGGAGACCGGCTACGCCGCCACCGGCTCCGGGTCGATCTTCGCCCGCGGCTCGATGAAGAAGCTCTACCGGGAGGACCTGACGCAGGAGCAGGCCCTCACCCTGGTCGTGCAGGCGCTGTACGACGCGGCCGACGACGACTCGGCGACCGGAGGCCCGGACGTGGCCCGCCGCATCTATCCGATCGTCACCGTCATCACCGACGAAGGCTTCCGGAGGCTGACCGACCAGGAGTCCTCCGAGATCGCGCGCTCCATCCTGGAACGCCGACTGGAGCAGCCCGACGGCCCGCGCGCCGCGCTGCTCTGACCCGGACTCCGAGCCTTTTTCCGATGCACTCGTCACTGACAGGAAGGGACGGATAGCCGGTGTCGACGCCGTTCTATGTCTCACCCCAGCAGGCCATGGCCGACCGGGCGGAGTACGCCCGCAAGGGCATCGCCCGTGGTCGCAGCCTCGTTGTGCTGCAGTACGCCGACGGCATTGTGTTCGTCGGCGAGAACCCGTCCCGCGCGCTCCACAAGTTCAGCGAGATCTACGACCGGATCGGTTTCGCCGCCGCCGGCAAGTACAACGAGTACGAGAACCTCCGCATCGGCGGGGTGCGCTACGCCGATCTGCGCGGATACACCTACGACCGGGACGATGTGACGGCCCGTGGGCTGGCCAACGTCTACGCCCAGACGCTCGGCACCATCTTCTCCAGCGCGGCCGAGAAGCCGTACGAGGTGGAGCTGGTGGTCGCCGAGGTCGGCAGTGACCCCGAGGGCGACCAGATCTACCGGCTGCCGCACGACGGATCGATCGTGGACGAGCACGGCTCGGTCGCGGTCGGCGGCAACTCCGAACAGATCAGCTCCTTCCTCGACCAGCGCCACCGCGACGGCATGACGCTCGCCGAAGCGCTCAAGCTGGCCGTCCAGGCCCTCTCGCGGGAGCCGGGAGGCGGCGAGCGGGAGATCCCCGCGGAGCGCCTGGAGGTCGCGGTCCTGGACCGCACCCGTCCCCAGCAGCGCAAGTTCAAGCGGATCGTCGGTCGTCAGCTCGCCCGGCTGCTGGAGGCGGAAGCCGCGGCCGCCACACCCACGGACGCCCCGTCCGACGCCGAGGACGGCTCCGACACCGGCACCGGCGGCGCCTCCGGCTCCACGGAGGGGACCGACGCGTAACCGGTCGTGAATCGACAGGCCCCCGGGCTGCGGCCCGGGGGCACCGTCATGTCCGGGCGGCGGGCGGCGGCGCCGTGGAGCCGCGGACGGCGAGCCGGACCGGCAGAACGCCCTGCCCGGCGGGGCGGCCGCCCAGCACGGCGAGCAGCGCCTCCATGCCCCGCTCCCCGACCTGCTCCGCCGGCAGCCGCACGGTGGTCAGCTCCGGCTCCAGGGCGGTCGCCAGCGCCAGGTCGTCGAACCCGGTCACCGACAGCTCGTCCGGCACGCGCAGCCCGAGCCTGCGGGCCGCCTTGCAGGCTCCGGCGGCCAGGATGTCGTCGTCGCAGACGATCGCGGTGGGCCGCTCCCCGGTGACCGCCAGCGCCCGCTCGGCCGCCTCGCGCCCCGCCCCCACGTCCAGCGGGGCCCGTACCGTGCGCACCGTCGCGTCCCCCGCCGCCTCCAGCGCGCCGTGCAGGGCCTCGGCGCGCACCGCGAACGTCCAGGTGTCCACGGCGGACGCCAGATGCAGGAAACGACGGTGGCCGAGCCCCAGCAGATGGGCCGTCACCTGCCGCATCCCCTCCGCGATGTCGAGGTTCACATGGGCGGCCGGCCCGGTGTCCGAGGGATCGCTGTCCAGCATCACCAGCGGCAGATCCGCCCCGTGCAGCGCGTCCAGGGCGTCGGCGGCCATCGAGGACGCGATGACCCCGTCGAGGGCCGCGCGGGCCGAGGCGAAGGGGTCCCGGGCCGGGCCCGTGCCGTCCGGTGAGGGATAGAGCACCACGCCGAAGTCGTGCTCGGCGGCGAGCGCCGCCGCCCCCGCGTACACCCGGGCGAAGAACTCGTTGGTGAGCGCCGGGACCACCAGCAGCGCCGTCCTGGTGCGGCCGAGCCGCAGACTGCGGGCCGCCAGGTTGGGCCGGTAGCCGAGCTCCGCGGCGGCGTCCCTCACCCGCTGGGCCGTGACCTCCGACACCCGGCCGGGCCACTTGCCGCCCAGGACCAGGGAGACCGTCGCCTGGGAGACGCCCGCCGCCCGGCCCACGTCACGACTGGTGGGCCGGGCGGGGCCGGGCTGCTGCGCGCTGGTCACTCGTGCCTCCGTGCGGGACGTCGTGGTGGCGACGCGGGGTGGACCCGCGAACTGCGCACATGGTACGTATGGGCCTCGACGTTATACGTAACACTTCGGCGGGCGCGGGGCCGGCCGGGGCGGAGAGGGGCGGGAATGGCCGCGGGATATCTGGACATCCTCCGGGCGCGGCATGCCGCCCGGCTGCTGACGGGCACCCTGGTGGGGCGGCTGCCGAACGGCACCGCGCACATCGCGATCGTGCTGTTCGTCCGCGCGGAGGGCGGCAGCTACACTCTGGCCGGCGCGCTCGCCGCCGCGTACGGCCTGGCCACCGCCGTCGGGCAGCCGCTGCTCGGCCGCGCGGTCGACCTGTACGGGCAGCCGCGCGTCCAGCTCCCGGCCGCCGTGCTCTCCGCGCTCGGGATGGCCCTGCTGGCCCTCGCCGGCCTCGGCTCGCTCCCGCTGGCCTACCTGGCCGTCATCGTCGCCGGAGTCGCCACACCGCCCCTGGAGGGCGGCCTGCGGGCCCTGTGGCCCAGCGTCCTCGAGGGGGAGGGCCAGGTGCACCGGGCGTACGCGATGGACGCCGTGGCGCAGGAGATCATGTTCACCGTCGGACCGCTCCTGGTGACGCTGCTCGTCTCGCTCTGGTCCCCGGCCGCCGCCCTGCTCGTCATCAACGCCATCGGCGTCCTCGGCGCCCTCTCGGTCGTCCTGTCCGAGCCCTCGCGCACCTGGCGCTCCGCGCCCCGCGAGGCGCACTGGCTCGGCGCGCTGCGCTCACCCGGACTCCTCGCGCTCCTCGGCGCGTTCTTCTTCGTCGGACTCGCCCTCGGCTCCATCACCGTGGCCGGGGTGGCGTACGCCGACGACCACGGGCGGGAGGCGGTGTACGGCTGGCTGATGGCCGCGCTCGGCCTCGGCGCGCTGATCGGCGGACTGGCCTACGGGGCGCGGCAGTGGGCCGGCGCCCCGGAGAAGCGGCTGAGGGTCGTCGTCGGACTGCTGGCGCTGGGCTATCTGCCGCTGACGCTCACCCCCTCGGTGCCGCTCATGACCGCCCTCGCCGCCCTCGCCGGGGTCTTCCTCGCCCCGGCCATCGCCTGCTCCTTCATCGTGGTCGACCGGCACGCCCCGCGCGGCACGGTGACGGAGGCGTTCTCCTGGCTCGTCACCACGTTCGGCGTAGGCGCCGCGGCCGGCACGGCCGTCGCCGGACCGGCCGTCGAACTCGGCTCGACCGCCTGGAGCTTCGCCGTCGCGGGGGCCGGGGGAGTGGCCGCCCTGGTCGTCCTGCTGGCCACCGGGAAGGTCCTCGCGGCCCCCGTCCGCACCGCCGCCGTCGTGACGGGATCGGAAAATGATCGAAACGGTGCCGTCGAACCCGGTTTCAGCTCGGGCCACAAGGCGTAATGTTCAGTCATGGACCGCCGCATTTTCGGGCTGGAGAACGAGTACGGCGTCACGTGCACGTTCAGGGGACAGCGCCGACTGTCACCTGACGAAGTGGCGCGCTACCTCTTCCGCCGTGTCGTGTCATGGGGCCGCAGCAGCAACGTCTTTCTGCGGAACGGCGCCCGCCTCTACCTCGATGTGGGATCGCATCCGGAATACGCAACCCCGGAATGCGACAACGTGACCGAACTGGTCACCCACGACAAGGCGGGCGAGCGCATTCTCGAAGGCCTGCTCGTCGACGCCGAACGCCGCCTGCACGAGGAGGGAATCGCGGGCGACGTCTATCTCTTCAAGAACAACACCGACTCGGCGGGAAACTCCTACGGCTGCCACGAGAACTACCTCGTGGCCCGGCACGGAGAATTCTCCCGGCTCGCGGACATCCTCATTCCGTTCCTCGTCACCAGGCAGCTGATCTGCGGCGCCGGCAAGGTGCTCCAGACCCCGCGCGGCGCGGTCTACTGCGTCAGCCAGCGTGCCGAGCACATCTGGGAGGGCGTCAGCTCCGCGACGACGCGCTCCCGGCCGATCATCAACACCCGCGACGAACCCCACGCCGACGCCGAGCGGTACCGCCGCCTCCACGTCATCGTCGGTGACTCGAACATGTCCGAGACGACCATGCTGCTCAAGGTCGGCGCCACCGACCTGGTGCTCCGCATGATCGAGGCGGGCACCGTGATGCGGGACCTGACCCTGGAGAACCCGATCCGGGCGATCCGCGAGGTCAGCCACGACCTCACCGGACAGCGCAAGGTGCGCCTCGCCAGCGGCCGGGAGGCCTCGGCCATCGAGGTCCAGCGGGAGTACTACGAGAAGGCCGTGGACTTCGTCGAGCGCCGGGGGATCCGCACCGGCACCGTCGACCAGGTCCTGGAGCTGTGGGGCCGCGCCCTGGACGCGATCGAGGCGCAGGACCTCGACCGGATCGACACCGAGATCGACTGGGTCATGAAGTACAAGCTCATCGAGCGGTACCGGGCCAAGCACAACATGACCATGTCGAACCCGCGGGTCGCCCAGATAGACCTCGCCTACCACGACATCCACCGCCGGCGCGGTCTCTTCTACCTCCTGGAGAAGAAGGGACAGGCGGCCCGCATCTGCAACGACCTGAAGATCTTCGAGGGCAAGTCGGTGCCCCCGCAGACCACCCGGGCGCGGCTGCGCGGCGACTTCATCCGCCGGGCCCAGGAACAGCGCAGGGACTTCACCGTCGACTGGGTCCACCTCAAGCTCAACGACCAGGCGCAGCGGACGGTGCTGTGCAAGGACCCGTTCCGTTCCGTCGACGAGCGGGTGGAGAAGCTGATCGCCGGCATGTGACGGGCCCGCCCGCACGGGGCTCGTGGGAAAAAGGACGCATTGTACGCCGGGGCCGTGGGTCCCGGCGTACAGCCGTGTCGGTACCCGTGTTGCCGTTGGGGCGAAGTCGTAGAGTGGCGGGAGTGCCCGGAGCCCCCTAAGCGAGTTGGACTGATGATCCCCACGAAAACTGCCCGGCGTGTCGCCGCCGTACTGGCTGTGCCCGCTCTGCTGATCACCGCCGCCTGCGGTTCCGATTCCGAGGACGACGCAGCACCGAAGAACTCGGGGCCCGTCGCCGAGGTCTCCGGGAAGTTCGGCGCCGAGCCCAAGATCGAGATCGCCAAGGACGCCAAGGTCTCCGACGAGGTCGTCGCGAGCGACGTCTCGACCGGTGACGGCGCCGAGGTGAAGAAGGGCGACATCGTCCGCCTGGACTTCGCCGGCAACATCGAGGCGCTCGGTTCCACCTGGGCGGAGCGGCAGGGCGCCGACCCGGAGGCCCCCCGCGCCCAGGTCGTGCAGGAGGTCGGCCAGCAGGGGCAGATGCTGCCGACCAAGGTCGCGGACGCGCTGGCCGGCCACAAGGTCGGCAGCCGGGTGCAGGTCGAAGGCACGGCCGAGGCGATCGTCGGCGAGCAGCTGAACCCGCAGTCCGGGATCAAGCCCAGCGACCCGCTGGTCTGGGTCGTCGACATCGTCAACGCCAAGAAGGTCGACAAGAAGGGCGAGGCCAAGGGCGACCAGGCCGCGAGCGAGGCCGGTATGCCCGAGGTGAAGGCCGCCTCGCAGAAGGCCGCGACCATCACCATTCCCAAGGGGGAGAAGGCCCCGAAGGACCTCAAGGAGCAGGTGCTCATCAAGGGCGACGGCGCCGAGGTCAAGGCCGGCGAAGGGCTGGTCGTCCAGTACACCGGGGTGAAGTGGGAGGACGGCGAGAAGTTCGACTCCTCCTGGGACCACGGCGGCGCGAGCGCCTTCCCCATCGGCGTCGGCGGCGTCATCCAGGGCTGGGACAAGGGTCTGGTCGGCAAGCACGTCGGCGACCGCGTCCTGCTGACCATCCCGCCCAACCAGGCCTACGGAGCCGACCCCTCCAACCAGCTGGCCAAGAACAACCTGGTCTTCGTGGTCGACATCCTCGGCACGGTCTGAGACACCCCCGGCGACGTCCGGCGGGCGCGCGGACCCGTGCGAGACTTGTGGGGCTTTCCCCAAGATTCTTTTAGGAGCAGTTCAGTGAGCATCGAGAAGCCCGAGGTCGACTTCCCGGGCGGCGAGCCGCCGGCCGATCTGGAGATCAAGGACATCTGGGAGGGCGACGGCCCGGTCGCCCAGGCGGGCCAGACCGTCTCCGTCCACTACGTGGGCGTCTCCTTCTCCACCGGCGAGGAGTTCGACGCCTCCTGGAACCGCGGCACCCCGCTGCAGTTCCAGCTCGGTGCCGGCCAGGTCATCTCCGGCTGGGACAAGGGCGTGCAGGGCATGAAGGTCGGCGGCCGCCGCCAGCTGACCATCCCCGCGCACCTCGCCTACGGCGACCGCGGCGCCGGCGGCAAGATCGCCCCCGGTGAGACGCTGATCTTCGTCTGCGACCTCGTCGCGGCCTGATCCGTTCCGCCGCACGCACCGAGGGCCTCCGCCGCACGGCGGGGGCCCTCGGCGCTCTGCGGCGGCCCCCCGGGCGCGCTCCGCGCGACAGCCCGGCTTTGGATCCCCACACCCCGGGGCGGTACGGTCGACCGTCGTAGAGCACCGGAGAAAGGGCGTCGATGGCGATTGCCAAGGCCGAGCGGTTGATGAACCTCGCGCTGTGCCTGCTGGGGACCCGGCGCCCCCTCAGTAAGCGCGAACTCCGCGGGTCCATCGAGGCCTACCTCGAAGCGGGCACCGACGACTCCTTCAACCGGATGTTCGAGCGCGACAAGGACGATCTGCGCGAGCTCGGACTCGTCATCGAGACCGTCGAGAACCTCGACGGCGACACCGGCTACCTCGCCCGCCGCGACAGCAACCGGCTGCCCCCCATCACTCTGGACGCCGAGGAGGCCGCCGCCCTCGGCCTCGCCGCCAAGGTCTGGCAGCAGGCCCGCCTCGCCGGGGCCGCCAGCGGCGCCCTGCAGAAGCTGCGCGCCGCCGGAATGCCCGAGGCCGAGGACGCCTACGAGGTCCACAGCGCCCTCGAACCCCGCATCCCCGTCCACGAGGCCGCCTTCGAGCCCCTCATGCTGGCCTGCCGCGACCGCCGCCCCGTCACCTTCGACTACCGCAAGGCCAACTCCGCCCGCGCCGAGCAGCGCCAGGTCGAACCCTGGACCCTGGAATGCTGGCGCGGCCACTGGTATCTGGCCGGCTGGGACCGCGAGCGGGGCGCCGAACGCGTCTTCCGGCTCTCCCGCATCACCGGCAGGGTCCGCTCCCGCGCCGGAGCCTTCAGCGCCGAGGTGCCCGACGTGGTCACCGTCCGCGAGACCGTCGAGAGCTGGGCCGGCGAGACCGCGACCCGCACCGCCCGGATCAGGCTCCGCGCCGGCGCCGGCTACCCGCTGCGCGCCCGTGCCACCGCCGTACGGGACCGCGGCGACGGCTGGGACGAGCTGGAGATCCCGTACGGACACGGACTCGACGCCTGGCTCGTCGAGTTCGGCCCGGACGTCGTCGTGGAGGAGCCCGCCGATCTGCGGGCCGATGTGGTGGACCGGCTCCGAGCCGTGGCCAAGGACTAGGGGAGCCGACACGATGGCCACGAACGCGATCGACCAGACCCGCCGGATGCTGTCCCTGGTGACGTATCTGCGCGAACGCCCCGGCGCCCACGTCCAGGACGTGGCGCGGGCCTTCGGGATCACCGAGGACGAGCTGATCTCCGACCTCGACGTCCTGCCCATGTGCGGCACCAGCTTCCGCGGCGGCGACCTCCTCGACATCGACACCGACGGCGACCGCATCTGGTGGCACAACCCGGACGACGTCGCCGCGCCCCTCCGGCTCGCCGCCGACGAGGCCACCGCGCTGCTCGTCGCCGCCCGCGCGGTCGCCACCCTGCCCGGCCTGCGCGAAAGCGACCGGGAGGCCCTCGTCCGTGCCACCGCCAAGCTGGAGACGGCCGCCGGCGAGTCCGGCGCGGCCAGCTCCCGGCTCTCGGTGACCTTCGAGGCCGAGGGCGGCGTCTTCGCCGACGTCGACCGGGCCATCTCCGAGCGCCGCCGGCTCTGGCTGCGCTACTACTCGCCCGCCCGCGACGAACTCACCGAGCGCGAGGTCGACCCGATCCGGCTCTTCGCCGTCGGCCACACCTACATGGAGGGCTGGTGCCGGCTCTCCGAGGCCCGCCGGACCTTCCGGCTCGACCGCGTCGCCGAGATCCGCCTCCTGGACGCCCCCGCCGCACCGCCCGAGCTGGAGCTGCGCGACCTGTCCGCCGGTCTGGTCCAGCCCGCCGCCGAGGACCCGGAGGTCGTGATCGAGGTCGGTACCGGCGGCCGCTGGGTCGCCGAGTACTACCCGCACGACCGTGCCGAGGAACTGCCCGACGGCGGTCTGCGCATCACCCTGCGCACCCCGGACCCGGCCTCGCTGCGCCGGCTCGCCCTGCGGCTCGGCGGCGACGGCCGCATCGTCACCCCGCCGGAGCTCGCGGACAGCGCCCGCGAGGCCGCCCGCGAGGCGCTCGCCGCCTACGAGGAAGCGGTCTGAGGGACCGGGGAGGGAGACGACGATGAACCGGACACCCCTGTTCCCGGCCGCCGCCGGAGTCCGCCCGGAGGCTCTGTCCGGCACCGAGATACGCGCGACGCCCGGCTCGGGCGCGGGCCCCGTCCCCGTGCCGGTCCCCGCCGCCGTACGGTTCCGGGCCGCCTGCCCCGACTGCCGCGGGCGCTTCGAACTGGCCGCCTCCGCGCTGCGCCTGGCGATCGGCGCCAGCCGCCGCACGACCTTCTACACCTTCACCTGCCCCGAGTGCGGCGCCTCGGTCCGCAAGCCCGCCGGCGAGCGCATCATCGAACTGCTCACCGGCGGCGGGGTACGGACCCTGCGCCTGCACACCGCCCGGTAGCGCCGACCGCAGCCCCCCGCCCGCCGGAAGCCCGCGACAAGCTCGCGGGAAGAGAGGCAGCCCGTATGTTCTGGCCCATGCTCGCCATCGCCCTCGGATTCCTGGGCATCGCCGTCCTCGGCGTCCTCGGCATCAAGGTCTTCGTCGAGGCGCGGCGTCTCGGCCGCCAGGTCACCGACACCACCGAGCGCATCAACCGGGCGTCGGAGGACCTGGAGCGGGCCGCCACCCGCCTCGCGGCCACCGGTGACGGCCTGCGCTAGCGCAGACCGTCGAGCGGCCGTACGCGGGCCGCGGCGGCAGCCCGACGACCGGCCCCGGGGCCTCATGCCCGACAGCACCGGGAGGTACGCTGCATGGGTCGGCCCAGGCAGGGAGGTGCGGGGCCGCAAGCCGGAGTACGCGCGGGCATTGCCTCGCGTTTACCCCCGCGGGTTACGATCGCTGCCAAGCGCAAGGATCGGACGTATGCCCGGTCGAACGGGTAGCGAGCCCACCCCCCAGCCGCCTCAGTGAGAAGGAAGTCGCACATGATCGGCAATCTGAAGCCCCTCGAGATCGTTCTGATCATCGCTGTCATCCTGCTGCTCTTCGGTGCCAAGAAGCTCCCCGACATGGCGCGCTCGCTCGGCAAGTCGGCCCGCATCCTCAAGAGCGAGGCCAAGGCGATGAAGAAGGACGACGCGGCCGCCGCGGCGCCCGCCGCGGAGACCACCGACGACACGGTCCCGCCGCAGTCCACCACCGCGCGCACCATCCAGGCCGCGCCGGGAGACGTCACCAGCTCCCGCCCGGTCAACGAGGCCAAGCCCACCACCCAGAGCTGACCGCTGACGCGCTCCGCCGACAGCCGCCGCACGAGACGAGGGAAGTGGGTTGCTCAAGTCTGCCCGCAAGCAGGAGAAGGACGACGAGGGGCGGATGCCCCTCCTCGATCACCTGCGTGAGCTGCGTAACCGGCTGCTGAAGGCCGTGCTGGCGATCGTCGTGGTGACGATCGTGGCGGCGTTCTTCCAGAAGGAGATCTACGATTTCCTGCTGCGCCCTCTGCTCGAGTCCGTCGGATGCAAGGACGGCGTGGTCGTCGCCGTCAACGGCAAGCCCTGCGCGCTGCTGAAGACCAACACCCTGCTGGCGCCGTTCACCAACGCGCTCAAGGTCGCCCTGATGTCCGGCGTGCTGCTCGCCACGCCGGTCTGGCTGTACCAGCTGTGGGCCTTCGTCGCCCCGGGACTGCACAAGGGCGAGAAGCGCTACGCCTACGCCTTCGCCGTGGTGGGCGCCCCCCTCTTCCTCTCCGGCGGCTACCTCGCCTACGCGATCCTGCCGCAGACCGCCGAGATCATGCTCGGGTTCAGCCCCGACAACGTCCAGAACCAGATCGAGCTCGACAGCTATCTGGATCTCCTGGTCCGCATGGTCCTCGTCTTCGGTCTCGCCTTCGAGCTGCCCCTGCTGCTCATCGCGCTGAACATGACCGGGGTCGTCACCGGCAAGCGGATGCTCGGCTGGTGGCGCGGCATGATCGTCGGCCTCACCGCCTTCGCGGCCATCGCGACCCCCGGCGGCGAACCGCTCTCCATGCTGCTCCTCGCCGGACCGCTCGCACTCCTCTACTTCGTCGCCGTCGGCTTCTCCCTGCTCAACGACAAGCGCCGCGACCGCAACAACCCCGACGCCGAGCTCGGCGACGACGAGGCCTCGCAGCTCGACCTGACGCCCGAGCCCGTCGGCCGCGTGGAGAACGTCTCGTCCTCCCGCCCCGCGGTGCCCGGCCAGGCCACCGGTGAGGCGGACGGGCCCGGATCGCAGCGGCTGAACGGTTACGACGACATCACCTGACCTTGTAGGGTCCGGAAGGGTGACCAGCGAGATCACCCTCTTCGTCAATCCCACCGCGGGACGCGGCCGGGGCGCGCACGCCGCGCAGCCGGCCGCTTCCGCGTTGCGGGACGCCGGATTCTCCGTCCGTACGGTGCTGGGCGAGGATGCCGACGACGCCCTGCGCCGGGCCCGCGAGGCGGTGGCGGCGGGGACCGGAGCGCTCATAGCCGTCGGCGGGGACGGGCTGATGTCCCTCGCCCTCCAGGCCGTCGCCGGGACCGGCACCCCGCTCGGGGTCGTCGCCGTCGGCACCGGCAACGACTTCGCCCGTGCGCTGGGCCTGCCGGTCCGCGACCCGGCCGCCGCCGGACGGCTGGCCGCTCGGGCCCTGAAGGAGGGCGGCGACCGCGCGATCGACCTGGGGCGGGTCGGGGACCGCTGGTTCGGCTCCGTCCTCGCCTCCGGTTTCGACTCCCGGGTCAACGACCGGGGCAACCGGATGCGTTTCGTCGGCGGCCGGTTCACGTACGACCTCGCGATCCTCGCCGAACTGGCCGCCTTCAAGCCGATCCCGTACCGGATCCGGCTCGACGGGGGCGAGGCCGCCGACATCGAGGCCACCCTCGTCGCGGTCGGCAACGGCACCACGTACGGCGGAGGCATGCGGATCTGCGCCGACGCCGAAATGGACGACGGGCTCTTCGACGTGACCGTGGTCGGGGAGTGCACCCGCACCGAGCTGCTCAAGGTGTTCCCGAAGGTCTACCGGGGCACGCATCTGGGCCACCGGGCCGTCACGGTGCACCGGGTCTCCTCGATCGAGCTGGCGGCGGCCGGGATCACGGCGTACGCGGACGGTGAACCGATGGGCGCGCTGCCGCTCACCGCCACCTGCGTACCGGGAGCCGTGCGGGTGCTCACCGGGCACCGACCGGGGGCCGCCGGGTCGAAGGCCCGGGCGAATTAAAGATCCGGCTGACTGTCGGAGGTGGCGGGTAGGCTCGTAGCCAAGATGACAGAGGACCTCTCACCAGCTGAGCGATACCAGGCATCCCGCGCCCGTGCGGCCGAGATGGCGACGGCCCTCGGGCCCTTCCGGGAGATGTACGACTTCGGCCTGGACCCGTTCCAGATCGAGGCCTGCCAGGCCCTGGAGGCGGGCAAGGGGGTGCTGGTCGCGGCGCCCACCGGATCGGGCAAGACGATCGTCGGCGAGTTCGCCGTGCACCTGGCCCTGGAGCAGGGCCGCAAGTGCTTCTACACCACGCCGATCAAGGCGCTCTCGAACCAGAAGTACGCCGACCTGGTCAAGCGGTACGGCGCGGACAAGGTCGGTCTGCTGACCGGCGACAACAGCGTCAACTCCGAGGCGCCGGTGGTCGTGATGACCACCGAGGTCCTGCGGAACATGCTGTACGCGGGCTCCCAGTCGCTGTCCGGCCTCGGCTACGTGGTCATGGACGAGGTGCACTACCTCTCCGACCGTTTCCGGGGCGCGGTGTGGGAGGAAGTGATCATCCACCTCCCCGAGTCGGTGACGCTGGTCTCCCTCTCGGCGACCGTGTCCAACGCGGAGGAGTTCGGCGACTGGCTGGACACCGTGCGCGGCGACACCGAGGTCATCGTCTCCGAGCACCGGCCGGTGCCACTCTGGCAGCACGTGATGGCCGGACGCCGGATGTACGACCTCTTCGAGGAGGGGACCGACCACGGCGGCCGGGGCGCCGGACGCCGCGAGGTCAACCCGGATCTGGTCCGGCTCGCCCGCCAGGAGAGCCAGAACACCTACAACCCCCGGGACCGCCGCCGGGGCAAGATGGTGCGCGAGGCCGACCGCGAACGCGAGCGCCGGCAGCGCGGCCGGATCTGGACGCCCGGCAGGCCCGAGGTCATCGACCGGCTGGACAACGAGGGGCTGCTCCCCGCGATCACGTTCATCTTCAGCCGGGCGGGTTGCGAGGCCGCCGTCCAGCAGTGCCTGTACGCCGGACTCCGGCTCAACGACGAGGACAACCGCCGGCTGGTCCGCGAGATCGTCGAGGAGCGGACCGCGTCCATCCCCGGCGAGGACCTCCATGTCCTGGGCTACTACGAATGGCTCGAAGGGCTGGAACGGGGCATCGCCGCCCACCACGCGGGCATGCTGCCGACGTTCAAGGAGGTCGTCGAGGAGCTGTTCGTCCGGGGCCTGGTGAAGGCCGTCTTCGCCACCGAGACCCTGGCGCTCGGCATCAACATGCCCGCCCGCTCGGTGGTGCTGGAGAAGCTCGTCAAGTGGAACGGCGAGCAGCACGCCGACATCACCCCCGGCGAGTACACCCAGCTCACCGGCCGGGCCGGACGCCGCGGCATCGACGTCGAGGGCCACGCGGTGGTCCTGTGGCAGCGCGGCCTCGACCCGACGGCGCTGGCCGGCCTCGCCGGGACGCGGACATATCCGCTGCGCTCCAGCTTCCGGCCCTCGTACAACATGGCGGTCAACCTGGTGCAGCAGTTCGGGCGGCACCGGTCGCGCGAGCTGCTGGAGACCTCGTTCGCCCAGTTCCAGGCGGACAGGTCCGTCGTCGGTATCTCCCGGCAGGTGCAGCGCAACGAGGAGGGCCTCGAGGGCTACAAGGAGGGCATGACCTGCCACCTGGGGGACTTCGAGGAGTACGCGCGGCTGCGGCGCGACCTGAAGGACCGGGAGACGGAGCTGGCCAAGCAGGGCGCGGCCCAGCGGCGGGCCGCGGCGGCCTCGTCCCTGGAGAAGCTGAAGCCCGGCGACGTCATCCACGTCCCGACGGGCAAGTTCGCGGGACTGGCGCTGGTGCTGGACCCGGGGCTGCCCGCCGGGCGGGCCAACGGGCACCGCGGCTTCGACCACCACGACGGGCCGCGGCCGCTGGTGCTGACGGCCGAGCGGCAGGTCAAGCGGCTGGCCTCGATGGACTTCCCGGTGCCGGTCGAGGCGCTGGACCGGATGCGCGTTCCGAAGTCGTTCAACCCGCGCTCGCCGCAGTCCCGGCGTGATCTGGCCTCCGCACTGCGGTCCAAGGCTGGGCACATCGTGCCCGACCGGCACCGCAGGGGACGGGCGCCGGCCGCCGACGACCGCGAGATCGCCCGGCTGCGCACCGAGCTGCGCGCCCACCCCTGCCACGGGTGCGACGAGCGGGAGGACCACGCCCGGTGGGCCGAGCGCTACCACCGGCTGCAACGGGACACCCGGCAGCTGGAGAAGCGGATCGAGGGGCGGACGAACACGATCGCCCGGACCTTCGACCGGATCGTCGCGCTCCTCACCGAGCTGGACTATCTCCGGGGCAACGAGGTCACCGCCAACGGGCGGCGGCTGGCCCGGCTCTACGGCGAGCTGGATCTGCTGGCCAGCGAGTGCCTGCGCGAGGGGGTCTGGGAGGGGCTCAACCCCGCCGAGCTCGCCGCGTGCGTCTCGGCCCTGGTCTACGAGGCGCGGCAGGCCGATGACGCGGTCGCGCCCAAGCTGCCGTCCGGGCCCGCCAAGGTCGCCATGGGCGAGATGGTGCGGATCTGGGGTCGGCTGGACGCACTGGAGGAGGACTTCAAGATCAACCAGGCGGAAGGGGTCGGGCAGCGCGAGCCCGATCTGGGCTTCGCCTGGGCGGTCTACATGTGGGCCTCCGGCCGGACGCTGGACGAGGTGCTGCGCGAGGCGGAGATGCCGGCGGGGGACTTCGTGCGGTGGTGCAAGCAGGTGATCGACGTGCTGGGGCAGATCGCCGCGGCGGCGCCCCGGGACGCGGGGGAGGGGGCCTCCAGCGTGGCGAAGAGCGCGCGCAAGGCGGTGGACGCCGTGCTGCGGGGCGTGGTGGCGTACAGCTCGGTGGGGTGAGCGGGGGCCTGGCGGGGAGCGGGGCGTCTGCGGCGGGCTCGTTCCGCCGCCCGCCCCCTCCGGGAACCGGGGAGCGGCCCCGGACCCCGCCCCTCAGGCACCGGAGGGGCGGGGAAGGGGGCCGGGGCCGACCGGGTCGGTCACGTGCTGCGGGTTCTCATCGCCGCTCCTGCGCAGACCATGCCCAGCAGGACCGTCAGTCCGCCGACGATGATGTTGTTGATCACGATTCCGGCGTCCGGGCTGGTGCCCACCACCCAGGTCGACACGATGATCCACGCCCCGATGGCGCAGATCGCCCAGCTCAGGCCGTACATGCGCTCGGGCATCACGGTGAAGCCGAGAGCCAGTACCGCGATCGCGATACCCATCACCAGGTTGTGCGTGACCAGAGCCGGCTGGCTCGCCGTGAAGTGGAGCACCCACGGCGAAACGGCGCAGTAGAGGCCGACGAGGAACACCGGCGCGTCCACCAGCGCCACATCGCGGCCGCCCATCACGCGGTCGTACCGTGCACGCATCTCGGAGGCGTCGGGGTGGCCCGACAAGTCACTCCTCGCGTGTGAGACGTTGCTCATGAGATTTCGTCTCCTTCGGTCCTGCGGGCCCCGCCGCCGTGCGGATGGATGCGGCAGGCACCCTTCTCTCTTCCTCTCCATGGTGCGCTTATCCGGTGCTTATGTGTACATTTCCGGCGATATTTTCGGTGGGATTCTCAGTCGGTCCCACCCGCGCACGACGAGGGGCGGACGGCCACGGTGCACGTGGCTGCCCGCCCCTCGTCGATGGGGGAACCGGTGGAGGACTACTGCGGCGGCATCAGGACCGTGTCGACGATGTAGACCGTCGCGTTGGCGGTCTGGACGTTGCCGCAGACGACCTTGGACGAGTCGTTCACGGTGTACTCCGTGCCCGAGCCGGCCGTCGTCAGCTTGCTCTTCTCCAGGGTGTCGAACGACCCCTTCTCCAGCTGCTGCGGCGTCAGCTTCTCGCCCACCACGTGGTAGGTGAGGACCTTCGTGAGCTCGGCCTTGTCGGCCAGCAGCGCGTCCAGGTCGGCCTTCGGGATCTTCGCGAAGGCGTCGTTGGTCGGGGCGAACACCGTGATGTTCTCGGCGTTGTTGAGCGTGTCGACCAGACCGGCCTGCTTCACGGCGGCCACCAGCGTCGACAGCGCCTCGTTGTTCGAGGCGGCCGTGGCGACCGGGTCCTTCGCCATGCCGTCGAACGAACCCGCGCCCTCCTTCGGCACCGACGAACAGGCCGGGCCGAACGGCTCGTTCATGGTCGCCGAGTCATCGGCCGAGGGGCTCGCCGGTGCGGACGCGCTGGCGCTGGAGCCGGCCGCCGAGTCCTTGGAGGAGTCGTCCGACGAGCAGGCGGCCAGCGCCAGCGGCAGCACGGCTGCTGCGGACACGGCTACGGCTGCGCGGCGGAAAAGGAGGGTGTTCATGGTGTTTCTCCTGGATCGGAAGTTTCGTGCGGAGAGAGGGAGGCCCGGGCGGCGGGCGCCCGTCCGGGAGGCCGCGGTCCCGCGGCTCCCACGGCACGCGCCGAGCGCGACCGCCGGGGCGGATACGCCACGGCCGTCCGTACGCCGGTCCGGCTCTTCTCTCACGCAAGGGGTTCGGCGCCAGGGCGGCCGGCGGATTGGTCGGCGGTTCCTCATTCACCCGTTCGGAGCAGATCCGGTGATCGACCAATCCGCTCGGCCACCGGCCACGAATGCCACCTGAGGGGCGCTCCCGTAGTGCTCCGACCAGGTGTGAGGACCGGAGGGAGCCGGAATGGCAGGGGCACGGCGGCGGACGGCCGTGGTGGGAGCCGGGGTGGCGGGACTGACCGCCGCACATGTTCTCCGCGACGCTCATGAGGTGACGCTGTACGAGGCCGACGACCGCGTCGGCGGCCACGCCCACACCCACGATCTGGCCGCGTCCGACGGCCGGGTGCACCGCGTCGACTCCGGGTTCATCGTGCACAACCGGCGGACCTACCCCCACCTGTTGCGGCTCTTCGACGAACTGGGCGTCGCCACCCAGGAGTCCGAGATGTCCATGTCCGTACGGTGCGAGGGCTGCGGTCTGGAGTACGCCGGGGCCCGGGGTCCCGCCGGGCTCTTCGCGCAGCCGCGCTCCGCCGTGCGCGGCCCCTATCTGCGGATGCTCGCCGAGGTGCCGCGCTTCCACCGTGCCGCCCGGGCCCTGCTGGCGCTGCCGGAGAGCGACGGGAGCGGCATGACGCTGGGGGAGTTCGCCCGGCGCGGGCGCTTCTCGCCGTACTTCCACGCCCACTTCCTGACGCCCGTGGTCTCCGCCGTCTGGTCCTGCGACCCGGTCACCGCCCTGCGCTATCCGGCCCGCTACCTCTTCCGCTTCCTCGACCACCACGGCATGCTCACCATCGGCGACTCGCCGGTCTGGCGCACCGTCACCGGCGGATCGCGCTCCTACGTCGACCTCGTCGTCAAGCAGCTCGCCGCCGTGCACACCTCGACCCCGGTGCGCGCCGTCACCCGGCACGCGGACGGGGTCGACATCACCACCGAGGACGGCACGACCACCCCGTACGACTCCGTCGTTATCGCCACCCACCCCGACCAGGCGCTGCGGATGCTCGCCGACCCGACCGACGCCGAGCGCGCCACGCTCGGCGCCTTCCGGTACTCCCGCAACCCGACCCTGCTGCACACGGACACCACGCTGCTGCCGCGCGCCCGAGGGGCCAGGGCCTCCTGGAACTACCTGATGCCCTCGTGCGCCGCCGACGCCGACCGGGTGACCGTCAGCTACGACATGAACCGGCTCCAGCGGCTCGACGCCCCGGACACCTTCGTCGTCACGCTGAACGGCGCCGACCGGGTCGACCCGGACACCGTCCGCGCCCGCATGGTCTACGAGCACCCCGTCTACACCCCGGAGTCGGTCGCGGCCCAGGCCCGGCTGCACACCCTGTCCGGTCCCGTCACCGCCTACGCGGGGGCGTACCACGGCTGGGGCTTCCACGAGGACGGCTGCCGCTCGGGGGTCGAGGCCGCCGCCGCCCTGGGGGTGCGGTGGTGAGCGCCCTCTACCCGTGCACGATCACCCACGTACGGAACCGTCCGACGAAGTACGCGTTCCGGCACCGGACCTATCTGTGGCTGATCGACCCCGACCGGCCGCCCCGGCTGCCGCGCGCCCTGCGACCGCTGGCCCGGTTCGACGCCCGCGACCACTTCGGCGGCACCGCCCCCACCATCCGGGCCGGTCTGGAGCGCTTCCTGCGCGCCCGGGGCGTGGAGCTGGGCGACGGCACCGTCACCATGCTCACCCAGGCCCGGGTGTTCGGGTACGTCTTCAACCCGATCACCGTCTACTGGTGCCACCGCGCCGACGGCAGTCCCCTCTGCGTCGTCGCCGAGGTGCACAACACGTACGGCGGACGCCACGGCTACCTTCTGCAGCCCGACGGGAAGGACCGGGCCGTCACCGGCAAGGAGTTCTACGTCTCCCCGTTCTTCCCCGTGGACGGCGGCTACCGGATGCGGCTGCCCGAGCCAGGATCCCGGCTCGACCTGAGCGTCCGTCTGGAACGCGAGGGGGCCCGCCCGTTCACCGCGACCGTACGCGGCGCCCGGCGCCCGGCCACCCCCCGGGAACTGGTCCGTCTCGCCCTGCGCCACCCCCTCTCCACCGTCCTCGTCTCCGCCGCGATCCGCCTGCACGGCATCCGGCTCTATCTGCGCGGGCTCCCCGTGCAACCCCGTCCCCCGCACCGCACTCAGGAAGGCATGCAGTGACCGCTCCCACCTCGGCGCTGCCGGCAGAGCACATCCCCGGGACCGACCCGGAACGCTGGCCCGACATCGTCACCCCGCCCCGGGCCTCCCGCGCCCGGACCGCCGTCGCCGAACGCATCGTGCGCCATGCGCTCGGCAAGCTCCCCCTGCGCGCCCGGCTCGCGGGCCGGGACGACATCGGCCTCGGCGGGCCGCTCATGGACATCCGTGACCCCGACGCCTTCTTCCGGCGGATCGGAGCGAGCGGGCTCATCGGCTTCGGCGAGTCCTACATGGCCGGCGAATGGGACGCTCCCGACCTCGTCGCCGTGCTCACCGTCCTCGCCGACAACGCGGCCGAACTCGTCCCCGGGCCGCTGCAGCGCCTGCGCGGGCTCTGGCACCTGCGCAGGCCCGCCGCGCAGATGAACACCCCCGAGGGCTCCCGGGACAACATCAGCCACCACTACGACCTGTCCAACGACCTGTTCGCCCTCTTCCTCGACGAGACGCTCTCCTACTCCTCCGCCGTCTTCCGCGGCTTCCCCGCCGAACACGACCTGCTGCCCGCCGCCCAGCACCGCAAGATCGACCGGCTCCTCGACGCCGCCGGGGTCACCGACGGCACCCGCCTGCTGGAGATCGGCACCGGCTGGGGCGAACTGGCCATCCGCGCGGCCGCCCGCGGCGCCCGGGTCACCACCGTCACCCTCTCCGCCGAACAGCGCGAACTGGCCCGGACCCGCATCCGCGAAGCCGGGTTCGAGGACCGCGTCGAGGTCCGGCTGAGCGACTACCGCCACGTCACCGGCGACTACGACGCCATCGTCAGCGTCGAGATGATCGAGGCGGTCGGCGAGGAGTTCTGGCCGGTCTACTTCCAGACCCTGGACCGGCTGCTCGCCCCCGGCGGCCGGGTCGCCCTCCAGGCCATCACCATGCCCGACGACCGGCTGCGCGCCAGCCGCTCCACGTACACCTGGATCCACAAGTACATCTTCCCCGGCGGACTGCTGCCCTCCACCGAGGCGGTGGAGCGGGTCACCACCGAGCACACAAGGCTGCGCACCACCCAGCGCACCCGGTTCGGCGCGCACTACGCGGAGACGCTCCGGCTGTGGCGCGAGCGGTTCACCGAGCGGGCCGCCGAGGTCGACGCCCTCGGCTTCGACGCCGTCTTCCGCCGCATGTGGACCTTCTACCTCGCCTACTCCGAAGCGGGCTTCCGCTCCGGCTATCTCGATGTGCAGCAACTGCTGCTGACCCGTGAGGAGACCGCGTGACCACCTCCGCCACCAGGCCGCCCGCCCGGCGCACCCCGACCGGGGCCGCCCAGCGCGTCGAACCGCTGATCGAGCGGTTCCTCGGCGGCGGACTGCCGGTCCGGGTACGGATGTGGGACGGCAGCGAGACCGGGCCCCGCGATGCCCCCACCGTCCATGTGCGGACCCGCCGGGCCCTGCGCCGCCTGCTGTGGGCGCCGGGCGAACTCGGCCTCGCCGAGGCCTACATCACCGGTGACATCGACCTGGACGCCGACCTCGGGGACGGGCTGCGCGCCATGCGCCGTGCCGTACGCGAACGCGGCCTCACCGCGCCCGCGCCCGCCTTCGCCGACCGCGTCAAGGCGGCCGGCCTGGCTCTGCGCCTCGGTGCGGTCGGCCCCCGCCCGCCGGTGCCCGCGGCCCGCGCGGGGCTCCGCGGAGAGCTGCACAGCAAGGCCCGCGACCGGGCCGCGATCAGCCACCACTACGACCTGTCCAACGCCTTCTACGCCCTGCTCCTCGACGAGACGATGGCGTACTCCTGCGGCTACTGGACCAGCGACGCCCCCGGCTACGGCCCGGCCGACGCCCAGCGCGACAAGCTGGAGCTGATCTGCCGCAAGCTCGGACTGCGGCCCGGCGCACGGCTGCTGGACGTCGGCTGCGGCTGGGGTTCGCTGACCCTGTACGCGGCCGAGCACCACGGCGTCCGCGTCACCGCCGTCACCCTCGCCGCCGAACAGGCCGCCCACGTACGGCAGCAGGTCACGGAACGCGGTCTCGACGACCTCGTCGACGTGCTGAACATCGACTACCGCGACATCGCGGAGCGGCCCGGAACCCTGGGCGTGTACGACGCCGTCTCCACCATCGAGATGGGCGAGCACGTCGGGGACGCCGAGTACCCGGCGTTCACCCGGATCCTGCACGACGTGCTGCGCCCCCGCGGCCGGGCCCTGGTCCAGCAGATGTCCCGGGGAACGACCGCCCCCGGCGGCGGCGCGTTCATCGAGTCCTACATCGCCCCCGACATGCACATGCGGCCGCTCGGCGAGACCGTCGGCCTCCTGGAGGGCGCCGGTCTCGAAGTCCGGGACGTCGAGTCGCTGCGCGAGCACTACGTACGGACCGTGGAGGCGTGGCGGCACACCCTGGAGGACCGCTGGGCGGAGTTCGTCGCCATGGTGGGGGAGGAGACCGCCCGAGTGTGGCGGCTCTACCTCGTCGGCGGCGCGCTCGCGTTCGAGGAGCGGCGGATGGGCGTCGACCAGATCCTGTCCGTACGGCCCGACCCGGTCGGCTCCGCCGCGATGCCCGCCACCCGGCGTGACTGGTACACACCGGCCGGGCCGCGGGAGGAGCGATGAGCGGCTTCTCCTGGGCCGCGTTCGCGAGCGGACTCGCGGGCGCGGCCGTCGCCGCCCTCGCCGTCATGCTCGTCACCTTCGCCGTCGCCCTGCGGAAGGGCGTGCACCGGATCGTCGACGTCGCCTGGGGCATCGGGTTCGCCGCCGTCGCGCTGGTCTCCTACGGGCTCTCGGCGGGCGAGGGCGACGACGCCCGCCGACTGCTCGTCACCGCGCTGACGGTCATCTGGGGGCTGCGCCTCGCGATCCACATCGGGCGGCGCGGGAAGGGCCACGGTGAGGACCCGCGCTACGAGAAGATGCTGGCCAAGGCCCCCGGCAACCCCCAGCTGTACGCCCTGCGCAAGGTGTACCTGCTCCAGGGCGCGCTGGTCTGGCTGATCTCGCTCCCGGTCCAGGCCGCCCAGTACCTCACCGCGCCGCTCGCCCTGTGGGCCTGGGCGGGGGTGCTGCTGTGGGCGGTCGGGCTGGCCTTCGAGGCGATCGGTGACGCCCAGCTCGCCCGGTTCAAGGCCGACCCCGCGAACAAGGGGAAGATCATGGACCGGGGACTGTGGTCCTGGACCCGCCATCCGAACTACTTCGGCGACTTCTGCGTCTGGTGGGGACTCTTCCTCTTCGTCTGCCAGGCGCCGGCCGCCGCTGCCGCCACCGTCGTCGCCCCGCTGGTGATGAGCTTCCTGCTGACCAAGGGCAGCGGCGCGGCCCTGCTGGAGCGTCATATGGCCGACCGGCCCGGGTTCGCCGAGTACCGGGCCCGGACGAGCGGCTTCTTCCCGCGGCCGCCGCGTCGGGCGTGAGTACCCGGAAGGGTCTGTTCCGCAGCCGCGCGGAACAGGCCCTTCCGGGTGGTCGTACGGGTCAGTCCAGGCCCCGCGCACGTTCGAAGCGGGACCGGGCCTCGGCCAGGTCCACCACCGGGTCGGGATAGTCGATCGCCGCCCGGTCCAGGCCCTCCAGCTTCCACGGTTCGTGGATGGCGGACCCCTCCACCTCCGCCAGTTCCGGCACCCACCGCCGTACGTAAGCGCCGTCCGGGTCGAAGCGCTTGCCCTGGATCACCGGGTTCAGGACCCGGTTGGGGCGGGTGTCCGTGCCCGTGCCCGCCACCCACTGCCAGTTGAGCTGGTTGTTCGCCACGTCCCCGTCGACCAGCAGGTCCAGGAAGTGCCGGGCGCCGACCCGCCAGTCCACGTACAGCGTCTTCGTGAGGAAGCTCGCGGCCAGCATCCGGCCCCGGTTGTGCATCCAGCCCTCGTGCGCGAGCTGCCGCATCGCCGCGTCCACCAGCGGGTAGCCCGTCCGCCCGGACTTCCAGGCGTCGATCTCGTCGGCGTCGCCGCGCCAGCGGTCGTGGCGCGGCCGGTAGTCGGACCAGGCGGCGTCGGGCCGGGCCGCGAGGACCTGGTGGTGGAAGTCGCGCCAGGCCAGCTGCCGCACGAAGGCCTCGCCGCCGGCGCCGCCCTTCTCCCGTGCCCGGTTGGCCAGTTCGGCGGCGGAGACCGTACCGAAGTGCAGATGCGGGGAGAGCCGGGACGTCGCGTCGCCGGCCAGGTCGTCGTGGCCGTCCTCGTAGTCGGCCATGGGGCCGTGGAGCCAGGACGTCACCAGCTTGCGGCCCGCGTCCTCGCCGCCCCGGGCGAGGCCGGGGGAGAGGTTCTTGACGGCGTCCCGGTCCGGGAGCGCGTCGCCGGACACCCCGTCGGGCACCCGGACCGTGCGGGGAGCGGCCAGTGTGCCCCGTACTCCCTCCGCCTCCCAACGGCGGAAGTACGGGGTGAACACCGCGAAGTGGTCCTTGCCGCCCGTCGGGACCACCCGGCCCGGAGCGAGCGCGGTGACCACCGCGTCATGGACGCGCAGCTCGCAGCCGGTGCCCGCGAGGGCCTCCCGGATGCGTTCCTCGCGTTGTGCCGCGTACCCGCTGACCCCGGCGGCGATGTGCACGGACCGCGCCCCGGCCTGCTCGACGACCCGCTTCACCTCGCGGGCCGTCCCGCCCCGGCGGACGACCAGCCGCCCGTCGCGGTCGCGGAGCCCGGAGTCCAGGTCCGCCAGGCAGTCCGCGAGGAACGCCAGCCGGTTGGGCGCGTCGAAACCGGCCCGGTGGACGGCGTCGTCCCGCACGAACAGCGGGACGACCTCGTCCGCGTCCCGCAGGGCGGCACGCAGCACCGGATTGTCGTGCAGACGCAGGTCGGAGGTGAACAGCACCACCGCGACACTACTCATGGAACATGTGCTCCCTTGCGGTACTCGTGGGCGGTACGTCAGGCGGTCGGGAAGTCCATCAGCGCCACCGGGGACGAGGTCGGTTCGGCGGAGCCGCCGGCGGGCTCGACCGTGATGCCCATCCCGGACGCCTGGTCCACCGGCCCGTCCAGCAGGACCGCGTCGTCGCTCGCCCGCGGGTCCATCAGCCCGGCCGAGCGCATCGTGCCCTCGTCGTTGAACCAGATCTGGTAGACCTTGCCGCTCGGCGGTGGTGCCATCCCCGAGGCCAGGAACACCGCGCGGTTCTGGCTCTGCGAGACGACGACGGTGCCGCGCGCCCCACCCGTCAGCTCGCCCGACGAGGTCCTCGCGTCCGGGGCCGAGAGCACCTGTGCCAGCTCCTCGTTCTGCCGCTGGGCCTGGTTCGCCTCCTGGCGCGCGTCCTGCGCCAGCTGGTTCTGCCAGACCGCGACCCCGCCGAACGCGGCGGCCGCCGCGACGCAGGCGGCGAGCGCGTAGCCGTACCACCGTCCGGTGCGCCCCCGCCCGCCGGTCCGTTCGCGCCTGCCGTGCGCCGGAGCCTCCTGGCGTACGGTCGTGATCTCCCGCAGCACCCTGTCGCGCAGGTCGCGCGGCGGGGTCTCGGCGACGGCGAGTCCGAGCCGGGCGGCGGTGGCCGACAGCTCCCGCACCTCCTGGGTGCAGGCCTCGCAGTCCTCCAGATGCCGTTCGAACGCCCGCTGTTCGGACTCCGGCAGCGCATGCAGGGCGTAGGCCCCGGTCAGCGTGTGCAGTTCGGCCGTGCTCATGCGCTCACCCCCAGGCAGTCGCGCAGCCGGATGAGGCCGTCGCGGAGTCGTGTCTTGATGGTGCCCAGCGGCACGGAGAGGAGTTCGGAGACCTCACGGTAGGTCAGGCCCCGGTAGTAGGCGAGGGTCACCGACTCCCTTTGCAGCTCGGACAGGGTGCGCATGCACCGCCGCACCTGTTCTCTCTCCAACCGGGTCTCGACCTGCTCGGACACCTCGTCGAAGGCGGGCGTCCGCTCCAGCAGTGCCGCCTTGTGCTCCCGGGCGGCGGCGGCCTCGGCCGAGCGGACCCGGTCGACGGCCCGGTGGTGGGCCAGGGTCAGCACCCAGTTCATCGCGCTGCCCCGGGAGGCCTGGAAGCGGGGCGCGGTGCGCCACACCTCCACCAGCACCTCCTGCGCGACCTCCTCCGACTGCGCGGGGTCGCGCAGCACGCTGCGCACCAGACCGAGCACGGGCCCGCTCACCGCGTCGTACACCGAGGCGAACGCTTCCTGGTCGCCCCGCGCGACCCGCACCAGGAGTTCCTGGAGATCGGGACCGGGTGAGGGCACCCCACTGATGTGTACGGCTTCCTTCACGCGGGTTCCTTCCGGGGCGATCGTCGGTTCCGCACTTCATTCGGAGCCGGACGCCATGTGGATTGGTCGAGTGTCCGCGATCTTGCCAGACCCCGGGTCCGGGAGGGTGCGCCGACTCAGCCGGGGACCGGTTCGCGCCGCCGCAGACGGACGGCACGCACGGCGAGGAAGACCAGCAGACCGAAGGGCGACAGCAGGATCGTCAGCACCAGCAGCGGGCCCGTCAGCAGCGGCGAGAGCCCCAGCTCGCGGCTCTGGAGGTACATCCACTGGCCGACCAGGAGGTCCCAGGCGATCACCTGCGCCCAGAGGGCGCCCGCCCCGTCTGCCAGTGCCGCCAGATCGCGGAAGGTGTCGATGTCCGGGTCGCTGACCGCCGTCCAGAGCTCCGGGAACACCGGGACGGCCAGGGTGGTGTAGACGGCGAGCAGCGGCAGCACGGTCAGCGGCGACGCGGCGACGCGGGCGGTGCCGGACCAGGTCGGGGCGAAGATCATCAGCAGCCAGAAGGGGGCGGCCAGATAGAAGGTGATCTCGAAGAGTGCAGCGGTCATGCCACGGGCTCCTGTTCGGCGGCGGTACGGGACGGGGCGGCGGGGTCGGCCAGGCGTAGCGCCCTCCAGGCGCCGTACGCCGTCGCCGCGAGGATCGCTCCGGCGGCGGCCAGCGTGATCCCGTCGGGATGGACCAGGGGCTGGCCGCGGAGTGCCTGCCAGGTGATGAGCGCGACGAGCGCCGCGTATCCGCCGACGGCGACCCGGACGAGACGCAGCCGTACCCCGGCGTCGCGCAGCGTCGCGAGGCGGGGCGCGAGCAGCACCAGCGCCATCAGGAGGAGCGGGATCAGCTGGAGGGCGTGCATGCCCACGAAGTGCGGGACCCGCAGATCGCCGCCGGTCGTCGACCAGCCGGTCAGGGCCATCGACGGTCCGCCGTCCGGTACGCCCACGGAGTGCGCGCCGATCGTCTCGGCGGCGTCGAGATCCCCGGCGGCCCGCTGGCTCTCGCTCGGCAGCGTCATCAGGAACCCGAGAGCCGCGCCGGCCAGGGCGATCAGCAGCCCGCCCCGGACGGCGAGGGCGGTCGGGCGGTCGGGGACGCGGGCGCGCAGGAGCAGGACGGCGATCACCAGGGTGGCCGCCCACAGCACGACGATGGTCAGCCCCATCGCGTTCCACAGTGCCGTGTCGAAGGCGGTCGCGGTGTTGAAGTGGCTGCGCTTCCCGCGGACGACCTGCACGGTGATGATCACCATCTCGGTCAGCCCCGTCAGCACGACGGCGTGCCCCGCCCACCGGCCGATCCGTCGCCCGTGCGTGAGGAGCGTCAGCATCCAGGCCAGCGTCAGGCAGTACGCGACGAAGGACACGCTGAACTTGAACGGTTTCGCCCAGATCGGCGCTCCGGCCAGAACCCGGTCGTCGACCACGAGGCCGACGGCGGAGGCCACCGCGAGAGCGGCCATCGCGGCGGAGAAGACGACCAAGGGACGATGCCAGGTGCGCCATGACGACATGAGGGACCCCCTGTGCCGATGATTCATATGGATAGCCGTGCTGTCCGCTATCCGATAGGGGGACTATCTATGATGGGGGCGGTTTCTGGCAAGGGCGGAAAGGCGAACGCGCGGTGCGTATCGGTGAATTGAGTCGCAGGTCCGGGGTTCCGGTGCCGACGATCAAGTACTACCTGCGAGAAGGGCTTCTGGCCGCGGGGGAGTTGACGAGCCCGAACCAGGCGCAGTACGGCCCCGGGCACGAACGGAGACTGCGTCTGATCCGGGCCCTACTGGATGTCGGCGGCCTCTCGCTCGCCGCCATCGGCGAGGTCCTGGAGGCCATGGACGACCCCGGGCAGCCGGTGCACGAGGTGCTGGGGGCCGCGGCGGACCGCGTCACGCCGACCGGAGGGGAGGCGGCGGGGCCCGAACTGGAGGACGCGCGCGAGGAGGTGGCCGAGCTGGTGCGGCGACGCGGCTGGCAGGCCGACGAGCGGTGTCCCGCCGCCGAGTCGCTGGCGGGGGTGCTGTGCGCGTTGCGCAGGGCCGGGCACGGTGGGTACGCCGACCTGCTGGACGTCTACGCGGACGCCGCCGAACCGGTCGCCCGTGCCGATCTCGACTACGTGCAGCGGCGGGTGGCGCGCGAGGACCTGGTCGAGAGCGTCGTGGTGGGGACCGTCCTCGGCGAGGCGATGTTCGGCGCGCTGCGGAGGCTGGCCCACATCGACGCCTCCTTCCGGCGCTTCGAATCGCCGGAACACCTGTCGGGGCCGGTGGGGCCGACGGGTGCCGGGGGGCCGGAGGTGGGCGCTCCGGGTGCCTGACGTCAGGGCCGGCCCGACCGTCGGCGGCCGTCTGCCGGGCGGAGAGCCCGGCCCGCGACCTGCGGCGGCCGGGCCCCGGGGCCGGCTCGGCCCGGAGGTCGGCGGTCCTCTCCCGGGGCGGCGGGCGACGTGACGGGTCAGTCGTCCGGAGCCCGGCGGCCGGGGCCCGGTGGCCGGACCCTCGGGGGCGATGCCTCAGCGGTGCCGACGTCGCGCGGGCAGGGCGTCGCGAGGTCAGGACGCCGCCCGGGGCCGTCAAGCGGCCTGCGTGCCGCTTTCCTGCTCGCGTTCCACCTGCTCGTTCCACTCGCGCTTCACCGCGCGCCAGGCGTCGTCGTTCTGCCCGAGGCGCCAGTAGCCCGAGATCGACAGCTGCGACAGCGGGATCTGCCGTTCCATGCGGAGGTGGCGGCGGATCTCCTTCACGAAGCCCGCCTCCCCGTGCACGAACGCCTGGACCTCGCCCTCGGGGAAGTCCAGTTCCTTCACGGCTGCGGTCAGCAGCTCGCCGACGGGCCGGTCGCCGCGGTGCAGCCAGGTCACCGCCACCCCGTCGGGCGTCACGATCTTCTGCTCCTCCGAGGCGTCCGGCACCTCGACGAAGGCGTGCACCAGCGCGCCCGCGGGCATCTGCTCCAGCGCCGCCGCGATCGCCGGCAGCGCGCTCTCGTCGCCGGCCAGCAGGTGCCAGTCCGCCGAGGCGTCGGGGCCGTAGCCGCCGCCGGGGCCGAGGAAGGTCACCTGGTCGCCCGCCCGCGCCCGCTGCGCCCACGGTCCCGCCAGGCCCTCGTCGCCGTGCACGACGAAGTCGACGGCCATCTCCCGGGCGACCGGGTCCCAGGAGCGCACCGTGTACGTACGCGTGGTGGGCCACAGTTCGCGCGGGTACGACTCCCGGACGGCCGCCATGTCGAACGGGTGCGCGTAGTCCGCGCCCTCGGGTGCGAAGCACAGCTTGATGTAGTGGTCGGTGAAGCCGGCGAGGGAGAAGTCCGCGAGCCCCTCGCCGCCGAGGACCACCCGCACCATGTGCGGCGTGATCTGCTCGGTGCGCACGACCTGCGCCCCCTGGGCCTTGGGTGCCTGCCGGGCCGGCCGCTCTGCCACGAGGTACTCCCTGGATCGAAGACTTAGGTATGCCTAAGTTAACACCCCGGCCGGTGTCCCGGTCGACCCCTCAGTGCTGAAGGACGCTCAACAGGCGCTGGATCGCGCCACCCAGCCCCCACTGCCGTGCCAGCGCCTCCAGTGCGGCAGGATCGCGCGGCTCGCGCGGCAGGGCCGGGTCGAAGTCGGGCAGGGGCACGTCCCCGGCCACCCGGACCACCTTCGGCGCGACGGCGACATAGGCCCGCGACGCGTCCAGTCGCTTGCGCTGCGAGGGGGTCAGCTTCGCCTTCGGATCGTCCACCGCCGCCATGATCCCGTCGAGATCGCCGTACGTGTCCAGCAGCTTCGCCGCCGTCTTCTCGCCGATGCCGGGGACGCCCGGAAGCCCGTCGCTCGGGTCGCCGCGCAGCAGCGCCAGGTCGACGTACCCCGCGCCGTCCACGCCGTACTTCTCGCGCAGCCACGCCTCGTCGGTCACCTGGAGCGTGCCGACGCCCTTGAGGGGGTAGAGCACGCGCACCCGGCGGGCGTCGTCGACCAGCTGATACAGGTCGCGGTCACCGGTGACGATGTCGACCGGGCCCTCGGCCCGCGCCGTGAGCGTGCCGATGACGTCGTCCGCCTCGTACGGTGTGACGCCGACCCGGGCGATCCCGAGCGCCGCCAGGACGTCCTCGATGACCGGGACCTGCGGCGACAGCGTGTCGGGGACCTCCTCCTCGTCCGCCTGCCCGGCGGGCGTCTCCTCGGCGACCCGGTGCGCCTTGTACGTCGGGATCAGGTCGACCCGCCACTGCGGACGCCAGTCGTTGTCCCAGCAGGCGACCAGTTCGTCCGGCCGGTGGTCGTGCACCAGGCGGCCGATGAAGTCGAGCAGGCCGCGCACGGCGTTCACCGGTGTGCCGTCCGGCGCGCGCACCGAATCGGGCACCCCGAAGTAGGCACGGAAGTACAGGGATGCGGTGTCGAGGAGCATCAGGCGTCGCGTCACGGACCCGATGATGCCCCACTCCGCCGACAGTCGCTCCCGGTAACCGCTTACCCGCGCTCCGTCGCGGGCCGGTGACGTGGGTCACGGTCGTGTTTGGGCTGTGTAAGCGCGGGCATGCGCGCCACCGGAGCGGACCATGTCGCAGTTTCAACCAGTGCATGTGCCACGCGGACAGAACCCGCATCGCTCCACGGTCTGCCGGCGGGGGTGGCAGACCGTTTTTTCGGTTCAACGCGTGAGGTGTATGTGTCCAGGCTGCAAGCCGAGCACTTGTACAAAGTGTTCGGCAGACGACCCGATGAAGCCGTGGGGAAACTGGAGAGCGGCGCGGACCGCGACGAACTGCGCGCCGACGGAACGACCGCAGCGGTGATCGACGCCTCCTTCACCGTCGAGCCGGGCCAGATCTTCGTCGTCATGGGGTTGTCCGGCTCGGGCAAGTCCACCCTGCTGCGGATGCTCAACGGCCTCCTCGACCCCACCGCGGGCCGGGTGCTCTTCGACGGCCAGGACCTGACCGCGCTGACCCCCCGCGAGCTGCGCGACGTCCGCTCCACCAAGATCAGCATGGTGTTCCAGCACTTCGCGCTCTTCCCCCACCGGAGCGTCCTGGAGAACGCCGCGTACGGCCTGGAGGTCCAGGGCGTCTCGCGCGAGGAGCGCGAGGTGCGCGCCGCCGAGGCGCTGCGGCTCACCGGCCTCGAAGGCTGGGAGAAGTCCTGGCCCGACGAGCTGTCCGGCGGTATGCAGCAGCGCGTGGGCCTCGCCCGCGCCCTGGCCACCGACGCCGACCTGCTGCTCATGGACGAGTCCTTCAGCGCGCTCGACCCGCTGATCCGCCGTGACATGCAGGACCAGCTCCTGGAGCTCCAGAAGCGGCTGAAGAAGACCATCGTCTTCATCACCCACGACCTCAACGAGGCCATGCGCCTCGGTGACCGGATCGCCGTGATGCGCGACGGGCGGATCGTCCAGCTCGGCAGCGCCGAGGACATCCTCGTCACCCCGGCCAACGACTACGTCGCCTCCTTCACCCAGGACGTCGACCGCTCCCGGGTGCTCACCGCCGGCGCGATCATGGCCGAGCCGCACACCGTGATGGGCGGCAAGGCCGCGGACGGCAGCGAACTGCGCACGCCGCAGGACGTGCTCGACGCCGCCCCCGCCGCGGTCGCCGAGTCCACGCCGATCATCGACCTGTTCGCGCTCTGCTCGCAGAGCCCGGACCCGGTCGCCGTCACCGACGCCCAGGGCAAGCTCGTCGGCGTCGTTCCCGGCTCCCGGCTGCTCGCCGTCCTCGGTGAGCCGATGGCCCCGGCCGAAGCCCCCCGTGACACCGCGCCCGCGGCCGGTGCCGACGTGAAGAAGGTGGCCGGTGTTTAGGCTTCCCCTCGGCGAGTGGGTCGACTCCGCGGTCGACTGGCTGCAGACCCACCTCGTCTGGCTCTTCGACGCCATCAGCTCGATCGTCGGCGGCATGTTCGACGGCATAGCCGCCGTCCTGTCCGCCCCCGCGCCGCTGCTCTTCGCGGGCATCGTCGCCGTCATCGCCTGGTGGCTGCGCGGCCTGCCCGCCGCCCTCCTCACCTTCGTCGGATTCGCCCTCATCGACTCCGTCGAACTGTGGGACGAGGCGATGGACACCCTCACCCTGGTGCTCGTCGCGACCCTCGTCACCCTGGTCATCGCCGTACCGCTGGGCATCTGGGCCTCCCGGTCCAAGGCGGTCAGCGCGGTGGTCCGGCCGGTCCTGGACTTCATGCAGACCATGCCCGCCATGGTCTACCTGATCCCCGGTGTCATCTTCTTCGGCGTCGGCGTGGTCCCCGGCATCATCGCCACGATCATCTTCGCGCTGCCCCCGGGCGTCCGGATGACCGAACTCGGCATCCGCCAGGTCGACGGCGAGCTCGTGGAGGCGGCCGAGGCCTTCGGCACCACCTCGCGCAACACCCTGCTGCGTGTCCAGCTGCCCCTCGCGCTGCCCACGATCATGGCCGGGATCAACCAGGTCATCATGCTCGGCCTGTCCATGGTCGTCATCGCGGGCATGGTCGGCGGCGGCGGCCTCGGCGGCTCCGTCTACCGTGCCATCGGCAACGTCGACGTCGGTCTCGGCTTCGAGGCGGGCATCTCCATCGTCATCCTCGCCATGTACCTGGACCGGATGACCGGCGCGCTCGGCACCGTGGTCTCCCCGCTGGGCCGCCGCGCGGTCGCCAAGGCCCGTGCGATGGCCGAGGGCTGGAGGATCTGGACCTACCGCCCGCAGCCCGTGGTCGCGGTCGCGGCCATCGTCGCCCTCGCCCTCGTCGCGGGCGGCATGAGCGTCTTCGGCGGCTCCCAGGACGACACCGCCGGCAAGGACGCGCGGATCGGCGACGGCAAGAAGATCAGCATCGGCTACATCCCGTGGGACGAGGGCATCGCCTCCACGTTCCTCTGGAAGGAGATGCTGGAGCAGCGCGGCTTCGAGGTCGACGTCAAGCAGTACGAGGCCGGCGCGCTGTACACCGGCATGGCCAACGGGCAGATCGACTTCCAGACCGACTCCTGGCTGCCGGTCACCCACGCCAGCTACTGGGAGAAGTACCAGGACCGGCTGGAGGACATGGGCTCGTGGTTCGGCCCGACCTCCCTGGAGCTGGCCGTCCCCGCGTACATGAAGGACATCACGTCCATGGAGGACCTGAAGGGCCGGGCCTCCGAGTTCCAGGGCCGCATCGTCGGCATCGAGCCGAGCGCCGGTGAGATGGGCCTGCTCAAGGACAAGCTCCTGCCGGGCTACGGCCTGGACGAGGAGTACAAGCTGATCGACGGCTCCACCCCGTCCATGCTGGCCGAGCTGAAGCGCGCGTACGCCAAGAAGGAACCGATCGTCGTTCCGCTCTGGTCGCCGCACTGGGCGTACAACCAGTTCGACCTCACCAAGCTCAAGGACCCCAAGGGCCTGTGGGGCAAGGGCGACGGCATCCACACCCTCGCGCGCAAGGGCTTCTCGCAGGACAACCCCGAGGTCGCCCAGTGGCTGAAGAGCTTCGAGATGACCGAGGACCAGCTCACCAGCCTGGAGGCCGAGATCCAGAAGGCCGGCTCCGGCAAGGAGCAGCAGGCCGTCCGCACCTGGCTGAAGGACAACTCCGGCGTCGTCGACACGTGGGCTCCCGCACCCGGGAACAAGGGGGCGGCCGCGGCCGGCGACGAGCGCAAGCGCCCGGTCGAGGTCGCCTGGTTCCCGTGGGAGGAGGACATCGCCGCCACGTACCTGTGGAAGGCGGTCCTGGAGGAGCGCGGCTACACGATCAACCTCAAGCAGTTCGACGTCGGGCCGATGTACGCCGCGATGTCCCGCGGTCAGATCGACGTGCAGTTCGACGGCTGGCTGCCGTACACCCAGAAGAACTACTGGGACAAGTACGGTGACCAGCTCACCGACATCGGTTCCTGGTACGGGCCGACCTCCGTCGAGGTCGCCGTCCCCGACTACGTCAAGGACGTCGAGTCGCTGGCGGACCTGAAGGGCAAGGGGGCCGACTTCCAGGGCCGGATCGTCGGCATCGAGCCCGGCGCCGCCGCCATGGAGAACCTCAAGAAGAACGTCCTGCCGCAGTACGGCCTGGACAAGGAGTTCGACGTCCTCGACTCCTCCACGCCGGGCATGCTGGCCGAGCTGAAGCGCGCGTACGCCAAGAAGGAGCCCGTCGCGGTCCTGCTGTGGACCCCCCACTGGGCGTACAACGAGTTCGGCATGACCAAGCTCAAGGACCCCAAGAAGACGTTCGGGGACGGCGACCGGCTGCACACCATCGCCTCCAAGGACTTCCCGCAGCAGTACCCGCAGCTGACGAAGTGGTTCAAGGACTTCAAGCTCACCGAGGCACAGCTCGGCGGACTGGAGAACGAGATCCAGAAGCGCGGCGCGGGTCACGAGGAGGAAGCCGTGAAGGCCTGGATGGACGACAACCCGGGCATCGCGGACACCATGGCTCCCCGGTAGGGACCACGGGCACGAAAGCACCGGCAGGAAAGGGGTGGCCCCGCCTTCGGGCGGGGCCACCCCTTTCCGGCTGCCCGGAGGTCGTTTTCCGGACGTCGTGCGCAACCATGTGCGTAAGGTGCTCGCAACCGCGAGGATGGGCGGGGGCGGGAGGGAGCTTCGGAGATGGACGACAAGGACACACCGCGGGTGGGCGCCGCGGTCCGGCGTCGACGCCGAACCCTCGGCCTCACGCTGGCCGCGGTCGCCGAGCGCAGCGGGCTGTCCGTGCCCTTCCTCAGCCAGATCGAGAACGAACGGGCCCGCCCCAGCGCCCGCTCCCTCGACCGGGTCGCCGAAGCGCTGGAGACCACCACCGGGAAGCTCCACGCCGCCGCCGACTCGGCACGCGCCGTGGACGTCGTCCGGGGCGAGGAGGGCGAGGGCGTACGCCGCCTGGTGCGCGGCCGCCACCAGCTCAGCGCCCTGGAGTTCTCCGGCGAACCGGACCTCGGCCGCGAGTTCCAGCACCGCAACGACGAGCTGATGTACGTCGTCGCGGGCGCCGTCGACGTGGAGGCGGAGGGGCAGGCGCACCGGCTGGAGAGCGGCGACACCCTGTTCCTCTCCGGCGGGGTCCGCCACCGCTGGCGCGCCACCGTGCCCGGCACCAGGCTCCTCGTCGTCTCGGTGGCCGAGCACATCGACGCCACCTTCGACCCGCGCCGCTGAGGGGGAGGACCGCAGTGCCCGCGCGCGTCGTCTCCCTGGTCCCCTCGCTCACCGAGGCCGTCGCGGTCACCTGCCCCGGGCTGCTCGTCGGCGTCACCGACTGGTGCAGCCACCCCGCGGACCTCGCCGCCGCCCGGATCGGCGGCACGAAGAACCCGGACGTGGCCGCGATCGCCGCCCTCGCCCCCGACCTCGTGATCGCCAACGAGGAGGAGAACCGGGCCCCCGACCTCGACGCGCTCCGGGCCGCCGGGCTCGACGTCCTGGTCACCGAGGTCCGCACCCTGGACCAGGCCTTCGCCGAACTCCACCGCGTCCTCGTCGGCGGCTGCGGGCTCGACCGGCCGGCCTGGCTCGACGAGGCCGAAGCCGCCTGGGCCGCCCTGCCCGCGCCCCCGGAGGGCCCCCGCCCCGCGGTCGTACCGGTCTGGCGCCGGCCCTGGATGGTGCTGGGCCACGACACCTTCGCCGGGGACCTCCTCGCCCGCCTCGGCGTCCGCAACGTGTACGCGGGCCACCCCGAGCGCTACCCGCGCATCCCGCTCGACGAGCTCAACGCCTCCGGGGCCGAGCTGGTCGTGCTGCCCGACGAGCCCTACCGCTTCACCGCCGACGACGGGCCCGAGGCGTTCCCCGCCCTGCCCGCCGCGCTCGTCGACGGGCGGCTGCTCACCTGGTACGGGCCGTCGCTGGCCGAGGCGGCACGGGTGCTGCCGTCAGCGCTCCGCTGAACAGCCCCCGCGCCGTGCGCGTCCCGGCCGCCGCCCACGCCACGGCCAGGAACGCGTACAGCGTCACCGCGAGCCAGGTCAGCGCGTCCAGGCCGGTGTGCCGCGCCAGCCCCGCCGCCCCCGTCACACACGTACCGACGGGGAAGGTGAACGCCCACCACGTCATCGCGAAGCCCATCCCGTTCCGGGCCGCCCGCACCACCATCGCGACCGCCAGGGCCAGCCACAGCAGCGCGAAGCCCATCACCGGCACCCCGTACAGCACGGCGAACGCCCCGAACGCCGAGGCGTAGGGGGCCGCGACCGCCCCCGGGGCGACGTCGGCCAGCTGGTTGACGGCGGTGGTCGACTGCCCGAGCGGCCCCAGCACCAGGAACAGCGTCGGGGTCAGCGCGAGCGGCAGCGGACCGTGGTGGACCAGCCGCCCGAAGACCAGCGGCAGCACCACCAGCGTGGCCAGCAACGACAGCCCGAACATCGCGTAGCAGGCCAGCAGGAGAGCCTCGCGCCCCTGCCCGGACCCCAGGTGCGGCACCAGCAGCGCACCCTGCGAGGCCGACACCATCGGGGCGACCAGCGGCAGCAGCCAGACCGGCGACGCGGTCCCGGGCGCGGGGCGGTGGCGTACGACCATCAGGAACGGCACCACGACGGCGGCGGCCAGCCCCACCGCCGTACCCGCCACGAACAGCACCACGTCCGCCGCGAGCGCGGCCCGGGCGCCGATCACGTCCACGCCCACCGTCAGGGTGGCCCCGCCGACGGCCAGCAGCGCCATCGCCAGGCAGCCGTAGAACGGGGCCACGGCCGGATCCAGCAGGTGGGCGCGGGCCTGGTCGCGGTGGTGGAGCCAGTGCCCGGCCCGGGCGGCCAGGACGGCGGCCAGCAGCAGCACGGACACCGCCCACACGACCGTGACCGCGGCCCGCAGGCCGGGGACGTGGACGGGGAGCGCGGCCCCCGCCCCCGCGACGATCGCGGTGCCCATGACGACGGCGTACCAGTTCGGGCCGATGTGCCGCAGGGCCGGTGGCCGCTCCGGATGCGCGGCCACCGGCTCTGCGGTGCCGGAGGACGGCTGAACGGGTGCCCGGGTCTGCGGAAAGATGGCCATGCCACGATTCTTCGCGGGTGCTCCCACCCCCACCAGGGACCGCTCCCCTATGAGGTCATAAGCTGACTTTATGACCGGCGACGAGCCTCAGGCGCCCCCCGTCCCCCTGTCCCACCGGGTCCCCGACCTCGGGGCGCTGGAACTGCTGCTCGCGGTCGCCCGGCACGGCAGCCTGGGCCGAGCCGCCCGCGACCTGGGCATCACGCAGCCCGCCGCCTCCAGCCGCGTCCGCTCCATGGAACGGCAGCTCGGCGTCGCCCTGCTGGACCGCTCCCCGCGCGGTTCCCGGCTCACCGACGCGGGCGCGCTGGTCACCGACTGGGCGCGCCGGGTCGTCGAGGCGGCCGAGGCCTTCGACGCGGGCACGCAGGCACTGCGCGACCGCCGCGACTCCCGGCTGCGGGTCGCCGCCAGCATGACCATCGCCGAATACCTGCTGCCGGGCTGGCTGATCGCCCTGCGCGGTGAGCGCCCGGACACCGCGGTCTCGCTCCTCGTCGGCAACTCCGCCACCGTCGCCCGCCGCCTGGTCACCGGCGAGGCCGACCTCGGCTTCGTCGAGGGCCTGTCGACACCGGAGGGCCTGGACGGCACGGTCATCGCCCACGACCGCCTCGTCGTCGTGGTCGCCCCCACCCATGCCTGGGCCCGCCGCCGTGCCCCGCTGCTGCCCGGCGAACTCGCCGCCACCCCGCTGATCCTGCGCGAACACGGCTCCGGCACCCGCCAGGTCCTGGACGCCGCGCTCGCCGTGCACGGCGGCCTCGCCCGGCCGCTGCTGGAACTCTCCTCCACCACGGCGGTCAAGGGCGCGGCCGAGAGCGGCGCGGGCCCCTGCGTCCTGAGCGAACTGGCCCTGGGCGAGGAGCTGTCCTCCCGCCGCCTCGTCAAGGTCCCGGTCGCGGGCGTACGGCTGCGCCGCCAGCTGCGCGCCGTCTGGCCCGGCGGCCACCGCCCCACCGGACCCGCCCGTGATCTGCTGTCCCTGACCGGCCGCAGCACCTGACCCCGGGCACGCGGGACCACCGCGGCGACAGCGCGGCCGGCGGAGGCGTGGGTGCGCCGATCAGCGCCTGACCGGGCGCCGGGGCGGAGCGGGCGCGGTCAGAGGAAGGTCCGCCCCTCGCCCCGGTACGTCGGAACGTCCGCCGTGACCCGGTCGCCCTCGATCAGGTGCAGCGTGTCGAAGCGCTCGCACAGCTCCCCGGCCTTGGCGTGCCGGAACCAGACCTTGTCGCCGATCAGCAGATCGTCGGCGGGGGAGCCCAGCAGGGGGGTCTGCACCTCGCCCGCGCCCTCCTGCGGGTCGTAGCGCAGCCCTTCCGGCAGATACGGCACCGGCGAGCGGTCCGCCCCGGCCGCCCCGGACGCCGGATAGCCGCCGCCGAGCACCGTCACCACGCCCACACCGGGCCGACGCACCACGGGCTGCGCGAACAGCGCGGCCGGCCGGGCGGTGAAGGACGTGTAGTTGTCGAAGAGCCGGGGCACGTACAGCCCCGAACCGGCGGCGATCTCCGTCACCGCGCTCTCGGCCGCCGTGTGCTGCACACTGCCCGTGCCACCGCCGTTGACGAACTCCAGCTCCGGCGCGACCGCCCTGACCGCCCTGACCACCTCGGCCCGGCGCACCGCGAGCTCCTTGCGGGCGGCGGCCTGCATCAGCCGGATCGCCCGGGACCGCAGCGGCCGCCCGGCGACCGCGTCCCCGACCCCGGCGACGTGGCCCTCGTACGCCATCAGCCCCACCAGCCGGAAGCCGGGCCTGCGCGTCACCGAGCGGGCCAGCTCGGCGAGCTGGGCGGGGGAGCGCAGCGGCGACCGCAGCGCCCCGATCCGCACCCGGCCGCCCAGCATCCGCAGCGAGGTGTCCAGCTCCAGGCAGACCCGGATCTCCTCGCGCCCACCGGCCCGGGAGGCGTCGATCAGCTCCAGCTGGGAGGGGTCGTCCACCATCACGGTCACGGCCGAGGCCGGCTTCGGATCGGCCGCCAGCTCCGCGAAGGCGGCCCGGTCCGCCGACGGATACGCCAGCAGGACGTCCTCGAACCCGGCCCGCGCCAGCCACAGCGACTCCGCGAGCGTGAACGACATGATCCCGGCGAACCCGGGGCGCGCGAGCACCCGCTCCAGCAGCGCCCGGCACCGCACCGACTTGCTCGCCACCCGGACCGGCTTCCCCGCCGCCCGCCGCACCAGATCGTCGGCGTTGGCGTCGAACGCCTCCAGGTCCACGATGGCGATCGGGGCGTCGAGATGGGCGGTGGCCCGGTTGTAGCGGGTCCGGTCAGCGGCGCGGGCAGTCATGGCCGCAGCTTGCCAGAGAGCCGCTACGGCTGGGTAGGGGGACGATCGGGACAGATCCTCCGCGGGCGGACCGTCCCGTTCCCCGCGGTCCGTCCGCAGCCCGTAGAGTGACCTGCACGCGAGCACCAACGGGCCTGTCAGCGGCGGTGATCCGTGGTCGGTACGAGGATGTGTCAGCAGGGGGCCGGATGAGTACCGAAGCGCAGCGCGCTCCTGTCCCGCCCCGCCCGACCGCCCCGCCCGCTCCCACGCCCGCGAAGCCCCCGTCACCGCCCGCGCCCGTCACACCGGCTGCCCCGGCACCTCCGGCCCCGGCACCCCCGGCTCATCGAGCTCCCGCCTCCGCGGCCCTTCCGGTGTCCGGAGCCGGGGGAGCCGCGACGCCTCCGGCGCCCAGCGCGGCGTCCGCGCCGTCGGACCGCCCCGGCCCACCGGCGGCCTTCACCCAGCAGGGCGCGTCGCACCGGCAGGCAGCCGCGCCGCACTCCGGTCCGCCCGCCGCGGGCTCCACGCACCCCGGCCCGCGTGCCGAGCGTCCCGTCCCGCCCGCCATGGGCCCGACTCGCTCCGGCCTGCCCGCCGCGGGTTCAACGCGCCCTGGTCCGCCCGCCGCGAGCTCTGCGCACCCCGGCCCGCGCGCCGAGCGTCCCGCCTCGCCCGCCATGGGCCCGACGCGCCCTGGTCCGCCCGCCGAGCACCCCGACCGCTCCGTGAGTCCGACGCCCGCCGCCGGCCGTCAGGCTCCGCCCGTCTGGCGGCCCGAGGCCAGCGCGACGCCCGCGCCCCAGGGGCTTCCGCGCCTCCGCAGGCTCCCGTGAGCCCGACGCCCGCCGCCGGCCGTCAGGCTCCGCCCGTCTGGCGGCCCGAGGCCAGCGCGACGCCCGCGCCCCAGGGGCTCCCGCGCCTCCGCAGGCTCCCGTGAGCCCAACGCCCGCCACCGGCCGCCAGGCCCCGCCCGCCCGGCGGCCCGAGGTCAGCACGACGCCCGCGCCCCCGCAGGCTCCCGTGAGCTCCTCGCCCCCACCACCCGCCTCACCTCCGCCGCCTCCCGTGCCCGCCCCCTCGCACCCGGGACCGCCCAGCACCGACCCGGCCCCGGGGGCCCCCGTCTCCCGGCGTGGTCCCGTCGGGGCCGTCGGCCCGGCGCTCGTGCCGGGGGCCGTTGTGCCGCCCGCCGGCGGCTACCGGACGCCCGTCCGCCACGGCTTCCCCGAGACCCCCGCCGAGACCACCACCCGGCTGCGCCCGGTCCGGCCCCGGCGGCGGTGGCGGACGGCAGCGGCCGCCGTCTGCGTCGTCCTCGGCCTCGGGCTGATCGGCGGGGCCGCCACCGGCGCCTGGCTGACCGGCGACTCCTCGGCCGGGACCACCCGGAGCCCCTACACCGCCGCCCGCGCCGCCTGGCACAGCGTCCCCGTCGACACACTGTTTCCGCGCACCCTGAAGGGCCGGGGCGCGGGCCCCGGGGGCACCGACCGCACCTGGAACCGGGTCGCCGTGGCCGCCGACAGCCCCTGCGCCGACGGTCTCGACCCGCTGCTCCTCACCACGCTCCGGTCCGTGGGCTGCGAGCGGCTGGTGCGTGCCACCTACACCGACGCGACCCGCTCCGCCGTCACCACCGTCGGCCTCGTCTTCACCGAGGCCGACCCCTCCGGCATGCAGGCCCTGCGCACCCGGTTCACCGAGCAGAGGCTCGGCGCGCGCAAGGACCTCCTGCCCCGCACCTACGCCCCCGAGGGCACCCCCGCCGCCCCCTTCGGCGACGCGCAGCGCGCGAGCTGGACGGTGAACCCGCTCACCGAGATCCCGGTCGTCGTCCTCGCCGTCTCCGGCTTCGCGGACGGCCGCGCCGTCGCCGAACCGCAGCCGGCCGCCGACGCCATGGCCTCCGGCGCCGGGACGGACGTCGCCCAGGCCGGGCTCGGCCACGAGGCGAAAGGCATCGCGGACCGGGTGGAACGCGGACTGCGCACAGCCGTCGCCGACCTCACGGAGCAGCCCGGATGACCCGACGACCCCGCCGGGCCCTCGCCGCGGTCTGCGCCGCCGCCGTCCTCGTCCTCACCCCCGCCGGGCCCGCCCACGCCGACGCCATCCGCGACCAGCAGTGGGCCCTGGACGCCCTGCACACGGACCGGGCCTGGCAGACCACCCGGGGCGCGGGCGTCACCGTCGCCGTCCTGGACACCGGGGTCGACGACGCCCACCCCGACCTCACGGGCCAGGTGCTCCCCGGCAAGGACCTCGTCGGCTTCGGCGCCGGCCGCGGCGACTCCTCCTGGGCCCTGCACGGCACCGCCATGGCCGGGATCATCGCCGGACGCGGCAGCGGTCCCGGCCGCACCGACGGCGTCCTCGGCATCGCCCCCGAAGCCCGGATCCTCCCGGTGCGGGTCATCCTCGAATCCAAGGACCCGGCCCGCGCCAAGGCCCGCAAGACCCGGGGCGCCGCCCTCGCCGACGGCATCCGCTGGGCCGCGGACAACGGCGCCGACGTCATCAACCTCTCCCTGGGCGACGACAGCAAGTCCGCCCACCCGGACCCCGGCGAGGACGCGGCCATCCAGTACGCCCTGTCCAAGGGCGTCCCCGTGGTCGCGTCGGCGGGCAACGGCGGCGAGAAGGGGGACCGGATCTCCTACCCCGCCGCCTACCCGGGGGTCATCGCGGTCGCCGCCGTCGACGAGTACGGCACCCACGCCTCGTTCTCCACCCGCCGCTGGTACGCCACCGTCAGCGCCCCCGGCGTCGACATCGTCGTCGCCAACCCGGACGGGCGCTACTACATCGAGTGGGGCACCTCCGCCGCCGCCGCGTTCGTCTCCGGCGCGGTCGCCCTGGTCCGTGCCGCCCACCCCGGTCTCTCACCGGCCCAGATCAAGAAGCTCCTCGCCGACACCGCCCGCGACGGCCCCGCACAGGGCCGCGACGACGCCCGTGGCTACGGCATCGTCGACCCCGCGGAGGCCATCGAGGCGGGTGCCCGGCTGCGCCCGGCGGACCTGGACGCCCAGGCCGCACCGGCCGGGCACCGGGGGCGGTACTTCGGCGCCGGCCCGACCCCGCCCCGTACCGCCGGAGGAGCGGCCGACCGGGCCGCCCCGCTCGCCGGCGGCCTGGGCGCGGCACTGCTGGCCGCCGCCGTCGTCCTGTGGCGCGGCCGGAACGCCCCCGGCAGCCGCTGAGCGCCGTCGCCCCTCCGGCGTACACCGAGCCCGACCGCCGGGGCGCCGACTCCCAGGCACTACCCTCGTCCCGTGGAGCTCAAGAACATCCCGGACCCCGGTTTCTCCGATGACGACGGCTCGGCCTCCCCGGCCCTGACCAGGGCACTCGATGCCTGGTCCCGGGACCGCAGTGCCGTCGGCCCCGTTCTCACGGCCCTGCGGGACGCCCGGCTCCTGGTGCCCGTCGTCGCCGTCCTCGGCGAGGTCGAGGAGGACGAGCAGGGGCTGCGGCGCGAGAAGACCAGCGACATGGCGGTCCCCACCCTGAAGGCGGGCGACCGCCGCGCGCTCCCCGCTTTCACCTCGACCGCCTCGCTGGCGCTCTGGGACCCCGAGGCCCGCCCCGTCGCCGTACCGCTGCACCAGGCGCTCCAGGCCGCCGCCCACGAGAAGGCCGACACCGTCGTGCTGGACCTCGCCGGGCCCGTCGCGTTCGAGCTGAGCGGGCAGGCGCTCCTGGCGCTGGCCGAGAACCGCACCAGCACCGACCCGCTCCGGGACCCCGCCGTGATCGAGGCCGTACGGGAGATCGTGGCCGCCGACCCCGCCGTGGTCCGCGCCCACCTGGGCCCCGGCAGTGCGGACGGCACCCTCGCGCTCGTCCTCGCCCCGGACGCGGTGCCCGCCGAAGCGGCCCGGCGCGTCGCACAGGCCCTGTCGGCCAGCGAGGTGCTGCGGGCCCGGCTCGTCAGCGGCCTGGATCTGGCTCTTCTCCCCGCCGGGACGGCCATGCCGGGAGAGCCTCTCTTCGCCCGCTGAGCGTCGAGCCCTGCCCGGTCCGACGAGCGCTCGGCGCCCAGCACCGTGAGAATTGTCGGGAAAATCGGATGAATCCGACGTACCGGACGACATCGCGAGGTGGTTCCATGCAGAAGCGGATCGTGGCGTCAGAGTTTCTCGGCACCCTGTTGCTGGTGTTCTTCGCCGTGGGGTCCGCGGTGGTCGCCGTCGAATACCTCGGCACGGTGGGCATCGCCCTCACCTTCGGCTTCACCCTCCTCGCGCTGGCCTACGCGCTCGGCCCGATCTCCGGCTGCCACGTCAATCCGGCGGTGACGCTGGGCATGTATATGGCCGGCCGCATCGACATCCGCTCGGCCGCGGAGCGCTGGGTGGCGCAGTTCCTCGGCGCGATCGTCGGATCGGCCCTGCTGTTCCTGCTGGCGAAGCAGATCCCCGGTCTGGAGACCAGCGGCGAGTTCGGTACGAACGGCTACGGCGACCGGTCGGCCGTCGGCATCAACATCGGCGGCGCCTTCCTCGCCGAGGTCGTCCTGACGTTCCTGCTCGTCTACGTGGTCCTGGCGGTGACCCACAAGGTCGCGGTCACCGGCTTCGACGGGCTGCCCATCGGCCTCGCGCTCGCGGCGATCCACCTGGTCGGCATCCCGCTCACCGGCACCTCGGTCAACCCCGCGCGCAGCTTCGGCCCGGCGCTCTTCGCGGGCGGCGCCGCCCTCTCCCAGCTCTGGCTGTTCATCGTCGCGCCGCTGGTCGGCGGAGCGATCGCGGCCTACGCCCACCGGCTCACCCATCCCTTCCCCAACGTCCTGCCCGAGGAGACCGAGGACGCCATCTGAGGACCCGTGGCCCGCACGCGCGCGGGAGCCCGCCGCCCCACGGGGGGCGGCGGGCTCCCTGGCGTACGGGGGAGGGGCGGCTAGCCGTAGACGGGACCGGTGTACTTCTCGCCCGGGCCGTGGCCGGGCTCGTCCGGCACCAGCGAGGCCTCGCGGAAGGCCAGCTGGAGCGACTTCAGGCCGTCGCGCAGCGGCGAGGCGTGGAAGGTGCTGATCTCCGTGGCGCTCGCGTCCAGCAGCCCGGCCAGCGCCTGGACCAGCTTGCGGGCCTCGTCGAGGTCCATGTGCTGCTCGCCCTCCTCGGTGAGGCCGAGCTTCACGGCGGCCGCGCTCATCAGGTTGACGGCGACCGTCACGATCACCTCGACCGCGGGGACCTCCGCGATGTCGCGGGCCATGTCGTCGAAGCCGGGGTTCTCAGTGCTGGGGGTCGCGTCGCTCATGCCCACACGATAAGGCCAGGCCACCGCCCTCCCGTCCGCGGGCGTCCCGCCGGCCGCCGTGGTGCGGCCGCCGGGGATCGTGCGGTAGTCTGGGAGAACGACCGGCCGGACATGCATGTGCCCGGCCCACAAGTGGAGGCTCCGATCTCCCACCTGGCCGTCCGTGAAGGACGGCGGGTCACCGGTCAGGCGGAGACCATCGTTCCGTACGGACGATGGGCCCGCCCGATAGCCCCGCGGTTCACCGCGGCGGTGTTCCGGTAGTTCCTGGAGCCTCGCCTTGTGTCCCGTCCGGGGCATTTTTGCGGTTCCGGCGCGGTTGGTCTTGACGTTATAAGACGTTACGCGGCTGTCCGCCAGGCGGTCGCGTGGTGCTACTGAGGAGGATCCATCAGCGCCGAGCCCCGCATCAACGACCGGATTCGTGTTCCCGAGGTCCGACTTGTCGGTCCCAGCGGCGAGCAGGTCGGGATTGTTCCGCTTGCCAAGGCCCTGGAACTGGCACAGGAGTACGACCTCGACCTGGTCGAGGTGGCGGCGACAGCCCGTCCGCCCGTGTGCAAGCTCATGGACTACGGCAAGTTCAAGTACGAGTCGGCCATGAAGGCCCGTGAGGCGCGCAAGAACCAGGCGCACACGGTCATCAAGGAGATGAAGCTCCGGCCGAAGATCGACCCGCACGACTACGACACCAAGAAGGGTCACGTCGTCCGGTTCCTCAAGCAGGGTGACAAGGTCAAGATCACGATCATGTTCCGTGGTCGTGAGCAGTCCCGCCCCGAACTGGGCTTCCGACTCCTTCAGCGTCTCGCTGCGGACGTCGAGGACCTGGGCTTCATCGAGTCCAACCCGAAGCAGGACGGCCGGAACATGATCATGGTTCTGGGCCCGCACAAGAAGAAGACCGAAGCCATGGCCGAGGCCCGTGAGGCCCAGGCCGCCCGCAAGGCGGGGCGTCAGAGTTCCTCCGACGCCTCCGAGAGCGCCGAGGCTCCGGCCGACACACCTTCCGAGGCGTGACCTTCGGGGGCCGCCACCCAGGCGCCCCCGGGTCATCCCGGAACCCATAGAGATCTGACGCCCCTGCAGTCCGGTGCTCCGCACCGTGAGGGGCGCCACTGACGAGGAGAGAACGGCGCGATGCCGAAGAACAAGACGCACAGCGGTGCCAGCAAGCGCTTCAAGATCACCGGCTCCGGCAAGGTGCTCCGCGAGAGGGCCGGCAAGCGCCACCTGCTCGAGCACAAGTCGTCCAAGAAGACCCGCTCGCTGACCGGCACGGTCGTCGTGGCTCCGGCCGACGCCAAGAAGATCAAGAAGCTTCTCGGCAAGTGAGGCCCGGCCTCCGGCTCACCCCGGAGGCGCGACCTCGATCAGACCGGGACCGATTCGTTTCCGGGCCGTGTGAAGACACCCACGGCCCCGCTACAAGGAGTTAACAAGTGGCACGCGTCAAGCGGGCAGTCAACGCCCACAAGAAGCGCCGGGCGATTCTCGAGCAGGCCAGCGGTTACCGCGGTCAGCGTTCGCGCCTGTACCGCAAGGCCAAGGAGCAGGTCACCCACTCCCTGGTCTACAACTACAACGACCGCAAGAAGCGCAAGGGCGACTTCCGTCAGCTGTGGATCCAGCGCATCAACGCCGCTGCCCGCCAGAACGGCATGACGTACAACCGCCTCATCCAGGGTCTGAAGGCCGCCAACATCGAGGTGGACCGCAAGATCCTGGCCGAGCTCGCGGTCAACGACGCCAACGCGTTCGCCGCCCTCGTCGAGGTCGCCCAGAAGGCCCTCCCGAGCGACGTCAACGCCCCGAAGGCCGCCTGATCCAGGCACCCCCTTCCAGGTAGGTACGTGAACCGGACCCGCAGGCGCACGCCGTCTGCGGGTCCGGTGCGTTGCCCCCGCGCAGGGCCTTCCGTCCGGACCGCGGCCGGGACCACGCCGCGATCCGCCGGACACCCTCCGAACCCACCCCGCCACAGCCGTACGCAGAGAGGCTCGCCGCCGACCATGGGCACCCCCGAACTGATCTCCCCGCGCTCCCCGCGCGTCGCCGCCGCCCGCCGGCTGGCCCGCCGCAACTTCCGGGGCAAGGAGCGCAGGTTCATCGCCGAGGGGCCCCAGGCCGTGCGCGAGGCCGCCGCCCACCGGGGCGGCGACGGTGAGCCGACCCTCATCGAACTCTTCGCCACCCCCGAGGCCGCCGACCGGTACGCCGACATCGTCGAGGCCGCCCACACGGCGGGCGCCCGGGTCCACCTCGCCGACGCCGACGTCCTCGCCGACGTCTCCCAGACCGTCACCCCGCAGGGCCTCATCGGCGTCTGCCGCTTCCTGGACTCCCCCTTCCAGGAGATCCTGGACGCCCGGCCCACCCTGGTGGCCGTTCTGGCCAACGTCCGCGACCCCGGGAACGCCGGTACGGTCCTGCGCTGCGCGGACGCCGCGGGCGCGGACGCGGTGATCCTCACCGACGCCTCCGTGGACCTCTACAACCCCAAGTCCGTACGGGCCTCGGTCGGTTCGCTCTTCCACCTCCCCGTCGCCGTCGGCGTCCCCGTCGACCAGGCCGTCCAGGGCCTGCGCGACACCGGGGTGCGGATCCTCGCCGCCGACGGGGCCGGGACCGACGATCTGGACGACGAGCTGGACGCGGGCACCATGGGCGGCCCCACCGCCTGGGTCTTCGGCAACGAAGCCTGGGGGCTTCCCGAGGAGACCCGGGCGCTCGCCGACGCCGTCGTCCGCGTCCCCATCCACGGCAAGGCGGAGAGCCTCAACCTCGCCACCGCGGCCGCCGTCTGCCTCTACGCCTCCGCCCGCGCGCAGCGTCCGCGGCGCGCCCCCGGCGCGTAGCGCGAGCGCCGTCCTCACGGCCCGTCAGCACCCGGTCCCGGCCAATCCCGCGCCCCCTTCCACCGGCGCACTCCCCTCCGCGCCCCCACAGGGTGTCGCCGGTTCGCCGACGGCTAGTAGGGTGACGAACTCGGGGGCCCACTGCACCTGTTCGAGAGGTGGGGATACGGGAAGATGGCTGTCGGCATGAGCTCGCCGCGACCGGCGCGCACCACCGCCGTGCGCACCGCGGCCGAGGCGCCGGCCGGTCCTGGGGCCGGTCCGGACGGCCTCGTCGGCGGCCTCGACCCGGACGACCTTCCCGACGGTCTCGTCGTCGCCGACGAGCGCGGACACGTCGTCTGCTTCAACACCGCCGCCGCCCGGATCACCGCCACCTCCCGCGCCGACGCGATCGGCCGTCCACTGGACGCCGTCCTTCCGCTGGAGGACCTCAAGGGGAAGCGCTGGTGGCCGCTGACCGATCCGTACGGCGGTCTCGCCACCCGCAACGGCCAGCCGGAGCGCAATCTGCTGCTGCCCGGCGGCCGTGAGGTGCTGGTCTCCGCCCGCTACGTCCGCGAGCACCCGACCGGTTCGGTCCGCCGGGTCGTGGTCTGCCTGCGGGGGACCGAGGCCCGTCGGCGTACCGAACGCAGCCACGCCGAGCTGATCGCCACCGTCGCCCACGAGCTGCGCTCCCCGCTGACCTCCGTCAAAGGGTTCACCGCCACGCTGCTCGCCAAGTGGGAGCGGTTCACAGACGACCAGAAGCGGCTCATGCTGGAGACCGTCGACGCCGACGCCGGCCGGGTCACCCGGCTCATCGCCGAACTGCTAGACATCTCCCGCATCGACTCCGGACGCCTGGAGCTGCGCCGCCAGCCCGTCGACATCTCCGCCGCCGTGGCCCGGCACATCCAGGCGCTCATCACCGGCGGACAGGCCGCCGAGCGCTTCCTCGTCCGCACCCGCGGACCGCTGCCCGACCTGTGGGCCGACCCGGACAAGGTCGACCAGGTCCTCGGCAACCTCCTGGAAAACGCGGTGCGCCACGGCGAGGGAACCGTCACCATTGAGATCGCCCCGGCACCCGCGCCGGGCGCCGACGACGAGACGGGAACGGCTGTCACCGTGAGCGACGAAGGCCCCGGCATCCCCGAGGAGTCGATGAGCCGCGTCTTCACCCGTTTCTGGCGGGGCAGCAAGCGCGGCGGCACGGGCCTGGGCCTCTACATCGTCAAGGGCATCGTCGAGGCCCACGGCGGCACCATCACCGTCGACCGGGGGCCCGGCGGCGGAGCCGAGTTCCGATTTATTCTGCCCGTGAGCATGCCCGCCTACCTGGCGTGAGCGGCCCACGGGCGCCCCGACCGTCCTGCGGCCTTTAGACTCGACCTTTGGCACCTTTGCGTCCTCCAGTCGTCGAGCGGGGTCGCGCCATCAGCCAATCGGAAGCACGGGAAGAGATGTCGGCACCGAACAAGTCGTACGACCCAGTCGAGGTCGAGGCACTGAAACCGGAAGAGATCGAGCGCCTGCGGGACGAGGCGTTCGCCGCCTTCGCCGCCGCCGGTGACCTCGACGCGCTCGCCCAGGCGAAGACCGCGCACACCGGAGGTACCTCGCCGCTGTCCCTCGCCAACCGCGAGATCGGCGCCCTGCCCCCGCAGGCCAAGGCCGAGGCGGGCAAGCGCGTGGGCCGGGCCCGCGGCGCCGTCTCCAAGGCACTGGCCGCCCGCCAGGCCGAGCTGGAGGCCGAGCGCGACGCCCGGGTGCTCGTCGAGGAGGCCGTGGACGTCACGCTGCCCTACGACCGCACCCCGGCCGGCGCCCGCCACCCGCTGACGACGATCATGGAGCGCGTCGCGGACGTCTTCGTGGCCATGGGCTACGAGATCGCCGAGGGCCCCGAGGTCGAGGCGGAGTGGTTCAACTTCGACGCCCTGAACTTCGTGCCCGACCACCCGGCGCGCCAGATGCAGGACACCTTCTTCGTCCAGGGCACCACGCCCGACGGCAAGGCCACCGAGGGTGACGAGTCCGGCGTCGTGCTGCGAACGCACACCTCCCCGGTCCAGGCCCGCTCGCTCCTGGAGCGCAAGCCCCCCGTCTACGTGGTCTGCCCCGGCCGGGTCTACCGCACCGACGAGCTGGACGCCACGCACACCCCGGTCTTCCACCAGATCGAGCTGCTCGCCGTCGACGAGGGCCTGACCATGGCCGACCTCAAGGGCACCCTCGACCACATGGTCCAGGCGCTCTTCGGGCCGGACATGAAGACCCGGCTGCGGCCGAACTTCTTCCCGTTCACCGAGCCGTCCGCCGAGATGGACATGGTCTGCTACGTCTGCCGCGGCGAGTCCGTCGGCAACCCCGACCGCCCCTGCCGCACCTGCGGCAGCGAGGGCTGGATCGAGCTGGGCGGCTGCGGCATGGTCAACCCCAGGGTGCTCACCGCCTGCGGTGTGGACCCCCAGAAGTACAGCGGATTCGCCTTCGGGTTCGGCATCGAACGGATGCTGATGTTCCGCCACAACGTCGAAGACATGCGAGACATGGTCGAGGGTGACGTCCGGTTCACCCGGCCGTTCGGGATGGAGATCTGATGCGCGTCCCGCTTTCCTGGCTGCGGGAGTACGTCGACCTGCCGGAGACGGAGACCGGCCGTGACGTACAGGCCAAGCTCGTCTCCGTCGGCCTGGAGGTCGAGACCGTCGAGCAGATCGGCGCGGGCCTCAAGGGCCCCCTGGTCGTCGGACAGGTCCTGACCATCGAGGAGCTGGAGGGGTTCAAGAAGCCCATCCGCTTCTGCACCGTCGACGTCGGCACCGCCAACGGCACCGGCGAGCCGCAGGAGATCGTCTGCGGCGCCCGTAACTTCTCCGTCGGCGACAAGGTCGTCGTGGTCCTCCCGGGCGCGGTCCTGCCCGGCGACTTCGCGATCGCCGCCCGCAAGACGTACGGCAAGACCTCGCACGGCATGATCTGCTCCACCGACGAGCTCGGCATGGGCGACGACGGCACACACGGCATCATCGTGCTGCCGCCGGAGCACGAGGCCGGCACCGACGCGATCGAGCTGCTCCAGCTCGTCGACGAGGTCCTCGACATCGCCGTCACCCCGGACCGGGGCTACTGCCTGTCCCTGCGCGGGGTCGCCCGCGAGACCGCGACGGCCTACGGGCTGCCGCTGCGCGACCCGGCGCTGCTGGACGTGCCCGCGCCGAACGCGTACGGCTACCCGGTCCAGATCAGCGACCCGATCGGCTGCGACCGCTTCACCGCGCGCACCGTCACCGGCCTCCAGCCCGAGGCCCGCTCCCCGATCTGGATGCAGCGCCGCCTCCAGAAGGCCGGGATGCGCCCGATCTCGCTGGCCGTCGACGTCACCAACTACGTGATGCTGGAGCTCGGCCAGCCGCTGCACGCCTACGACCGCAACCGGGTCGACGGGCCGATCGGCGTGCGCCGCGCCACCCAGGGCGAGAAGCTCACCACGCTGGACGGCACCGTCCGCGTGCTGGACGCCGAGGACCTGGTCATCACCGACAACCGCGGCCCCATCGGGCTCGCGGGCGTCATGGGCGGCGCCAACACCGAGATTGCCGACGCGGACGGCGAGCACGCCCTCACCACCGAGGTCGTCATCGAGGCCGCGCACTTCGACGCGATCTCGATCGCCCGCACCGCGCGCCGCCACAAGCTGTCCTCCGAGGCGTCCAAGCGCTTCGAGCGCGGCGTCGACCCGGAGGCCGCCGCAGCAGCGGCGCAGCGCACGGTGGACCTGCTGGTCCTCCTCGCGGGCGGCACCGCCGAGGCCGGGGTCACCGAGATCACCTCGCCGCACGCGCCGCGCACCATCGCGATGCCGGCGAACCACCCGGACCAGGTGGCCGGTGTGGCGTACGGCCGTGAGACCGTCGTCCGCCGCCTCCAGCAGGTCGGCTGCGACGTCTACGGGCAGGACGAGCTGATCGTCACCGTCCCGTCCTGGCGGCCCGACCTGAACGAGCCGAACGACCTCGCCGAAGAGGTCATCCGGCTGGAGGGCTACGAGAACCTGCCCTCCACGCTGCCCATGCCCCCCTCCGGGCGGGGTCTCACCGACCGGCAGCGGCTGCACCGCCGCATCGGCCGGGTGCTGGCCGGAGCCGGTTACGTCGAGGCGCTCAGCTACCCGTTCATCGGCGACGCGGTCCTCGACCAGCTCGGCCTGGAGGCGGACGACGCCCGCCGCCGCACGGTCAAGCTGGTCAACCCGCTCTCCGACGAGGAGCCGGCGCTGCGCACCACGCTGCTGCCGGGCCTCCTCGGCGCACTGCGCCGCAACGACGGCCGTGGCAGCCACGACCTGGCGCTCTTCGAGACGGGCCTGGTCTTCCTTCCCCAAGCTCTCAGCTCCGTTCGAGCAGGGGAGGCCCCAGCCACGGGTCAGGAGACGCAGGCGGTCCGGCTGCCCGTCGACCGCCGCCCCACCGACGAGGAGATCGCCGGACTGGACGCGGCCCTGCCGCGTCAGCCGCGCCGCGCCGCCGTCGTCCTCGCGGGCGCCCGCGAGCAGGCCGGCTGGTGGGGCAAGGGCACCCCGGCGACCTGGGCGGACGCCGTCGAGGCGGCCCGCCTGATCGCCGCGGAGGCCGGTGTCGAGGTCATCGTCCGCGCCGACCAGCACGCCCCGTGGCACCCGGGCCGCTGCGCCGCGCTGTACGTCAACGTGAACGGCGAGGAGACCCTCTTCGGACACGCGGGCGAACTGCACCCGCGGGTGATCAAGGCGCTCCACCTGCCCGAGCGGACCTGCGCCGCCGAGGTGGAGCTGGACGTCCTGGAGAAGGCCGTCGACGGCGCGCTCCAGGCGCCCCGGATCTCCACCTTCCCGGTGGCGACCCAGGACGTCGCGCTCGTCGTCGCCGGGGATGTCCCGGCCGCCGACGTGGAGGCGGCACTGCGCGAGGGCGCCGGTGAGCTGCTCGAATCGCTGCGCCTGTTCGACGTCTTCACCGGCGAGCAGATCGGCGGGGGCAACAAGTCCCTGGCGTACGCGCTGCGCTTCCGCGCCGCCGACCGCACGCTGACCGTCGAGGAGGCCTCGGCCGCCCGCGACAGCGCGGTGGCCCTGGCCGCCGAGCGTACGGGCGCGGTGCTGCGCGGGGCGTGACCCGCAGGCGCCGCGGCGTCGAGAAGGGGCGTGTCCGGCCACCGGACACGCCCCTTCTTCCTGTCCCGCCGGGCGGCGGGGGACCGCACGCGGACCTCGGCGCGGGAACCGGGAGGAAGCGCGGTTCCGTGCCGCCGTTTCCGCAGCCACCCTCCTTCGTCGTCGGTCAGTGGGCCGTGCGGTCCGTGCGCCGCCCGCACCGCCTCGGAGTGTCGGGCAGGTAGCGGTGCGGACGGCGCGGGTGCGGGTCGTGGGCCGTTACGAGGGGGAGCCGACGACCCGGCCGCCTCTTGCGAGGGAGTTCATTCAACCGAGCCCCGGACCCGCGCGGCAGAGCGCACAGCAGGAGGGTTCGGGCATTCCGTTCACACCCCGTGTGAATCGTGCTCCACTAGGCTCATCGCGACACGCACCTGGGGGGACGATGGAGCCCAATGTCCTGCTCGAAGCCTTGATCGAGGAGTCCGGTGTCTCCCGGGCGGGCCTCGCCGGTCACGTCAACCGGGAGGGCCGGGCCCGCGGGCTGAACCTGCGGTACGAACACACCGCCGTGTCCCGCTGGCTCAAGGGCCAGCGCCCGCGCGGCCAGGTGCCGGACCTCATCTGCGAGGTGCTGGCCGGACGGCTGGGCAGGCCCGTCGGGCTCGACGACATCGGGATGGGCACCTCGGCCGCGTCCGCGGGGGCCGACACCGGCACCGGCACCGCGAGTGCCTCCCTCTGCGGCTTCGTCGAGCGGGCCACCGCGCTCTGGCGCTCCGACGAACAGCAGCGCCCGCATCTGGCCGCCGTCCCCGCCGTCACGGGGACGTCGGCGGTGATGCCGGTCTGGGAGTGGGAGAACCCGCCGGAGGACACCGACGTCTCCCGTCCCGGTCCCGGCCGGGTGAGCCCCGCCGACATAGCGATGCTGAAGGCGGCCCGGGACCACTACGAGCAGATGTACCGCAAGACGGGCGGCATCGCGACCAGGTCCCGGATCGTCCGCTTCCTCAACGCGGAGGCCGCCCCGCTGCTGCGCGGCGGCCACAGCGACGCGCTCGGCCGGAGGCTGCACCGGGCGACGGCGGGACTGGTGGCGGTGGCGGGCATCTGCGCCTACGACTCCGACGCCCACGGGCTCGCCCAGCGCTACTTCCACCAGGCGCTGCGGCTCGCCAAGTCCAGCGGGGACCGGGGACTCGGGGGCTATGTGATCGCCCTGCTGGTCACCCAGTCGCTGTTCCTCGGCGACCACCGCCGCTCCATCGCCTTCGCCGAGGCCGCGCTGCGGGCCGCCGGCGGTCACATCACCCCGGCCCTCGCCGCCGATCTGCACGCCATGCAGGCCAAGGCGTACGCCCGGCTCGGCGACGCGGCGAGCGCCCGTGCCTGCATCGGGCGGGCCGAGGCCCAGGCGGGCCGGATCCACAGCGGACGGGAGCCGGACGAGACCGGGTACGTCCAGCCGGGCCTGGTCGACGTCCAGGTGGCCGAGGCGCTGATCGGGCTCGGTGACCTGCCCGCCGCCCGGGAGCACGCGGCCTCCGCGGTGCGCGCCCCGGCGCACGACCGGGGGCGCGTGCACCGGCTCGCGATGCTCAGCCATATCGAGCTGCTCCAGGGCGAGGCCGACCGCGCGGCCGGTACAGCCGCCGAAATGGCCGTACGGGCCCGGGGCATGGAGTCGCAGCGGCTGCGCGACCGGCTGCGGCAGGTCCGGCGCGAACTGGCCGCGAGCGGCTGCGCCGACGCCGTGGGGACCGCCGGTCTCATCGACGAGGCGCTCCGCGTGCCTCTGTGAGCTCCGCCGACGCCCCGCCGTTCGTTCCCTCGGCAGCCGAGCCTGCTGACATGTTGACCCCAACATGTCGAAAGGCGGCAGAACCGTGCAGTGGACGAACTTAAGCGAACAGAATGTGTATCAGAACCCGTGGTTCCGGGTGAACCTGGCGGATGTCGAACTCCCCGACGGCAGCCACCTCGACCACTTCGTCATCCGGCTGCGCCCCGTCGCGGCCGCCACCGTCGTCAACGAGGCCAACGAGGTGCTGCTGCTCTGGCGGCACCGGTTCATCACCGACAGCTGGGGGTGGGAGCTGGCCGCGGGCGTCGTCGAGGACGGCGAGGACATTGCGGCCGCGGCGGCCCGCGAGATGGAGGAGGAGACCGGCTGGCGCCCCGGCGAGCTGCGCCCCCTGCTCACCGTGGAACCGTCGAACGGCCTCACCGACGCCCGCCACCACCTCTACTGGTCCGACGAGGCGCACTGGACCGGCCACCCGCAGGACTCCTTCGAGTCGTCGCGCCGCGAGTGGATACCCCTCAAGGTGGTCCCGGACATGATCGCCCGGGGCGAGGTGCCCGCCGCGAACATGGCGGCCGCGCTGCTGATGCTGCACCACCTGAGACTGGGCTGACCCGGTCTCCGCAGCCGAGACCCCGCACACGCGCGGAGCCGGCCCCGGGGTGACCGGGACCGGCTCCCGCACGTGCCGGGCGAGGGCGCGAGACGTTCCGGGCGATGCGGACGTGTCCTCCGGCCGGCCGGGAGATCCGCGGCTCCGGGCAACGCGGAGCCGCGCACCGGGCGGCGCGAAGGCAGGCTCCGGTCGACGCCGGGGGACGTCCCGGGTGAATCAGGCGTACGGGTAGAATCCCGACCCCGTCTTGCGCCCCAGCCGGCCCGCGTCGACCATGCGCTGGAGCAGCGGGGGAGCGGCGTACAGCGGTTCCTTGTACTCGGCGTACATCGAGTCCGCGACCGAGGCCACGGTGTCCAGGCCGATCAGGTCGGCCAGCTTGAGCGGACCCATCGGGTGGGCGCAGCCCATCTCCATGCCGTTGTCGATGTCCTCGCGGCTGGCGATGCCCGACTCGAACATCCGGATCGCGGAGAGCAGGTACGGGATCAGCAGCGCGTTCACGACGAAGCCGGACCGGTCCTGGGCGCGGATCGGGTGCTTGCCGAGCACGTCCTGCACCACGGCCTCGGCGCGCTTGATCGTCTCGTCCGACGTGGTCAGCGCGGGGATGAGCTCGACGAGCTTCTGCACCGGTGCCGGGTTGAAGAAGTGGATGCCGATGACCTGGTCCGGGCGCGAGGTGGCGACCGCCAGCTTCACCAGCGGGATCGAGGAGGTGTTGGAGGCCAGGATCGCGTCCTGCCGGGTCACCACCTGGTCCAGCACCTGGAAGATCTCCGTCTTGACCTGCTCGTTCTCCACGACGGCCTCGATGACGAGATCGCGGTCGGCGAACTCCCCGAGGTCGGTGGTGAAGCTCAGCCGGCCGAGGGTCTCGTCCCGCTCCTCCGCGGTGATCTTGCCGCGCTCGGCGGCCTTCGAGAGGGAGTTGTGCAGGCGGGTGCGGCCGATCTCCAGCGCTTCGCCGGTGGTCTCGGCGACCTTCACTTCGAGGCCGCTGCGCGCGCACACCTCCGCGATACCTGCGCCCATCTGGCCACAGCCCACCACTCCGACGCGTGCAATGTCGGCCATAAGGTCCGTCACCTCGTGCCTTTCGCTGTTCTCCGTATCGCAGGGTCCCGTGTGATTCCGGTGCCCGCCCCGACCCCACGACGTTACTCCGAGGGCCGACGCGAGCGTCCCGCGGGTCATGACGGCTACGGATGGGCATCATGCGGTTACGTGGAGACATCGGAGTCGGATGCGGGACACGGCGGAGAGAGGTGGGCCGGGATGCGGCGCACGGGTGTGGCGAGAAGGGCGTTCGTCCTGAGCGCGGCCGGGCTGCTGGCGGCGATGACGACCGCCGGTGACGCGGTCGCCTCGCCGTCGGGACGGCGCAAGGGCGGCGGGCTTCCGTGGGCGGCGGGCGAGGTGCGCGGCATGTGGATCGCCACCGTCGCCAACATCGACTGGCCCTCGAAGCCGGGCCTCACCGCGGCGAAGCAGGAGGCCGAGCTGTTCGCCCACCTGGACCGGGCGGTGGAGCTGCGGCTCAACACGGTGGTGCTGCAGGTCCGGCCGACCGCCGACGCCCTGTGGCCCTCGCCGTACGAGCCGTGGGCCGAGTGCCTCACCGGCACCCAGGGCGAGGACCCGGGCTGGGACCCGCTCGGCACGGCGGTGCGGGCGGCGCACGACCGGAGCCTGGAACTGCACGCCTGGTTCAACCCGTACCGCGTGGCGAACCACACGGACCCGTCACGCCTGACCGCCTCCCACCCGGCCCGGCTCAACCCGGGCTGGACCGTGCCGTACGGCGGGAAGCTCTACTACAACCCCGGGCTGCCGGAGGTCCGCCGCTTCGTCCAGGACGCGATGCTCGACGCCGTACGCCGCTACGACATCGACGCCGTGCACTGGGACGACTACTTCTACCCCTATCCGGTGGCCGGCCAGGCCTTCGACGACGACGCCGCCTTCGAGCGGTACGGCGGCGGCTTCGCCGGCCGGGCGGCCTGGCGGCGCGACAACATCGACCGGCTCGTGCGGGAGACGGGGGAGCGGATCCGGGCGGTGAAGCCGCACATCCGCTTCGGCATCAGCCCCTTCGCGGTCTGGCGCAACAAGGAGACCGACCCGCGGGGGTCGGACACGCGGGCCGGCGTGCAGACGTACGACGACCTGTACGCCGACACCCGCAAGTGGGTCGAGGAGGGGTGGATCGACTACATCTGCCCGCAGATCTACTGGCACATCGGCCAGAAGGCCGCCGACTACGCGAAGGTCCTCGCCTGGTGGAGCGCCACCGTACGGGGGACGGGCGTCGAGCTGTACGTGGGCGAGGCGCTCTACAAGGCGGGCGACCCCGCCCAGGCCGACGCCTGGCAGGACCCGGCGGAACTCTCCCGCCACCTCACCCTCGCCCGGGAGTACGAGGAGGCGGGCGGCCATGTCTTCTTCTCCGGGAGGAGCGTGATGGCGGACCGGATCGGCGCCATGCGGCGCGTGGTGGCCGACCACTACCCGGACCGGGTCCGGCTCTACCCGAACCGGGTCCGCGCCCGTGCCCGCCGTCGGGGCCGGTCCGCCGGCTGACCCCTCCGGGCCGCTGCGCGGGCGGGCGTGGTGCGGCGGCGGGCGCGTGCCCGCCGCCGCCGGGGCCGGAGCCCTTCCCTGCGGTCACCGGCCCCGGCGCCGCTACCGTGCCCGCTCGTCCCTCGACGCCTCCCGGTGCTGGACGACGCTGTCGGGGCCCGGTGACATCAGGTGTTCGTGGCCGTCGTCGAAGCGGAGCCGGTACGGGGGAGCGCCCCCGTCACCGAGCACCTCGATGATCTCGGCGACCCGGTCGTGCTGTCCCACGGTCCTGCCGTGCATCAGCAGCCGGTCGCCCGCGTGTGCCTCCATCGGGAGCGACCTCCTCACAGGGGGAGACGGTGTCCGTTCCGACCAGTCTATGACCGTGCGGGCCGGGATTCTCCTCCTGAGCGAACGGTCCGGGACCGTGCCCCCGCGCGCCGGCCGGCCCGCTGGGTGGCGGCGATGCAGACGAGTACGGCCACCGCCGCGACCGGGGCCGCCACCGAGAGCTCCTCGCCGAGCAGGAGGAAGGACCACCCGAGCGTCAGCAGCGGCTGGGCGAGCTGGAGCTGACTGGCGCGGGCCACCCCGATCGCCGCCATCCCCCGATACCAGACGTACAGGCCGAGGAAGGCCGATCCGGCGGCGACCCAGACCAGCCCGAGGACGCCGTGGGTGTTCAGGCGTACCGGTTCGAGCGGCAGGGCCACCAGGCTGCCCGCCACCGCCAGCGGCAGGCACAGGACCAGAGCCCAGCCGATCACCTGCCACCCCGGCATCACCCGGGCCAGCCGGCCGCCCTCGGTGTATCCCGCCGCGCAGACCAGCAGCGCGCCGAACAGATACAGGTCTCCGGTGGTCAGGGCTCCGCCGCTCTGCTGCACGGTGAAGGCGATCACCACGGCCGCCCCGGCGAGCGCCGCGACCCAGAACAGCCGTGAGGGCCGTTCACCGGTGCGCAGGGATCCCAGCACCGCCGTGGTCAGCGGCAGCAGGCCCACCACCACGGCCGCGTGCGAGGTGGTGGAGGTCTGGAGGGCCAGTGTCGTCAGCAGCGGGAAGCCCACCACCGTCCCGCCCCCGACCACCGCGAGCCCGCCCCAGTGACGGCGCGCGGGCAGGGGTACGCGGGCGGCCAGCAGGACACCGCCCGCGATCAGGGCGGCGAGCACACTGCGCAGCGCCACCAGGGACCAGGGGCCGAAACTCTCCAGGCCCCAGGCCGTGGCCGGGAAGGTGAGCGAGAACGCGACGACGCCGAGCCCGGCGAGCACGGTGCCGCTCCGGTCGGCGGAGGAGCCGGACGAAGAACCGGGCGGGGAAGGGGACGCGGGGCCGGCCGAGGAGCCGGCCGGCGGTCCCGGCGGCGGGCCGCTCGCCGCCCGGGTGGTTCCGGTTGCCGTCGACGGCCCCGCCCCGGGGGCCGCCGAAGCGGGGTGCGCGGTGGCCGACGGACCGGCGACCGCTATCGCTGCGGACGGGGTAGCGCTATCCTGTGCTCTCATGCAAGAGCGTAGCAGCGTTACCGAACTGGTCACTTCCCTGCGGGCCGAGCTGAACCGCTACTCTCCCGGTGGAAAGCTGCCGTCCAGCCGTGCGCTCGTCGAACGGTTCCGGGTCAGCCCCGTCACCGTGTCCCGCGCCATCGCCCAGCTCGCCGCCGAGGGGCTCGTCACGACCCGCCCCGGCTCCGGCGCGTTCCGGGCGGAGCCCCGCGCCGCGTTGCCCGCCCCGGGGGACACCTCCTGGCAGGAGGTGTCGCTGAGCGGCGACGGCGGGCCCGAGGTGGTGCCCCGTACGGTCGACGCCTCCGGGGTGCTGGTCACCCTCGCCGCCCCACCGCCCGGCGTCATCGAGTTCAACGGCGGATACCTCCACGCCTCGCTCCAGCCCGAGCGGGCGCTCTCCGCCGCCCTGGCCCGCGCGGGCCGCCGGCCGGGCGCCTGGAGCCGCCCCCCGACGGACGGGCTGCCCGAGCTGCGGTCCTGGTTCGCCCGCGAGATCGGCCCCGCCGTGAGCGCCGCCGACGTCCTGATCACCGCAGGCGGCCAGGGCGCCCTGGCCACCGCCCTGCGGGCCCTCGCCCCGCCGGGCGCCCCGGTCCTCGTGGAGTCGCCGACCTACCCGGGGATGCTCGCCGCCGCCCGCGCCACCGGACTGCGCCCCGTCCCCGTGCCGATGGACGCCGACGGGGTCCGCCCCGAGCTGCTCGCCGACGCGTTCCGTGCCACCGGCGCCCGGGTCTTCGTCGCCCAGCCGCTCTTCCAGAACCCCACCGGGGCCACCCTCGCCCCCGCCCGCCGCCCCGAGGTCCTGGCCATCGCGCGGGCGGCCGGGGCGTTCGTGGTCGAGGACGACTTCGCCCGCAGGCTCGTCCACGACGACTCGGGGCCGCTGCCCGCGCCCCTGGCCGCCGACGATCCGGACGGGACCGTCGTCCACGTCTGCTCCCTGACCAAGGTCACCTCGCCCAGCCTCCGGGTCGGCGCCCTGGCCGCCCGCGGCCCCGTGCTGGAGCGCCTGCGGGCTATCCAGGTCGTCGACAGCTTCTTCGTGCCCCGGCCGCTCCAGGAAGCCGCCCTGGAACTCGTCGGCTCCCCGTCCTGGGGCCGTCACCTGACCGCCGTCGCCGCCGATCTGGGGCGTCGCCGTACGGCCATGACGGCCGCCCTCGGCAGCGAGCTGCCGGAACTCGCGCTGCCGCACATCCCGGCGGGCGGCGGCAGCCTCTGGCTCCGCCTCCCGGGCGGCGGTGCGGGGGCGGGCGCCGCCGAGCCGGCCGTCGTCTCCGCCGCGCTGCGCGCCTCGGTCGCCATCGCCCCCGGACGCCCCTTCTTCTGCGCCGAACCCCCGGCCGGCCACGTCCGCCTGAGCTTCGCCGGGGTCTCCGGAGCGGCCGAGATCGCGGAGGGCGTCCGCCGTCTCCGTACCGCGTTCGACGGGCTTCGGGACGGCTGAACGGGACGCCCGGGGCACCAGCCCTCTTGACCAAACAGGCGTTCGGCACCACGATCCCGCCATGACGCTTCGGGTCTCCCTGGTCGCAGCGGCGCGCAGTTCCTCCCGGCTGGCCGAACGCTTCGACGACGACCGGCCGCTCGACCAGGCCGGCTGGCACGAGGTGCAGCTCGTCGCGCACACCCTCGTCCCGCTCGGCGCCGCCGAGCTGCGCTACTGTTCGCCCACCCCGCGCAGCCGCGCCACCGGGGACGCCCTCGGCTTCGCTCCGATGGCGCAACCGGCCCTGCGTGACTGGGAGATGGGCCGCTGGCGGGGGATGACCCTGGGCGAGGTCACCGCCCGGGAACCAGCGGCCGTGGACCACTGGCTCGCCGACCCGCGCAGCGCCCCGCACGGCGGAGAGTCGATGCTCGGCTTCATCGGGCGCGTGGGCGGCTGGCTGGACACCCGCCCCGCCGACGACGCCCTCGTCGTCGCGGTGGCCGAACCCGCCGTGATCCGGGCGGCCCTCGTCTACGCCCTGAACGCCCCGCCCGCGACGTACTGGAACGTCGATGTCCGCCCCTTGTCGACGATCACCCTGACCGGCCTGCCGGGACGCTGGAGCCTGAGCCTGGAGGCGTCGGGCATCCGCTGATCCGGTCGAGGGGCAGCGCGGGCTGCGCCGTTCCCCGGGAAGCCGCTTCCTTCCGTCTCGCCGTACCCGGGGCGCCACCGCTTCCCGCCGTCCCGTTCCCCGGGCGCTCCTGCTCGCCGTCTTCCCGTCTTCCCGGCTTTCGGGCTTCCCGTCTCCCGGGGCTCGGCCCCTTCCCTCCGGTCCGACCAGTCGGTACGTTGCGCGGGGCGGCCGGTTGCGCCGCCGGAACCGCGCCCGCGACGAGGGAGGCTCCGTGCCGCAGATCCACGGCCACTGCGACGACCGGTTCGCCGGTGTCCGCGACGCCTTCGAGGAGAACTTCACCGAGCGCGGCGAACTGGGGGCCGCGGTGACCGTCCTGGTCGACGGCGCAACGGTGGTGGACCTCTGGGGCGGCTGGGCCGATGCGGCACGCACCCGCCCCTGGGAACGGGACACCCTGGTCAACGTCTGGTCCACCGGCAAGGGCCCGGCCGCGCTCTGCGCCCACCTCCTGGCCGACCGAGGACTGCTCGACCTCGACGCCCCGGTCGCCGACCACTGGCCGGAGTTCGCCGCGAACGGCAAGGAGTCCGTCCTCGTACGCCACCTCCTCTCGCACCGCTCCGGAGTGGCCGGCCCCGACACCCCGCTCACGCTGGAGGAGCTGTACGACTGGGAGACGGCCTGCGCCCGGCTCGCCGCCACCACCCCCTGGTGGGAGCCGGGGACCCGCTCCGGCTACCACGCGATCAGCTACGGCTTCCTCGTCGGCGAAGTCGTCCGCCGGATCACCGGACTGCGGCCCGGGGAGTTCCTCCGGCAGGAGATCACCGGACCGCTGGGCATCGACTTCGGCTTCGGCCTCCCGGAGAGCGAGACGCACCGGCTGGCCGAACTCGTCCAGGAACGCCCCGACCGGGCGGCCCAGGCGGCCCTCCTGGACCGGATGACCCCGGTGGCCGTCGCCTCCCTGCTCAATCCGCCGACCGGCCGGGCCGTCGCCAACACGCCCGCCTGGCGCGCCGCGGAGATCCCCGCCGCCAACGGCCACGGCACCGCGCGGGCCGTCGCCGCTCTCTACGGGATCCTGGCCGGACGCGGCAGCCTCGACGGCCGCCGGGTCCTCTCCGAGAAGGCGGCCACCCGCGCCGGAGAAGGGCAGGGGGCCTGCCGCGACCTCGTCCTCGGCGACGGCTTCCGGCACGAGACGGAGATCGCCCTCGGCTTCTGGCTGAGCGGCGACAACCGCTCCTACGGCCCCGACCCGAGGGCGCTGGGACACGACGGCGCGGGCGGTTCCTGCGGACTGGCCGACCCGGACGCCTCCATCGCCCTCGGGTACGTGATGAACCGGATGGGCTCCCGGCTCGCCGACGACCCGCGCAAGACGGCCCTGGTGAACGCCGTGTACGCGGCCCACGGGTCAGCCGCCGGAGGGTGAGCGGAATCCGGACATCCGACGTGCCGACCCAACCCGGGTTTCACCTGCGGTTGCCAGGAATGTGAGGATGTCACCATGACAACCAAGGTCTACTTCGACATCACCATCGACGACGCCCCCGCGGGGCGGATCACGTTCAACCTGTTCGACGACGTCGTCCCGAAGACGACGGAGAACTTCCGCGCGCTGGCCACCGGCGAGAAGGGCTTCGGCTACGCCGGCTCGTCCTTCCACCGCGTCATCACGGACTTCATGCTCCAGGGCGGTGACTTCACCCGCGGCGACGGCACCGGCGGCAAGAGCATCTACGGCGAGAAGTTCGCCGACGAGAACTTCAAGCTCAAGCACGACCGCGTGGGCCTGCTCTCGATGGCCAACGCCGGCCCGAACACCAACGGTTCGCAGTTCTTCATCACCACGGTGCTCACCCCGTGGCTGGACGGCAAGCACGTCGTGTTCGGCGAGGTCGCCGACGAGGACAGCATGAAGCTGGTCCGCAAGATCGAGGCGCTCGGCTCCGGCAGCGGCCGCACCAGCGCGAAGGTCACCATCGCCGAGTCCGGCGTTCTCTGACCGCACCGGTACCCGACGACCGATCCGGTACCCGACGGGCCCGTGGCCGGGCCGCGCCTGCGACGTACGCGTCGGCGGGGCGGACCGGCCACGGGCCCGTGGCGGTACTGAGGTGAACCGCGGCGCGTCACCGCGAGGCGGCCGCCGGCGGCATCACGGAAGAGCCGGACCTCACGCGCTGACCGCGGGCCGGGCCCCGCTCACCGCTGCTCGCCGGAGCGCGCGGCCCGCTCGGCGTTGCGCTCCTTGATGCGCGCGGCCTCCTTGCGCACCTCGGCCTGCGTGGCACGCTCCTTCCGGAGCCACTCGGGCATCTCGTCCTTCAGCGCGTCGATCTGCTCCGTCGTGAGCGGCTCGGTGACCCCACCGCGGGCGAGCCCGGCGATGGAGACGCCGAGCTTCGCGGCGACGACCGGGCGGGGGTGCGGACCGGTGCGGCGCAGCTCGACCAGCCACGCGGGCGGGTCGGTCTGGAGGGCGTTGAGCTCGGTGCGGGAGACGGCACCCTCCTGGAACTCGGCGGGCGTGGCCTGGAGGTACACACCCAGCTTCTTCGCCGCCGTGGCGGGCTTCATGGTCTGGGCGGTCTTGTGCGACGTCATGGGTCCAGGGTATCGACCATGGGACAAACCTCCGACCACCGACCGGTAGCCTGGTTCCGTGACAGGCTCGGACATCCCCTCATCCTTCCGGCTCGCGTACGTCCCCGGCGTGACGCCCACCAAGTGGGTGAGGATCTGGCAGGAGCGGCTGCCCGGCACCCCCCTGGAGCTCGTCCAGGCCACCGCCGCCGACGCCCCCGGGCTGCTGGCGGACGGCGGGGCCGACGCCGGTCTCGTACGGCTGCCGGTCGACCGGGACGTGTTGGCCGCGATCCCCCTCTACACCGAGACGACCGTCGTGGTGCTCCCCAAGGACCACGTGGCGACCGCCGCCGAGGAGGTGTCGCTCGCGGAGCTGGCCGACGAGATCGTGCTGCATCCGCTGGACGACGTCCTCGGCTGGGAGACGCTGCCCGGCCGTCCCGCCGTCGAGCGCCCGGCCACCACGGCGGACGCGATCGAGCTGGTCGCGGCAGGGGTGGGCGTCCTCCTCGTCCCGCAGTCCCTGGCCCGGCTGCACCACCGCAAGGACCTCACCTACCGCCCGGTCCCGGAATCCCCCGCGTCACGCGTCGCCCTGTCGTGGCCCCAGGCGGAGGAGGCTCCCGACCTGGTGGAGGAGTTCATCGGGATCGTCCGGGGCCGCACCGTCAACAGCACCCGGGGCCGCGCGGCCACTGCGCAGCGCCCCACGGCCAAGGCCAAGGAGAAGGCCCAGGGCAAGCGGGCCGGTACGGTCGGCGGCCGGAACAAGCCCGCGGCGGGAAGGAAGCCCTCACCGGGCGGCCGGGGCGGCGGCCAGAGCGGCAAGCGCAAGAAGCCGCGCGGCCGGTAGGGCACGCCGGAGCCGTCGGGACCGGCAGGCCCGCCGCCTCTCGGAGCCGCGCCGATTCCTGGCGTCGCGCCGATTTCCGGTCCTGCGCCGATTCCCGGCGTCGCGCCGATTTCCGCTTCTGCGCCGATTCCTGGATCTGGGCCGACTCCCGGAGCCGCGCCGATTCCGGAGCCGCGTCGACTCCCGACTCCCGGCACCTGCGTCGCGGGCACGCGTGTCTCGGGCACCCGCGGACTTCCGGTACGCGCGTGCGGAAGCCCGTACCGACTTCCGGTACGCGTGTTCGGAAGCCCGTACCGACTTCCCCACACGCGTACCGGAATCGCGCCGTGTCCCCGAATCCGCCCCACCCGCTCGCAAAGCGCCCCGGAACGCCACCCTGCGCCGGTTCTCTCGTTGATGAGGCGACCGCCGTACGCAGGGGAGCGCCCGACCGATGCCGAACATCCGCAGAGAACAGCACCTGGGCCTCATCGGGGTGCTGCTCATCGCCCTCGCCTTCACCGGACTCCAGCTGACGGCGGTCACCGGCCGGGCCTCGCCCGACACGAAGAACTACCTCTCCTACGCCCTCAGCCTCAGCGGCGAGAGCCGTGAGGAGGCGGGCCGGAGGGCCATCGCGTACTCCTGCGACAGCGCGCAGCACGCGCCCCTGCCCACCATCCCGTGGACCAGCAGGAGGGGCGCGGGGGAGTCGGAGGAGCAGTGCGTGCGCCGGTTGAACGACTCGGTCGCGTACTGGTCCGGCCACGGCAACACGTCCGGGATGACCGCGCCGTTCGCCAACCGGCGGTTCATGGCCATCTTCGAGGCCAGGCCGGGGTATCCGCTGTTCCTGGTCCCCTTCACCGCCGCTTTCGGTGTCACGTGGGGTCTGTGGCTGGCGGGACTCGCCGTCGCGCTCGCGGGAAGTGTCTGTGTCCTGCTCACCCTCCGCGCGGCGGGCGCTTCCCGGCGCGCCGGCCTGGCCGGGCAGGCCCTGTATCTCGCCCTGCCCACCGGCACCGTCGCCATGAACCCCCTGAGCGACGGGCTCTCGCTGGCGCTGGGCACGGTGGTCGTCCTCGGCTGTGTCCTGCTCCTGCGGGACCGGCCCCGTACGGACGGGAGATCGGGTACCCGTACGGGCCCGTGGCCGGTGGTCCGGGCGGCCGCCGCGGGACCCCGCACGGGCGCGGCGCTCGTCGCGGGCGGCCTCGCCCTGATGTTCCTCGTCCGCTACTCGCAGGCTCTCCTGCTGGCGGCCGCGCTCGCGGGAGTCTTCCTCGCCCGGTCCGGGTGGCTCCGGCTGAAGCGGCGGCGGTTCGCGTGCGACCTCCGGACGGCCGGACTCTGCGCCGGCCTGACGGTCTGCGTCTACGCCGGGGCGCACCTGCTGTCCTGGCCGATGGGCCAGGACAGCGCCCAGGACCTGCTGACCCACCACTACCAGCGCCCCGATCTGCCCAACCCCTGGCCCGATTTCTTCATGCAGGAGGGGGTCTTCTGGTCGGCGTGGCTGCGGCGCCAGGTCACGTATCCCGTGCTTCCCGTCCTGCTCGCGCTCTCGGCCAGGGCGATGCTGAGGCGGCGTTCCGTGGTGCTGCCCGTCGCGCTGGCGGCAGGTGTGGCGGGCCTCCTGAACCAGGCGGGCCACCCGAATACGGCCCAGCTCCTCGGCTACCGCCTCATCGTGTTCGTCTGGCTGCTTCCCGCCCTGGTGATCCCGCTCCTGCTGGACCGGCCGTCCCGGGGGACCTCACCCGTCGCCGCGCAGCCGGAGGAGGTAGGCGGCGGTCAGCGCGACGGCCGGGTCGGCGTCGCCCAGCAGTTCCGTGAGGGCACCTGAGGCCGTGGCACCGGGGATGCCGGCCAGCGCCTGGGTCAGCCGCCCACGCGCGGGCGGCCCACTGGCCTCGTCGCGGATGCGGTCGGCGAGGAGGGCGGCGATCCCGTCCGCCGCCGCGTCGTCACCGGCCAGCACGCTCAGCACGTCCGCCGCTTCGGTGTCGTTTCGTCCCGCCACGATCATGTCGACCAGCACCGGCGTCGCGGCGGTCTCCCCCTGGGCCCCGAGCGCCAGGGCCGCGCGGCTCCGCACCACGGCGTCGCAACTCGCGAGGGCGTCCCGGAGCAGTGCGGATGCCTCGGCGCCGGGCAGCCCCGCGAGGGACCGGACGGCACGTTCCCGCACCGCCGCCACCGGGGAGGAGAGCCCCTCCGCGAGCAGGGCGGCACCCCCGCCACCCGATCGCGACAGGGCCCAGCGCAGGGCCCCGGCGACGTACGGGTCGCCCTCACCGAGCGCCGCCTCGGCCAGCGCCTCCACCGGGACCTCGTCGACCGAGGCGAGGGCCGCGCGCTGGCGGGTGCCGGCACTCGCGGACCCGAGGGCCCGCAGGAGCGCCAGGACCTGGAGGACATCCTCCCAGGCGGTCGGGTCCGCGGCGCGCACGCGGTCCAGCCGGGTGAGCAACTCGGTCTCCGCCGCGATGCGCTCGCGTGTCCGGAGAATCAGGTCGTCGACGAGTGCCGAGGGGGTGAAGCCGGGATCGTCGAGCGCCCGCCCGATCTCCCGCAGCGACAGCCCCACCGCCCGCAGGCTCTCGATATGGAAGATGCGCCGGACGTCCTCCCCGGAGTACTCCCGATAACCGGACCCGGTGCGGCCCGAGGGACGCACCAGACCGAGCGACTCGTAGTGCCGGAGCATGCGGGCGCTGACGCCTGACCGCCGGGCGACCTCACCGATCAACACGCGCTACGGCCCTTCCCCGTCACAGCTGCCGGAGCCGCCGGAGCCGCCGGAGTCGCCGGGGCTGCCCGATCCGCTGGGGTCGCCGGATCCGCCCGAGCCGCGGGGAGCGCCGGGGTCGCCGGGACCGCCCGAGCCGCGGGGAGCTCCGGGACCGCCCGAGCCGCCGGAGCCGCCCGAACCGTCGCGGTCGGCAAAGCCCCCGGAACCGCTGCCGGCCCCCGCCCCGCCCAGGGCCACGACGCGCTTCGCCTCCTCCAGGGCGAAGGCGAACCCGGTGTCCGGGGCGTGCCGCAGCCGCTCGGTGGCGAGCGCGTGCGCTCGTACGTCCGGATCGGGGGATCGCAGCGCGGAGTCCAGGGACGGCGTCACCGCGCCGCCCAGGTCGACCAGTGCCCGGCTGAGGCTCAGCCGGGTCTCCTGCTCCCCGCGCCCGAGCTGTGTCACCAGCACCGCCGCCAACGCGTCCTCCTCCCCTTCCGGTACGAGCACGACCGCAGCCCGCCAGGCGGTTCGTGCCACCTCGTCGTCGGCGTCGGTCAGGAGCGCCCGGGTGATCGCGGGCCACGCCCGCGGGTCCCCGACCTTGGACAGGGTGTGCAGCGCCTGGCTCCGCGCCCGCGAACGCTCCGAGCGGACTTCCCGGAGCAGCAGGGGCAGGGTGTCGGCGACCGGGTGCCGGGTGAGCGCCCAGGTCAGCATGTCGCGGACGAGGAACTCCTGTTCGACCGCGCACCGCTCGACCAGCGGGCCGACGAAGCGCGGGTCCGGTGTCGAGCCGAGCGTCAGGGCCGCGCTCAGCCGCACCGACGGACGCTCGTCGCCCAACGCGCGCAGCGCCCGTACTTCACCCGTCCCGTGTTGCCCCGTGACCGTCATCGAGACCACCTCCTCGGCGAGCAGTGAAGGGCTTGTCACCGTGTCAAGGTCAAACCGGGGGAGAGGGGTCCCGGCTCAGGGGCCGCGCCAGACGTTGGCGAAGGCGGTGTTCTCGATGGTCCGCCGCTGCCGTACGGCTTCCAGCTCCATCACCGCCTCATGGACGGTGGCGACCACCGTGGTCACCGTCTCGTCCCCGGGGCGGGGTTCGTCGTCGGACGGCTCGCTGCCGAGGCCCACGGCCGACGCGAGGGAGGCGAGGACGGGGTCTCCCTCGTCCCGGCGGGCCACGGCCCGGCGGCGGGCGGGCGTGTCCGTCAGCTCCACCTCCTTCGGGCCGAACGGCAACAGGCCGCTCCGCTTCCGCGTGAGCTCGCCGGCCTCCTCCAACGCGTCCTGGTAGGCGGCCGCGAGGTCCCGGCCCCTCCGCCACAGCCAGTCCTCGATCCGCTCGTAGGGCGGCTGCCGGGTGATCCCCGCGGCGGCCCCGGCCAGCAGCCGGTCGTCCGGCACCGGCGACCCGCCCGGTACGACGAGGTCGCCGTCCACGGTGATGGCCCCCGCGTCGAGGAGGTCGAGCAGTTCGGCACCGGCGAGGGCGAGCGACAGATCGCCCTGCCCCACGGTGTGTTCCGGTGCCGGGTCCATCGCGATGATGAACAGGTCTTTCGCCGTGGTCATGAACGGCTCCCCTCGAAGGCGTCGACGGAGGCATCGACGGAAGAACGGGACCTCACCGCCCGAGCCCGCCCGGCGAGGCGACTGCCAGGACCAGTATCGCCTCTGTCCGATGTCCTTCGGGGGCCCGGGGCCCGGGCCCCGGACGTCCCCCCGTCCGTGACGACACGCGTTCCGCCCTCGACGCGACGACGAGGACCGTGCGGCTACCCGGACCCTCGCTGCCGCGGAGCCCGGGAAACCGCTGGCCGCCGCCCCGCACCGTCCCTAGGCTGAACCGATGGGCCACGGGAAAACGTCGTACGTCTGCCTCTCCTGCCGGGTTTCGTACAAGCAGCCCCACGACACGACGAGGCAGCGGATCTGCCCGAACTGCGCGGAGCCGATGATCCATGCGGGCTCGGCCTTCGCGGCACCGCGGCGCCGGGACATCGCGGCATGGCGGGCCCTGGCCGTGCTGCTGAACGCGGGCGTGGGCTTTCACAAGAGCTGCTGCGGCGGGCCCGGGTACCGCCCCCGGGCACTGCGTGAGGTACGGGAACGGCTGACGTACGCGCGGCGCAGCGGCACCCCGGTCGCCAGGGCACTCGTGCGGTACGACGTGCCGTAGCGCGCCCCCGTCGCGATATCCCGCGGGCTCGCCGTCCCCGCGTCCCGCCATCGCGTCCGGCCGGTGGGCCCACACCGCCGGACCGTCCAGCGACAGCGCGCAGCCGGGCCGGTGGCCCCGGCGTACGTCGGAGCGCGGCTCGAAGTCCGAGGCCCCCGCGAGGTCGCCGGCGCGCGTGGGGCACACGACTCTGTTCCGCGTCGTGTATACGGCCCGCTCCAGGACCGGCCGGACCGCCGACGCCACGCCCTCCTCGCCGCCCCGCGGCGGGAACACCGCTGCGGGGCCTCAGCGTCCCGGAGCCGTCGGCGCCCACGGCACAGGCCCGGATTCGTCCGTCGGGGAGAGCAGTGAGGACCCTCGGCGACGCCTCGGGGATCATCCGCCGAGGCCCACGCCGAGGTCAGGCCGCTCAAGATCGGGGGCTGTACGCCCCTCATCGTCTCGAAGTCGCCGCCTGGCTGACCGGCCGGTTCCTCACACGTGTCCGTCCCGGAGACGGCGTCATGGGGCCGTCCCGGCGCCCGCCGCATTCCCCACAGGCCGGTCACCCCATGCTGAGTGGGCGATCAGGTCGTGCCAGTCGGGCAAGGTGCCTTCCGGCAGATGGCGGCGCAGTACCTGGCCGGGGAAGCTCAACGGGCCGGCCTTGGCCGGGTTCTCCAGGGCCTGCGTGACGATCGCGTCGGTGATCGCGTAGGCCAGGTCGTCCCGGGGGAACGCGGCGTGGACACGGTCCGCGAAGCCTGGCGGCAGTTGCTCCCCGCCGCGTCCCAGCACGTCAACGGCGGCGCCTGCCTGGGTCAGCGCGACTTCCGGCCCCTTGCGGTGCGCGATCCCGTCCGACGTGTGCAGCGCGACGGCGTCCCACACCACCGCGACCCGCGCCTCGTCCGCCCCGTTCTCCCGCAGGAACCGGGCGGCCAGGTCGGCGCCGTCCACCTCGAACCGCTGGCCTCCGTTGCCCTGCTCGCACAGGCCCAGATCGTGCAGGACGCAGCCCAGGAACACCACCTCGTCGTCGTAGTCGGCGCCGGGCCGCAGTCCCCGCGCTTCGGCCAGGGCGCGGGCGAACAGATAGCTGCGCACGCTGTGCCGGTACAGGAAGCCGGGCTCGGCGTCCGCGACGAACCGCAGCGCACGTGAGGCCAGCTCGGTACGCGGCAGGTCGAAGTCCGCACACGGGTCGGGGAGGGAAAGGTCCACAGTGGGCTCCTCAGCAGGTCGGGGTTGCTCCGATCCTGCGGCAGCCCCAGCCTCCCGGACAGTGGCTGGAATGCCAGCATGCGCTAACTTCTGGCCATGACGGTCATCGCCATCCTCGCTCTCGACGGCGTCCTGCCCTTCGAGCTGTCCGTACCCGGCCAGGTCTTCGGCACGGCCAACGAGGTCGCCGCCACCCGGCACTACCGGCTGCGGGTGTGTGCCCCCCAGCCGACCGTCACCACCTCACCGGAACACGGCGCGTTTCAGATCCAGGTGCCGTACCGGCTGGACGCACTCACGGAGGCGGACACCGTCATCGTCCCCGCCCACGCCGGCTTCCTCGACCCTCCGCCCGGCCCCGTCGTGACGGCGCTGCGTGACGCGTCAGCCCGCGGCGCCCGCATGGCCTCGGTGTGCGTCGGCGCGTTCACACTCGCCGCCGCCGGTCTGCTCGACGGGCACAAGGTCACCACCCACTGGCAGTACGCGGACGAACTCACCCGCCGTCATCCGCGCGTGGCCGTGGACAGCGGTGTCCTGTTCATCGACAACGGCGACCTGATCACGTCGGCCGGTGTCGCCGCAGCGCTGGACCTGTGCCTGCACCTGGTCCACCGCGACCTGGGCGCGGACTGTGCGGCGGCCACCGCGCGCCGTACCGTGATGCCGTTGCGACGCGACGGTGGGCAGGCCCAGTTCATCGAGCCGCCGGAGACTGCGGCGACCGGCTCCACCCTGCTGGGCCCGACACTGCACTGGATGGCCGGCAACCTGCACCGCCCGCTCACGCTGGCGGATATCGCGGGTCACGCGGCGATGAGCGTACGCAGCCTCAACCGGCACTTCCGCGCGCAGACGGGCACCACGCCGCAGCAGTGGCTGCTGCGCGCTCGCGTCCGCCGCGCCCAGCAACTCCTGGAGACCACCGACCTTCCGGTCGAGCGCATCGCCGACGCGAGTGGCTTCGGTTCCGCGGTGACGCTGCGACACCATTTCGCCCGCGTGGCAGGCACGTCACCGCACGCGTACCGCACCGCGTTCCAGGCACGGTGACGCCCGACGCGAACATGTGGCACCTGACGCGCAGTGCCACGCCGCTCACCGACGGAAGTGCGTGACCCCGCCACCACCGGCGCTCAGCCGCCAGGTGGAACGCTCAGTCGCAAGCGCGTTCCGTGCTGCCTCCATCAACTCTTTGCATAAAAGTGCGCGCATGCGTATAGTCATGCCATCGATCAGGAGGGTTACCGATGGTGGTACGAGCAGCAGTGGCAGGGGCGAGCGGATACGCCGGCGGGGAGCTCCTCCGTCTTCTGCTGGCGCACCAGCAGGTCGAGATCGGCACCCTCACCGGCCACTCCAACGCCGGGCAGGCGCTCGGTTCGCTCCAGCCGCACCTGCGGCCCCTGGCCGACCGGGTGCTGGAGCCCACCACCGCCGAGGCGCTCGCCGGGCACGACGTCGTCTTCCTCGCGCTCCCGCACGGGCAGTCCGCCGCCGTCGCCGAGCAGCTCGGGGACGAGGTCCTCGTCGTCGACATGGGGGCCGACTTCCGGCTGAAGGACGCGGCGGACTGGGAGGCGTTCTACGGCTCCCCGCACGCCGGGACCTGGCCCTACGGGCTGCCCGAGCTGCCGGGCGGGCGGGCCGCGCTCGCCGGGGCGAAGCGGATCGCGGTGCCCGGGTGCTACCCGACCGCCGTCTCCCTCGCGCTCTTCCCGGCGTACGAGGCCGGTATCGCCGAGCCGGAGGCCGTCGTCGTCGCCGCGTCCGGCACCTCCGGGGCGGGCAAGGCGGCCAAGCCGCATCTGCTCGGCTCCGAGGTCATGGGCAACATGACCCCGTACGGCGTCGGCGGCGGGCACCGGCACACGCCCGAGATGATCCAGAACCTCAGCGCCGCCGCCGGGCAGCCGGTCACCGTCTCCTTCACGCCCACCCTCGCCCCCATGCCGCGCGGCATCCTCGCCACGTGCAGCGCGAAGGCGAATCCCGGGGTGAGCGCGGAGAGCCTGCGCGCGGTCTACGCGAAGGCGTTCGCGGCCGAGCCGTTCGTGGATCTGCTGCCCGAGGGGCAGTGGCCCGCCACCGCCGCGGTGTACGGCTCCAACGCCGTACAGGTCCAGGTCGCGCTCGACCCGGCCGCCGGACGGATCGTGGTCGTCTGCGCCATCGACAACCTCGCCAAGGGCACCGCGGGCGGCGCCCTCCAGAGCATGAACATCGCCCTCGGGCTCCCCGAGGACACCGGACTTTCGACGATCGGAGTCGCACCGTGAGCGTCACGGCAGCACAGGGATTCTCGGCGGCGGGCATCGCCGCGGGAATCAAGGAGAGCGGGAACCCGGACCTGGCCCTCGTGGTCAACCACGGCCCGCGCCGCGCCGCCGCGGGCGTCTTCACCTCCAACCGCGTCAAGGCCGCCCCCGTCCTCTGGTCGGAGCAGGTCCTCAAGGGCGGGGAGGTCTCCGCCGTCGTCCTCAACTCCGGTGGCGCCAACGCCTGTACGGGCCCCAAGGGCTTCCAGGACACCCACGCCACCGCCGAGAAGGCGGCCGAGGTGCTGGAGGGCCACAGCGCCGGCGAGATCGCCGTCGCCTCCACCGGGCTCATCGGCATCCCGCTCCCCATGGACAAGCTCCTCCCGGGCATCGAGCAGGCCGCCGCGGCGCTGAGCGAGCACGGCGGCGAGAAGGCCGCCATCGCCATCAAGACCACCGACACCGTCCACAAGACGGCCGTCGCGGGCGGCGACGGCTGGACCGTCGGCGGCATGGCCAAGGGCGCCGGCATGCTCGCCCCGGGCCTCGCCACCATGCTCGTCGTCCTCACCACCGACGCCGACGTGCCCGCGGAGCGGCTGGACGCGGCCCTGCGCGACGCCACCCGGACCACCTTCGACCGGGTCGACTCCGACGGCTGTATGTCCACCAACGACACCGTGCTGCTCCTCGCCTCCGGCGCCGGCGGCATCACCCCGGAGCAGGACGCGTTCGCCGAAGCCGTACGGGCTGTCTGCGACGACCTCGCCCGGCAGCTCATCGGCGACGCCGAGGGCGCGTCCAAGGACATCCGGATCGAGGTGGTCAACGCGGCCACCGAGGACGATGCCGTCGAGGTCGGCCGCTCCATCGCCCGCAACAACCTCCTCAAGTGCGCCATCCACGGGGAGGACCCCAACTGGGGCCGGGTCCTCTCCGCCATCGGCACCACACGGGCCGCCTTCGAGCCGGACCAGCTCAACGTCGCCATCAACGACGTCTGGGTCTGCAAGAACGGCCAGGTGGGCGAGGACCGCGACCTCGTCGACATGCGCTACCGCGAGGTCAGGATCACCGCCGACCTCGCCGCCGGCGCCGAGTCGGCCGTCATCTGGGCCAACGACCTCACCGCGGACTACGTCCACGAGAACAGCGCGTACAGCTCATGACGACGGCGCGGAAGCACACCGCACTCCCGAAGGCGCAGACCCTCATCGAGGCGCTGCCCTGGCTGACCCGGCACCACGGCAAGACGGTCGTCATCAAGTTCGGCGGCAACGCCATGATCGACGAGGAGCTGAAGGCCGCGTTCGCCCAGGACGTCGTCTTCCTGCGCCACGCCGGCCTCAAGCCCGTCGTCGTGCACGGCGGCGGCCCCCAGATCAGCGCGCAGCTCGACAAGCAGGGCCTGGTCAGCGAGTTCAAGGCCGGGCTGCGGGTCACCACCCCCGAGGCGATGGACGTCGTCCGCATGGTCCTCGCCGGACAGGTCCAGCGCGAACTGGTCGGCCTCCTCAACCAGCACGGCCCCCTCGCCGTCGGCATGACCGGCGAGGACGCCCACACCATCACCGCCACCCAGCACCGGCCCACCATCGACGGCGAGTCCGTCGACATCGGCCGGGTCGGGGAGATCACCGCCATCGACACCGGGGCCATTCAGGCGCTCCTGGACGACGGCCGCATCCCGGTCGTCTCCTCCATCGCCCGCTCCGCCGACGACCACCACGTCTACAACGTCAACGCCGACACCGCGGCCGCCGCGCTCGCCGCCGCCCTGAACGCCGAGACGCTGATGGTCCTCACGGACGTCGAGGGGCTGTACGAGGACTGGCCCCACAGCGACGACGTGATCAGCCGGCTCACCGCGAGCGAGCTGGAGAAGCTGCTGCCCGAGCTGTCCAGCGGCATGGTCCCCAAGATGCAGGGCTGCCTCCACGCCGTACGCAACGGCGTCGAGACCGCTCGTGTCATCGACGGCCGGGTCCAGCACTCGATCCTGCTGGAGATCTTCACCGACGAGGGCATCGGCACGATGGTCGTGCCGGACGCCCCCATCGCCGTACACACAGGTCCTGAACTGGGGGAATCATGACGACCGGCACCGGGCCCGCGACCGGGCTCACCGCGCGCTGGCAGGGTGCGCTGATGGACAACTACGGCACCCCCCGCCTGCCCCTGGTCCGCGGTGAGGGCTCCCACGTCTGGGACGAGGACGGCACCCGCTACCTCGACTTCGTCGGCGGCATCGCGGTCAACGCCCTCGGCCACGCCCACCCCGCCGTCGTCGAGGCCGTCTCCACCCAGATCGCCTCCCTCGGGCACGTGTCGAACCTGTTCATCGCCGAGCCGCCGGTCGCCCTCGCGGAGCGGCTGCTCCAGCTCTTCGGGCGTCAGGGCCGGGTCTTCTTCGCGAACTCCGGCGCGGAGGCCAACGAGGCCGCGTTCAAGATCGGGCGGCTCACCGGGCGCACGCACATGGTCGCGACCGACGGCGGCTTCCACGGCCGGACGATGGGCTCGCTCGCGCTGACCGGCCAGCCGGCGAAGCAGGAGCCCTTCCGGCCGCTCCCCGGTGACGTCACCCATGTCCCGTACGGGGACGCGGACGCCCTGCGCGCGGCCGTCACCCAGGAGACGGCGCTGGTCGTCATCGAGCCGATGCAGGGCGAGAACGGCGTCGTCGTCCCGCCCAAGGGCTATCTGGAGGCAGCCCGGGAGATCACCCGGGCGACCGGGACGCTGCTCGTCCTCGACGAGGTGCAGACCGGGATCGGGCGCTGCGGCCAGTGGTTCGAGCACCAGGCGCACCAAGGCGTCGAGCCGGACATCGTCACCCTCGCCAAGGGGCTCGGCGGCGGGCTGCCGATCGGCGCGACGGTCGCCTTCGGCCCGGCGGCCGGCCTGCTGGAGCCGGGTCACCACGGCACCACGTTCGGCGGCAACCCGGTCGCCTGCGCCGCCGGGCTCGCCGTCCTGGACACCCTCGCGGCCGAGGGCGTCCTCGACCAGGTCAAGCGGCTCGGCGAGAAGATCCGCGACGGAGTGGAGGCGCTGGGACACCCGCTGGTATCCCATGTCCGCGGCAGCGGCCTGCTGCTGGGTATCGTGCTCACCGGACCCCTCGCACCGCAGGTGCAGCAGGCGGCCCAGGGAGCCGGCCTCCTGGTGAACGCGCCCGCCCCCGATGTCGTGCGGCTCATGCCGCCGCTGATCATCGGTGACGCGGAGGTGGACGCGTTCCTGGAGATCCTGCCGGGCGCTCTCGACGCGGCACACGGGGACGGACGATCCGGAGCATGAACCTCCGGAGAATGAGGCGACGACGATGACCGAGGCGCAGGAATCCGAGCACGGCGGGCCGTCCGTGCCGCAGACCCGCACCGCCCGCCACCGCCGGATCGTGGACATCCTGAACCGGCAGCCGGTCCGCTCGCAGAGCCAGCTGGCCAAACTGCTGGCCGACGACGGGCTGAGCGTCACTCAGGCGACGCTCTCCCGCGACCTCGACGAGCTGGGCGCGGTGAAGATCCGCAACACCGGCGGCGAGCTGATCTACGCGGTGCCCAGCGAGGGCGGATTCCGCACCCCGCAGGCACCGCTGGGCGGTTCCGCCAAGGAGGAGCGGATGCGCAGGCTCTCGGCCGAACTGCTCATCTCGGCCGAGGCCTCGGCCAACCTGGTGGTGCTCCGTACGCCGCCGGGCGCGGCCCAGTTCCTCGCCTCGGCCATCGACCAGGCCGAACTGCACGACATCCTCGGCACGATCGCGGGCGACGACACCCTGATGCTCATCAGCCGCGACGCGAACGGCGGTCAGGCGCTGGCCGACCACCTGCTGAGGCTCGCCCAGAACGACCGCTGAGCCGTTCCCCCCTACCCCGGACCTGTCGTCGACCTGCCGTCGTCGCCCGAAGGGCGGCCGCGCGGCGCCCCTTGAGCGTGCCGGGCCGCCGCGCGGCGGGCGCAGTCGTCCGACGACAGTCCCTAGTAGCGCGTGATCGCGGTCGGGCCCGACGAGGTCCCGACCGCGATGTGCGGCCGCCGCTCCGGATCGGCCCACGCCAGGATCTCGGCCATGGCGCCGGCGGGTACGGACACGCAACCCGCGGTCGCCCCGCGTCCGTTCACATGCAGGAAGATCCCCGCGCCCCGGCCCCGCACCGGCTGCTCGTAGTTGAACCCGATCACCAGCGCCCGCGCGTACTGCGTGCCGTAGGCGACCAGGTGCTCGGCCTCCGCCGCCCGGCAGTGGGAGGGTCGCGGTTCCACCCAGCGGTTGTACGCGACCGAGTCGTTGTCCTGGCACCACCAGGAGTCGTCGTTGACCTTCCGGTACGGATACGTCGTCCCCGCCGGGGCGGCCTCGATACCGAAGGCGTACGGCAGGTCGTACAGTCCGGTCGGCGTGGTGCTGGTGCCCTGCTCCCGGGTGGCGCCCTCGGCCAGCCCGTTCGCCCCGAACCGCGCGGGCGCGGACCCCGCCTGCGCCCACCGGCCCCCGCGCCGCTCCCACCAGGTGACCGTGCCGGTGGTCGATGCGGTGCCGGGAGCCTCGGCGGTGATCAGCTGCGTGCCGCCCCCGGTGTCCGCCAGCCGGTCCGGCAGGGGCGGTACGTCGAGGGCGCCGGCGGGCGTGGTCCCGAGGGAGCCGGCCAGGGCGAGGAGTACGGCGGCGGTCACCAGTGATCTGCGCATGCTCCGGACCCTACGGCGGCCAGGGGCGACGCCCCACCGCACCTGCTCCGTACGGCCCAGCGGCGTACTCCCGGGGACCCGCCCCGTCCAGCCCGGCGGTGCACCCCGGGCAGGGCGTCACCGGTACCCGGGCTCCGGAGTCCGCTGCCGCCCCGCCGCCCGCAGCAGCCGGTCCGCCGCCACCCGCACCGCGCGCGGCCTCTCCGGCGCACTCCGTTCGCGCAGCAGGTGCTCCGGAATCCCGGCGGCCTCCGGCAGCAGCGCCCGGGTCGCCGCCCGCACCACGGCCGGGCTCGGGTTGTCCAGCAACGGCGTCAGCCGCTCCCGTACGACCACATCCAGGGCGTGCAGCCTGCTCTGACCTGCGACTTTGACAAACAATACAGAGGACTGCATAGTTATACCCATCAGTGATTGCACCGTAAGGAGAAACCCGTGACCGAGCGCGTCGTACTCGCCTACTCGGGCGGCCTGGACACCTCCGTCGCCATCGGCTGGATCGCCGAGGAGACGGGCGCCGAGGTCATCGCCGTTGCCGTGGACGTCGGCCAGGGCGGCGAGGACCTGGACGTCATCCGCAAGCGCGCGCTCGCCTGCGGTGCCGTCGAAGCCGAGGTCGCGGACGCCAAGGACGAGTTCGCCGAGGAGTACTGCCTCCCGGCGATCAAGGCCAACGCCCTCTACATGGACCGCTATCCGCTGGTCTCGGCCCTCTCCCGGCCGACCATCGTCAAGCACCTCGTCGCCGCCGCCCGCAAGCACGACGCCGGGATCGTCGCCCACGGCTGCACCGGCAAGGGCAACGACCAGGTCCGGTTCGAGGCCGGTATCTCCGCGCTCGGCCCCGACCTGAAGTGCATCGCCCCGGTCCGGGACTACGCGATGACCCGGGACAAGGCGATCGCCTTCTGCGAGGAGAAGAACCTCCCGATCGCGACCACCAAGAAGTCGCCGTACTCGATCGACCAGAACGTCTTCGGGCGGGCCGTCGAGACGGGCTTCCTGGAGGACATCTGGAACGCGCCGATCGAGGACATCTACGAGTACACCTCCAACCCCGCCACCCCGCGGGAGGCCGACGAGGTCGTCATCTCCTTCAAGGAGGGCGTGCCCGTGGCCATCGACGGCCGGCCCGTCACCGTCCTCCAGGCGATCCAGCAGCTCAACGAGCGGGCCGGCGCCCAGGGCATCGGCCGGATCGACATGGTCGAGGACCGGCTCGTGGGCATCAAGTCCCGTGAGGTGTACGAGGCGCCCGGCGCGATCGCGCTGATCACCGCCCACCAGGAGCTGGAGAACGTCACCGTCGAGCGCGAGCTGGCCCGCTACAAGCGGCAGGTCGAGCAGCGGTGGGGCGAGATGGTCTACGACGGCCTGTGGTTCTCCCCGCTCAAGCGGGCCCTGGACGGCTTCATCAACGAGGCCAACCAGCACGTCACCGGTGACATCCGGATGACCCTGCAGGGCGGCCGCGCCGTCGTCACCGGCCGGAAGTCCGAGGAGTCGCTGTACGACTTCAACCTCGCCACCTACGACTCGGGCGACACCTTCGACCAGTCCAAGGCGCAGGGCTTCATCGAGATCTTCGGCCTCTCGTCCAAGATCGCCGCCAAGCGCGACCTCGCCTGACCCCTTCTCGTTGTACAGCCGCCTCCCCGTCGTCACGCGGCAGGGAGGCGGCCGCATATCCGCACCCTGGCCCCACGCCTTCGCCTTCTTGAGGAGCACGCAGTGAGCAGCAACAACGGTGACGTCCGGCTCTGGGGCGCGCGGTTCGCCGACGGACCGGCCGAGGCGCTGGCCAAGCTGTCCGCCTCCGTCCACTTCGACTGGCGGCTCGCCCCGTACGACATCGCCGGCTCCCGTGCCCACGCCCGCGTCCTGAACAAGGCGGGCCTGCTCACCGAGGACGAGCTGACCCGGATGCTCGCCGGGCTCGACCAGCTCGAAGCCGATGTCGCGGACGGCTCCTTCACCGGAACCATCGCGGACGAGGACGTCCACACCGCCCTGGAGCGCGGACTCCTGGAGCGCCTCGGCCCCGACCTGGGCGGCAAGCTGCGCGCCGGGCGGTCCCGGAACGACCAGATCGCCACGCTCTTCCGGATGTACCTGCGCGACCACGCCCGGACCATCGGCGGCCTGATCGCGGACCTCCAGGGCGCGTTGGTCGGCCTCGCCGAGGCCAACGCCGACGTCGCGATGCCGGGCCGGACCCACCTCCAGCACGCCCAGCCCGTCCTCTTCGCCCACCACGTGCTCGCCCACGTGCAGTCCCTGTCCCGGGACGCCGAACGGCTGCGTCAGTGGGACGAGCGCACCGCCGTCTCCCCGTACGGCTCCGGGGCGCTCGCCGGGTCCTCGCTCGGGCTCGACCCGCAGGCGGTCGCCGCCGACCTGGGCTTCGAGCACGGATCGGCCGCCAACTCCATCGACGGCACCGCCTCGCGGGACTTCGTCGCGGAGTTCGCGTTCATCACCGCGATGATCGGGGTGAACCTCTCCCGGATCGCCGAGGAGGTCATCATCTGGAACACGAAGGAGTTCTCCTTCGTCACCCTCCACGACGCCTTCTCCACCGGCTCCTCGATCATGCCGCAGAAGAAGAACCCGGACATCGCCGAGCTGGCCCGGGGCAAGTCCGGCCGCCTCATCGGCAATCTGACCGGCCTCCTCGCCACGCTGAAGGCGCTCCCGCTCGCGTACAACCGGGACCTCCAGGAGGACAAGGAGCCCGTCTTCGACTCCTGCGACCAGCTGGAAGTCCTGCTCCCCGCCTTCACCGGCATGATGGCCACCCTCACCGTCAACCGCGAGCGCATGGAGGAGCTGGCCCCGGCGGGCTTCTCGCTCGCGACGGACATCGCGGAGTGGCTGGTCAAGCAGGGCGTCCCGTTCCGCGTGGCGCACGAGGTGGCCGGCGCCTGCGTCAAGGAGTGCGAGCAGCACGGCATCGAGCTGGACCAGCTCACCGACGAGCAGTTCGCGAAGATCTCCGAGCACCTCACCCCCGAGGTCCGCACGGTCCTCAACGTGCGCGGCGCCCTCGCCTCCCGCGACGGCCGGGGCGGGACGGCCCCGTCCGCCGTCGCCGTACAGCTCGCCGAGGTGAAGGAGGACCTGGCCGCCCAGCACGCCTGGGCGACCGCGCGCCGGTAGAGGGCAGGTCGGCGCAGGTGGCGGCGGTGTCGTAAGAGGTCCACGAAGGGTGTCGCGAGCTACGTTCACCGGGGTAGGAGTAACCGAAACCCGACCCCGAGGAGCCCGCGATGCCCTTCGCCGCCCTGGCCGCCGCGACGACCCCGACCGCCCACATCGGACTCGGCCTGGCCGCCGTGGGGAGGCCCGGCTACATCAATCTCCACCGGGACCGCGACCTGCCCGCCGACCGCGGCCCCGACGCCCTGCGTGCCCGCACCCACGAACTCCTGGACGCGGCCTACGCGCAGGGCGTCCGGTACGTCGACACCGCCCGCTCCTACGGCCGCGCCGAGGAGTTCCTCGCCGAGTGGCTGGACGCCCGGCCCTCGTTCACCGACCTCGTCGTCGGCAGCAAATGGGGCTACACCTACACCGCGGACTGGAGCGTCGAGGCCGAGGCCCACGAGGTCAAGGACCACAGCCTCGCCACCTTCGAGCGCCAGTACGCCGAGACCCGCGACCTCCTCGGCGGCCGGCTCAGCCTCTACCAGGTCCACTCCGTCACCCCGGACAGCCCGGTGCTCACCGACAAGGAGCTGCTCGGCCGGCTCGCCGCCCTGGCCGCCGACGGCGTCACCGTCGGTCTCTCCACCAGCGGGCCCGCCCAGGCCGACGCGATCCGGGCCGCCCTCGCCGTCACGGTCGACGGCGAACCCCTCTTCCGTACGGTCCAGGCCACCTACAACGCCCTGGAGACCTCGGCCGCGCCCGCGCTCGCCGAGGCCCACGACGCCGGGCTCACCGTGATCGTCAAGGAGGGCATGGCCAACGGGCGGCTCGCCGGGGACGAGGCCCCCGCCGTCTTCCAGGAGATCGCCGCCGGGGCGGGGGTGGGCGGCGACGCGGTGGCCCTCGCGCTCGTGCTGCACCAGCCCTGGGCGGGCGTCGTGCTCTCCGGGGCCGCCACCGCCGCCCAGCTCTCCGGCAACCTGCACGCCGCGGTCGTCGACCTGGACGACGAGCAGCGGGCGAGCCTCGACGCCCTGGTCGAGGAGCCGGAGGCGTACTGGCGGCACCGCGCCGCGCTCCCCTGGCACTGACATCCCGTCGGCGGGCCCGGCCCACCCCCTCTCACCTCACCCGGCCCGGCCCGCCCCGGTCTCCGCTCCGCCCGCCCCGTTCTCCGCTCGGGCCCGCACCCGGTCTCCGCTCGGCGCGCCCCGTTCTCCGCTCGGCCCGTCACGGCCTCCGCCCGGCCGCTCCGTGCGCTCCCACTGCCTCAGGTGTGAGCGCGCATGCTCTTCGATGAGACGAGAATGTCTCACATGGGTTATGGTCGTCTCATGACTCTCGACCGTGAGCAGGTGCTGCGCAGCGCCGCCGCCCTGCTGACCCGCAAATCGACCGCCACCATGGACGAGGTCGCCAGGGCGGCGGGCATCGGCCGGGCCACCCTCCACCGCCACTTCGCCGGGCGTGACGCCCTCGTGAAGGCGCTGGAGAACCTCGGCATCCAGGAGTTCGAGGCAGCCCTGGACGCCGCCCGGCTCGACGAAGGCACGTCGGAGGAGGGGCTTCGCCGCCTCATCGCGGCCGTCGAGCCCAGCGCCGGGCTGCTGTCCTTCCTCGTCAACGAGAACCAGCTCTTCGAGGGCGACGAGGTCAACGAGGGCTGGGACCGCGCCGACGCCCGGGTCTCCGCCTTCTTCCGCCGGGGCCAGGAGCGGGGCGAGTTCCGTATCGACCTCACCCCCGCCTGGCTGACGGAGGCCCTCTACGGGCTCGTCGGCACCGGAGCCTGGTCCATCCAGGCGGGCCGGGTCGCCGCACAGGATTTCCAGTACATGATCGTCGAGCTGCTGCTCGGCGGAGCACGCCGGAGCGTGGAGCAATGATCAGCACGGAGAAGAACCCGGACACCACGGACGCGGTACGCCGCCCGGGGCGGTGGATCGCGCTCGCCGTCCTCGTCCTGGCCGTGCTGCTCGTGGCCGTGGACGCCACCGTCCTCGGTCTCGCCACACCGTTCCTCAGCGAGGACCTGGAGCCCACCGGGACCCAGCTCCTGTGGATCGGGGACGTCTACTCCTTCGTCATCGCCGGTCTGCTCGTCTCGATGGGCAGCCTCGGTGACCGCATCGGGCGCAAGAAGCTGCTGCTGGTCGGCGCCGTGGCCTTCGGCGCGGTCTCCGTCCTCAACGCGTACGCGACCACGCCCGAGATGATGATCGTGGCCCGGGCGCTGCTCGGTGTCGCGGGCGCGACCTTGATGCCGTCCACGCTCGCCCTGATCCGCAACCTCTTCCACGACCCGCGCGAGCGCAGCCTCGCCATCGGGATCTGGGGCGCCATGGCCTCGGCGGGCGCGGCCGTCGGCCCGGTCGTCGGCGGATTCCTGCTGGAGCACTTCTGGTGGGGTTCGGTCTTCCTGATCAACCTGCCGGTGATGGCCGTCCTCGTGGTCGTCGGCATCAAGCTGATTCCCGAGTCCCGGAACCCGGCCCCCGGCCCGTGGGACATGCTCAGCGTCGGGCTCTCCCTCGTCGGCATGATCGGTGTCGTGTACGCCATCAAGGAGACGGCCTCGCACGGAGTGAGCTGGGACTCGGCCCTGGCCGCCGTCCTCGGCGTCGCCGCGCTGACCTGGTTCGTCCGCAGGCAGCTGCGGCTGCCCGCGCCCCTGCTGGACATGCGGCTCTTCCACCACCGGGGCTTCTCCGGCGCGGTCCTCGCCGATCTGCTGACCATCCTCGGTCTGTCGGGCCTGGTCTTCTTCCTCTCGCAGTTCCTGCAACTGGTGCAGGGACGCGGGCCGCTGGAGGCCGGACTCGCCGAACTGCCCGCCGCGATCGGCGCGGTGACCGCCGGTCTGCTGGCCGGATTCGCCGCCCGCCGCTTCTCGGTCCGCTCGGTCGTGTCGGGCGGCCTGGCCGCGGTCGGTCTTGCCCTGGGCAGTGTGACCCTGCTCGACCAGCACACCGCGTATCCGCTGCTCGGCACCATGCTGCTGGTCGTCGGCGTCGGAGCTGGCTTCTCCTTCACCGTCACCGCCGACGTGATCCTCTCCAGCGTGCCGAAGGAGCAGGCGGGCTCCGCGTCCGCCGTCTCCGAGACCGCCTACGAACTGGGCGCGGCCCTCGGTATCGCCCTGCTCGGCTCCATCGTCACCGGCGTCTACCGGGGCTTCCCGACCCCGGGGGGCATCCCCGCCGACGTCGAGGCGGCCGCCCACGAGTCCCTGGGCGGGGCGGTCGAATCGGCCGCGGCGCTGCCCGCCGCCCAGGCGGGGCCGCTGGTCTCGGCGGCCCAGGAGGCGTTCGTCGACGGACTGCGGTCGGCCGCGGGCGTCGGCGCCGCGGTCCTGCTGGCGGCGGCGGTCGCCGCCTGGTTCCTGCTGCGGGGCCAGAAGCTGGAGGACGGCGTCGAGCACCCGTAGGGCGTACGGGCCGAAGCGTGTCCGCAGGCCGTACGACGACGGGCCCGCACCCCCGGCCGGGGGTGCGGGCCCGTCGTCGTACGCGTCGCCGCGCGGTCAGGCCGCCTTCGCCTTCGTGGCGTACATGTCCACGTACTCCTGGCCGGACAGCCGCATCACCTCGGCCATCACCGAGTCCGTCACCGCCCGCAGCACGTAGCGGTCGCGGTCCATGCCCTCGTACCGCGAGAACTCCATCGGCTCCCCGAAGCGCACCGTGACCTTGCCCGGACGGGGCAGCCCCGCGCCGCCCGGCTGCAGCTTGTCGGTCCCGATCACCGCGAACGGGATGACCGGCGCACCCGTCATCAGCGTCAGCCGCGCGATGCCGGTACGACCCCGGTAGAGGCGGCCGTCGGGGGAGCGGGTGCCCTCGGGGTAGATCGCGAAGGCCTGCCCCTCCTCCAGCACCCGGCGGCCCGTCATCAGCGCCGCGACCCCGCCCCGGCCGCCGTCCCGGTCCACCGGGATCATGCCGCAGCCGGTGAAGAACCAGGCCATCAGGCGGCCCTTGAAGCCCTTGCCGGTGACGTACTCGTCCTTGCCGATGTAGAACACCGGCCGGTCGACACAGACCGGCATGACCATCGAGTCGATGAAGGTCAGGTGGTTGCCCGCGAGGATCACCGGCCCGGTCCCCGGAATGTTCTCGGCGCCCTCCACCTGGGGGCGGAACATCAGGCGCAGAATCGGTCCGAGCACTGCCTTGATGACCGTGAGACGGGACAACGGTTCCTCCGGTGTCGTGGCCGGGCCGGCCGCGAGGGAACGGGTCCAACGGGCGGTGGCCGGTGCCGACGGATGATGGTCGGTGCAGGTGAGGACGATACTCGCGGGTATGCGCTGATCGCACATCGGGTTCACGGAGCGGATACACGGTGTTGACCCGTGTTTCCGCCACGTTGGCCGAAGGTCCGTCCTCCCGTACGTCTCCCAGCCTACGATCGGGCCTCGTTCGACCGGTCCCGGACATCACCGAGCGAGGAGCATTCATGTCGGAGCGTGCACGGAAGACCCCCGGCCGGCGGACCCTTCTGGGCGCCGCGGTCCTCGGCACCGCGGCCCTCGGCCTGCCCGCCGCCGCCCAGGCCGCCGAGCGGGGCCGCGGCCACGGCCACGGATCGCTGCGCGATCTGCCCGTGCCGACGGTGATCGGCCACCGCGGGGCCAGCGGCTACCGCCCCGAGCACACCCTCGGCTCCTACCAGCTGGCCCTCGACCTGGGCGCGCACATCATCGAGCAGGACCTCGTGCCGACCAAGGACGGCCATCTCGTCTGCCGTCACGAGAACGACATCACCGGCACCACCGATGTCGCCGACCACCCCGAGTTCGCCGGCCGCCGGACCACCAAGAGCGTCGACGGCGTCTCCTCCACGGGCTGGTTCACCGAGGACTTCACCCTCGCCGAACTCAAGACCCTGCGGGCCACGGAGCGCATCCCGGCCAACCGCCCGGACAACACCCTCTACGACGGCCGGTGGACGATCCCCACCTTCGAGGAGGTCCTGCGCTGGGCCGAGAAGGAGGGCCGCAAGCGCGGTGAGCCCGTCTGGCTCTACGTCGAGACCAAGCACCCCACCTACTTCCGGAAGCTCGGCCTCGGCCTGGAGGAGCCGCTCGCCCGCCTGCTGCGCCGGCACGGCCGGGACCGCAGGAACTCCCCGCTCATCCTCCAGTCCTTCGAGCCCGGCTCGATCCAGCGCCTCGCCCGGCTCGTCGACACCCCGCGCGTCGTCCTGCTGTCCGGTCCCCGGACACGCCCCTGGGACTTCGTCGAGTCCGGCGACCCGCGCACGGTCGCCGACCTGGTGAAGCCCGCCGGTCTGGCGTGGATGGCCTCCTTCGCCCAGGGCATCGGACCCACACTCGACCTGGTCATCCCCAAGGACGCGTCGGGGCGGCTCACCACCCCGACGACGCTGGTACGGGACGCGCACGCCAAGGGCCTGCTGCTGCACCCGTACACGCTGCGCAACGAGAACAGCTTCCTGCCCGCCGACTTCCGCCGCGGCACCGATCCCAACGCCTACGGGGACGTGTTCGGCGCCTGCGCGGCCTACTTCGCCACCGGCATCGACGGCATCTTCGCCGACCACCCGGACACCGCGCTGCTCGCCGCGGCGGACCACGCGGAACGCTGACGGGTCGCGAGGCACCCGGGTACGGCGTGGTGCGGGCGCGGCCCCGGCGAGGCCTCCCGCGCGAGTGGCCTCGCCGGGGCCGCGGCGCGGGGCGCCCCGTCAGCCGTACGTCCGCGTCATGCCCCGGTCGGGTGGTGCGGTGTGCCGGGAGCAACCGGCCGCCCCCACCGGCACGTCCGCCGGAGCATGACGCCTCTCGACCAAGACCCCGGCCCGGCCGCCTCCGCCGTCCTCGTCGTCCGCGCCCTGCAACCCCTGGTGCGCGCGGAGGCGAGGGCCGAGGCGCCGGCCGCCGGGGTCGATCCCGCCGACCTCGAACAGGGCGTCTGGGTCCGGCTCCTGGAGCGCCGGGCCGCCGCCGGGCCGCCCGCCGACCCCGCCCGCTGGGTCCGCGACACCGTACGGTCCGAGGCCCGCCGCGCCCGCCGCACGGCCCGGCGGGAACGCCCGTACGCCGGAGCGGAACCCGCCGCCGGGCCGGCCGACTGCCCGGAACGCGCCGCGCTCGGGGCGGCCGAACGCCGGGCCCTGCGCTCCGCGATGGCCCGGCTGCCGGGACGCTGCCCCCGGCTGCTGGAGGCGTTACTCGACCCCGGCGACCCGACCTACCGGGAAATCGCAGGGGAGTTGGGTATGTCACAGGGGAGTTTGGGTCCGATCCGTTCCCGTTGCCTTGGATGTCTGCGCAGAATGCTGGCTGCGGAGGTTGTCGCCCCATCCGTGCGGGGATAGGGAGCGGTAGGCAACCGGCGGACAGGTGAGCGGGAGGCGTGCACACATGGGCATGAGCGTGACCATCTCGGCGGCGACGGCACAGGACGTCGAGCAGATCTTCAGACTTCAGTACCTCTGCTTCCAGCGCGAGGCCGAGCTGTACGACAACTACCGGATCGCCCCGCTCGTCCAGAGCCTCGACTCACTGCGCGCCGAAGTCGCCGACGACCTGGTGCTCGTGGCCCGTCTCGGGGACGAAGTCGTCGGCGCGGTCCGGGGGTTCACCGACGCCGACGGCGCGGGCCTGATCGGGAAGCTCTGCGTCCACCCCCGGCTCCAGGGGCACGGTCTCGGCGCCCGGCTGCTGCTGGCCGCCGAGTCGGCACTCGCCGCCGAGCGGTCGGCGACCCGCTTCCGGCTGCACAGCGGCCACCGCAGCGAGACCAATCTGCGGCTCTACCGGAAGGCCGGATACGCCCAGGTCGGGGCCGTCACGGGAGCCGACGGCGTACAGATGGTCCTGCTGGAGAAGGACGCCGCCGAGCGGGACTTCGTGGCCAGCGCCTGACGGGCCGCCGCGCGAGGTGAGGCGGAGGGGGCCGGGCGGAGCCCCGGTCTCAGACCGCCGCCGTCTTCGCGCGGCGGAGCCAGATCATCCCGGTGACCGGCAGGATCACCGGGATGAAGAGGTAGCCCATCCCGAAGTCCGACCACACCGTCGCGTCCGGGAACGCGGCCGGCTCGGCCAGCGTCCACGCGCCGACGACCAGCACACCCAGCAGCTCCGCCGCGCAGCACGCCAGCGCCGCCCGGCGGGCCTTCTCCCCGCCGCGCACCAGCGAGTACGTGATGAAGCCGTACACCACGGCAGCGACGGCCGAGAGCGCGTACGCCAGCGGCGCCCGGTCGAAGTCCATGATCATCTGGACGATCGAACGCGAGGCCGCCGCGACCGTGAACACCCCGTAGAACCAGACCAGGACCCGGCCGGGACCGGTGCCCAGCTCGAAGGCCGGCTTCGGGGCCGTGGCCGCCTCGGGGCGGTCGGTGTCGCTCACGTCAGTTTCCCCAGATGTCATAGAGCCGGACCTCCAGAACCGCCAGCACGACCGCGCCCGCCGCCACCGTGACCGAACCCCAGCGGGTCCGTTCGGTCAGCGACAGGAAGCCGGCCGCGGGCACCGCGGCGAACGACCCGATCAGATAGGCGATGAAGACCGCCATGCCCTGCTCCGGCCGTTCCCCGCGCGCCAGCTGCACGACGCCCACCGCCAACTGGGCCAGCGCCAGCACGGAGACGACCGCCATCCCGATGAAATGCCAGTCCTTCGTCGGCTGGTCCCGGTAGGCGGCGTGTCCGCACCAGGCGGCGAGGGCGAGCGCGGTCACGGCGACCGCGACCGTCAGGGCGTCAAGCATGAGTCGAGGGTATTACGGGCCGAGCGCCCGTCGGCGTGCGGCCCCGGCCCCCGCGCGAGCCGCCGCCGCCCCGCTCGCGCGAAGGTGGCCTTGAACACAACCGGCGGACAGGGTTCCGCTCCGCGAAGGGCCGGGCCCCTTCGGGGGCACCCTCGCTTCCTCCTCGTTCTCGCAGGTCACGGGCGTCTGAGAGGAAGAGGAGGGGTGAAGCGGAGGGCGCGGATCCGGCCATCCAGAACTGTCCGCTATGCGGACAGCCGAGATCGCGGCGACCTCACGTCTGTTTTACTGGGCCCATGACCACGACGAGCAGCCGCACCCTTGCGACCGAGGCGATCAGCACGCCCGGTGCTCGTTGTATGTGTCGAATGCGCGCCTTCTGAGGGCCCCCGCCTGAGCCTCGCGCCCCGAAGCGAGACCCGAGCCGTGCCGTTCGCAGTCCACGGAACGAGCCTGCCCGCGCATGCGCTGCCCCGGCCGATCGCCGCCCGTAGCCATGCCGAGACGACACCCGGCCCACCAGCCCGAACAGTCTCCTCGACGAATGCCCCGTGCCCGGCGGACACCGCGCCGCGCACTCGACAGTGACGGAAAACCCCTGTGATCACCACGACGGGCCTCACGAAGGTCTACCAGTCGCGCGACCGTGAGGTCACCGCACTCGACGGCGTTGACCTGCACGTCCGCGAAGGCGAGGTGTACGGCGTCATCGGACAGAGCGGCGCCGGCAAGTCCTCCCTCATCCGCTGCGTCAACCTCCTGGAACGCCCCACCTCCGGCACCGTGACGGTGGCGGGCCAGGACCTCACCGCCCTCGCCGGCCGCGGCCGGCGGGCGAGCGCCGAGCTGCGCCGGGCGCGCACCCGCATCGGCATGGTCTTCCAGCACTTCAACCTGCTGGACTCCCGTACCGTCCTGGACAACATCGAACTGCCCCTGGAGATCCTCGGCGTCTCCGGCCAGGCACGCACCCGCAAGGCCGGGGAGCTGCTCGACCTGGTCGGCCTCGCCGACAAGGCGAAGGCCTACCCCGGACAGCTCTCCGGCGGCCAGAAGCAGCGCGTGGGCATCGCCCGCGCCCTCGCGGGCGACCCCCAGGTGCTGCTCTCGGACGAGGCGACCTCCGCGCTCGACCCCGAGACCACCCGCTCCGTCCTCCAGCTGCTGCGCGACCTCAACCAGCAGCTCGGCCTCACCGTCCTGCTCATCACCCACGAGATGGACGTCGTCAAGACCATCTGCGACTCCGCGGCGCTCATGCGGCGCGGCAGGATCGTCGAGTCCGGGACCGTCGGCGAACTCCTCGCCACCCCCGGCTCCGAACTGGCCCAGGAACTGTTCCCGGTCGGCGGGAGTGCCTCCGGCCCGGACCGTACGGTCGTCGACGTCACCTTCCAGGGGGAGTCGGCCTCCCAGCCGGTCATCTCCCAGCTCTCACGGACGTACAACATCGACATCTCGATCCTCGGCGCCGCGATGGACACCGTCGGCGGCAAGCAGATCGGCCGGATGCGCATCGAACTGCCCGGCCGGTTCGAGGAGAACGTCGTCCCCATCGGCTTCCTGCGCGAACAGGGCCTCCAGGCCGAGGTCGTCGACGGCGGGAGCGCCGCGACGGCCGCCGCCCCCCTCGTACCGGAGCAGACGCCCGCCACGATCACCAAGGAGGCCGTCAAGTGACCTGGTCCGAAATGCAGCCCCTGCTGGCCCAGGGCACCTACGACACCCTCTACATGGTGCTGTGGTCCGCCCTGGTCACCGTCGCCGGCGGACTGCCGCTCGGTGTCCTGCTGGTCCTCACCGACAAGGGCGGACTGCTCCAGAACACCCTGGTGAACAAGGTCATCGGCGTCATCGTGAACATCGGCCGCTCGCTGCCCTTCATCATCCTGCTGATCGCCCTGATCCCCTTCACCACCTGGGTCGTGGGCACCTTCATCGGCCCCACCGCGATGATCGTGCCGCTCGCCGTCGGCGCCATCCCGTTCTTCGCCCGGCTCGTCGAGACGGCGATCCGCGAGGTCGACCACGGGCTGGTCGAAGCGGTCCAGTCGATGGGCGGCTCCATCCCCACGATCGTCCGCAAGGTGCTCCTCCCGCAGGCCCTGCCCTCGCTCGTCTCCGGTGTCACCACCACCCTCATCGTGCTCATCGGCTACTCCGCGATGGCCGGTGCGGTCGGCGGCGAAGGGCTCGGCTCCAAGGCCGTCACCTACGGATTCCAGCGCTTCGACAACCAGTTCATGCTGATCACCGTCGCGCTGCTGATCGTCATCGTCACCGTGATCCAGCTGATCGGCGACCTCACCGTCCGGCTGCTGGCCCGCCGCGGCCGCACCGCCTCCTGAGGCCCGCCCCCCAAGACTTTCCGTCCCCACCGAGCCCGAACTCCTTGTCCGGGCGCACCACCACAAGAAAGAGGCACTTTTCGTGCGCAAGAACATCAAGATCACCGCGGCCGCCGCCGCCACCGCGGCCCTCGCCATCGGCCTCAGCGCCTGCGGTACGTCCTCCGACCCGGCATCCACGAGCGAGACCGGCGCGAACGCCGACACCTCCAAGGCCCTGGTCGTCGCCGCGTCCCCGACCCCGCACGCCGACATCCTGAACTTCGTCAAGAAGAACCTGGCGGACGAGGCGGGCCTCAAGCTGGAGGTCAAGGAGTTCACGGACTACGTCCTGCCGAACACCGCCACCCAGAACGGCCAGGTCGACGCCAACTTCTTCCAGCACAAGCCCTACCTGGACGACTTCAACGCCAAGCAGAAGACCACCATCGTCCCGGTGGTCGACGTCCACCTGGAGCCGCTCGGCCTCTACTCCAACAAGGTCAAGGGCCTCAAGGACCTCAAGGCCGGCCAGACCATAGCCGTCCCCAACGACACCACCAACGGCGGCCGCGCCCTCCAGCTGCTCGCCGAGAACGGCCTCATCACCCTCAAGGACGGCGTCGGCACCAGCGCCAAGCTGAGCGACATCACCGACAAGAAGGGCCTGGAGTTCAAGGAGCTGGAGGCCGCCACCGTGCCCCGCGCCCTGAACGACGTGGACGCCGCCGTCATCAACGGCAACTACGCCATCGAGGCCGGACTGAAGCCCGGCAAGGACTCCCTCGCCCTGGAGAAGGCCGAGGGCAACCCGTACGCCAACTTCCTGGCGGTCAAGGACGGCAACGAGAAGGACCCGCGCGTCGAGAAGCTCGCGAAGCTCCTCAACTCCGACGAGGTCAAGAAGTTCATCGAGGACACCTACCAGGGCTCGATCGTCCCCGCCTTCGGCGCCCCCGCCAAGTCCTGACACCCGCCCGGCACTTGCCGACGGAGCCCCGCACCTCCCGCCCGGAGGCGCGGGGCTCCGTCGTGCCGACCCGCCCATGCGCAAGGCGGACCCGATGCTGCATGCTGTGCCTTTACCCGGTCCTCGGCATGGAGCTGCGCATGACTACCACCTTTCCGTCCATCTCCATCAGCACGGACAGGTTGGTGATGCGCCCCTTCGAGATGGCCGACATCCCCGCGTACATCGAGATGATGAACGACGAGGCGGTCGTCGCGTGGATGGACGGCCCGAACCCGTACACCCAGGTCGACGCCGAACGCTGGGTCCGCAGGATCGCCCCCGCGGAACGCACCGGCGGCCACGGCATCGCCCTCGCCGTCACCGAATTCCTCACCCAGCGGCTCGTCGGCAGCGTCGGCCTCCTCAACACCGACTGGCGCACCCGCTCCACCGAGGTCCGCTACATCACCGCCCCCTGGGCCCGCGGCGAGGGGTACGCCACCGAATCCGTGCTCGCCATAGCCGAATGGCTCTTCCGCGACCAGGGCTTCGAACGCATCGAGCTGCGCACCCCCGCCGACAACACCGCATCCCAGCAGGTCGCCCAGAAGCTCGGCTGCATCAGCGAGGGCGTCCTGCGCAACGCCCGTATCGCCCGCACCCGCACCGAGAACGGCACCGACGGCGGCTGGACCGACATCCGCACCGACCTGATCGTCTGGGGACTCCTCCCCGAGGACCTCGAAGGGGTCGCCGAACAGCTCGCGGACGCCGGCGGCTACGGCACCTACAACGACTGGAAGTAGTGCCCGAGGCCCCCCGTCGCCCCGCGGTACGGACCAGGTACTCTCACCCCTGCCCGGTACCGCAGGAGAAGCGTCCCGCACCACGGGAAAGACGCCCCGCACCGCACGGGCGAACGCCCCGCCCCTCCGACACCCCAGGAGACAGACGACGATGGCCGACCGGGTCACGGTGATCGGCTGGGACGGCTCGCCACTGCCCGGAGCGGCCACGGCCGCGCTCTCGGCCGCCACGCTCGTCGCCGGCGCCGCACACCACCTGGCGCTGCCGGAAGTGCCGCCGAACGCCGAACGCATCCGGCTCGGCAGTGTCGACCTCGCCGCCCGCAGGATCGCCGGACACCGCGGCAGCGCCGTGGTCCTCGCCGACGGCGACCCCGGTTTCTTCGGTGTCGTCCGCACGCTGCGGGCCCGCGAGCACGGCCTGGAGGTCGAGGTCGTCCCCGCCGTCTCCTCGGTGGCCACCGCCTTCGCCCGGGCCGGCATGCCCTGGGACGACGCCGAGATCGTCGTGGCCCACCCCCGCACCCTGCGCCGCGCGGTCAACGTCTGCCGCGCCCACCACAAGGTCGCCGTCCTCACCTCACCGGGCGCGGGCCCCGCCGAACTGGCACTCCTCCTCGACGGCGTCCACCGCACCTTCGTCATCTGCGAGGAGCTGGGCACCGGCCGCGAACGCGTCACCGTCCTCACCTCCGACAAGGCCGCCGACCACACCTGGCGCGACCCCAACGTCGTGATCGTCGTCGGCAGCGGACCCGAGACCACCGCGGCCGGCGCCTGGATCGCCGGCCGGGGGCCCGCCTACCCCCAGGGGATACGCGGCTGGGCCCTGCCCGCCCGGGCCTACCGGGCCGCCGGGGCCGAACGCATGCAGGAGTCCGGCGAGGGCGAGTTCCCCGGCCTGCGCGCCGCCCAGCTCGCCCGCCTCGGCCCCCGCACCGGCGACCTGCTCTGGGACATCGGCTCCGGCAGCGGCGCCCTCGCCGTCGAGGCGGCCCGCTTCGGCGCGGCCGTCATCGCCGTGGACGCCGACCCGGCCGCCTGCGCCCGCACCGAGGCCGCCGCCCGCGCCTTCGGCGTCCCCGTCCAGGTCGTGCGCGGCAGCGCCCCGCCCGTCCTCGAACGGCTGCCCGAACCCGACGTCGTACGGATCGGCGGCGGGGGAGTGCCGGTGGTCCGGGCCGTCATGGACCGGCGGCCGGAACGCATCGTCACGCACGCCTCCCACCGGGACGAGGCCGAGGCGCTCGGCGCGGCCCTCACCGGCAACGGCTACACCGTGGAGTGCTCGCTGCTCCAGTCCGTCGACCTGGACACCGAGGTGTGGACCGAGCGGGAGAGGTCCGTCGTGTTCCTTCTCTCCGCAGGGCGTTCGGACCTCGCCCCCTGATCCGTTACGCCCGGTACGCGAGGTAGGCTGGCCGATTGTTGTACCACGCCCGGGCGTTCGTCGTTTCGTTCGCCAATGTCCGGAAAAGTGGACTGTTTTGGTCCGCGCTGTGGTACGGCACAACCCGGGGGACGCGCAACGTGGCGCAGTCCACAGTGAGCCGTGGCAGAACTGCCTGTCGCGGCGGCGATCGGCCGCGAGAATAGGAAGCCCGCGGGCGTGTCGTGCCGCGCGGCGAGCCCGCTCGTTCTTGATGACGAGCACCGGCGTGCCGCGGTGCGGCGTCCCGGGCGAAGGGCCGAAGGAGCACTGACGATGGGCGAGGGGTACGCATGACTGACACCGGCCAGATCCCGGGCGAGGGACTGCCGGAGAACGCAGGCATGGTGGAGCAGCCGGGCGTCCCCGCCCCGGACGCGCACACCTTCCTCGACCCCTCCGAGCACAGCCCCGAGGACGACGACCTCCTGCTGATGCCGACCTCCCAGGGCGCCTGGAGCGACCAGCAGGCCGCCCCCGCCCCCGCGCAGGGCCAGCCTTTCGCGCAGACCGCGACGGCGCAGCCGCCCGTGGCCGAACACGGCCCGGTCCCGGCCCAGCCGCAGGTCTCCGCGCAGCAGGTCCAGACGGCCCCCGCCGTGGAGACGCCCAGCACGCACGAGACCGGTGGCCGCGATTCCGGCTCCGTCGACCTCAACGGCGTACGCATCCCGGCGCCCGCCCCCGCACCGGTGGGCGCGCCCGCCGCCGCTCCCGCCCGCAGGCCCCTGCACCGGGGTCCGGCCGCCGCCGACCCCCCGTCGTACGGCGCTGGTACGCAGGGGGCGTCGTGCGCTCCTGGCCGACCGGGGCCCGCCGGGGCCACCCGGACCGCCCCGCCCGCCCGCCACGCGGGCCCGCCGGCGAACGGCCCCGAGTACCTCGACACCCCGGCCGAGGACCCCTCGGCCCTGCCGGGCCCGCAGCTGGGAGAGATCCCGCCGCAGGCCGGCGCCCCGTGGGGGGCGCAGCCGGAGCAGCCCGTCGCGGAGCCTGTGGCTCCCGCGCCGGAGACCCCCGGGCAGACGGCCCCCGCGCCGGTTCCGCAGCCGGAGCAGGCGGTCACGGCCGGACAGCCGGTGGCGGAGCCCGCGGTCGCCCAGCAGGCCGAGCAGCCGGTGCAGGCGGCTGAACCGGTCCAGCCGGCTCAGCCGACGGACCAGGCGGCCGTGCCCGCCCCCGAGGAGGTCCCGGCGGCCCCGGTCGAGCAGTCGGCCCAGCCGGTACAGCCCGCTCCCGGTGCGCAGCCCGAGCCGGCCCCGCAGGCCGTCCCGGCAGAAACGGTCGTTCCCGAGCCGGTCGCGGAGGTGATGCCGTCCGCAGGGCCGGTCCACGTGCCGGAGCCCGAGGCGGCGCAGCCGCAGCCCCCGGCCGCACCGGCGGAAGCCCCCGTCCAGGCCCCGGCCGACGGAGTGACCGCACAGGAGACGCCGGAGCCCGGGGAACCGCTGGAGGCACAGAGCGGTGCCGTGGTGACCCCTGAGGCCCCGACGCCCGCCGCGCCCGCGGAAGCCGCCGCCCCGGAACCCCAGGCCCCCGTACAGGAACCGCCCGTCGTCGAGCCGGTGGTCCAGCCGGAGTCCGCTGCCCAGCCGGAGCAGGTGGCCCAGCCCGCGCCGACGGTGCAGCCCGAGCCGGTGGCCCAGCCGGAGCCCGCGCTGCGGCCCGAGCGGGAGGCCCAGCCGGAGCCCGCGGCGCAGCCCGAGGAGGTGGCCCAGCCCGAGCCGGAGCAGCCTGTCGAGCCCGCTCCGGCCGTGGCGGTGGCCGAGAGCCCGCAGGCGGTGGCGGCCCCGGAGACCGCCGTGGCGGAGGAGCAGCCGGTTGCGCCGGCCGCCCCCGAGCCCGTGCAGCCCGAGCAGGAGACCGTCGCGGAGGCCCCGTCGAGCAGCCCGCCGAGGCGGCCGGGCCCGTGGCCGACGCAACGGCCGGGGGCGACGCGCCGGAGCAGGAAGCGGCCCCGGCCGCCGCCCCCGAGGCCGAGCCGGTCGTGGCAGCGGCGGAGCCCGAGGCGGCCCACGCGGTCACGCCCGACGCCGAGGACGGCACCGGCCCCGAGGTCATCGAGACGCCGGAACTCCTGCCGGAGCCGCAGGCGACCGAAGGGCAGCCCGGGGAGTCCCAGCCGGAGCCCGTGGAGCCGCAGTCCCCCGCACCGGCCGAGGCGCCGCAGCAGCCGGTGACGCCGCCGCTGCCCGGGGAACGGGGTGAGGCGCTGGAGCCGGTGGAGGCCGCCGAGCAGCCGGACACCCCGCCCGCCCCCGGCTACGACGACCCCGAGCGCGAAGCGGTGCTGCGGGTCATGCGGGAACGCCGGGACATCCGCAACGGCTTCCGCAGCGACCCGATTCCGCACGAGGTCCTGCTCCGGGTGCTGGAGGCGGCGCACACCGCGCCGAGCGTCGGCCACTCGCAGCCGTGGGACTTCGTCGTCATCCGCTCCGCGGAGACCCGCCGCTCCATGCACGAACTGGCCCAGAGCCAGCGCGACGCCTACGCCAAGTCGCTGCCCAAGGGCCGGGCGAAGCAGTTCAAGGAACTGAAGATCGAGGCGATCCTCGACACCCCGGTCAACATCGTCGTCACCGCCGACCCCACCCGCGGCGGCCGCCACACCCTCGGCCGGCACACCCAGCCGCAGATGGCGCCGTACTCCTCGGCCCTCGCCGTCGAGAACCTGTGGCTCGCCGCCCGCGCCGAGGGCCTGGGCGTCGGCTGGGTCAGCTTCTTCGACGAGCGGGAGATGGTCCGCGCGCTGGGCCTGCCCGAACACCTGGAGGTCGTGGCCTACCTCTGCGTCGGTTACGTCGACGAGTTCCCCGAGGAACCCGAGCTGATGCAGGCGGGCTGGTCGAAGCGCCGCCCCCTGTCCTGGGTCGTCCACGAGGAGACGTACGGGCGCCGCGCGCTGCCCGGCGCCGAGCCGCACGATCTGCTCCAGGAGACGATCTCCGCGATCCGCCCGCTGGACGCGAAGGCGCTCGGCGAGGCGTGGGAGCGCCAGAAGCGGATGACGAAGCCCGCCGGGGCGCTCGGCATGCTGGAGATCATCTCCGCGCAGCTGTCCGGCCTCTCCCGGATGTGCCCGCCGCCGGTCCCGGAGCCCGCGGCCGTCGCGATCTTCGCCGGTGACCACGGGGTGCACGCCCAGGGGGTCACCGCCTGGCCGCAGGAGGTAACCGCCCAGATGGTGGCGAACTTCCTCGGCGGCGGAGCCGTCTGCAACGCCTTCGCCGCCCAGGTCGGCGCGGAGGTCTGCGTCGTGGACGTCGGAGTGGCGACGGACCTGCCCGCCACCCCCGGTCTGCTGCCCCGCAAGGTGCGCCCGGGTACGGCCGACTTCACGACGGGCCCCGCGCTCACCCGCGAAGAGGTCCTGGCCGCGATCGAGGTCGGCATCGAGACCGCCCGGGACCTGGTGGCGGCGGGCAACAAGGCGCTGCTCACCGGCGAGATGGGCATCGCGAACACCACGGCGTCGGCTGCGCTGATCTGCCTCTACACGGGCATCGACGCGGCCGAGGTGACCGGCCGGGGGACCGGCATCAACGACGAGATGCACGCCCGCAAGGTCGACGTCGTACGCCGCGCCCTCGACCTCCACCAGCCTGACCCGGCCGACCCGATCGGCGTGCTCGCGGCAGTGGGCGGCCTGGAGCACGCGGCGATGGCGGGCTTCCTCCTCGGCGGAGCCTCCCTGCGTACGCCGGTGATCCTGGACGGCGTGAGCGCGGGGGCCGCCGCCCTGGTCGCCCGCGCCATCGCCCCCGAGTCGCTGGCCGCCTGCATCGCGGGCCACCGCAGTGCGGAGCCCGGCCACGTCGCCGCGCTCAACAAGCTGGGCCTGCGCCCCCTGGTCGACCTCGACCTCCGGCTGGGCGAGGGCACCGGCGCGCTGCTGGCGCTGCCGATCGTGCAGAGCGCGGCGCGGGCGATGCACGAGGTGGCGACCTTCGACTCGGCGGGCGTGACGGAGAAGTAGAACGCCTTCCGGCGCAGCCGCCCCCGGCGCTTCGCCGCAGCCCCTCCGGGACCCGCTCCGGCTCCTGCGGCCCCCGCTCCTCCAGCCCCTCCGGCGCCGGAAGAGCGGGGGCCGGGGCGCAAGGCCGGTTTCGGGACGGGGCGGGGCAGGGGAGAAGGGGCCCCGCGCACCCCCACCCCGTATCGTGTTCCCACCCGCACCCCGCTTTCCGCACGTCACAGCCGCTTCACCGCCGCAGCGGCACGCAACGCAGCACCCGCATGAGGAGCCGTACCGCCATGGCCGAGCACGCAGACCACGCCGACCGCTCAGGTCACGCCGACCGCACCGACCGACCCGCGTACCCCGTGGGCCTGCGCCTGTACGGCCGCCGCGTCGTCGTCATCGGCGGCGGACAGGTCGCCCAGCGCCGGCTGCCGCAGCTCATCGCCACCGGGGCCGTCATCACCCTGATCTCCCCCTCCGCGACGCCCTCCGTCGAGGCGATGGCGGACGCCGGGGAGATCCGCTGGGAGCGCCGCCGCTACCAGGACGGTGACCTCGCCGACACCTGGTACGCCCTCGTCGCCTCCTCCGACCTCGCGGCCAACGACGCCGCCTCCGCCGAGGCCGAGCGCACCCGCACCTGGTGCGTCCGGTCCGACGACGCCGAGGCCGCCACCGCCTGGACCCCCGCCACCGGCCGCATCGAGAACATCACCGTCGCCGTCCTCAACACCACCCCCCAGGGCCGCGACCCCCGGCACTCCGCCGCCCTGCGCGACGTCATCGTCGAAGGCCTGCGCGACGGCACCCTCGCGGCCCCGCACCACCGCACCCGCACTCCCGGCGTCGCGCTCGTCGGCGGCGGCCCCGGCAACCCGGATCTGATCACCGTCCGGGGCCGCCGCCTCCTCGCCCAGGCCGACGTGGTCATCGCCGACCGCCTCGGCCCCCGCGACCTGCTCGACGAGCTCCCGCCGCACGTCGAGGTGATCGACGCGGCGAAGATCCCGTACGGCCGGTTCATGGCTCAGGAGGCGATCAACCAGGCGCTCATCGAGCACGCCAAGGCGGGCAAGTCCGTGGTCCGGCTCAAGGGCGGCGACCCGTTCGTCTTCGGCCGCGGTATGGAGGAGGCCCAGGCACTGGCCGCCGAAGGCATCCCCTGCACGGTCGTCCCCGGCATCTCCAGCACCATCTCCGTCCCCGGCGCGGCCGGCATCCCGGTCACCCACCGGGGCGTCGCCCACGAGTTCACCGTGGTCAGCGGGCACGTCGCGCCGGAGGACCCGCGTTCGCTGGTCGACTGGGCGGCCATCGCGCGACTGCGCGGCACCCTCGTCCTGCTGATGGCCGTCGACAAGATCGGCGCCATCGCCGCCGCCCTGATAGCCCACGGCAAGGACCCGGCCACTCCGGTCGCCCTTGTCCAGGAGGGCACCACCGCTGCCCAGCGCCGGGTCGACGCCACCCTCGCGGACGTCGGCGAGCGAGCCGTCGCCGAGGAGGTGCGCCCGCCCGCCGTGATCGTCATCGGCGATGTCGTCGCGGTCGGCCCGGACTCGGCACCGGCCCCCGCCCAGGACACGGCCGAATAGGCGAGAGCCCGCACCCGCCCCGTAACCCGCGGTTACGCGGCTCCCTCCCAGGCGTTGGCACCACACACCGGACAAGGCAGTATCACCCTGTGGCAGATCTCATCACCGTCGACGACCCCGACGACCCCCGGCTGAGCGACTACATCGGCCTGACCGACGTCGAGCTGCGACGACGGCGCGAACCCGCCGAAGGGCTCTTCATCGCCGAGGGCGAGAAGGTGATCCGCCGCGCCCGGCAGACCGGGTACGAGATGCGGTCCATGCTGCTCTCGGCCAAGTGGGTCGACGCCATGCGCGACGTCATCGACGAGGTCCCGGCCCCGGTGTACGCGGTCGCTCCCGAGCTGGCCGAACGGGTCACCGGCTACCACGTCCACCGCGGCGCGCTCGCCTCCATGCAGCGCAAGCCGCTGCCCGCCGCCGACGAACTGCTCGCCACCGCCCGCCGGGTCGTGGTCATGGAATCGGTGAACGACCACACCAACATCGGGGCCATCTTCCGCAGCGCGGCGGCCCTGGGCATGGACGCGGTCCTGCTCTCCCCGGACTGCGCCGACCCCCTCTACCGCCGCTCCGTCAAGGTCTCGATGGGCGCGGTCTTCTCCGTCCCCTACGCCCGCCTCGACGCCTGGCCCAAGTCGCTGGAAGCGGTACGGGAGGCCGGCTTCCGGCTCCTCGCCCTCACCCCGGACGCCAAGGCCACCAGCATCGACGACGCGGCCCCGCACCGGTTGGAGCGGGTGGCCCTGATGCTCGGAGCCGAGGGCGACGGGCTGTCCACGCGTGCCCTGATGGCCGCCGACGCGTGGGTCCGCATCCCGATGGCGCACGGCGTCGACTCACTGAACGTGGGCGCCGCCGCAGCGGTCGCTTTCTACGCGGTGGCCACGGGGCGTCCGGAGAGCTGAGCGGGGGTGGTTCCGTCCGGTCGGGGCGTCGGTGTCAGGACGCGGTGGCCACCGGTCGTCCGGAGCTGAGCGGGGGTGGTTCCGCCCGGTCGGGGCGTCGGTGTCAGGACGCGGCGGCCACGGCGCGTTCGGAGAGCTGAGCGAGGATCGTTCCGCCCGGTCGGGGCGTCGGTCTCAGGACGCGGTGGCCACCGGTCGTCCGGAGCGCCGGGCGACGACGGCCTCGCCCCCTCCGGGTGCCGGCCTCAGGACCCGGTGGCCGTCGGGGCGGCGGGTGCGATTCCGGACCGACCGGCGGAACCGTAACCGGCCCCGGAACCGTCCGACGCCGCGCCGGCCCACGGCCGTGCCTGCGACACGCCGCCCGGCCGCTCGCTGCCGCCCAGCCCGCGCGCAGGACCCTGGCAGCCCTGGGCCGCCGCGATGCCCAGCGCCACCAGCAGCGTCACCACGACGAACACCACCAGCCGCTGGCGCAGCAGCCGCGGATTGGCCGGACGCCGACCCGCCGAGGTCGTGCGGCCTCCGGAACGCGTGCTCGGGCGTCCGTTCGTCCCGGCCGGAGACCCCTGCCGCTTCCCCGGCCTGCCACCCGAGCGCGTCGTGTTGCGCGACGCCTGCTGCGAGCGCGAGCCCCCGGTGCGCGGCGGCCCCGAACGCACGGGCGCGCCACGCCTGCCCGGCTGGGGGCGCGAGCCGGACGGGCCCTCCGAACGACGGGTGTGCTGATCGGCGTACGGATCGGCCATCCGTCCCGTCGGACGTTCGGTGTCCGGGGCGGAACGCTGGACGGGCGGCCTGCTCTCGTGCAGCCCCTGCGCCTCGCGCGCCGCGATCTCCTTGAGCCGCATGGACAGTTGCAGCGTGCTGGGCCGCTCCTCCGGATTCTTCGCCAGACAGGCGCTGATCAGCGGGGCCAAGGCGTCGTGCACCCCGCGCAGCTGTGCCTCCTCGTGCACCACGCGGTACAGCATCACCTCGGAACTGCCGTGCCCGAACGGGGAGTCGGCCATCGCCGCGTACGCCAGGGTCGCACCGAGGGAGAACACGTCCGTCGCGGGTGTCACCGCCGCGCCCCGGACCTGCTCGGGCGCCAGGAACCCCGGCGATCCCACCGCCGTACCGACATGGGTGAGCGTGCTCGCCCCGGTCGCCCAGGCGATACCGAAGTCGATGATCCGGGGGCCCTTGGGGGAGAGGAGGATGTTCGACGGCTTCAGGTCCCGGTGGACCACCCCCGCCTCGTGCACCGCCACCAGGCCCTCGGAGAGCGCCGCCCCGATCGAGGCGACCTCGGCGGCGGCCAGGGGGCCTTCCTCGGCGACCTTGTCGTGCAGCGAGGGGCCCGGCACGTACTGCGTGGCGAACCACGGGCGGTCCGCCTCCAGGTCGGCGGCGACCAGCCGGGCCGTGCAGCCGCCGCGGATCCTGCGGGCGGCCGACACCTCGCGCGCGAACCGGGAACGGAACTCCTGGTCCTCGGCCAGGTCGGGCCGGATCACCTTGAGCGCGACCCGCTGGCCGCGCCGGTCGGAGCCGAGGTAGACGACGCCCATGCCGCCCGCGCCGAGCCGCCGGTGCAGCCGGAACGAGCCGACGAGACGCGGGTCCTCGCGCCGGAGCCGCATCATCGCCATCGTCTGCCCATCCCCGCTGCCTGGTCCGCCTGACGGGGCACAGCTTACGTACCCCGCGCCCGGCGTGCTCAGAGGCCGCGCCCTCGCCGGGGTTTCGATTGTCCGTGCCGGGCGGGAGAAGTGAAGAGGGGTCAGTGCGCCGGGGATCCGGGCCCGTCGGCCGGACGGCCACCCCAAACGGCCGACGGGGCAGGGGGATTGGATCACGGTGGGAACGCCGGGTCGCGGCCGCCGCCCAGGTCGCGACCACCGCCCCGGTACGCGGGGTGGAGAGGGACCTGGCGGTCGGGCACGGAACGGCCCACCGCCGGGGGAGCGCGGACGTGAGTGAAGTCACCCTCCGTCACCCTTCCGAGGCTCCGGGCCGGGCCGGCCGGGCACCAGCCGGTTCCCGGAGCCCCTCCGGGATGACCCCACCCTCCGGCCGTCCGTCTCCACCCAGGGGAGTACGCCGACCGACGGCCACTCATCCTCCGGGAGGCCCGGCATTCGGTACGCGGGCATGACGCCCTGTGCCCGCCGCCTGCCTAATGTGGGGATCAAGCGGTGGGCGCAGCACTCGTCCCCCGAGGTCACGCCCGCCGCTTCCCGAACAGGTCAGGAGAGGAACCATGGCGGACACGGCAGCGCGGACGGTGGTCCGTATGCGCGGGCGCAAGGCGTACGCCTTGTCCGGCGCCCGCCCGTCCGGCACCCGTCACCCCTTGGTGGCGACGGCGATGGTCCTTCCTCTGGCGGCCCTGCTGGCGGTCGTCTTCGGCGGCTGGGACGCGGTGGTCACACAGGCGTCGTCCGTGGCGGTGATGCTGGGGCGCTGAGCGGCGCCCGGGGTCCGGAAGAGCGGTCCGGACCCGCACATCCGGCCAACAGCCCCGTGGGGACGGGGGTGCGGCGGACGGCAGCGTTTGTCCGGTCAGCTGGGGAGCTGACCGGGCATCGCGCTGTCCGGGGCCGGATGTCGGTGCCGGATGCTCCCGGCAGGTCCCGCGCGGAGTGTCTTCCGAACCCGGGGCACTCCCTGGCCCCGTGCCCTGCGCCGGGCCGCCGCCCCGCGCACCGCCGCGGCTCGGACCGGCTCGCGCGTTACGCTCACGGCGGGCCCGGTGCCACGGCCGGGGCCGACCGTCGCCGGGGGAGCCGTTGACCACCACCCAGAGCTCAGTCGTCCACGACCTCGGCACGCTCGCGCACCGACTCTCCCACCCCGCGCGGACGCCGTGCGTCTGCGAACCGCCGCAGGTCCTCGCGGACCGGCCCGACGGCACGGTGGTGCGCAGCGGCGCGATCGTCGCGAAGGCCCATGCCGCGGACACCGACCGCGAGGCGCTGGCCGCCCGGGTCGCCCTGGCAGCCGCCCCGCAGCTGGCCGGCATCCTGCTGCCGCCGCTCACCGCCCCGGCGCCCGCCGCGCCCACCGCCCGTCCGGTCACCCTCTGGCCGCTCGGCGCGCCCGTGGACCCCACCGATCCCGGCGCGGCTCCCTGGGCCGATGCCGCCGGTCTGCTCGCCCGCCTCCACCGGACGAAGCCCCCGTTCCCGCTGCCGCCGATGCGCGGTCCGGCCAAGGCGGCCCGGGCGGTCGCCCGGATGCGCGCGGCCCTCGACGAAGGCGGGACCGCCCTTCCCGGTGACGCCGCGTTCCCGCCCCGCCACACGCCTCCGGTTTCCGGCGGGGCGGCCATCGCGCCCGGCGACGTGAATCCTGCGCCCGGCCGCGTGTTCCCCGCTGCCGGGGACATGGCCGCCCTGCCCGGCGTCGGGCCCGCCCTGCCCGGCGACGCGGCGCCCCGGGCCTGCGACGCGGCACCTCTGCCTCGCGATCCGGTCGGCGAGGTCCGCGATCCGGCCGCTCTTGCCGTGCTGGCCGGCTGGCGGGCTCTGCCCGCGTGGGCGCGGGGAGAGGCCCCCGCGCCGAGGGCCGAGGCCCTGTGCCACGGAGACCTGCACCTCGGCCAGCTCGTCCGCCACCCCGCCCCGGGCGGGCCCTGGCTGCTCATCGACATGGACGACGCCGGGATGGGCGACCCCGCCTGGGACCTCGGCCGGCCCGCCGCCTGGTACGCGGCCGGACTTCTGGCCCCCGAGGACTGGTCCACCTTCCTGGACGCCTACCGGTCCGCCGGGGGACCGGCCGTCCCCGCCGACGGCGACCCCTGGCCCGCGCTGGACGTCCCGGCCCGCGCGCTGACGGTGCAGACGGCGGCCGTCGCCCTCGCCAAGTGCGCCGCGGAACAACGGGATCCGGACGAGCACGAACTGCTGATGATCGAATCCTGTGCCCGAATCGCTACGTTGCCGCCCGAGTTGGCCACCGGCCCCGCGTCGTAGGGTGAACGGACCGTGGCCGGGCAGACATTCCGGCGACGGCACAACGAGGGCGAGGAGCCGAGTCGATGATGCAGTGTCCGAAATGTCACGCCCAGATGAACACGTACAACCGCAACGGTGTTCAGATCGAGCAGTGCAACGGTTGCCGGGGGATATTCCTCGACTACGGCGAGCTGGAGTCGCTGACCCGCCTGGAGTCCCAGTGGGTCCAGCAGGCTCCGCCCGCTCCTCCCGCCCCGCAGCAGGCCTACCCGGCCGCTCCTCCCGCCGCCCACGCCCCGGCCTGGGGTGCGCCGCAGTACGGCGGTCACTACGGCCACCGCCGCCAGAAGGGCTTCGGCCGGATGCTGTTCTCCTCCTGAACCGCCATCGGTGGGGCCCGGACTCCGGGCCCCACCGGGCGAGGGAGGCCGTACGACGAAAGAGCCCCCGGCCGTGGATACGACCGGGGGCTCTTGCTGGTGCGCGATACTGGGATTGAACCAGTGACCTCTTCCGTGTCAGGGAAGCGCTCTCCCGCTGAGCTAATCGCGCAGGTGAACCTGCGTTTACCTCGTGTGTACTGCGTGCGCGATACTGGGATTGAACCAGTGACCTCTTCCGTGTCAGGGAAGCGCTCTCCCGCTGAGCTAATCGCGCGGGGATCCTTGCGGACCGGTGATCCTTACGGATCAGTGGACGATACTGGGATTGAACCAGTGACCTCTTCCGTGTCAGGGAAGCGCTCTCCCGCTGAGCTAATCGTCCTTGGAGGTGGAGACGGGATTTGAACCCGTGTAGACGGCTTTGCAGGCCGTTGCCTCGCCTCTCGGCCACTCCACCAGGGGTGGGGGCTCGGGAAGAATCCCCCACCTTCTGCGAGCGGACGACCAGGTTCGAACTGGCGACCTCAACCTTGGCAAGGTTGCGCTCTACCAACTGAGCTACGTCCGCTTGTCTTTCCCGGTCCGCTTGCGCGTCCCGGCGACGTGTTGAACTCTAGCGGATTCCTGGGCCAGTACAAAAACGCGTTTGTGCAGCGTGCTGCGGCGCCCCCGGCCCGGTCCTCGCCCCGGCGCAGGTCACCGCACGCCGTCCTAGACTCGGTCGCGTGTCCGACCTCGCCCCCTTGGCCCGTTTCGACGGCCTCATAGCCTCCGGTCTGCAGGATGTGACCCACGACCCCGCGGCGCTCGACTCGTCCGGGTTCTGGGCGGTATCCGCCGACTTCGAGGGCCGTATCGTCTGCGCCCGCTTCTCCGATGTCCGCAGGGAAGAGGTGCCCCCTCCCGTACCCGGTGCCTGGCGCGGTCCCGCCGCCGGGGACTGGACCTCCTCGCTGGACCGTGACGCCTACACGGCGGGCGTACGGCGGATCCGTGAACACATCGCGGCGGGCGAGGTCTACCAGGCCAACCTCTGCCGGGTGCTGTCCGCGCCGCTCCCCGACGGCGGGGCCGGGGCCGACGTCGACGCCCTGACCTCCCTGCTCGCCCGCGGCAACCCCGCCCCGTACGCGGGCACGATCCGGCTGCCCGGACACGGTGTGGAGATCGCCACCGCCTCTCCGGAGCTCTTTCTCCGGCGCGAGGGGGGAACCGTCGAGTCCGGGCCGATCAAGGGCACCGGCCGGACCGAGGACGATCTGCTGGAGAAGGACCACGCCGAGAACGTGATGATCGTGGACCTGGTCCGCAACGACCTGGGCCGGGTCTGCGCCACCGGCAGTGTGAGCGTGCCCGATCTCTGCGTGGTCGAGAAGCACCCGGGCCTCGTCCATCTCGTCTCCACGGTCCGCGGCCGGCCGGCCGACGGGGCGGGCTGGCCGGAGCTGTTCGCGGCGGCCTTCCCGCCCGGCTCGGTCACCGGCGCGCCGAAGTCCAGCGCGCTGCGGATCATCGCCGAGCTGGAGCGCGGTCCGCGCGGGCCGTACTGCGGGGCGATCGGCTGGGTCGACGCCGACCGGGGCACCGCATCGCTCGCCGTGGGCATACGGACGTTCTGGATCGACCGGACGGGGCCCGCGCCGCTGCTGCGCTTCGGGACCGGAGCCGGTATCACCTGGGGGTCCGACCCGGAGCGCGAGTGGGACGAGACCGAACTCAAGGCCTCCCGGCTGCTCGCTGTAGCGTCGGGGACGTATCCGGAGACAGGAAGGACCGCATGATGAGGATCTGGGTCAACGGCGCACTGCGGGACGCCGGCGACGCCCGGCTCTCGGTGCTCGACCACGGACTGACCGTGGGCGACGGCATCTTCGAGACGGTGCGTACGAGCGAGGGGCGCCCCTTCGCGCTGACCCGGCACCTCGACCGCCTCACGCGGTCCGCACAGGGCCTCGGCCTGCCCGACCCGGACCACGACGAGGTCCGGCACGCCGTCGGGGCGGTCATCGACGCCAACCCCGTCGCCCTGGGACGCCTGCGGATCACCTACACGGGCGGGCTGTCCCCGCTCGGCTCGGACCGGGGCGAGAACGGGACGAGCCTCGTCGTCGCCCTCGACGGGGTGAGCCGCCGCCCGGACAGCACAGCGGTGATCACCGTGCCCTGGACCCGCAACGAACGCGGCGCGCTCGCCGGGCTGAAGACCACCTCGTACGCGGAGAACGTCGTCGCCCTGGCGCGGGCGCGGGCGGCGGGCGCGTCCGAGGCACTGTTCGCCAACACCGCGGACCGGCTCTGCGAGGGCACCGGCTCCAACGTGTTCGTCGTCCTGGGCGGCCGCATCCACACCCCGCCGGTCGCCTCCGGGTGCCTCGCCGGCATCACCCGCGCCCTGACCGTGGAGTGGACCGGGGCCGAGGAGACCGACCTGCCGATGGACGTCCTCGCCGAGGCCGACGAGGTGTTCCTGACCTCGACCCTCCGCGACGTCCAGGCGGTGCACCGGGTCGACGGCCGTGAGCCGACGCCCGGGATCGGCCCGGTGACGGCGAAGGCCATGCGGATCTTCGCCGAGCGGTCGGGCGACGACCTCGACCCGTAAAGCGCGTGACGGGGTGTCGTCCGGGGGATACACACCTCTGATGACGACGACACTCCGGCCGTCCGGGCCGCTTCAGCAGGGCGCCGACGGCGCGCGGGCCCGCCACTACGACGTGTGCGACAACGGGCGGCCCGTCGGCTCCGTCGCGATCAGCACCGACGACGCGTTCGGCCCGACCGCCGGAGTGCTGCGCTCCCTCAGCGTGGAGGAGTCCCGGCGCAGGCGCGGCCGGGGCGTCATCGCGGCGCTCGCCGCCGAGGAGGTGCTGCGGGGGTGGGGCTGTACCCGGGTACGGGTGGAGGTCCCCGCCGACAACGACCCGGCCCGACGCCTCGCGGCCGCCCTCGGCTACACCGAACGCAGCCGCAACATGGCCAAGGACCTCGGTCCCGACGCCGTCCCGCTGCCCGCGGGCCTCACCGCGCGTGACATGAGCGAGGAGGAGTTCGCCGACTGGCGGCAGGGCGCGGTGGGGGCGTACGCCCAGGGCTGGATCGACCGCGGCGTCGAGCCCGGGCAGGCCCGGCTCAAGTCCGAGGCCGACCACGCCGCCCACCTGCCGGACGGACTGGCGACCGAGGGAACGCGCTTCCAGGTCCTGGTGCGGGCCGGAGAGGTCGTCGGCCATGTGTGGGTGGCCCTGCGGGAGCTGGAGCCGGGCGGTGGCACGGGCGGATACGTCTTCGACGTCGAGGTGCGCGAGGAGCACCGGGGGCGGGGCCACGGCCGGGCCCTGATGCTCCTCGCCGAGGACATCACCCGTGCCTGGCGCGCGGACCGGCTCGGCCTGCACGTCTTCGCCTCCAACACCCCGGCCCTGCGGCTGTACGAGTCCCTGGGCTACGTGCCGACGCGGTACAACCTGGCGAAGGCGCTGTAGCGGCCGCTCCCGAGCCGGGGAGCCGGAGCCGGAGCCCGAAAGACTGAGCCGGGAGCCGGGAGCCGGGAGCCGGGAGGGGCCGGGAAGCCGGGCCGGAGCGGGCCGCACGCCCTGCCCCGGCGGTCCGGCTAACGCTCCCGGGCGGCCAGGATCCGGTCGGCGATCTCCTCGATCCGCTCGCGCAGCCCCTCCTGGCTCTTGCCGCCGTCCAGTCGCTCGTCGCCGATCACATAGGTGGGCGTGCCGGTGACGCCGATCGCCTTGCCCTCCGCGTGGTCGGCGTCGACGATCAGCAGATGCCGGCCGTCGATCAGCGCCGTGTCGAACTCCTCCGCGTCCAGGCCCAGTTCGCGGGCCACGTCGAGGAGCACCGGATCGCCCGTGCGGCCGAGGTCGTCGGTCCGGGACAGCAGGGCCTCGATGTACGGCCAGCCCTGGCCCTGCTCCACGGCTTCCTCGGCGGCCTGGGCGGCGGCGAACGCGTGCTTGTGCTTCTCCAGCGGGAAGTGCCGCAGCCGGATCTCGACGCGGTCCCCGTACCGGGCGCGCAGGGCGCGTACATCGTCGAGGGCGCGGTGGCAGTCGGGGCATTCGAGATCGCACCAGAGGTCGAGGACGACCGGCGCCGCAGGAGTGGAATCGCTCATGGGTCCAGTCTTCCAGGCCGGACGAACGCGGCCCAATCCGCTCCGGGCCCCACCCCCTGGGGAGGAGTCCGGCCCTGAAAAGTCCCTGATGTGGACCGCCGCCGTGGCCCCGACGGTGCCCGCCGGTGCAGGATGGAAGGGACGTACCCCCTGCGCCTGGAGGCCGTGATGCTTGCCGAGACCATCTGTTCCGCGGTGTCGGCGGCAGGGCTGGGCATCGCCGCGGTGACCGCCTACCGCAAGCGGTTCCTCGCGGCCACGAGAATCGCCGCCTACTCTCTCGTCCCGGTCGGGCTCGTGCTGACCGGGGTCGTCGAGTGGGTCGCCGGGATCGCCTTCAAGCCCAGTGTCTGGCTCGGCTTCGGGGTGCTCGGGCTCTCCTGGCTGCTGTTCATGACCACCCGCGCCATCGAGCGCCGCAGCGGCACCACCCGTGCGGAACGCAAGGCCGCGCGCGCGGCCGGGCGGAACGAGGCGGTCGCCCCGGGTGCCTCCGCCCCCTCGCTCGGCGCGGGGAGCGGAGCCGGGGCCGCGGCGCAGTCCCCGTCGAAGCCGAAGAAGAAGCAGGAGGCCGTCGCGCCCGGTGACGACTTCAGCGACATCGAGGCGATCCTCAAGAAGCACGGCATCTGAGGCTCCGGGGCCTGGCGGTTCCGGGCGCCCGGAACCGCCAGGCCCGAATGCCTGACGGCAACCCGTACGCCGGAGCGATTTTCGATGGCCACGGGACGGTGAACTCCCGGGGTAATGACGCTGGTTGAGCGTTATCCCGGCCATGCGTGCGTCATGATCACACCGAGATGGTGGATACTTCCCGGGGCGAAGCCCCCGCACGCCCCGCCGAAGAGCCCCGCGGCTGCCTCTTCGCGCTCTCCCAGCCGCCTCTGATGATCTTCCTGACGGTCATCGGGGTGCTGCTGCTGATGGCCGCCCTGCACGATCTCTTCATGCTGTGACGCGCCGCGCCGCCGCGCGGGGCTGCGCCGGTGACGGCGTCAGCCCGCGGCTTCCCTGCGCCGGGCCCGGTACGCGGCTACGTGGAGCCGGTTCCCGCACGTACGGCTGGAGCAGTAGCGGCGGGAGCGGTTGCGCGACAGGTCGACGAACGCGTGCCCGCAGTCCGGGGCCTCGCAGCGCCGCAGCCGTTCCTGCTCGCCCGCCACGATGATGAAGGCCAGCGCCATGCCGCAGTCGGCCGCGAGATGGTCGGCGATCGACGCGTCGGGCGCGAAGTAGTGCACGTGCCAGTCGTAGCCGTCGTGATCGGTGAGCTGCGGGGTGGTCCCGGCCGCCGCCACGAGCCGGTTGACCAGATCGGCCGCGGTGCGGGGGTCGGGGGCCGCGAAGACCTCGGCGAAACGGTCGCGTACGTCCCGCACGGCGGTGAGGTCCTTCCCGCCGAGCGTGCCGACCCCGCTGATGTGATGCCGCTCGGCGAAGGCGTACAGCGCGGCGACATCGGTGAGCCCGTCCCCGGTCCCGTCCGGTGGCGGCTCGCTGTCCGGCGCGGTGTTCATCAGGTCGACCACCGTGTCGAGGGCGATACGGGTGTCGTGAGGGATCAGCACGTTTCGCTCCCTGGCCTTCGGCGGGCGGGCGCCTGCCGATGGCGGCTGACTCTACTGGCTCGGCCCGCCGGCCCCCGGGGCGGTGCGCGTCCGGCCAGGAGCGGAACGACACCTTCCTCCTGTGGCCGGGACCGGGAGGGGGAAAGCGCACCGGCGCCGTCGCCGCGGTGGATTCCGCGACGACGGCGCCGGTGTCTGCCCTATGCGGTTGTCGCCACGACGCCGTCGCCCCGAGTCGGACGGCGTCGAGCGGCTCTCTGCCTGGCTCAGCTCTCGGCCAGGATGTGGGAGAGCTCCGTGTCGAGATCGAAGTGACGATGCTCGGTGCCGGGTGGAACCGCGGCGTCGGTCCTCTTCAGGAACGACTCCAGGGCCCGCGCCGGGGCTTCGAGCAGGGCTTCTCCCTCTGGGGAGCTCAGGGCGATGCAGACGACGCCTTGACCGTGACTACGAGATGGCCAGACGCGGACGTCACCGGTGCCGGTGGGCCGGTGCAGCCCCTCGGCGAGGAGGTCGCGGGCGAATACCCATTCGACCGTCTCCTCCGCTCCGGTGTGGAAGGTGGCGTGCACGGCATAGGGATCGGCCGTGTCATACCGCAGGCCCGCGGGTACAGGCAGTGAGGACTCGCTCGACACAACGAGGCGCAGGTGCAGCTCGCAGCTGACCGTGGTGTTCATAAGCGCCAGGGCCTTTCGCTCAGTGTGCGCTCGGGGATTCGCACGTCGGCGAAATCGACATGCCACCTACGGTGGCGTTGTAAACCCCTCTGACCCATTTGTGATGCTTCGGGTCCCTCGCACAGCGGCGTGTAACTTTGCGTTACTCGGCCATTCCAGTGACAAAAGTGTGACCGGTGCGGGTCGGGTAAGTTGGGCTCATGAACGCGGAGAGTGACGAGCGGAACAGGGTCGCCGAGCAGGCGCCCCCGGCGTCCGCCACGGGGGATTCGGACCGGGAGGAACGCGAGCTCGGCTCGCGGGCTCCGGGCTTCATCAAGGCGTCCCGGGCGCTGCATCTGAGCTGGCAGGTCGGCGTCTTCATCGTCGGCCTGGGCGTCGTGGTCGCGGGCGTGCTCATGCTGGTGCTCCCCGGCCCCGGCTGGCTGGTGATCTTCGCCGGCATGGCGATCTGGGCGACCGAGTTCGTCTGGGCCCAGCTGGTGCTGCGCTGGACCAAGCGCAAGGTCACCGAGGCCGCGCAGCGGGCTCTGGACCCCAAGGTCCGGCGGCGCAACATCATCCTCACCACGGCGGGGTTCGTGATCGTGGCGGTCCTGGTCGGCGTCTACGTCTGGAAGTTCGGCATCACCATGCCGTGGAAGATCGGCGAGTAGCCCGAGGACGGTCCGGGAGCGCCGCTGACATGGGGTAATGTTTGCGGTGCGCCCGGGCGATTAGCTCAGTGGGAGAGCGCTTCGTTCACACCGAAGAGGTCACTGGTTCGAACCCAGTATCGCCCACCCGGACAGAGGGCCCGGGAGACGGAATCCGTCTCCCGGGCCCTCTGCGCTGCCCGCTCCCGCCGGTCCGGGGAGCCGCTGCCCACGGCGAGCCCCGGACCGGCACCGCTCACCGCATCCGCCCCAGCGCGTCCCTCAGTCGACGGGCGTCGCGCAGCCGCTGCTCGTACGTCGCCCCCACCACGAGCAGCAGCAGCCCGGCCAGGGCGGGCGGCAGCCAGCGGGGGAGCGCCCCGGCCACCTGCACCACGTACGGCGCCAGCTCGTGGAGCCCGTCCAGCGCCAGCACCGCCCCGCCGAGCAGCAGCAGCGCCTGGAGGCGGTGGCGCGCACCCAGCAGCGTGATCACCAGTGCCGCCACCCCCAGCAGCAGCGGCCGCCGCCAGTCCGGATCGGTCCAGGCCACCGCCAGGCTCGGCAGCAGCGTCACCGCGAGCCCCGGCCCGTACGCCGTCCACGACGACGCCTCCGGGTCCTTGCGCCGCCGCAGGAACCCGACCACCAGCGCGGGCACCGTCACCGGCAGCGTGTACGCCTCCGGGAACGACACCTCCGAGGCCCCCAGCCGCACCCAGGTGGCCAGGACGAACAGCGCCGCCGCCAGGTGACCCGCCACCGGCCGCCGCTCCGGCCGCACCGCCGCACCCGCCGCCAGCACCCCGCACAGGGCCAGCACCAGGGCCAGGAACGGCGCGTCCGGCACCGCCAGCCCCACGGCGACCAGCGCCCCCAGCGCTCCCGTCAGCTCCACCGGCGCTGCCACCGGGTCCCGCCGCAGCCCGGCCCCCAGCAGGACCGTCAGCGCGGGCACCAGCAGCACCAGCGGGGCGGCCTCGTGCGGGGCGAGCCCCAGGGACCGGCCCGCGAACCCCGTGAGCACGGTGCAGCCGGCCGTGGCGGCGACCGCGAACACCGCACGCGGCACCCCGCCCCGCGCCCGGACCGCCGCCCCGGCGAACAGGGCCGCCAGCACGCCGAACACCGCGTAGGAGGCCCCCTCGGACGCCAGCGACAGCAGCCCGGCGCTCACCGCCCCGGCCAGTGCCACCACCAGCGCGGTCACCCGCACCGCCGCCGAACCGTCCCGGCCGCCGTCCGTGCCGTGCACGGCCAGGGCGAGCAGACCGGCCACCAGGACCGTCTCGCCGCCCACCGCGACGGCGTAGGGCACATCCAGCACGGCCCCGGCCAGCAGCAGCGCACCCCAGCCCAGCACCGCGGCCGCCGCACCGGCGGCCCCGCGCAGGCCGCCGCGGCCGGCCGGCCGCGGGCCGCGGACGCCCCACAGGTGTACCAGGGCGCTTCCGCCGGGCCTCCGGCATACCAGGGGCTCCGGTCCGGGCGCCGCCGCGGCGGGCGTGCCCGCCGCACCGCCCGCCCCTGCCCGGCCGCCTGTTCCCGGCGCCCCGGAAGCCCCGGAGCGGCCGCCCTGACCGGGGTCCCCGCGTCCGGCCGCTCCGGAACCGGCGTGCCGCCGGCTCCCGCCGCTCCTGGAGCGCCCGGGACGACGGTGCCGCCCGCCCGTGGGGTCCCGGAGTCCGGTGCGTCCGGCGTTCCCGCGCCGTGCGTTGCTCCAGCGGCCACCCCGGCGCCCGGCGCCCCGGAAGCCCCCGGAGCGGCCGTCGCGCCCGACCCCGGCGCCTCCCGCGCGATCAACGGCTCGGCGATCCGGGCCCAGGACGGCCACCACCGGTACGCCGACCCCAGCAGCGCGGCCGTCACGGCGAGCACGACCGGGGCCGCTCTCAGCTCCGGCCACGGCAGCGTCGACCCCAGCGCGGCCCGGAAGCCCTCCTCGGGCCCCGCCCACGCGTCCGGCAGCAGCGTCACCGGGCCGAGCAGGACCGCGGCGAGCCCCGGCAGGGCCCCCACCAGGGCCCCGGCCACCACCGCGGCCGACGCCACCAGCACCCCGAGCGCCGCGTTGCCCGGCAGCCCGGTCCGTACGACCGCCGTCAGCGCCAGGGCGGCCGACACGTACGCGAGGACGCGCCAGCCCTCCGGCAGCGCCGCCGCCGGTACGCCGCCCACCGCGGCCACCACGGCGAGACCGGCCACCACACCGCCCGCCCGCGCGACACCCCTCGGTGCGCGCCACGCCCGCCAGGGCCGCCGCGGCGGCCGTCAGCAGCAGCGCCCCGGGCGCCAGAGCCCCCAGCGGCCCGGAGGCCGTCACGGACTGCGTCAGGCCCACCAGCAGCGCCGAAGCCCCCATCACCGACCCGCCGACGCACGCCGTGACCCGGGCGCCGGTGCCCCTGCCCCACAGGGCGATCGCCCCGTCCAGCACCGCCGTGGCCAACAGCGCCCACCCGACCACCGACGCCGGTGCGCCCGCGGCCCACGCCCCGAACAGCAGCGGCCACTGGGCCAGCACCACGGCGGCGGGCAGCGGCAGGTGGAGCCGGCCCAGTGCCAGCCCGTACCCCGTCCACAGTGCCGCGAGCACCGCGGCGGCGCCGGCGGTGAAGCCGAGCCCGTCCGTGTCCGGGGCCGCCACCGCGTGCACCGCGTAGGCGTCCAGCAGCGTCAGCACCAGGGCCAGGGCGGTCAGCGCCTCGGCGGTGGCGGTCAGGCCCCGCTTCAGGAGCACCGCCGGGGCTGCCAGGGCCCCCGCGGTCACCAGGGCCAGCACGGCCGACCGGCCGCCGATCCCCATCGAGCCCCAGCTCACCAGCGTGAACGCGATGGCCGCGACCGTCAGCAGCAGACCGCCCAGCGTCAGCAGGACGTTCTGCGCGCCGCGCGGCGCGGACGGGCCCTTCGGCGGAACACTGCCCCAGGGCCGGGCCGGAGCATCCGGGCGGCCGGTGCCGGGCGCGCCCCAGGCGGAGGGGTTCCAGCCCGGGGCGGCCGACGGCGCGGGCGGCCGGAGCGCGGCGAGCAGCCAGGCGCGCCGGGTCAGCAGCCGGGCGCGGCGGGCCTCCAGCTCGGCCAGTTCACGGTCGAGGCGGGCCAGTTCCTCGGCGGGTGGCAGCACATGTTCCATGAACGGGAGTGTGGCCCCGGCCACCCCGTCCGTACATGCGCGCGGATACTCATTTCCGGGCCGGGACGCTCTGAGGGGAGCGGGGTCGGAAGCGGTTTGAACGAAGCCCGCGAAGCCCTGTATGGTTCAACCCGTTCCCGGGCGATTAGCTCAGTGGGAGAGCGCTTCGTTCACACCGAAGAGGTCACTGGTTCGAACCCAGTATCGCCCACCGGGGAAAGCCGGTCCGCACGCATGACGCGGGCCGGCTTTCGCGTGTCCGGGCCATCCGCGGCCTCACGCCGCGGCGGGCAGCTCCGGACGCAGCGGCCACGACGGGTCCACCGCCTCCGGCGTCCCGCTCTTCGCGAACCAGGCCTCCAGGCCGCGCGCCTGGGCCGCGTGCCAGGTCACCTGCAGGGTGTGCAGCTCCGACGGCGACAGCCGCTCCAACCGGGTCGAGAAGCGCCTGCACACCGCCCGTACCAGCTCCAGCGACGCCGTCGCGTCGGCAGCCGCCTCATGGGCCCCGTCGAGCACGACCTCGTACCGCGCGCAGAGATCCGTGAGCGTACGACGGCCCTTGCGGTAGCGGTCCAGATGCTTGTCCAGCACCCGCGGGTCCACCACCCGCATCGGCACCCCGTCGAGATACCTCGTCAGGGACGACGCCCGGTGCCGCCGCAACTCCCGGTCCAGCAGCGTCAGATCGAAGGGGGCGTTCATCACCACCAGCGGCCGGCCCGTCCCGCAGCTCTCCGTCAGCGCCCGGGCTATCTCGTCCATCACCGGGGCGGGCCAGCGCCCGTTGCGCTGGAGGTGATCGTCGGTCAGCCCGTGGATCTCACTCGCCCCGGGCGGGACCGGAACCCCCGGATTGACCAGCCACCGGGTGACGCGGACGCGACCGCCCGCGGTGTCCTGCGCGACGAGAGCGGCCGAGACGATCCGGTCCCGCTCGACGTCCACGCCCGTCGTCTCCGTGTCAAAAGCGGCCAGTGGCCCCTCGAACCAATGCATCATCCCCGAACTCCTCGCACCCGCACGGCAGATGGAATGATTCCTCTGCCCGATATCGGTGATACCCGGGCTGTTTGCCTGATACGCCGTTTGCGGGCGGTCCGATGCGGTGACAACACAGGTGTGACGCCGGGAAGTTGCCGCCGACGTCCGTCGATCCGCCCAGTCCGCGAAACCCGCCGGCAGACCACCTGCCATCGATCGGCACGCCCGGAAGGCACACGGAGCCATGGCGCTCGCGCAGCCCGACCCCGGGGGAACCGCCCGCGCCGGGCCCTTCGGGCCCCGGCCGCCGCAGCAGCCGGACGCGCCGCTGCGCGGCTCCCTCGCCACCACCGCCTGCATGGAGACCCTTCAGGTGGGCTACCTGCACGCCGTCGCGGCGGCGGCGGGATGCTCCCTGTCCCAGCCCTTCCCCGACAACGGCATCGACTGGCACGTCAGCCACGGCGCCCCGGCCCACACCGTCGACGACGAAGTGACCATCAAGGTGCAGCTCAAGTGCACCTACCAGATCCCGCCGCACCCGGCGGGCGGGGCGTTCTCCTTCACCCTCGACAACGCCCACCTCGTCAAGCTCGCCCGCAGTCCGGTGACGGTGCACAAGATCCTGGTCGTGATGATCGTGCCCCGCAGCCAGGACGACTGGCTCCGCGCCGGGCCCGGCGGCCTCGACCTGCGCCACTGCTGCTACTGGACCAATCTGGCCGGCCACGCGGTGACGGGCCGGTACCGGACCACTGTGCGCATCCCGACCTCGCGGATCTTCGACGACCGCGCACTCTGCGACATCATGGCCCGGGTCGGGGCCGGAGGGAGACCCTGATGCACCGGTCGACGGACGAGCCCACGGGCGCGGCGGGGCTGCCCGCCGCCCGTTCGCACCCCACCGCCTGGCCCCCGCCGCTCGCCGGCGCGAGCACCGAACTGCCCGAGCCCGCCGTCCTCGGGGCACTGCTGCGCCGGCACGGCTGGCAGCGGCGCGGGGGAGCGCCGGGACGCTACGGCCGCTGGACCCCGCCCGGAGCCGCCGCCGGGTCGACCAGCCTGCTGGTGCCCGAGAGCGCGGCCTTCCCCGACAGCGCGGAGCTGATCGAGGAAGCCCTCCTCGCCCTCGGCCGCAGCGCCGCCCCCTCCGCCCGCGACGTCCTCGTCTCCCTCGCCGTGCCCAGCGACGAGATCCGCTGGCGGCGCGAGGTCCCCGAATCGGCGGCCCACGCGGCCGGCGCCGCGGGCTGGGCGGAGGCGGAGGAGCTGCGGTCGGCCGCCCGGCAGGTCCTCATGGCCGGAGCCCTCGCGGCCCGCGGCCGGGTCGGCTACCACGGCGCGCGGCACCGCAGGAAGGCCCGGGCCGCGCTCGACGACGCCCTGATCGGACCCGGCGCCGACGGCCGCGGCCTGACCGCGTACGTCCCCGTCGCCTCGGGGCGCGCCGTCGCCGTCCAGCTCTGCCACGCCCTGCACGCCACCCGCGAGGCCGTGGACTACCAGCGGGCCACCGGCCGCACGGAGGCCTTCGACAGCGCGATCGCGGCGGGCGTCGGCCGGGAGCTGACCGAGGCGCTGATCGCCCTGGTGCGCGGCTCGGAAGGGGCCCGGATCGACCTGCGGTGGGCGCCCGCCGCGGGTACCCCGGAGGGCTGCCCGGCCCGTCCCGCGCCCGTCGAGTTCTCCCCGGGCGACCTGCCCGCCCTGCGCGCGGCCGGGGCCCGATACGTCCGCGACGAACCCGCCGTGCGGGTCCGGCTGACCGGCGCGGTGGTCCGGCTGCGCCGCTCCGGGCCGCGCGGCGCCGGGGTCGTACGGCTGCGGGTGCTGGCCGGGGCCGAGGTCACGCACGTCCGTGTCGAGCTCGACGAGGAGGCGTACCGCATCGCGGGCCACGCCCACCTGGTGGGGCTGCCCCTGCGGGTGGAGGGACGGCTGGAGAACCGGGGCGGCTTCCGGCGGCTCACCGGGGCCTCGCAGGTCGCGCCCGTCCAGGTCGACGAGGCGGAGCGGGACCGGCTGATGAAGGCGCTCCAGGAGAACGTCGACTTCTTCGAGGAGGCGTGCGCGGGGGAGGAGCCGTAGGGCCGGTCCTAAGGCGTTCGCGTCGGGGGCGTACGGCTCGGTACGATTCGCAGTGCCTGGCCATGTGAAGGCCGGCGCCCCCTCAGACAGGAGAGACCGGTGTCAGACGTCCGTGTGATCATCCAACGCGATTCCGAGCGGGAAGAGCGCGTGGTGACGACGGGCACGACCGCCGGTGAGCTCTTCCCCGGTCAGCGCACCGTCGTCGCCGCGCGCATCGGCGGCGAGCTGAAGGACCTGTCGTACGAGCTCCAGGACGGCGAGAGCGTCGAGCCCGTGGAGATCTCCTCCCCGGACGGCCTCGACATCCTGCGCCACTCCACCGCGCACGTCATGGCCCAGGCCGTGCAGGAGCTCTTCCCCGAGGCCAAGCTCGGCATCGGTCCGCCGGTGAAGGACGGCTTCTACTACGACTTCGACGTCGAGAAGCCCTTCACCCCCGAGGACCTCAAGGCCGTCGAGAAGAAGATGCAGGAGATCCAGAAGCGGGGCCAGAGGTTCTCCCGCCGTGTGGTCTCCGACGAGGACGCCCGCGAGGAGCTGGCGGACGAGCCGTACAAGCTGGAACTCATCGGCATCAAGGGCTCCGCCTCCTCCGACGACGGCGCGAACGTCGAGGTGGGCGGCGGCGAGCTGACCATCTACGACAACCTCGACGCCAAGACCGGCGAGCTGTGCTGGAAGGACCTCTGCCGGGGCCCGCACCTGCCCACCACCCGGTTCATCCCGGCGTTCAAGCTGATGCGCAACGCGGCGGCGTACTGGCGCGGCAGCGAGAAGAACCCGATGCTCCAGCGCATCTACGGCACCGCCTGGCCCACCAAGGACGAGCTGAAGGCGCACCTGGAGTTCCTGGAGGAGGCCGCCAAGCGCGACCACCGCAAGCTCGGCAACGAGCTGGACCTCTTCTCCTTCCCCGACGAGATCGGCCCCGGCCTCGCGGTCTTCCACCCCAAGGGCGGCGTCATCCGCCGGGCCATGGAGGACTACTCGCGCCGCCGGCACGAGGAGGAGGGCTACGAGTTCGTCTACAGCCCGCACGCCACCAAGGGCAAGCTCTTCGAGCAGTCCGGCCACCTGGACTGGTACGCCGACGGCATGTACCCGCCCATGCAGCTCGACGACGGGGTGGACTACTACCTCAAGCCGATGAACTGCCCGATGCACAACCTGATCTTCGACGCGCGCGGCCGCTCCTACCGCGAACTGCCGCTGCGCCTCTTCGAGTTCGGCACGGTGTACCGGTACGAGAAGTCGGGCGTCGTGCACGGCCTGACCCGCTCGCGCGGCTTCACGCAGGACGACGCGCACATCTACTGCACCCGTGAGCAGATGGCCGAGGAGCTCGACCGGACGCTCACCTTCGTGCTCAACCTCCTGCGCGACTACGGGCTGACCGACTTCTACCTGGAGCTGTCCACCAAGGACCCGGAGAAGTACGTCGGCTCCGACGAGACCTGGGACGAGGCCACCGAGACGCTGCGCCAGGTCGCCGAGAAGCAGGGCCTGCCCCTGGTCCCGGACCCGGGCGGCGCCGCGTTCTACGGCCCGAAGATCTCCGTGCAGTGCCGGGACGCCATCGGCCGCACCTGGCAGATGTCGACCGTGCAGCTCGACTTCAACCTGCCGGAGCGGTTCGACCTGGAGTACACCGGTCCCGACGGCTCCAAGCAGCGCCCGGTCATGATCCACCGTGCCCTGTTCGGTTCGATCGAGCGCTTCTTCGCCGTGCTCCTGGAGCACTACGCGGGCGCCTTCCCGGTCTGGCTCGCCCCGGTGCAGGCCGTGGGCATCCCGATCGGCGACGCCCACATCCCCTACCTCCAGGAGTTCGCCGCCACGGCGCGCAAGCAGGGGCTGCGGGTGGATGTGGACGCCTCCTCGGACCGGATGCAGAAGAAGATCCGCAACCAGCAGAAGAACAAGGTCCCGTTCATGATCATCGCCGGTGACGAGGACATGGCCAACGGTGCCGTCTCCTTCCGCTACCGCGACGGTTCGCAGGAGAACGGCATCCCGGTCGACGAGGCCCTCGCCAAGATCGCGAAGGCCGTCGAGGACCGCGTACAGGTGTGAGCCGCTCCCCGCACCGGCGGGGATGATCCGGACGCGATCGACCGGACGTGGCAGATGCCGACCTGGTCCCCGTACCGGCGGGGCTCGGCCCCCGGAGCGCTAACCCCGCTCCGGGGGCCGTTTCTCGTCCTCCCGTGTGAACACCTGGATCAGCCACGACGAGAACGACCCCGTCACCGCTCCGAGCAGCGCGAGACCGCCGGCCATCAGCCCCGCCGCGACCACCCGCCCCCCGAACGTGACCGGAGTGGCGTCCCCGTAGCCGACCGTCGTCAGCGTCGCGCAGGCCCACCACACCGCGTCGCCGAAGCTGCGGATGGAAGCGCCGGGTGCCGTGTGTTCGAAGTGGTAGACCGCCAGCGCGGCGGCGAAGCCGAGGAGGACGGCGGTCAGACCGGCGTACGCCATGACCCGCGCGTACAGATTCAGCCGCGGCCGGTCACGGCGGCGCTGCACCGCCTGGTACACCTGCACCATCCGCAGCGGGCGCAGCAGCGGCAGCAGCAGGACCAGGGTGTCCAGCCAGTGGGCCGGTACGAAGCGCACCCCCAGGCCGCTGAGCCGCAGCCGGGTCACGTAGTCGAGGAGGAAGAGCAGCCAGGTCGACCAGACGAGGACCAGCGCGATGTCGTTCCAGGGCTGGGCCGCGTGCGGGGTCAGTACCCGGACCGCGTACCCCGCCAGGAAGAGCAGCCCCGCCGCGAAGAGCGGAACCTCCGTGCGCTGCTCCCAGCGGGCCAGCCGGGTGGGGGGATCGGGGGCGGTTCGGTCGCTCATCGCCTCAGCATCGTGGGCGGCCGGGCGGTGCGGCCCCGGCGACACGCTCGGCCGGGGTGACGCAATATGCTGACCGGCATGACGAGTGAGCCGGAGCAGCAGATCGGCGTGGGGACGCCCGACGCATTCCAGCGTCTGTGGACGCCCCATCGGATGGCGTACATCCAGGGTGAGAACAAGCCGAGCGGTCCGGGTGCCGAGGACGGCTGTCCGTTCTGTGCGATCCCGGCGAAATCCGACGAGGACGGGCTCATCGTGGCCCGCGGCGAGCGCGTCTACGCGGTGCTGAACCTGTATCCGTACAACGGCGGCCACCTCATGGTCGTGCCCTTCCGGCATGTCGCCGACTACACCGAGCTGGACGGCCCCGAGACCGTCGAACTGGCGGACTTCACCAAGCGGGCGATGGTCGCGCTGCGCGCCGCCTCCGGGGCGCACGGCTTCAACATCGGCATGAACCAGGGCTCCGTCGCGGGCGCCGGGATCGCCGCCCACCTGCACCAGCACCTGGTGCCGCGCTGGGGCGGGGACACCAACTTCATGCCGGTCATCGGCCACACCAAGGTGCTGCCCCAGCTGCTGGGCGACACCCGGGCGATGCTGGCCGACGTCTGGCCGACGGGCGAACTGCCGGCCGGCTGAGCGAGCGGTGCAGCGGGAGGGGGGAGGCCCGGCCGGGCCTCCCCCCTCCCGGTGACGCCGTGGTCAGGCGTCGTAGACGTCGGCCTTGCGCGGGGCCGGGTCCTGGACGAGGCCGCTCAGGACCATCGAGCGGCTGTCGAAGCGCTCCGTGTCGACGCCGTTCTCCGCGAGCACCCGCATCGCCGCCGAGTGGACCGCCCGCAGCACCGGGGTGGCGGCGCGCATCGCGTCGTCCGCCATGAAGCGGTGGTTCCAGGGCTTGGCCGCCCACGCGTGCCGCAGTCCGAACGGCTCGGGCAGCACGATCTTCCCGCCCAGGTAGTCCAGCAGCGGCGGATACCAGGTGAGGGGCGCGCGCAGCGCCAGCCGGACGACCTCCTTGGCGTCCACCAGCGCCAGTTGGACGTCCCGGGTCTCCCAGAACCGCACGGTCTTGTTGACCGTCTTCGTCTTCGCCGCCGGCTTGGTGAGGAACAGGCCGTGCACCGGGCCGAGCGCATGGCCGGTGACCTCGATGCGCAGCGTCTCGTGGAGCACGGTGACGGTGATCATCATGGTGATCACCAGCTGACCGTCCCACAGGGTGAACTGCACGCCCAGGTAGTGCCGGTCGCCGCTGCCGAACTGCTGGTGGTTGCAGATCCGCTGTATCTCGTGGGGCTTCACCTGGAAGGTGGCGACGTCCTCGCCCTCGGGGCGGGTGACGGCGTCGGCGTTCTCCCCGATGGGCGAGACGATCCAGTGCTTCACGGACGGTTTGGGGAAGCCTCCGGTGTTCAGCGGCCCGCGCTCCAGCATCTTCAGCTGGTCGTGGATGATCCGGATCAGGTCCCAGCTGCGGAACTGGTGGATCTCCTTCGTCGGGTCCTCGGGGACCAGCTCCTCCGCCAGCTGCCAGCTGCCCCAGCGGGTGCCCATGCCGAGGACGCCCTTGGGACCGGCGTAGAAGACGGCGTTCGACTGCTGCTCGGCCGACAGCTTCTCCAGACCCTGGCGCAGGGCCTCACGCGCGGTCTCGTTGGGGTTCTTCGGCACGGCCTCGGGGATCTTCGCGATCACTCCGGTGCCGGAGAGAAGGCCCTCCCAGCGCGCCCGCAGGTCCTTGGCCGAGGTCTCCGCGATCCGTTTGGCCAGCACCCAGCCGATCACCGGCGCGATGACCGCGCCCCGGAAGTAGAGCGCCCAGAAGCCGTCCAGCGGCAGTTTCACCACCAGGACCAGCGCGCCGACCCCGAAGGCGGCCAGCAGCACCGTGCCGACGGCCTTGAACGCCGAGTCCTTGGACTTGTTGAGCGCGTCCCGGATCCGGAAGGCGAGCACCCAGGCCAGCATGCCGGGCAGGAACAGCACACCGAACACCACGGTCACCAGGGTGAGACGGGTGTCGCGGGCCTTGCGCAGGTTGTTCGCCGACAGGCAGTGCTCCACCACGGTCTGCGGGTCGGTGCCGAAGGACTGGATGAGCGCCTTGCGGGCTCCGCCGAGCATGCGCTCCTGGACGGCTCGGGCGAACGCCTCACCGAGATTCGGCTTGAAGTAGTCGGACTTGAAGAGTTTGGAGGAGCCCGACTTCACTTCCGACTTGTGCCACTCGCTGTTGGCGTCGAGGATCGCCTCCACCGGACTGTCCCGGTAGGCCGCCGAGGCCAGGGCGTTGGTCGCCACGGACTGACTGCCCGCGCCCTGGATCGGGATCTGGGCCCCGGGTGAGAAGTCGAATCCGTCGTTGGCCACCTTGTCGCCCCCACTCGCCGCACGTCTGCTCCTGCGGTGTGCCCAACTACCGTACGAGGCATACCTTCTGAGCTGCGACCACAGCGTATCGTCCGGATCACACCACCGCCGGTCACCGGCGCGAACAGGACCGCGTGTGCGACAGTGCGCCGGTCACGCGCCGGGGGAAACCGCCCGCGGGCCGCCTGCCGGGCCGCCGCTCACGTGCCCGGTGACCCGTTCGCCGGCTCCGCGCGGACCCGGTCGGCGATCTGGGGCGGCATCGCCTCGTGCCGGGCGTACGAACGGTCGAAGCGACCGGTGCCGTGCGACAGGGAACGCAGGTCCACCGCGTACCGGCCGACCTCGATCTCCGGCACCTCCGCCCGTACGAGGGTGCGACCGCCCGCACTCTGCTCGGTGCCCACGACCCGGCCCCGCCGCCCCGACAGGTCGCTCATCACCGGGCCCACGTAGTCGTCGGGGACCAGGACGCTCATCTCGCAGACCGGCTCCAGCAGCTGGATGCGGGACGAGGCCGCGGCCTCGCGCAGCGCCAGCGCCCCGGCGGTCTGGAACGCGGCGTCCGAGGAGTCCACCGAGTGCGCCTTCCCGTCCAGCAGCGTGACCCGTACGTCGACCAGCGGGTGCCCGGCGGACAGCCCCCTGGCGGCCTGGGCCCGGATGCCCTTCTCCACCGAGGGGATGAACTGGCGCGGCACCGCACCGCCGACGACCCGGTCGGCGAACTCGACGCCGGAGCCCGGCGGCAGCGGCTCCACCTCGATCTCGCAGATCGCGAACTGGCCGTGTCCGCCGGACTGTTTGACGTGCCGCCCGCGCCCGGTGGCCCGCCCGGCGAACGTCTCGCGCAGCGCCACCCGGTACGGCTCCGCGTCGACCTGGACGCCGTAACGGCTGCGCAGCCGGTCCAGGGCCACCTCCTGGTGGGCCTCGCCCAGGCACCACAGGACCACCTGGCCGGTGTCCGCATTCTGTTCGAGGCGCAGTGTGGGGTCCTCGGCGACCAGCCGGGCCAGACCCTGCGACAGCTTGTCCTCGTCCGCCTTGCCGTGCGCCCGCACGGCCAGCGGCAGCAACGGGTCGGGCGTCGACCAGGGCTCGATCAGGACCGGGTCACCGGCCGGGGAGAGCGTGTCGCCGGTCTCCGCCTCGCCGAGCCGGGCCACGCACGCCAGATCCCCCGCGACGCACCGGTCCAGCGCGCTCTGCCGTCGGCCGAACGGCGAGGTGAGCGCCCCGACGCGGATCTCCCCCTCGTGGCAGGGGCGCGGGGCGTGCCCCGTGGCGTCCAGGCCGTGGCCGCACAGGTGCACGGAGTCGTCGGGGCGCAGGGTGCCGGAGAAGACGCGGACCAGCGAGACACGGCCCACGTACGGGTCGGAGGAGGTCTTGACGACCTCGGCGACCAGCGGTGCGCCGGGGTCGCAGACCGGCGCGGGCCGGGGCTTGCCCGACGGGGTGGTGACGACGGGCGGGGTGCGCTCCAGCGGGGTCGGGAAGCCGCGGGTGATCAGCTCCAGCAGCTCGACGGTGCCGATGCCCTGGCGGGCGCCATCGGCCGCCGGGGCCGCGGTGAGGACGGGGTGGAAGGCGCCCCGGGCGACGGCCCGTTCCAGATCGGCGATCAGGGTCGCGACGTCGATGTCCTCGCCGGCGAGGTAGCGGTCCATGAGCGACTCGTCCTCGCTCTCGGCGATGATCCCCTCGATCAGCCGGTTCCGGGCCGCCCGCAGCGGCTCCTCCTGCCCGGGCGCGGGCGGCAGCTCGGTGCGCTCCCCCGAGGAGTGGTCGAGGATCCGCCGGCTGAGCAGTCCGGTGAGCCCGGTCAGCGGGGCGTGCCCGTCGGCCGCCTCGGGACCCAGCACCGGCAGGTACAGCGGCAGTACGGCGTCGGGGTCGTCGCCGCCGAAGTTCTCGGCGCAGATCCGGGTCATGTCCTCGAAGGAGGTGCGGGCGGTGTCCAGGTGCGTGACGACGATCGCGCGCGGCATGCCGACGCGTGCGCACTCCTCCCAGGCGGCCCGGGTGGTCGCCGCCACGGACTGGGCCTCCTGGGCGGCCGAGACGACGAAGAGGGCCGCGTCCGCCGCACGCAGACCGGCCCGCAGTTCCCCGACGAAGTCCGCGTAGCCGGGGGTGTCCAGCAGATTGACCTTGCAGCCGTCCCAGGCCACCGGGACCAGCGAGAGCTGCACGGAACGCCGTCGGCGCCGCTCGATCTCGTCGTAGTCGGAGACGGTCGCCCCGTCCTCGACCCGGCCGGCCCGGTTCACGGCTCCGGCCGTCAGGGCCAGCGCCTCGACCAGGGTGGTCTTGCCCGATCCGCTGGGGCCGACCAGCACCACGTTCCGTACGGCGGAGGGATGGCCGGCCGCCGGTGCTCCTCCGGCGGCTCCGGGGTGTGCGTGTGCCTTGTCGCCCATGGTGCGTGCCTCCCGGTCGATGGCGCGGTGCGGGGGCGACCGCGCGCCAAGCAGCGGTGGTCACGGGGGTGGGGAGGCCGCCGCGGCGGTCTCGGCGACACCCGCGGTCCTTCGAGCGTGGCACCGGGGCGCGGCCCCGTCCACAGGTCGCGCGCGGGCGGCCGCCCCCGTGGACCGCGCTCCGGGCCCGGCCCGGCTGACACCCGGCGGCGGGTGCCCGTCCGGTGGAAGGGGCCGGCCGTGACTACGATGGGCCAGCCGGTGGCCGAAGGGGCCGCCCGGCGAACCGAACCCTCGGGAAGGCCATGCTGAACAAGTACGCGCGTGCATTCTTCACGCGTGTCCTCACACCGTTCGCCGCTCTGCTGCTCCGCCTCGGGGTCAGCCCCGACGCGGTCACTCTCATCGGCACGGCCGGAGTGATGGCAGGTGCGCTGGTCTTTTTCCCGATGGGGGAGTTCTTCTGGGGCACCATCGTCATCACGATCTTCGTCTTCTCCGACCTCGTCGACGGCAACATGGCGCGGCAGGCCGGGATCTCCAGCCGGTGGGGCGCGTTCCTCGACTCGACGCTGGACCGGGTCGCCGACGGGGCGATCTTCGCGGGCTTCGCCCTCTGGTACGCGGGCAGCGGGGACGACACCGTCCTCTGCGCCGTCGCGATCTTCTGCCTGGCCAGCGGCCAGGTGGTCTCCTACACGAAGGCGCGCGGCGAGTCGATCGGGCTGCCGGTCGCGGTCAACGGCCTCGTGGAGCGCGCCGAGCGCCTGGTGATCTCGCTGGTCGCCGCCGGTCTCGCCGGGCTGCACGCGTTCGGTGTCCCCGGCATCGACGTCCTGCTCCCGATCGCGCTGTGGATCGTCGCGGCCGGCAGCCTCGTCACGCTGATCCAGCGGGTGGTGACCGTACGCCGCGAATCGGCGGAGGCGGACGCCGCCGAGGCGGCTGCCGCGGGACCGGCCGCTTCGGGACCGGCCGCTTCGGGACCGGCCGCTTCGGGACCGGCCGCCGCGGGACCGGCCGCCTCGGATGCCGCGGGCTCCGCCGGGCGGGGGAGCGAGGCGGACCGGTGAGCACGCTCAAGGGCCGGCTCACCGACGGGCTGTACGGACTGGGCTGGAGCGCGGTCAAGACGCTGCCCGAGCCCGCCGCCGCCCGCCTCTTCCGGACCATCGCCGACCAGGCGTGGAAGCGGCGCGGCAAGAGCGTGCTGCGCTTGGAGTCCAACCTCGCGCGGGTCGTCCCCGACGCCGGCCCGGCGCGGCTGGCCGAGCTCTCGCGGGCCGGGATGCGCTCCTACATGCGCTACTGGATGGAGTCGTTCCGGCTGCCGACCTGGAGCCCGGAGCGGATCAGGGCGAGCATCGACGTCAAGGACGCCCACCTGCTGACGGAGGGCCTGGACGCCGGGAACGGCGTGATCCTCGCCCTGCCCCACCTGGGCAACTGGGACCTCGCGGGCGCCTGGGTCACCACCGACCTCAAGGTCCCCTTCACCACCGTCGCCGAACGGCTGGAGCCCGCCACCCTCTACGACCGGTTCGTCGCCTACCGCGAGGGTCTCGGCATGGAGGTCCTGCCGCACAGCGGCGGGGCCGCCTTCGGGACCCTGGCCCGGCGGCTGCGCGCGGGCGGCCTGGTCTGCCTGGTCGCGGACCGGGACCTGTCCGCCTCCGGCGTCGAGGTGTCGTTCTTCGGCGCCACCGCCCGGATGCCCGCGGGCCCGGCGCTGCTCGCCCAGCAGACGGGAGCGCTGCTGCTGCCGGTCACCCTCTGGTACGACGGCACGCCGGTCATGGGCGCCCGTGTCCACCCGGCGGTCGAGGTGCCCGGGGAGGGCACCCGTACCGAGAAGACCTCCGCGATGACGCAGGCACTGGCCGACGCCTTCGCCGGCGGGATCGCCGAGCACCCGGAGGACTGGCACATGCTCCAGCGCCTCTGGCTGGACGACCTGGATCCCCGGAAGGAACCCACGTGAAGATCGGCATCGTCTGCCCGTACTCCTGGGACGTACCGGGCGGCGTGCAGTTCCACATCCGGGACCTCGCCGAACACCTGATCCGGCTCGGCCACGAGGTCTCCGTGCTGGCCCCCGCCGACGACGAGACCCCGCTCCCGCCGTACGTGGTCTCGGCGGGCCGGGCCGTCCCGGTCCCGTACAACGGCTCCGTCGCCCGGCTGAACTTCGGCTTCCTGTCGGCGGCCCGCGTGCGGCGCTGGCTGCACGACGGCACGTTCGACGTGATCCACATCCACGAGCCGACCTCCCCCTCGCTGGGCCTGCTGGCCTGCTGGGCGGCGCAGGGGCCGATCGTGGCCACCTTCCACACCTCCAACCCGCGCTCCCGGGCGATGATCGCGGCGTATCCGATCCTCCAGCCCGCGCTGGAGAAGATCAGCGCCCGGATCGCGGTCAGCGAGTACGCCCGGCGCACCCTGGTCGAGCACCTGGGCGGGGACGCCGTCGTCATCCCCAACGGCGTCGACGTCGGCTTCTTCGCCGAGGCCGAGCCGAAGGCCGAGTGGCAGGGCCAGACGCTCGGCTTCATCGGCCGCATCGACGAACCCCGCAAGGGCCTGCCCGTCCTGATGAAGGCGCTGCCCGCGATCCTCGCGGCCCGCCCCGGGGCGCGGCTCCTGGTCGCCGGGCGCGGCGACGAGGAGGAGGCGGTGGCCACGCTGCCGGAGGAACTGCGTGGGCGCGTCGAGTTCCTCGGCATGGTCAGCGACGAGGACAAGGCCCGGCTGCTGCGCAGCGTCGACGTCTACGTGGCCCCGAACACCGGCGGCGAGAGCTTCGGGATCATCCTGGTCGAGGCGCTGTCGGCCGGGGCTCCGGTCCTCGCGAGCGACCTGGACGCCTTCGCGCAGGTGCTGGACCACGGCACGGCGGGCGACCTGTTCGCCAACGAGGACGCCGACGCGCTGGCCGACGCCGCGATCCGGCTGCTGGGCGACCCGGAACGCCGGAAGGGGCTGCGCGAGCGCGGCGAGGCCCATGTTCGGCGCTTCGACTGGGCGACCGTGGGGGCCGACATCCTCGCGGTGTACGAGACGGTGACCGACGGGGCCGCGTCCGTCGCCGCCGACGAACGCTCCGGACTGCGGGCCCGGTTCGGCCTCGCACGGGACTGACCGCCCCGCGGCCCGCGGCGGCACGGACCGGGCTCCGGTACGCGGCCCCGGGGCCTTTGGTGAAGCGGGCCCCGCGCGACGGTAGCGTGTGGGCCCGTGACCGTAACCCTCATCGTCTGGATCGTCGTCGCGCTCATCGCGATCGGCGTGTACCTCAGCTGGACCGCCGGCCGGCTCGACCGCCTGCACTCCCGGATCGACGCCGCCCGCGCCGCCCTCGACGCCCAACTGCTGCGGCGCGCCTCGGTCACCCAGGAGCTGGCCACCTCCGGTGTCCTGGACCCGGCCGCCTCGATCGTCCTGTACGAGGCCGCGCACGCCGCCCGGCAGGCCGAGGAGGACCACCGCGAGGTCGCCGAGAGCGAACTCAGCACCGCCCTGCGCGCCGTCTTCGGCGAACCGGCCCAGGTCGACGCGGTGAAGGAGATCCCCGGCGGCGAGGACGCGGCCACCGAACTGGCCGCCGCCGTACGCCGCGTACCCATGGCCCGCCGCTTCCACAACGACGCCGTGCGCGCCGCCCGCGCCCTGCGCCGGCACCGCACCGTCCGGCTCCTCCGGCTGGCCGGGCACGCCCCGTTCCCGCTCGCCTTCGAGATGGACGACGCCCCGCCGGTGGCCCTCGCGGACCGGCCCGGCACCTGAGCCGGGGAGCGGCCGGGGGAGGAGATCCCAGGCCAAAACGATCCACGGCCTGGTCATTGGCCCTTGCTGTGGCCTGCTCCCACAGCGTTTGCTCGGCGATGCAGCATCCAGCGTCTTTCACCGAGTGAGGTCCCGTGTCCACGCTTCCCAGCACCCCGCAGTCCGCCGAGTCCCCCGCCACCGGCACCGCCCGCGTCAAGCGCGGCATGGCCGAGCAGCTCAAGGGCGGCGTGATCATGGACGTCGTCGACGCCGAGCAGGCGAAGATCGCCGAGGACGCGGGCGCCGTGGCCGTCATGGCCCTGGAGCGGGTCCCCGCCGACATCCGCAAGGACGGCGGTGTGGCCCGGATGTCCGACCCCAACATGATCGAGGAGATCATCGGGGCCGTCTCCATCCCGGTCATGGCCAAGTCCCGCATCGGCCACTTCGTCGAGGCCCAGGTCCTCCAGTCCCTCGGCGTCGACTACATCGACGAGTCCGAGGTCCTCACCCCGGCCGACGAGATCAACCACAGCGACAAGTTCGCCTTCACCACCCCCTTCGTCTGCGGCGCCACCAACCTGGGCGAGGCCCTGCGCCGCATCGCCGAGGGCGCGGCCATGATCCGCTCGAAGGGCGAGGCCGGCACCGGCAACGTCGTCGAGGCCGTCCGCCACCTGCGCCAGATCAAGAACGAGATCGCGCGTCTGCGCGGCTTCGACAACAACGAGCTGTACGCCGCCGCCAAGGACCTCCGCGCCCCCTACGAGCTGGTCAAGGAGGTCGCCGAGCTCGGCAAGCTGCCCGTGGTCCTGTTCTCCGCCGGCGGCGTCGCCACTCCGGCCGACGCCGCGCTGATGCGCCAGCTCGGCGCCGAGGGCGTCTTCGTCGGCTCCGGCATCTTCAAGTCCGGCGACCCGGCAAAGCGCGCCGCCGCCATCGTGAAGGCCACCACCTTCTACGACGACCCGAAGGTCGTCGCGGACGCCTCCCGCAACCTGGGCGAGGCCATGGTCGGCATCAACTGCGACACCCTGCCCGAGTCCGAGCGCTACGCCAACCGCGGCTGGTAACCACTGATGAGTGACACCCCTGTGATCGGCGTCCTGGCGCTCCAGGGCGACGTACGGGAGCACCTGATCGCCCTGGCCTCGGCGGACGCCCTGGCCAGGCCGGTCCGGCGCCCCGAGGAGCTGGCGGAGGTCGACGGCCTGGTCATCCCCGGCGGCGAGTCCACCACCATGTCCAAACTGGCGGTCCTCTTCGGCGTGATGGAGCCGCTGCGCGAGCGGGTGGCGGCCGGGATGCCGGTCTACGGCACCTGCGCGGGCATGATCATGCTGGCCGAGAAGATCCTGGACCCGCGCTCGGGCCAGGAGACCGTCGGCGGCATCGACATGATCGTGCGGCGCAACGCCTTCGGCCGGCAGAACGAGTCCTTCGAGGCCGCGGTCGAGGTCGCCGGGATCGGCGGCGGCCCCGTGGAGGGCGTGTTCATCCGCGCCCCCTGGGTGGAGTCCGTCGGCGCCGGGGCCGAGATCGTCGCCGAGCACGGCGGCCACATCGTGGCCGTACGCCAGGGAAACGCCCTCGCCACGTCGTTCCATCCCGAACTGACCGGCGATCACCGCGTGCACGCTCTGTTCGTGGACATGGTGCGCGCAGTGAAGTGAGCGGACCCCGGTAGGATCTCTCGGGTTCGACTCGATTTTGGTGACGCGAAGGAGAAGGCAGATGTCCGGCCACTCTAAATGGGCTACGACGAAGCACAAGAAGGCCGTGATCGACGCCAAGCGCGGCAAGCTCTTCGCGAAGCTGATCAAGAACATCGAGGTCGCGGCCCGCTCCGGCGGCGTCGACCCCGATGGCAACCCCACGCTCGTCGACGCCATCCAGAAGGCGAAGAAGAGCTCCGTCCCGAACAAGAACATCGAGTCCGCCGTCAAGCGCGGCGGCGGTCTCGAGGCGGGCGGCACCGACTACGAGACGATCATGTACGAGGGTTACGGCCCCAACGGCGTCGCGGTGCTCATCGAGTGCCTCACCGACAACCGCAACCGTGCCGCGTCCGACGTACGGGTCGCGATGACCCGCAACGGCGGTTCGATGGCCGACCCGGGCTCCGTCTCGTACCTGTTCAACCGCAAGGGCGTCGTGATCCTGCCCAAGGGCGAGCTGACCGAGGACGACGTCCTCGGCGCGGTCCTCGACGCGGGCGCCGAGGAGGTCAACGACCTCGGTGAGACCTTCGAGGTGGTCAGCGAGGCCACCGACATGGTCGCGGTGCGCACCGCCCTCCAGGAGGCGGGCATCGACTACGACTCCGCCGAGGCCAACTTCCTGCCGACCATGCAGGTCGAGCTGGACGAAGAGGGCGCCCGCAAGATCTTCAAACTCATCGACGCGCTGGAGGACAGCGACGACGTGCAGAACGTCTTCGCCAACTTCGACGTGTCCGACGAGGTCATGGAGAAGGTCGACGCCTGAGGCGCGGCCGGCGCAGCACGGTACGACGGGCCGACGGGGACACCCCGTCGGCCCGTCGTCATGTGGTTGCGCGGCTTTGTCAGTGCGAGCCGATAGCCTGCGGGAACAGGTGAACGAGTGGGCGTCGTGAGCGGCGAGGACAGGGGGGGCTTCATGCGGGTTCTGGGTGTCGACCCGGGACTGACCCGGTGCGGTGTCGGCGTGGTCGAGGGAGTCGCGGGCCGCCCGCTGACCATGCTCGGCGTCGGCGTCGTGCGCACCCCCTCCGACGCGGAGCTGGGCGACCGGCTCGTCGCCGTGGAGCGGGGCATCGAAGCCTGGCTCGACGAGTACGCCCCCGGTTACGTGGCGGTGGAGCGGGTCTTCGCCCAGCACAACGTCCGTACGGTGATGGGCACCGCCCAGGCCAGCGCCGTCGCCATGCTCTGCGCCGCCCGCCGGGGCATCCCGGTCGCCCTGCACACGCCCAGCGAGGTCAAGGCCGCCGTCACCGGATCGGGCCGCGCTGACAAGGCGCAGATCGGCGCCATGGTGACCCGCCTGCTCCGGCTGGACGCCCCGCCCAGGCCCGCCGACGCCGCCGACGCCCTGGCCCTCGCTATCTGCCACATCTGGCGGGCGCCCGCGCAGAACCGGCTCCAGCAGGCGGTGGCGGCCCACCGCACGTCCGGCTCACCCGGGGCCCCGGGCGCCTCCCGCACACCCGGCGCCCCGCGCACGCCGGGTGTCTCCCGCACGCCCCGGACATCCGGGCCCGGCTCACCCGACACCACCCCAGGCGCGACCGGAACCCCCCGTACGACAGGCGCGACCGGCACCCCCCGTACCCCCGGCACGCCCCGCCCGCTGAAAGGCCGCACCGCATGATCGCCTTCGTCTCCGGCCCGGTGGCCGCCCTCGCCCCGACCACGGCCGTCATCGAGGTCGGCGGCATCGGCATGGCCCTCCAGTGCACCCCCCACACCCTCGCCGACCTGCGCGTCGGCAAGGAGGCCCGGCTCGCCACCTCCCTCGTCGTCCGGGAGGACTCCCTCACGCTGTACGGCTTCCGGGACGACGACGAGCGGCAGGTGTTCGAGCTGCTCCAGACCGCCAGCGGAGTCGGACCCCGGCTCGCCCAGGCGATGCTCGCCACCCACAGCCCCGACGCCCTCCGCCTCGCGGTCTCCACCGGTGACGAGAAGGCCCTGACCGCCGTCTCCGGCATCGGGAAGAAGGGCGCCCAGAAGCTGCTGCTGGAGCTCAAGGACCGGCTGGGCGAACCGGCCGGCGCGCACATCCGCCAGCAGGGCGTCGGCACCCCCCACACCGCCGGCTGGCGCGACCAGCTCCAGGCCGCCCTGATCGGCCTCGGCTACGCGACCCGCGAGGCCGACGAAGCCGTCGACGCCGTCGCCCCGCAGGCCGAGGCCGCCGTCGCCGAAGGCACCACGCCCCACGTTCCCCAGCTGCTGCGGGCCGCCCTGCAGACTCTCAACCGCGCACGCTGACCGGCACCGAACCACCGAAGAGGCCCTTGATGAACTGGGACGAGACCGGACCCGAGACCGACCAGGCGACCGGCCCGGTCTTCGACGACCGGCTGGTCGACGCGGACGCCGACGGCGAGGACACCGCGGTCGAGGCGGCGCTGCGCCCCAAGGACCTGGAGGAGTTCGTCGGGCAGGAGAAGGTCCGCGAGCAGCTCGACCTGGTCCTCAAGGCGGCCCGCGCCCGCGGCGCCACCGCCGACCACGTGCTGCTCTCCGGCGCCCCCGGACTCGGCAAGACCACCCTCTCGATGATCATCGCCGCCGAGATGAACGCCCCGATCCGCATCACCTCGGGCCCCGCCATCCAGCACGCCGGCGACCTCGCGGCGATCCTCTCCTCCCTCCAGGAGGGCGAGGTCCTCTTCCTCGACGAGATCCACCGCATGTCCCGGCCCGCCGAGGAGATGCTCTACATGGCGATGGAGGACTTCCGGGTCGACGTCATCGTCGGCAAGGGCCCCGGCGCCACCGCGATCCCGCTGGAGCTGCCCCCCTTCACCCTGGTCGGCGCCACCACCCGGGCCGGACTGCTGCCGCCCCCGCTGCGCGACCGCTTCGGCTTCACCGGGCACATGGAGTTCTACGCCCCCGCCGAGCTGGAGCGCGTCGTCCACCGCTCCGCCCGCCTGCTGGACGTCGGTATCGACGTGGAAGGCGCCGCCGAGATCGCCGGACGCTCCCGGGGCACCCCCCGTATCGCCAACCGGCTGCTGCGCCGCGTCCGCGACTACGCCCAGGTCAAGGCGGAGGGAGCGATCGACCGGGAGATCGCCGCGGCGGCCCTGAAGGTGTACGAGGTTGACGCCCGCGGACTCGATCGGCTGGACCGCGCCGTCCTCGGCGCCCTGCTGAAGCTGTTCGGCGGCGGCCCCGTGGGACTGTCCACCCTCGCGGTCGCCGTGGGGGAGGAGCGCGAGACCGTCGAGGAGGTCGCCGAGCCCTTCCTCGTACGGGAAGGACTGCTGGCCAGGACCCCGCGCGGCCGGGTCGCCACCCCCGCTGCCTGGGCCCATCTGGGACTCGTCCCGCCGCAGCACGGAGCAAAGGGACAACAGGGCCTGTTCGGGGCGTGATCCCTCACAGGTTCGCGCGGACAGGAACCCGGGTGCCATGCTGGGCGTTGTTCCATCGATGCGGACTCATCTAGACTCCGCCGATGCCGCCCTAACCGGTCGGTGTACCCACCCCCGTATATAGAGGCCGCATTCCAGTCGCGGTCGTGCGAAGGAATTCCCGTCCCGTGGATCTCATCACTCTCCTCCCCTTCATCGTGCTCATCGGGGCCATGTTCCTGATGACCCGCTCCGCCAAGAAGAAGCAGGCGGCGGCGGCCCAGATGCGCAACGACATGCAGCCCGGTACCGGCGTCCGCACGATCGGGGGCATGTACGCGACCGTGAAGGAAGTCCACGACGACACCGTGCTCCTCGAAGTCGCCCCCGGCGTGCACGCCGTCTACGCGAAGAACGCCATCGGCGCCGTCCTGGACGACGCGGAGTACAACCGCATCGTGCACGGCGACGACCCGGAGCTGGACGCGGACGGCACCGTCGTGCCCGACGACGCCTCCTCGCTGACCGGTGACGCCGACGCCGAGGTCGCCAAGATCGACCTGGGCAAGGACGACGCGGCCGACGACGCAGGCACCGAGGACGCGGCGGCCAAGGACGTCAAGGACACCAAGGACGCCAAGGGCGAGGGCAAGACCGACGGCGACGCCGACTCCAAGTAGTTCACACGATCCCGGGGACGTCGCGCGCCCACCGGCGCGGGGCGTCCCCGGGACCGTGCGGTCGTCTGCGGGGGCAGGGTCCCCACTACACTTCGTGGCCGCTCGGGCGCGTACCCGGCGCGGGGCGGTTGGACAGGGAGAAACGAGAAGGTGGCAGCACCCAAGAAGGGCCGAGGGCCGTCCAGCGGTCAGGGCAGGCCGGGGCGTTCCCTGGCGCTGATCCTCATCGTCATGGTCGCGCTCGCCGGCGGGATGTTCCTGTCCGGGCACACCACACCCCGGCTGGGCATCGACCTGGCCGGCGGCACGTCGATCACGCTGGAAGCGCAGAACCAGCCCGGCAAGCCGGACGCGATCAACAAGACCAACATGAACACCGCGGTCGGCATCATCGAGCGGCGGGTCAACGGTCTGGGCGTCTCCGAGGCCGAGGTCCAGACCCAGGGCGACCGCAACATCATCGTCAACATCCCCAAGGGGACGAACTCCAAGCAGGCCCAGGAGCAGGTCGGCACCACCGCCCAGCTCTACTTCCGGCCGGTGCTGACGGTGCAGGCGAGCGGCCCCGGGACGCCGGAGCCCTCCGACTCCGCCACCCCCTCCGCCTCCGCCACGCCGAAGCCCGGTGAGTCCGCCCAGGGCGAGGACGGGGCGACGGGCGAGGACAAGCCCCAGGGCGAGGAGGCCACCGGCTCGGAGGCCACCCCCTCGGCGAGCGCCACCACCCAGGGCCGCGCGGTCACCGGCGGCCTGAAGAAGGACGACCCGACCCCCAGCGCCTCCGATGAGCCGAAGGCGTCGGAGTCCCCCGAGGCGTCGCCCTCCGCGGACCCGGCCACGGCCAAGCTCCAGGAGGAGTTCGCCAAGCTCGACTGCACCGACCCCAAGCAGCGGACCGAGGCCGGCAAGGACGCCAAGCCCACCGACTCGATCGTCGCCTGCGGCTCGAACGTTCCGGGCAGCTACGAGAAGTACATCCTCGGCCCCGCCGAGGTCTCCGGCAAGGACGTCGACGAGGCCAAGGCCGCCATCGACCAGCGCACCGGTCAGTGGATCGTGTCGATGGAGTTCACCTCCGCCGGCGCCAAGAAGTTCCAGACGATCACCGGCCGGCTCGCCCAGCAGCAGCCGCCGATGAACCAGTTCGGTATCGTCCTGGACGGCGAGGTCGTCTCCGCTCCCTCGGTGAGTCAGGCGCTCAGCAAGAACGCCCAGATCTCGGGCAGCTTCGACCAGCAGTCGGCCGAGGACCTCGGCAACATCCTCTCCTACGGCGCCCTGCCGCTGACCTTCAAGGAGGTCAGTGTCACCACGGTGACCGCCGCGCTCGGCGGCGAGCAGCTCCAGGCGGGCCTGATCGCCGGTGCGATCGGTCTGGCGCTGGTCATCATCTACCTGGTCGTCTACTACCGGGGCCTCGCGTTCATCGCGCTGCTGAGCCTGCTGGTCTCCGGCATCCTGACGTACACGATCATGTCCTTGCTGGGCCCGGCCATCGGCTTCGCGCTGAACCTCCCGGCGGTCTGCGGCGCCATCGTCGCCATCGGCATCACGGCGGACTCCTTCATCGTCTACTTCGAACGCGTGAGAGACGAGATCCGCGAGGGACGCACGCTGCGACCGGCCATCGAGCGCGCCTGGCCGCGTGCCCGCCGCACCATCCTGGTCTCCGACTTCGTGTCGTTCCTGGCCGCCGCGGTGCTCTTCATCGTCACCGTCGGCAAGGTGCAGGGCTTCGCCTTCACGCTCGGCCTCACCACGCTGCTCGACGTCGTCGTGGTGTTCCTCTTCACCAAGCCCCTGATGACGCTCATGGGCCGGACGAAGTTCTTCTCCAAGGGCGGCCCGTGGTCCGGACTGGACCCGAAGCGGCTCGGCGCCCAGCCGCCGCTGCGCCGCTCGCGCCGTGTCAACGCCCCCACCGAACCGAAGGAGGCGTGAGATGTCGCGACTCGGCAATCTCGGCGCCCGGCTCTACCGCGGCGAGGTCGGCTACGACTTCATCCGCAACCGCAAGATCTGGTACGGCGTCTCGATCCTGATCACCATCACGGCCATCATCGGCGTGGCGGTCGGCGGCCTGCGCATGGGCATCGAGTTCCAGGGCGGCGCGGTCTTCACGACCGACACCAAGGCCCAGATCTCCACCGCCCAGGCCACGGACGTGGCGACCGAGGCGTCCGGGCACCAGGCCATCGTCCAGGAGCTCGGCAACGGCGGTCTGCGCATCCAGATCACCGAGGTCGACACCGCGAAGGCCAACGAGATCAAGGAGACCCTCTCCGACGAGCTCGGCATCCCCGCCAACGACATCAACGCGGACCTGGTCGGCCCCAGCTGGGGTGAGCAGATCGCCAACAAGGCGTGGACCGGCCTCGGGGTGTTCATGGTCCTGGTGGTGATCTATCTGGCCATCGCCTTCGAGTGGCGGATGGCCGTCGCCGCCCTCATCGCGCTGATCCACGACATCACCATCACGGTCGGCGTCTACGCCCTCGTCGGCTTCGAGGTCACCCCGGGCACGGTGATCGGTCTGCTGACCATTCTCGGTTACTCCCTGTACGACACGGTGGTCGTCTTCGACAGCCTCAAGGAGGGCCAGAAGGACATCACCAAGCAGACCCGCTACACGTACAGCGAGATCGCCAACCGGTCGATCAACAGCACCCTGGTCCGCTCCATCAACACCACCGTGGTGGCGCTGCTCCCGGTGGCCGGTCTGCTGTTCATCGGCGGCGGCGTCCTCGGCGCGGGCATGCTGAACGACATCTCGCTGTCGCTGTTCGTCGGTCTCGCCGCCGGCGCCTACTCCTCGATCTTCATCGCCACGCCGCTCGTCGCCGACCTCAAGGAACGCGACCCGCAGATGAAGGCGCTGAAGAAGCGGGTCCTGGCCAAGCGGGCCGCCGCGGCCGCCAAGGGCGATTCCCCCGACGACGGCCCCGAGGACCGGCGCGACGACGCCGAGACCGCCGGCACCGCGATCGGCCGCCCCCGGTCGCACCGCACCCCCGGGAAGCGCTGAGCGATGACGAGCACCACCGAATCCATCAGGGAGCTGCTGCTCAGCCGGATCCGCGATGTCGCGGACTATCCGAAGCCGGGCGTGGTGTTCAAGGACATCACCCCGCTGCTCGCGGACCCGGTCGCCTTCACGGCCCTCACCGACGTCCTCGCGGAGCTGTGCGTACGGCACGGAGCCACGAAGATCGTCGGCCTGGAGGCACGCGGCTTCATCCTGGCCGCGCCCGTCGCGGTCCGGGCGGGCATCGGCTTCGTCCCGGTCCGCAAGGCCGGAAAGCTCCCCGGAGCCACGCTGAGCCAGACCTACGAGCTGGAGTACGGCAGCGCGGAGATCGAGATCCACGCCGAGGACCTCGACGCCGAGGACCGCGTCATGGTCATCGACGACGTCCTCGCCACCGGCGGCACCGCCGAGGCCTCGCTGGACCTCATCCGGCGTGCAGGCGCCCAGGTCGCGGGCGTCGCGGTCCTCATGGAGCTCGGCTTCCTCGCGGGCCGCGCCCGCCTGGAGCCGGGCCTCGCCGGCGCCCCACTGGAGGCTCTGATCTCGCTCTGACGACCGTCCGTGATCACAGTGGCTGACGTCAGTTCTCCGGCCACTGCCTGAAGACGCCGAGCGTGAGTCATAGCAGGCGCAACGTAGCGAGGAAGAAGAGGGCTGCGGGTCATGGACCCGCAGCCCTCTTCTGTGTTCTCCGCCCTGCTGAGCTGCTGCTTTCTCTCCTTGGAGGCAGGTGGTCCACTTTTGTCTCAAGTGTGCGTTCGGTTGGCTTGGATGTTGCTGGTGGGAACAAAGTGAGGGTTGTTGACTCTGGGGTGACCACCCCCGCAAGGGGGTTTAGCTATACCCGAGGGAACGATTCATGAAGATCTCGCACAAGCTCGCCACGGGGGCCGTGGCTCTCATGTCCGCTGCGGCGCTGTCGGGCGCGACCGCCCCGGCGATCGCGGCTCCGCAGACCAAGGCTCCTCAGAGCGCGGCGCCGACGGTCACGGAAACGACGATCGGGCTCGCGGCGTCCTGCCCCAGCAAGTGGAAGAAGGCCGGCGGGCTTCCGGGCAAGTGGAGCACCGCCAAGGACCAGTGCTCCATCTTCGGACGCCCGGGGTACAAGGCGGTGTACCAGTGGAGCGCCACCCGCGGGAAGCCGTGCATTCAGGTTCTCGGCTTCGACAGCAAGGGCCGGGACAAGTGGCACAACGCCGGCTGCGGCAAGACGGGCGCCATCAAGGTGCCGTGGGGCAACGTGGCCGCGAACAAGATGATCAAGATCAAGGGCGCCTCGCTCCTCGAATGGCGATAGGACCCCACCCGCCGTCCCGGTGACCTGACGAAGACGAGTCGGCTGTCTCAGGGACCGCACGTCGTGCGGCGGACGATATACAAGGGCGGGCACCGGATCTGTTCCGGTGCCCGCTTTCCCGTCCCCCATCCCCCGTCCCCGGACGAGGTCCCGCCGGGGGATCGATACCATGGGCTCTCCGGGTACCCCGGATCCGCACGAGGAGCGCTCTTGCCAGACGAGGCCCAGTCAGCCGCCGCCCCGCAGCCCGACAAGCCCGTGGCGGCCCCCGCCACGCCCGAGAAGGCTGCGCCCTCGAACGCGCCGGAGCCCGCGCCCGCCGAGCCGGCCGCCGATCCCGCGCGCCCCGGGCGGCGAAGGCCGCCACTCCTCCGGTGAAGCCCGCCGCCCCGAGGCCCCGCCGAAGCCGGCCGGGACGACGGGCCCCGCGCAGCCGCCGGCCAGGAAGCCGGCCCCGCCGCGCCAAGCCCCCGGCCCCCGGGCCCCCCGCGAAGGCCGGGGCCGCGGCCGGATCCGCCTCCCGCTCCGGCGGCTCCTCCAACCGCGTGCGGGCCCGTCTCGCCCGGCTGGGCGTACAGCGCTCCAGCCCGTACAACCCGGTCCTGGAACCGCTGCTGCGGACGGTCCGGGGCAACGACCCGAAGATCGAGACGGCCACGCTCCGCCAGATCGAGAAGGCCTACCAGGTCGCCGAGCGCTGGCACCGGGGCCAGAAGCGCAAGAGCGGCGACCCCTACATCACCCACCCGCTGGCCGTCACCACGATCCTCGCCGAGCTCGGCATGGACCCGGCGACCCTGATGGCCGGCCTGCTGCACGACACCGTCGAGGACACCGAGTACGGTCTGGACACCCTCAAGCGGGACTTCGGCGACCAGGTCGCCCTGCTCGTCGACGGCGTCACCAAGCTGGACAAGGTCAAGTTCGGCGAGGCCGCCCAGGCCGAGACCGTGCGCAAGATGGTCGTCGCCATGGCCAAGGACCCCCGGGTCCTCGTCATCAAGCTCGCGGACCGCCTGCACAACATGCGCACCATGCGCTATCTCAAGCGGGAGAAGCAGGAGAAGAAGGCCCGCGAGACGCTGGAGATCTACGCCCCGCTGGCGCACCGGCTGGGCATGAACACCATCAAGTGGGAGCTGGAGGACCTCGCGTTCGCGATCCTCTACCCCAAGATGTACGACGAGATCGTCCGCCTCGTCGCCGAGCGGGCCCCCAAGCGCGACGAGTACCTGGCCATAGTGACCGACGAGGTCCAGGCCGACCTGCGCGCCGCCCGCATCAAGGCCACCGTCACCGGCCGCCCCAAGCACTACTACAGCGTCTACCAGAAGATGATCGTGCGGGGCCGCGACTTCGCCGAGATCTACGACCTGGTGGGCATCCGCGTCCTCGTCGACACCGTCCGCGACTGCTACGCGGCGCTCGGCACCGTCCACGCCCGGTGGAACCCGGTCCCGGGGCGGTTCAAGGACTACATCGCGATGCCCAAGTTCAACATGTACCAGTCGCTGCACACCACGGTGATCGGCCCCAGCGGCAAGCCCGTCGAGCTCCAGATCCGTACGTTCGACATGCACCGCCGCGCCGAGTACGGCATCGCCGCCCACTGGAAGTACAAGCAGGAGGCCGTGGCGGGCGCCTCCAAGGTCCGCACCGACGTCCCCAAGAACACCGGCCGCGGCCAGGACACCGTCAACGACATGGCGTGGCTGCGGCAGCTCCTGGACTGGCAGAAGGAGACCGAGGACCCCGGCGAGTTCCTGGAGTCCCTGCGCTTCGACCTGTCGCGCAACGAGGTCTTCGTCTTCACGCCGAAGGGCGACGTGATAGCGCTGCCGGCCGGCGCGACCCCCGTCGACTTCGCGTACGCCGTCCACACCGAGGTCGGCCACCGGACCATAGGAGCACGCGTCAACGGGCGGCTCGTCCCGCTCGAATCGACGCTCGACAACGGCGACCTGGTCGAGGTCTTCACCTCCAAGGCGGCCGGCGCCGGACCCTCCCGGGACTGGCTCGGCTTCGTCAAGTCGCCGCGCGCCCGCAACAAGATCCGCGCCTGGTTCTCCAAGGAGCGCCGCGACGAGGCCATCGAGCAGGGCAAGGACGCCATCGCGCGGGCCATGCGCAAGCAGAACCTGCCGATCCAGCGCATCCTGACCGGCGACTCCCTGGTCACCCTCGCCCACGAGATGCGCTACCCCGACATCTCCTCGCTGTACGCGGCGATCGGCGAGGGGCATGTCGCGGCGGCGGGCGTCGTCCAGAAGCTGGTGCAGGCCCTCGGCGGCCACGACGAGGCCAACGAGGACATCGCCGAGTCCACCCCGCCCTCGCACGGCGGCCGCAGCAAGCGCCGCGCCAACGCGGACCCCGGCGTCGTCGTCAAGGGCGTCGAGGACGTCTGGGTCAAGCTCGCCCGCTGCTGCACGCCCGTCCCCGGCGACCCGATCATCGGCTTCGTCACCCGGGGCAGCGGCGTCTCCGTGCACCGCGCGGACTGCGTCAACGTGGAGTCGCTGTCGCAGCAGCCCGAGCGGATCCTCGACGTCGAGTGGGCGCCCACCCAGTCCTCGGTCTTCCTGGTCGCCATCCAGGTCGAGGCGCTGGACCGTTCCCGGCTGCTCTCCGACGTCACCCGGATCCTCTCCGACCAGCACGTCAACATCCTGTCGGCGGCCGTCCAGACGTCCCGCGACCGGGTGGCCACCTCGCGCTTCACCTTCGAGATGGGCGACCCCAAGCACCTGGGGCACGTCCTGAAGGCCGTACGCGGGGTGGAGGGCGTCTACGACGTCTACCGGGTCACCTCCGCCCGCAGGCCCTGAGCGCCCCCGGGACCGATGCCGTGGCGTGACCGCTCCGAGGTCACGCCACGGCCTGTCGTCCCCTACGGCCACCGCGTGCCGATTGCCGGCGATTGACCCATGATTTCGCCCGGGGAATGCACCCCGGTGCAGGTCGCTTCCGCGCCTACGGTCCTTCCATGACCACGTTCCAGGTGCCTGAGCGCATGAACTTCGCCGCCGTATCCCCCCAGGTCTTCAAGGCCGTCCTCGCCCTCGACGCCGCCGCCCGCGAAGGGCTCGACCCCGTCCTGCTGGAACTGGTGCAGATCCGCGCCTCGCAGCTCAACCGCTGCGCCTACTGCATCGATTACCACACCGCTGACGCCCGCAGGGCCGGGGAGACCGAGGAGCGGATGCACCAGCTCTCCGCGTGGGAGGAGTCGAGCCTGTACACCGGGAAGGAGCGGGCCGCTCTCGCCCTGACCGAAGCCGTCACCCTGCTGCCCGGGGGAGTGCCGGACCCGGTGTACGAGGCGGCCGCGCGGCACTTCGAGGAGAAGGAACTCGCCCAGCTCATCGCCCTCGTCCTCACCGTCAACGCCTGGAACCGGATGAACGTCACCACCCGCAAGACGCCCGGTACCCCGTGACCACCGTCGGGACCGGGGCGGCCGCGGACACCGTCCGCTCGCCCGTCCGGGGCTGGCTCGCCGTCCTGGCGGTGACCCTGGGGATCTTCTCCCTGATGACCTCCGAGCTGCTCCCCGTGGGCCTGCTCACCCCCGTCGGCCGGGCCCTCGACATCTCCGAGGGCACCGCCGGGCTCATGGTGACGGTGCCCGGCCTGGTCGCCGCGGTCTCGGCACCCCTGGTCACCGTGGCGGCCGGGCACATCGACCGCCGTATCGTCCTGGTGGTCCTGATCGGTCTGATGGGCGCGGCCAATCTGGCCTCCGCCTTCGCCACCAGCTTCACGGTGGTCCTCGTCGCCCGCTTCCTGATCGGTGTCAGTGTCGGCGGCTTCTGGTCCATCGCCGGCGGCATCGCCCTGCGGCTGGTGCCCGCCAGGCACGTCGCCCGGGCCACCGCCGTGATCTTCGGCGGGGTGGAGACCGCCTCCGTCCTGGGGGTGCCCGGCGGAACGCTCATCGGCGATCTCGGCGGATGGCGCACCGCGTTCGCCGCCGTGGGCATCCTGGGGCTGGTCTCCCTGGCCTGCATGCTCTTCCTCATGCCCGGGGTCCCGGCCGGGCGGACCGTCACCTTTCCGGCCCTGCCGCAGGTCTTCCGGGGCAACGCCGGTGTCCGGGTGGGGATCGCCCTCACCTTCCTGGTCATCACCGGCCACTTCCTCGCCTACACCTTCGTCCGGCCGGTCCTCCAGGGCGACGGAGTGGCCGAGAGTTCGATCAGCGTGCTGCTGCTGACGTTCGGCGTCGCCGGAATCTGCGGCAACTTCATCGCCGGAGCCCTCGTCACCCGCCATCTCCGGCGCTGCGTCACGGGCATCTCGGCGGTCCTCACGACGGCCATGGTCCTCCTCGCGCTCGCGGGCAGCGGTGCCTTCTCCGCCGGGGCGGTCCTGGTCCTGTGGGGGCTGGGCTACGGGGCGGTGCCGGTCACCCTCCAGACCTGGATCCTCGACGCGGCGCCGGACGCCACCGAGGCGGCCACCTCGCTGTACGTCTCGGCGTTCAACCTGTCCATCGCCCTGGGCGCGCTCCTCGGCGGCTTCGCCGTCGACGGCATCGGAACCACGAGCGTGCTGTGGACCGGCGCCGCCCTGACCGTGCTGGCGCTGTCCGTCGCGGGCGCGGCCCGCCGCACGCGGGACCATCCCGCCCCGTGACCGCGCACACGGGTGGGCCCCGGTACGCGTCGCGTACCGGGGCCCACCCGCTACCGGGCTCGACGTGCTGCTTGCTCAGCCGCCGAACTCCTCCAGACCCTTCAGCGCCTGGTCCAGCAGCGCCTGGCGGCCCTCCAGCTCCTTGGCCAGCTTGTCCGCGCGGGCGTTGTTGCCCTGCGCCCGCGCGGTGTCGATCTGGCCCCGCAGCTTGTCCACGGCGGCCTGGAGCTGACCGGTCAGACCGGCGGCACGGGCCCGCGCCTCCGGGTTCGTCCGGCGCCACTCGGACTCCTCCGACTCCAGCAGCGCGCGCTCCACGGCCTGCATCCGGCCCTCCACCTTCGGCCGGGCGTCACGCGGCACGTGACCGATGGCCTCCCAGCGCTCGTTGATGGACCGGAACGCGGCGCGGGCCGCCTTCAGGTCCTTCACCGGCACCAGCTTCTCGGCCTCGGCGGCGAGCTCCTCCTTGAGCTTGAGGTTCTCGCCCTGCTCGGCGTCCCGCTCCGCGAAGACCTCGCTGCGGGCGGCGAAGAAGATGTCCTGGGCACCGCGGAAACGGTTCCACAGGTCGTCCTCGGCGTCGCGCTGGGCGCGGCCCGCCGCCTTCCACTCGGTCATCAGGTCGCGGTAGCGCGCCGCCGTGCCGGCCCAGTCCGTGGAACCGGACAGCGACTCCGCCTCGGTGACCAGCTTCTCCTTGGTCTTGCGGGCCTCCTCGCGCTGGGCGTCCAGCGCGGCGAAGTGGGCCTTGCGCCGCTTGGAGAACGCCGAGCGGGCGTGCGAGAAGCGGTGCCACAGCTCGTCGTCCGACTTGCGGTCGAGGCGGGGGAGACCCTTCCAGGTGTCCACCAGTGCCCGCAGCCGCTCGCCGGCCGACCGCCACTGCTCGCTCCGCGCCAGCTCCTCGGCCTCGGCGACCAGCGCCTCCTTGGCCTGCTTGGCCTCGTCGGTCTGCTTGGCCTTCTGCGCCTTGCGCTCCTCGCGCCGCGCCTCGACCGTCGCGACGAGCGCGTCCAGCCGCTTGCGCAGCGCGTCCAGGTCGCCCACGGCGTGGTGCTCGTCGACCTGCTGCCGCAGATGGCCGATGGCCGTCGTCGCGTCCTTGGCCGACAGATCGGTGGTCTTCACTCGTCGTTCGAGGAGGCCGATCTCGACCACCATGCCGTCGTACTTGCGCTCGAAATAGGCCAGAGCCTCCTCGGGGGAACCGGCCTGCCACGATCCGACGACCTGCTCGCCCTCGGCTGTACGCACGTACACGGTGCCCGTCTCGTCGACGCGGCCCCACGGGTCGCTGCTCACAGCGCCTCCTCCACCTGATGCCTGCGAGGGGGTTCGCCCCCGGGCATCGTCCACAGTTTCCTGGGGCGGGCATCGCCCGCCCTGCACAACGCCAATCTAGGCGACCGGCCGCCCGGCTGTCCGCACTCAGCGCGGCTGAAATTCTCCGCACGGGCGGGGAAGGGCCTCCGCCCGTGCGAAGGCCCTTCCCCGCCGGTCGCCGTCCGGCAGCCTCAGCTCTTCTCGACGGACGCCTTCTCGACCGTCACGGCCTTCTTCGGGGCGCCGTCGCCCGCACCGCCCTCGACCCCGGCCTCGCCGACCTTCTCGACGGCCTTCAGCGAGGCGTCGTCCATCGTGCCGAACGGCGTGTAGGTGGGCGGGAGCTTGGTCTCCTTGTAGACCAGGAAGAACTGGCTGCCGCCGGAGTCCGGCTGGCCGGTGTTGGCCATCGCCACCGTGCCCGGCGGGTAGACGACCGTACCGTCGTCGCCCGCCTTGCCGAGCGCGTCCAGGTTCTCGTCCGGGATGTTGTAGCCCGGACCGCCCGTGCCGTCGCCCTTGGGGTCGCCGCACTGGAGCACGAAGATGCCCTGGGTGGTCAGCCGGTGGCACTTGGTGTCGTCGAAGTAGCCCTTGTCGGCGAGCGCCTTGAAGGAGTTCACGGTCTGCGGGGTCTTCGCCGCGTCCATCGAGAACGCGATGTCGCCCTGGCTCGTCGTGAGCGACATCGTGTACGTCGCCTTCTTGTCGATCTTCATCGCGGGGAGCGGGGCCTTGCTCTCGCTCTCCGAAGGCTCCGGAGTGGGGCTCTCGGTCGCCGCCGCCTCGCTCTTCTTGTCCTTGTCGTCGTCCTTGCCCGCCACGACGAACGCGCTCACGCCCACGACGGCGACCACGGCCACCGAGGCCGCGACGATCGCGGTGATGCGCCTCGTCCTGCGGCGGGCTTCCTCCCGGCGCTTCTGCTGGCGCTCGAACTTCTCCCGGGCGAGCTGCCGCCGCCGCTGTTCGCTGCTGGACACCGGTTGGGCTCCTTGTTACGTCGTGGATCGTCGGATGGGGGCCTGAGCTGCCCGTACCGTATATGGGTTACCTGTGTCATGAGGAGCGCCGGTAGGCTCTGATCCGCCGCATCCTTGTACTGCGGGCCGCATCCTCCGCCGAACATTAAGGACGATTGTGCTTATTGCCGGGTTCCCCGCCGGGGCCTGGGGGACCAACTGCTATCTGGTCGCCCCCGCCGCCGGTGAGGAGTGCGTGATCATCGACCCGGGCCACCAGGCCGCCCAGGGAGTCGAGGAAGCGCTGAAGAAGCATCGGCTCAAGCCCGTCGCCGTCGTTCTCACCCACGGCCACATCGACCACGTCGCCTCGGTCGTGCCCGTCTGCGGCGCCCACGACGTCCCCGCCTGGATCCACCCCGAGGACCGCTACATGATGAGCGACCCGGAGAAGGCGCTCGGCCGCTCCATCGGGATGCCGCTCATGGGCGAGCTCACCGTGGGGGAGCCGGACGACATCGAGGAGCTGACCGACGGGGCGAAGCTGAGCCTGGCCGGTCTGGAGTTCGGCGTCTCGCACGCGCCCGGCCATACCAAGGGGTCGGTGACGTTCGGGATGCCCGAGGCCGCGGACATCCCGCCGGTCCTCTTCTCGGGCGACCTGCTCTTCGCCGGCTCCGTCGGACGCACCGACCTGCCCGGCGGCGACCACGCCGAGCTGCTCGAGTCGCTGGCCCGTGTGTGCCTGCCGCTCGACGACTCGACCGTGGTGCTGTCCGGCCACGGCCCCCAGACGACCATCGGCCGCGAGCGCGCCACGAATCCGTTCCTGAACGGACTGGACGCGGCGCCGCGCCGAGGACTGTAGACGAGAGACGTAATCACGTGAGCACCTTTCAGGCCCCCAAGGGCACGTACGACCTGACCCCGCCCCGTTCCGCGACGTTCCTGGCGGTGCGCGAGGCGATCTCCGCGCCCCTGCGCGACTCCGGCTACGGCTACATCGAGACGCCCGGCTTCGAGAACGTCGAGCTGTTCGCGCGCGGAGTCGGCGAGTCCACCGACATCGTCACCAAGGAGATGTACACCCTCACCACCAAGGGCGGCGACCAGCTGGCGCTGCGCCCCGAGGGCACCGCCTCCGTCCTGCGCGCGGCCCTGGAGGGCAACCTCCACAAGGCCGGCAACCTCCCCGTCAAGCTCTGGTACTCCGGCTCGTACTACCGCTACGAGCGCCCGCAGGCGGGACGCTACCGCCACTTCTCGCAGGTCGGCGCCGAGGCCATCGGCACCGAGGACCCGGTCCTGGACGCCGAGCTGATCATCCTCGCCGACCAGGCCTACCGCTCGCTGGGCCTGCGCGAGTTCCGCATCCTGCTGAACTCGCTGGGCGACAAGGAGTGCCGCCCGGCCTACCGTGAGGCGCTCCAGAGCTTCCTGCGCGACCTGGACCTCGACGAGGAGACCCGGCGCCGCATCGAGATCAACCCGTTGCGCGTCCTGGACGACAAGCGGGCCGACGTGCAGAAGCAGCTGGCCGGCGCCCCGAAGCTCCGCGACCACCTGTGCGACCCGTGCAAGGCGTACCACGAAGAGGTCCGCGCCCTGCTCACGGCGGCCGGGGTCGCCTTCGAGGACGACGAGAAGCTGGTGCGCGGTCTCGACTACTACACCCGCACGACCTTCGAGTTCGTCCACGACGGTCTCGGCTCGCAGTCCGCGGTGGGCGGCGGCGGCCGCTACGACGGCCTCTCCGAGATGATCGGCGGCCCCGAGCTGCCGTCCGTCGGCTGGGCGCTCGGCGTGGACCGCACGGTCCTCGCCCTGGAGGCCGAGGGCGTCGAGCTGGACCTGCCCGCCACCACCAGCGTCTACGCGGTCCCGCTCGGCGAGGAGGCCCGCCGGGTGCTGTTCGGCGTCGTCACCGAGCTGCGCCGCGCGGGCATCGCCGCGGACTTCGCGTTCGGCGGCCGGGGCCTGAAGGGCGCGATGAAGAGCGCCAACCGCTCGGGCGCCCGCTACACCCTGGTCGCGGGCGAGCGCGATCTCGCCGAGGGCGTCGTCCAGCTCAAGGACATGGAGTCCGGCGAGCAGACCGCCGTACCGCTGGCCGAGGCCGCGGCGGAGCTGGCGAAGCGGCTCGGCTGAGCCGGCAGCGAGTGAAAGCGGCGCGGGCGGGAGGACACCAGGTCCTCCCGCCCGCGCCGCACCCGTCTACAGCAGCCCGTGGCGCATCGCCCCCGTCACCGCCGCCGTACGGTCGCTGACGCCGAGCTTGCCGAAGACGCGCAGCAAATGGGTCTTCACCGTCGACTCCCCGATGAACAGCCGCCGCCCGATCTCCGCGTTGGTGCACCCCTCCGCCACCAGCCGCAGCACCTGAGTCTCGCGCTCCGAGAGCCGGGGCACCTCCGGCGCTTCGCGCAACTGGTCCACCAGCCGGGTCGCCACCGTCGGCGCGAGCACCGTCTCGCCCCGGGCCGCGGCCCGGATCGCGTCCGCCAGCTCAGCCCGCCCCAGGTCCTTGAGCAGGTAGCCGGACGCGCCGGCCTCCACGGCGCGCAGGATGTCGCTGTCGCTCTCGTACGTGGTGAGCACGACGACCCGGCAGGGCAGAGCGGCCGCGCGGATTCGGCGGATCGATGCGACGCCGCCGCCGCCCGGCATCCGCAGGTCCATCAGCACGATGTCCGGCAGCAGCTCCGCGCAGAGCGCCTCGGCACGCGGACCGCTGGACGCCTCGCCCACCACGGTCAGGTCCGGCTCGGCATCGAGCATCCCGCGCAGCCCCTCCCGTACGACGGGGTGGTCGTCGGCCAGCAGGACTCGGATCATCAGGAACTCCCTCTGGGATGCTGGGCGCCGCCCGCGGACGGGGCGGCCGGTGGCAGCGGCAGGGACACCGTCACCGAGGTACCGGAGCCCGGCGTACTGCTGACCGTCGCGCGGCCGCCCGCCTCCTCGGTCCTGGCGCGTACGCCGTCGAGGCCGTAGCCCTCGCGCGGCGCGCGGGGGTCGAAGCCGCGCCCCTGGTCCCGTACGGACAGGGTCAGGGCGTCGGAGGAGTACGTCAGCAGCACGGTCACCGGCACGGACGCGCCCGCGTGTTTACGGGTGTTGGCGAGAGCCTCCTGGCAGGCGCGCAGGACGACGACCTCGTACGCGGTCGGCAGCGGACGGACGCCGCCGGTCACCGTCGAACGGGCGGGGGCGCCGGTCTGCGCGGTGTGCCGGTCGGTCAGCCGGTTCAGGGCGTCCGGCAGCGAGTTGCCCGCCAGATCGGCCGGTGATCCGCCGGCCACCAGGGCCCGTGCCTCGGCGAGGTTCTCCCGCGCGGTGCGGGTCATCAGCGCGACATGCCGCCGGGCCTGCGGCAGATCGTGCTCCAGCTCGGACTCGACGGCCTGGGAGAGCATCAGCAGGCTGGTGAACCCCTGGGCCAGCGTGTCGTGGATCTCCCGCGACATCCGCTCGCGCTCCGCCAGCGCCCCGTGTGCCGCCGACAGCCGGGCGATCTCCTCGCGGCCCGCCTCCAGCTCGGCGATCAGCGTGGCCCGGTCCCGGCTCTGGGCGATGATCCGCATCGTCCACTGCCCCAGGAACGCGCTGAACGCGAACGTCGCCACCGCCAGCAGCAGCCGGAAGACCCCCTCGCCCAACGACGGCCGCCACAGCAGCGTCCAGCCCGCGAACGGCACCGCGCCCATGATGCCCAGCACCCACAGCGCACCCCGCAGCCGCAGCAGCATGAAGCACTGCGGGGCCAGCGCGAACGTGACGAGCTGCGTCTCGTTCACCAGGACCGCCGTGGGCAGGAACAGGAGCATCGCCCCCACCACGTACCGGCGGGCGGGCCCCTGGCCCCCGGTGTCGTCCAGCACGGCCGGGCGGCCCACCAGGACGTACCAGGGCAGGTTCAGCGCCACGATCGAGGCCGCCACCGCCCGCAACGGCCACGAGGGCTGGGCGGCACCGAGGACCACGGCGAGCGTGACCGCCCAGACGACGGCGAAGTATCCGTCCCAGGGGCGCAGCGACCGGACCCAGACGTCGGAGTCGCGCGCGCCGTCCGCCCCGGTCAGCCGTCGCGCCGGCTCTTCCAGCGAAACGTCAGCAGACACAGCAGCAATCCTCCGATGCACCACGCGCCCAGCACCAGGGCGATCCGGCCGAACTCCCAGTCGCCCGCCTGCTCCAGCACGGCGGCCGATTCGGGCAGGAAGACCCCGCGAAAGCCCTGGCACATCCACTTCAGCGGGAACAGGGCGCCGATGTTCAGCATCCAGTCCGGGAGTTGGCTCGCCGGAATGTAGACGCCGGAGACGAACTGGAGCACCAGGAACGGCAGGATGACCACCGAGCCCGCGCTCCGGCCCGAACCGGGCAGGCTGCTGATCGCGATGCCGAGCAGCGCGCAGGCCGCCGTCCCGAGGAGGAAGATCCAGCCGAACGTCAGCCAGCTGGACACGTCCCCGGGCAGGTCAAGATCGTACAGTCCGACTCCGACCGTCAGCAGGACGGCCGCCTCCAGGGCTCCGGTGACCAGGACCAGCCACACCTTTCCCAGGAAGTAGGCGGCGGGCGGCATCGGTGTGGAGATCAGCCGGCGCAGCAGCCGCTCGTCGCGCTCGATCGCGATGGAGATGCCGAGCGACTGGAAGCTGGTCGCCATGATGCCCGCCCCGAGCATCGCGGCCACGTAGATCCGCGAGACGGGGACCTCGCCGTCCGCCACCTCGCCGCCGAAGATCGAGGCGAGCAGCACCAGGAGGACGACGGGGAAGGCGAGCGAGAAGACGACCTGGTCGCGCAGGCGGAAGAACTGCTTCAGCTCCAGCCCGCCGCGCAGCAGACCCAGGCGCCACGCACCCGGCAGGCCGGTGGTGTCCCGCGCGGTCATCGGACGGCCTCCGACTGCCCGGTGAGCCGCAGGTAGACGTCCTCGAGCGTGGGCCGGGTGACCAGCAGTCCCGGGACCTCTCCGCCGAACCGGCCGGCGAGCGCGGTGACCGTACGGGCCGGCGTCGTGGTCTCCTCGGAGCGCGGCGATCCGTCGGAATCCGTCCACTTGACCGTGGCGCGGGTGCCGTACCGGGTCCGCAGTTCCGCCGGCGTGCCCTCGGCGACCGCGGTGCCCGAGGCGACGACCACGAGGCGGTCGGCGAGCGCCTCGGCCTCCTCCAGGTAGTGCGTGGTCAGGAGGATGGTGGTGCCGTCGTCCGCGAGGAGCCGTATCAGCTCCCAGAACTGCCGCCGGGCGGCCGGATCGAAACCGGTGGTCGGCTCGTCGAGCAGGAGCAGTTCGGGGGAGCCGATCACTCCGAGCGCCACGTCGAGACGGCGGCGCTGACCGCCCGAGAGGGCCTTGGTCCGGGATCCCGCCTTCGCCTCCAGACCGACCAGGGCGATGGTCTCGTCGGGGTCGCGCGGACGCGGGTAGTAACGGGCGAAGTGCCGGACCGTCTCCCGTACCGTCAACTCGGCGGGAGCGGATTCATCCTGCCAGACGATCCCGACCCGGGACCGTTGACGGCGGTCGGCCGTCGCGGGGTCGACGCCGAGAACCTCCACCTGGCCGCCGTCCCGGTCCCGCTGCCCCTGGAGCACTCCCACACAGGTGCTCTTCCCGGCGCCGTTCGGGCCGAGCAGCCCGCACACCTCGCCGCGCCGGATGCCCAGGTCCAGGCCGTCCAGCGCGGTCACACCGCCGTATCGCTTGCGCAGTCCGCGCACGTCCACCACGAGTTCCGTCATGGGTCCGAGCCTTCCGTGCGGCCGGCGGTCCGCGGCCCACCGGACGTACATCTTTATGTCCATCGAACGGTGGACCGGTACGGGGGTGCGGCACAATGACCTTGCCCGGCTGACCACTCGGTGACGGAACGGCGATATGACGACTGCAGCGGTAGACCACGATCTCTCCTCCGATCAGGACGAGGGCGGCCCCAAGGGCACCTTCGGGGCCGGACGCGGTCTGGCCCTGCTTCTGGTGATCACCGGAGCGGCCGGCCTGTTGGCCTCCTGGGTGATCACGATCGACAAGTTCAAGCTGCTGGAGGACCCCTCCTTCACCCCCGGCTGCAGCCTCAACCCCGTCGTCGCGTGCGGCAACATCATGAAGAGCGAGCAGGCCTCCGCGTTCGGGTTCCCCAACCCGATGCTGGGTCTGGTCACGTACGGCATGGTCATCGCGATCGGGATGGGCCTGCTCGCCGGCGCCCGCTACCGCAGCTGGTTCTGGCTCGGGCTGAACGCCGGGACGCTGTTCGGCGTGGGCTTCTGCACCTGGCTCCAGTACCAGTCGCTGTACAACATCAACTCGCTCTGCCTGTGGTGCTGCCTGGCCTGGGTCGCCACCATCGTCATGTTCTGCTACGTGACGACGCACAACGTCAAGCACCGCATCCTCCCGGCCCCGGCCTGGCTGCGCAGCGGGCTCACCGAATTCCCCTGGGTGCTTCCGGTGATGTGGATCGGGATCATCGGCATGCTGATCCTGACCCGCTGGTGGGACTTCTGGACCAGCTGATCGCCGGGCCACTCCCGTAGGCGGCCCTGTCAGCGGGGTCGCTTAGGCTTCATGGCGTGGAGCCCGACCTCTTTACCGCAGCCGCCGAAGACCGCCAGGAGAAGGACCCGTCCGGCAGCCCCCTCGCCGTCCGGATGCGTCCGCGCACCCTCGACGAGGTCGTCGGCCAGCAGCATCTGCTGAAGCCGGGCTCGCCCCTGCGCCGCCTCGTCGGCGACGGGGGCGGTCCGGCGGGGGCGTCCTCCGTCATCCTGTGGGGCCCGCCCGGCACCGGTAAGACGACCCTGGCGTACGTGGTCAGCAAGGCCACCAACAAGCGTTTCGTGGAGCTCTCCGCGATCACCGCGGGCGTCAAGGAGGTCCGGGCCGTCATCGAGAGCGCGCGCCGCGCCACCGGCGGGTTCGGCAAGGAGACCGTCCTCTTCCTGGACGAGATCCACCGCTTCTCCAAGGCCCAGCAGGACTCCCTGCTGCCCGCCGTGGAGAACCGCTGGGTCACCCTCATCGCCGCCACCACGGAGAATCCGTACTTCTCGGTCATCTCTCCGCTGCTCTCGCGCTCCCTGCTGCTCACCCTGGAGCCGCTGACCGACGAGGACCTGCGCTCCCTGCTGCGCCGGGCGCTGACCGAGGAACGGGGCCTCGGCGGGGCGGTCGCCCTGCCCGAGGACGCCGAGGCGCATCTGCTGCGCATCGCGGGCGGGGACGCGCGCCGGGCGCTCACCGCGCTGGAGGCCGCGGCCGGTGCGGCCATCGCCACGCAGGAGGCGGAGATCACGCTGGAGACGGTCGAGGCGACCGTCGACCGGGCCGCCGTGAAGTACGACCGTGACGGCGACCAGCACTACGACGTGGCCAGCGCCCTCATCAAGTCGATCCGCGGCTCCGACGTGGACGCCGCGCTGCACTATCTGGCCCGGATGATCGAGGCGGGGGAGGACCCCCGGTTCATCGCCCGACGGCTGATGATCTCGGCCAGCGAGGACATCGGGCTCGCGGATCCCACCGCGCTGCCGACGGCGGTGGCGGCCGCCCAGGCCGTCGCCATGATCGGTTTCCCGGAGGCCGCGCTCACCCTCAGCCACGCCACCATCGCGCTGGCGCTCGCCCCCAAGTCCAACGCGGCGACGCTGGCGATCTTCGCCGCGCAGGACGACGTGCGCAGAGGCCTCGCCGGTCCCGTCCCGGCCCATCTGCGCGACGGTCACTACAAGGGCGCCGCCAAGCTCGGCCACGCCCAGGGCTATGTCTACCCGCACGACGTGCAGGGCGGTATCGCCGCGCAGCAGTACGCCCCGGACGCCGTCCGCGGCCGGCAGTACTACACACCCACCCGCTACGGTGCCGAGGCGCGGTACGCGGACGTCGTCGAGCGGGTCCGCGAGCGCCTCGGCCGCGCCGGCGAGGCCGGCGAGCAGGGGTAAGAGGTTCTCACCCCGTCCCGGTCAGGACGCGGCCGCCTCGAAGAGGGTGTGGAGGGCGCGGCGCAGCCCGGTGACGTCCCGCACGGGCTCGGGGAACTCGAAGCGGGCGTCGAAGCACGCGTCCCGGCTCTCGACGAAGCGGACCCGCAGCCCGAAGCGGTCCAGCGCCACGGGCACCGCGCTCGGCCGGTCCGGCGCGCAGGTCCGGGCGGTCCGCTCGCCCAGCAGCCCGCACAGGGTGCGCAGCTGCTCCTCGTGGGCGGACGCCAGATGCTGGAGCAGTTCCGCCTCGTGGCGGGCCAGTGGGTCGGGGGCCGCGTCGCGGAAGTCCTCCGGCTCGATGCCCTCGGCGCCCCAGAGGTCGTCCACGGACGCCTCGCCGAACTCCAGGCGCAGCATCATCCGGCCGGGCTCGGCGATGCCGGGGACGGAGGTGAGCCAGCCGGAGACCCGGGCGCGGCCGCGGATCCGGTGCGGTACGGAGACGGGAGCGACGTCCGTGATCTCCAGCACGGCGGTCAGCTCGTCGCCCTGTGCGTGCGTCGCGGCCCGTACCGCCGGGGAATCCGCGGGGAATTCGAGGAACACGTCCCCCTCGGGCCCCACGGTCCGGCTGTCCGGGACCGGGTGGCCGGCCCGGGCCGGATCGAGCCCCGGTACGAGCAGCTGCGCGGAGCAGGTACTCTGTACGAGAGTTCGTGTGCGCTCGGCTGCTGACGGCATCCGAGTGATCTCTGGCCCGCTGGGACGCGGCTGACCACGATCTGATCGGCCTTCCGTCGTAGCAGCACCCTTCTTCGAGGTGCTGCCGCTGTCTGTGCTGTCCGTGACGTGAGTGGTGTTCCCAGGGCGAGACATGCGATCTCCTTGAGTAAGGTAAGCCTAACCTAACCTACAACGGAGGTCTGGAGAACGTGCCTAACCAGTCGCGTCCCAAGGTCAAGAAGTCGCGTGCCCTCGGCATCGCCCTGACGCCCAAGGCTGTCAAGTACTTCGAAGCTCGTCCGTACCCGCCGGGCGAGCACGGCCGTGGCCGCAAGCAGAACTCGGACTACAAGGTCCGTCTGCTGGAGAAGCAGCGCCTGCGTGCGCAGTACGACATCAGCGAGCGCCAGATGGCGCGCGCCTACGACCGCGCCCGCAAGGCCGAGGGCAAGACGGGCGAGGCGCTGGTCGTCGAGCTCGAGCGCCGTCTCGACGCCCTGGTCCTGCGTTCGGGCATCGCCCGCACCATCTACCAGGCCCGTCAGATGGTCGTCCACGGCCACATCGAGGTCAACGGTGGCAAGGTCGACAAGCCGTCCTTCCGCGTGCGCCCGGACGACATCGTCCAGGTCCGCGAGCGCAGCCGCTCCAAGGTCCCCTTCCAGGTGGCCCGCGAGGGTGGTTACGACACCGAGGGCGAGACCCCGCGCTACCTCCAGGTGAACCTGAAGGCCCTGGCCTTCCGCCTGGACCGGGACCCGAACCGCAAGGAGATCCCGGTGATCTGCGACGAGCAGCTCGTCGTCGAGTACTACGCCCGCTGATCCAGGCGTAGCCGCTCTCACCAGCGCTCCGGCCCGCCCCTCCCTGTCATCCGGGAGGCGGCGGGCCTTCGCGTTCCCGGCCCGGCGGGCCCCGGTACCCCGCCCGCGCCCGGTACGTCCGCCGGTGCGCCCGGTCCGCCACCCGCCAGGGCCCGGTCGACCGCCGTGACCGGATCCAGCCGGCGGCCCGCCCGCAGCCCCTCCTCGTACGCCGCCTTCCCCAGCTCCCGGCGCGCCCGCTCCTCGCACTCCACCCGCGGCCGCCCGTAGAACGCCGAGCCGAACAGCTGCAGCCCCACCGACGGCCAGATGCCCTCCGCCGCGCCCTGGAGCACGGCGGCCTCCCCGGCGTCCCCCTCCACCGCCGTCACCAGCGCCAGCAGCTCCAGCGACAGCACCGTGCCCAGCAGGTCGTTGAACGTCCGGCCGATCGTCAGGCACTCGCCGAGCATCTGCCGAGCCCGTGCCGGCCGGCCCCGCCGCAGCGCCGCGTACGCCAGCACGTACAGCGCGTACGCCAGGGCCCACCGCTCCCCGTGGTCCTCGCAGATCTCCCGGACCTCGTCGCAGATCACCGCCGCCGCGTCCAGATCGCCCAGGAACGCCACCGCCATGGCCAGCTCGACCTGCGCCATCAGGACGTTGCTGTTCAGCTCGCCGACCTCGCGGTACCGCCCGAGCGCCTCCCGCAGCAGTTCCTCGGCGCGCGGCATGTCGTCCGTCACGATCGCCAGACACCCCGTCCGGTGCACCGCGTACGCCAGCGCCGTCGCGTCCCCGCAGCGCTCGGCCTCCTCCCGGCACTCCTGGAGCGCCGAGATCGCGGCCACCGCGTCGCCCTGCAACACCGCCACATAGCCCAGCACCCAGAGCACCTTCAGCCGCGCGGCGTGGTGCGGAGCCGGCTCCTCCAGGACATGGTCCAGCCAGTGCCGCCCCTCGGACAGCCGCCCGCAGCCGGCCCAGTAGAACCACAGGGTGCCCGCCAGATGCTGCGCGAGATGCACCTCGTCGGGGCTCTCCATCGAATATTCCATCGCCCGGCGAAGATTGGGCAGTTCGCCGTCGATCCGCGCCGCCACCTCCGCCTGGCGCGGACTGAACCAGTCCAGCTCGCACCAGGTCGCGAGCCCCAGGAACCAGTCCCGGTGCCGGCGTCGCAGCCGCGGGGTGTCCCCGGCGGCCGCCAGCCACTGCGCCCCGTAGGCGCCGACCGTGGCCAGCAGTCGGTAGCGGGCCCCGGCCGGGCCGTCCTCGCGCTCCACCACCGACTGCGCGATCAGCTCGTCCAGTACGTCGAGCACCGAGTCGGCGGGCAGGTCCGCCCCGCCGCAGATGTACTCGGCGGCCTCCAGGTCGAACTGCCCGGCGAACACCGAGAGCCGCGCCCACAGCAGCCGCTGCTCGGGCGTGCACAGCTCATGGCTCCAGCCGATCGCCGTCCGCAGCGTCCGGTGGCGCGGCGGCGCACCGCGGCGGCCGCCGGTCAGCAGCCGGAACCGGTCGTCGAGGCGCAGCAGCACCTGCTCCACCGAGAGGGCGCGCAGCCGCCCGGCCGCCAGTTCCAGGGCCAGCGGAATGCCGTCCAGGCGTTGGCAGAGCTCCAGTACGGTCGCCCGCTCGTCCGCCGCGGGCGCCCAGTCCGGCCGGACCCCGCGCGCCCGTTCGGTGAAGAGCTCCACCGCGTCCCCGTCGGCCAGCGGGGCGAGCGGGTACGTCCGTTCCCCCTCCACCCGCAGCGGGCAGCGCCCGGCCGCGAGCACCTGCAGGCCAGGGGCCCGGCGCAGCAGATCCGTGACGAGGTCGGCGCAGGCGTCGACGAGGTGCTCGAAGCTGTCGATCACCAGCAGGGTCCGGCGTTCGCGGAGATGCCCGACGAGGACGGCGCGCGGCGGCCGTCTGGTGTGATCGGTCAGCCCCAGGGCGTCGATCAGGGCGTGTTCCAGCAGGCCGGCATCGCGGACGGTGGACAGGTCGGCCAGCAGAACCCCGTCGCAGTACCGTTTCTCCCGGAGCGCGGCGACCCTGATGACGCACCGGGTCTTGCCCACCCCCGCCACCCCGGCGACCGTGACGAGGCGCGACTCCTCCAGCAGCCCGTCCAGCTCCGCCAGTTCGCCCTCGCGGCCCACGAACCGGGTCAGTTCGGCCGGCAGGGTGCCGGGCGCCGCCGCGGGAGAGGCGTCGGGATCGTCGGGATTCGGGCAGGGGTCCTGCAGGCGTCGCATGAAACACGGAGCGTACTGGCTTGAAAGCTCTCCGTACAATCTCGCCGGACAACTCCCGCCCGGCCCGCGGGGAATGCGGTAGGGGAGGAGATGCGCGGCGCGATAGGCTCGTGGGACGACGATCGGGCGCGCCGGCGGCAGCCGGGCGGCACCGACGCAGACAAGCCCCCGAAGGGGGCGATCGACAAGCAGAGAGCGGTGCACAGTGTCCGGTGGAGAGGTGGCCGGGATTCTCGTGGCCGTCTTCTGGGCGATCCTGGTCTCGTTTCTCGCCGTGGTGCTGGTGAGGCTCGCCCAGACGCTCAGGGCGACCACCAAACTCGTCGCGGACGTGACCGAACAGGCCGTTCCGCTGCTGGCCGACGCCTCGGCGACGGTGCGCTCCGCGCAGACCCAGCTGGACAAGGTCGACGCCATCGCGAGTGACGTCCAGGAGGTCACCTCCAACGCCTCCGCGCTCTCCACCACCGTCGCCTCCACCTTCGGCGGCCCCCTCGTCAAGGTCGCCGCCTTCGGCTACGGCGTACGGCAGGCGCTCGGCCGCCGCGGCGAGCCCGAGCCGGAGCCGGCGCGGGGCCGCGGCTCCGCCCGCCGTGCGGTGATCGTCGGCCGGACCGTACCCTCGGCGCGCGGACGCAGGCGCGAACGCCGAGACGCCCGCGGACAGAAGGACTGATCGAGCGATGTTCCGCCGCACGTTCTGGTTCACCGCCGGCGCAGCCGCCGGTGTGTGGGCCACCACCAAGGTCAACCGCAAGCTCAGGCAGCTGACCCCCGAGAGCCTCGCGGCCCAGGCCGCCGACAAGGCGATCGAGACCGGTCACAAGCTCAAGGACTTCGCCCTCGACGTACGCGAGGGCATGGTCCGGCGCGAAGCCGAACTGGGCGGCGCCCTCGGTCTGGAGGCCCCGGTCGACCAGGATCTTCCGGTGCAACGCCACTGGGCCGTCGAAGCCGCCGAACCCGCCGCGCACGCGAAGGCGTACCGCAGGCTTCCCTCCACGCCGAACACCGGCACCACCAACCACACCGACAACTCGAACAACCGGAATGAGGACCACTGATGGAGTCGGCTGAAATTCGCCGCCGCTGGCTGAGCTTCTTCGAGGAGCGCGGTCACACTGCCGTGCCCTCGGCGTCGCTCATCGCGGACGACCCGACTCTGCTGCTGGTCCCCGCGGGCATGGTTCCCTTCAAGCCGTACTTCCTCGGCGAGGTCAAGCCGCCCGCCCCGCGCGTCACCAGCGTGCAGAAGTGCGTGCGCACGCCGGACATCGAAGAGGTCGGCAAGACCACCCGCCACGGCACCTTCTTCCAGATGTGCGGCAACTTCTCCTTCGGGGACTACTTCAAGGAAGGGGCCATCAAGCTCGCCTGGGAGGCCCTGACCAACTCCGTCGAGGACGGCGGCTACGGCCTCGACCCCGAGAAGCTCTGGATCACCGTCTACCTCGACGACGACGAGGCCGAGGCCATCTGGCGCGACAAGATCGGCGTCCCCGCCGAGCGCATCCAGCGTCTGGGCAAGAAGGACAACTTCTGGTCCATGGGCGTCCCCGGACCCTGCGGCCCCTGCTCCGAGATCAACTACGACCGCGGCCCCGAGTTCGGCGTCGAGGGCGGCCCGGCCGTCAACGACGAGCGCTACGTGGAGATCTGGAACCTGGTCTTCATGCAGTACGAGCGCGGTGCGGGCGACGGCAAGGAGGACTTCCCGATCCTCGGGGACCTGCCGTCCAAGAACATCGACACCGGTCTCGGCCTCGAACGCCTGGCGATGATCCTCCAGGGCGTACAGAACATGTACGAGACCGACACCCTGCGCGTCGTCATGGACAAGGCCACCGAGCTGACCGGCGTCCGCTACGGCGCGGACCGGTCCACGGACGTCTCGCTCCGCGTCGTCGCCGACCACATCCGTACGTCGGTCATGCTCATCGGTGACGGCGTCACCCCGGGCAACGAGGGCCGCGGCTACGTGCTGCGCCGCATCATGCGCCGCGCCATCCGCAACATGCGCCTCCTGGGCGCCACCGGCACGGTCGTCAAGGACCTGATCGACGTCGTGATCGACACGATGGGGCTGCAGTACCCGGAGCTGATCACCGACCGGAAGCGCATCGAGACGGTGGCGCTCGCCGAGGAGGCCGCCTTCCTCAAGGCCCTCAAGGGCGGCACCAACATCCTGGAGACCGCGGTCACCGAGACCAAGGCCGCCGGTGGCAAGGTCCTGGCCGGGGACAAGGCGTTCCTGCTCCACGACACCTGGGGCTTCCCGATCGACCTCACCCTGGAGATGGCCGCCGAGCAGGGGCTCTCCGTGGACGAGGACGGCTTCCGCCGCCTCATGCAGGAGCAGCGCGACAAGGCCAAGGCCGACGCCCGCGCCAAGAAGACCGGTCACGCCGACCTCTCCGCCTACCGCGAGGTCGCGGACACCTCCGGCGCCACGGAGTTCACCGGCTACACCAGCGTGGCCGGCGAGTCCACCATCGTCGGTCTGCTCGTCGACGGCGTGCCCTCGCCCGCCGCCACCGAGGGCGACGAGGTCGAGGTCGTCCTCGACCGCACCCCCTTCTACGCCGAGGGCGGCGGCCAGCTCGCCGACACCGGCCGCATCCGGCTCGACACGGGCGCCGTGATCGAGGTCCGCGACGTCCAGAAGCCGGTCCCCGGCGTCCACGTCCACAAGGGCGTCGTCCAGGTCGGCGAGGTCACGGTCGGGGCGCCGGTCTTCGCCTCCATCGACGCCACCCGCCGCCGGGCCATCGCCCGCGCCCACAGCGCCACCCACCTGACCCACCAGGCGCTGCGCGACGCGCTCGGCCCGACGGCCGCCCAGGCCGGCTCCGAGAACTCCCCGGGCCGCTTCCGGTTCGACTTCGGTTCGCCCGCGGCCGTCCCCGGCACGGTCCTCACCGACGTGGAGCAGCGGATCAACGAGGTCCTCTCCCGGGAGCTGGACGTCCAGGCCGAGGTCATGTCCATCGACGAGGCCAAGAAGCAGGGGGCCATCGCCGAGTTCGGCGAGAAGTACGGCGAGCGGGTCCGCGTCGTCACCATCGGCGACTTCTCCAAGGAGCTGTGCGGCGGCACCCACGTCCACAACACCGCCCAGCTGGGTCTGGTGAAGCTGCTCGGCGAGTCCTCCATCGGCTCCGGCGTGCGCCGCATCGAGGCACTGGTGGGCGTGGACGCCTACAACTTCCTCGCCAAGGAGCACACGGTCGTCGCCCAGCTCCAGGAGCTGGTCAAGGGCCGGCCCGAGGAGCTGCCCGAGAAGATCGCGGGCATGCTCGGCAAGCTGAAGGACGCCGAGAAGGAGATCGAGAAGTTCCGCGCGGAGAAGGTCCTCGCGGCCGCCGCCGGGCTCGTCGAGTCCGCCCAGGACGTCCGCGGTGTCGCCCTGGTCACCGGCCAGGTCCCCGACGGCACCTCCGCCGACGACCTGCGCAAGCTGGTCCTGGACGTGCGCGGACGCATCCAGGGCGGCCGCCCGGCCGTCGTGGCCCTGTTCACCACGGCCAACGGCCGCCCCCTCACCGTCATCGCCACAGACGAGGCCGCCCGCGAGCGGGGTCTCAAGGCCGGTGACCTCGTCCGTACGGCCGCGAAGACCCTCGGCGGCGGTGGCGGCGGCAAGCCCGACGTCGCCCAGGGCGGCGGCACGAACCCGGCCGCGATCGCGGACGCCGTCGCCGCGGTCGAACGCCTCGTCACCGAGACGGCGTGACGACGGAGATGACGCAGATGCGCCGAGGGCGGCGGCTCGCCGTCGACGTCGGGGACGCGAGGATCGGGGTCGCCTCGTGCGACCCCGACGGGATCCTGGCCACGCCGGTGGAGACCGTGCCGGGACGCGATGTCCCGGCCGCCCACCGGCGGCTCCGCCGACTCGTCGAGGAGTACGAGCCGATCGAGGTCGTCCTCGGCCTGCCGCGCTCGCTCGGCGGCGGCGAGGGCCCCGCGGCCGCGAAGGTCCGGGAGTTCGCGCAGACGTTCGCCCGGTCGATCGCGCCGGTCCCGGTGCGGCTGGTGGACGAGAGGATGACCACAGTGACGGCGGCCCAGGGCATGCGCGCCTCGGGCGTGAAGTCCAAGAAGGGCCGGTCTGTCATCGACCAGGCTGCCGCTGTGGTGATCCTCCAGAACGCTCTGGAGTCCGAACGGGCGTCAGGTAATCCCCCGGGCGAGGGCGTCGAAGTGGTTGTCTGATCGCGATACGGTAACGTTCCGCGCGATGCGGCGGTGTTCGAATAAACCGCACAGCGAAGCGAAGAGACGGAACGTCGTCTCGCGGCTCTAGGGGATCGATGACTGAGTATGGCCGGGGCCCCGGCTCCGAACCGTGGCATCCCGAGGATCCCCTGTACGGGGACCAGGGATGGGGAGGCCGGCAGGCCGCCCACGGCCAGGGCCAGTACGGCGACCAGCAGCAGTCCTACCAGCAGGACCCCTATGCCCAGCAGTACCAGGGCCATCAGCCGCAGGAGCCGTACGCGCAGCATCAGCAGTACGGTCAGCAGCATCAGCAGTACGACCAGCAGCAGAACCACCAGCAGTACGGTGCGCCCCAGCACGACCCGTACGCGCAGCAGCCCGGTGCCCAGCCCCAGTACAACGGCGGCTGGGACACCGGTCAGCAGTCCGCCATGGCGTACGGGGCCGAGCCCCAGGACCCGTACGCGCAGCACCCGGGCGCGTACGACACGGGCCAGGACCACTACGGCACGCCGGAGGCCTACCCTCCGCCGCAGCCCCCCGGCCGCCGCGAGGCCGCGCCCGGACAGCAGCAGTCCCGGCAGGAGCCGACGGACTGGGGTGCGGACGAGCCGCAGGAGGAGACGCACCCCTTCTTCACCGGTGCGGACGCCCCGGCCGGCCGTGAGCCGCGCGACGACGACGATGACCCGGACGACGACGGATCGCGCTCCTCGCGCCGCGACCGCGGGGGCGACGAGCGCCGGGGCGGCAAGGGCAAGAAGAAAAAGAGCCGTAGCGGCGTCGCCTGCCTGGTGGTCTCCGTCGTCCTGGTCGGCGGCCTCGGTGGTGTCAGCTACGTCGGCTACACCTTCTGGCAGAAACAGTTCGGCGCCCCGGCCGACTACACCGGGTCGGGCACCGGCGAGCAGGTCGAGGTCGAGATCCCCGAGGGCGCGTTCGGGTACGACATCGCCAACATCCTGCGCAAGAAGGGCGTCATCAAGTCCTCCGACGCGTTCGTCGCGGCGCAGAACGACAACCCGAAGGGCAAGTCCCTCCAGGCCGGGGTCTATCTCCTGAAGAAGGAGATGTCGGCGGCCAGCGCGATCTCGCTGATGCTCGACCCGAAGAGCCAGAACCCGTTCGTGATCCCCGAGGGGACGCGCAACGCGACGGTCTACGAGATGATCGACAAGCGGCTCGAGCTCAAGAAGGGCACCACCGCCGACATCGCCAAGACCAAGGCGGAGAGCCTCGGTCTGCCGGACTGGGCGGACGACAACCCGGACGTGAAGGACCCGCTGGAAGGCTTCCTCTACCCGGCGGCCTACCCGGTCGCCAAGGGGTCCAAGCCCGAGGACGCGCTGAAGCGGATGGTCACGCGGGCGAACAAGGAGTACGGGAAGGTCGACCTGGAGGCCAGCGCCAAGAAGCTCGGCCTGAAGACCCCGTGGGAGCTCGTGACCGTCGCGAGCCTCGTGCAGGTCGAGGGCAAGTACAAGCACGACTTCGACAAGGTCGCGCGGGTCGTCTACAACCGGCTCAAGCCGGGCAACATGGAGACCGTCGGACGGCTGGAATTCGACTCCACGGTCAACTACATCAAGAACGAGAGCACGCTGGACGTCGGTGCCGTCGACGACCTCCGGAAGATCGACGACCCGTACAACACGTACAAGATCATCGGGCTGCCGTCCGGCCCGATCAGCAACCCCGGCGCGGACGCCCTGCACTCGGCCATGAATCCCACACCGGGCCCCTGGTACTACTTCGTCTCGATCAACGAGGACAAGACCGTCTTCGCCGAGACCAACGAAGAGCACGAGAGGAACCGGCGGGAGTACGAGGACGGGAAGGCCGGCCAGTGAGCGAGCCACGCCGGGCCGCCGTCCTCGGCTCGCCCATCGCCCACTCCCTCTCCCCGGTCCTGCACCGCGCCGCCTACGCCGAACTCGGCCTGGAGCACTGGTCCTACGACCGGTTCGAGGTCGACGAGGCGGCGCTGCCCGGGTTCGTCGAAGGGCTGGACGCCTCCTGGGCGGGGCTGTCCCTGACCATGCCGCTCAAGCGCGCGATCATCCCGCTGCTCGACGAGGTCAGCGCGACGGCCGCCTCCGTGGAGGCCGTCAACACGGTCGTGTTCACCGAGGACGGCCGCCGCGTGGGCGACAACACCGACATCCCCGGCATGGTCGCCGCCCTGCGGGAACGCGGCGTCGACAAGGTGGAATCCGCCGCCGTCCTCGGCGCCGGCGCCACCGCCTCCTCCGCGCTGGCCGCGCTCGCCGTGGTCTGCGCCGGGCCGGTCACGGCGTACGTGCGCAGCCCCGAGCGGGCGGGGGAGATGCGCGGCTGGGGCGAGCGGCTCGGGGTCGACGTCATCACCGCCGACTGGGCGGACGCGGCGGCGGCACTGAGCGCACCCCTGGTCATCGCCACCACCCCGGCGGGCGCCACCGACCCCTTCACCGGCTCCGTCCCCCGCGCCCCGGGCATCCTCTTCGACGTGCTGTACGAGCCGTGGCCCACCGCCCTGGCCGCCGCGTGGTCCGCCCGCGGCGGGGCGGTCGTCGGCGGGCTCGACCTCCTCGTGCACCAGGCGCTGCTGCAGGTCGAGCAGATGACCGGCCGGATCCCCGCGCCCCTGGCCGCCATGCGGCACGCCGGGGAAGCCGCGCTCGCTTCCCGCTGACGGCCGGCCACGAGGCTTCGTGGGAGTCGCCGGTCCGTCTGCTGGACCGGCGACCGGATCGTGTGCCCGTTCGTGGGAGGATCGGGGGTGGCGGGCCAGGGCCGCGCACCCGGTGGCGCCGTTGGATTTCAGGCGCGAGCAAGAGGAGCACCGTTGAGCAGGTTGCGCTGGCTGACCGCGGGGGAGTCGCACGGACCCGCACTGGTGGCGACGCTGGAGGGTCTTCCCGCCGGTGTCCCGATCACCACGGAGATGGTGGCGGAGGCGCTGGCCCGGCGGCGGCTCGGTTACGGCCGCGGTGCGCGGATGAAGTTCGAGAAGGACGAGGTCACCTTCCTCGGCGGCGTACGCCACGGGCTCACCATGGGCTCCCCGGTCGCCGTCATGATCGGCAACACCGAGTGGCCCAAGTGGGAACAGGTCATGGCGGCCGACCCGGTCGACCCCGAGGAGCTGGCCCAGCTCGCCCGCAACGCCCCGCTGACCCGGCCCCGGCCCGGCCACGCCGACCTCGCGGGGATGCAGAAGTACGGCTTCGACGAGGCCCGGCCGGTCCTGGAGCGCGCCAGCGCCCGGGAGACCGCCGCCCGCGTGGCCCTCGGGACCGTCGCGCGCTCCTACCTCAAGGAGACCGCGGGCATCGAGATCGTCAGCCATGTCGTCGAGCTGGCCGCGGCCAAGGCGCCCTACGGCGTCGTCCCGGTCCCCGGTGACGTGGAGAAGCTGGACGCCGATCCGGTCCGCTGCCTGGACGCCGACGCGTCCAAGGCGATGGTGGCCGAGATCGACCAGGCCCACAAGGACGGCGACACCCTCGGCGGCGTCGTCGAGGTGCTCGCGTACGGCGTGCCCGTCGGGCTCGGCTCGCACGTGCACTGGGACCGGCGCCTGGACGCCCGGCTCGCCGCGGCCCTCATGGGCATCCAGGCGATCAAGGGCGTCGAGGTCGGCGACGGCTTCGAGCTGGCCCGGGTCCCCGGCTCGAAGGCGCACGACGAGATCGTCAACACCGAGGACGGCATCAAGCGGACCTCCGGGCGGTCCGGCGGCACCGAGGGCGGCCTGACCACCGGTGAGCTGCTGCGCGCCCGCGCCGCGATGAAGCCCATCGCGACCGTGCCGCGCGCGCTGGCCACCGTGGACGTCACCACCGGCGAGGCCACCAAGGCCCACCACCAGCGCTCCGACGTCTGCGCCGTCCCGGCCGCGGGCATCGTCGCGGAGGCGATGGTCGCCCTGGTCCTGGCCGACGCGGTCGCGGAGAAGTTCGGCGGCGACAGCGTGGCCGAGACCCGCCGCAACGTCCAGTCGTACCTCGACCACCTCCAGATCCGATGAGCGGCCCCCTGGTCGTCCTCGTCGGCCCGATGGGCGTCGGCAAGTCCACCGTCGGCGAACTCCTCGCCGCCCGGCTCGGCACCACCTACCGGGACACCGACGCGGACGTCGTCGCCGAGGCCGGCAAGCCGATCGCGGAGATCTTCTACGACGAGGGCGAGGAGCACTTCCGCGCCCTGGAGCGCCGCGCCGTCGCCGCGGCCGTCGCCGGGCACCCGGGCGTCCTCTCCCTCGGCGGCGGGGCCGTCCTGGACGGGGCGACCAGGGAGCTGCTGGCCGGCCGGCCGGTCGTCTACCTCTCCATGGACGTGGACGAGGCCGTCCGCCGCGTCGGGCTCGGCGCGGCCCGCCCGCTGCTCGCGGTCAACCCGCGCCGGCAGTGGCGCGAGCTGATGGACGCCCGCCGCCATCTGTACGAGGAGGTCGCCCGTACCGTCGTCGCGACCGACGAGCACACCCCCGAAGAGGTCGCCCAGGCGATCATCGACGCACTGGAACTGCCGGAGGGCCCAGCCGCCCCCGGCGTGGAGAACACCGGCATGACGCAGCAGGGTCCCACCCGCATCCAGGTCGCAGGCTCCGCGGGCTCCGACCCGTACGAGGTCCTCGTCGGCCACCAGCTCCTCGGCGAGCTGCCCCAGCTCATCGGCGACCGCGCGAAGCGGGTCGCCGTCCTGCACCCGGAAGCGCTCGCCGAGACCGGTGAGGCGGTCCGTGAGGACCTCGCCGAACAGGGGTACGAGGCCATCGCGATCCAGCTGCCCAACGCGGAGGAGGCCAAGACCGCCGAGGTCGCCGCCTACTGCTGGAAGGCGCTGGGCCAGACCGGCTTCACCCGCACCGACGTCATCGTCGGCATCGGCGGCGGGGCCACCACGGACGTCGCCGGGTTCGTCGCCGCCACCTGGCTGCGCGGGGTGCGCTGGATCGCGATCCCCACCACCGTGCTCGGCATGGTCGACGCGGCCGTCGGCGGCAAGACCGGCATCAACACCGCCGAGGGCAAGAACCTCGTGGGCGCCTTCCACCCGCCCGCCGGGGTCCTCTGCGACCTCGCCGCCCTCGCATCGCTGCCGGTCCACGACTACGTCTCCGGCATGGCCGAGGTCATCAAGGCCGGGTTCATCGCCGACCCCGTCATCCTCGACCTGGTCGAGTCCGACCCCGAGGGGGCCCGTACCCCCTCCGGGCCGCACACCGCCGAGCTGATCGAGCGGTCCATCCGGGTCAAGGCCGAGGTCGTCTCCAGCGACCTCAAGGAGTCCGGACTCCGCGAGATCCTCAACTACGGCCACACCCTGGGCCACGCGATCGAGAAGAACGAGCGCTACAAGTGGCGTCACGGGGCCGCCGTCTCCATCGGCATGGTCTTCGCCGCCGAGCTGGGCCGGCTCGCCGGACGCCTCGACGACGCCACCGCCGACCGGCACCGGACGATCCTGGAGTCGGTGGGCCTGCCGCTCACCTACCGCGGCGACCAGTGGCCCAAGCTGCTGGAGAACATGAAGGTCGACAAGAAGTCCCGCGGCGACCTGCTGCGCTTCATCGTCCTGGACGGCATCGGCAAGCCCACCGTCCTGGAGGGCCCCGACCCGGCCGTGCTGCTCGCCGCCTACGGGGAGGTCTCCGCGTGACCCGCAGGGTCCTCGTCCTCAACGGCCCCAACCTCGGCCGGCTCGGCTCGCGCGAGCCCGACGTCTACGGGGCCACCTCCTACGCCGGACTCGTCGACACCTGCACCACGCTCGGCAAGGAGCTCGGCTTCGACGTCGACGTACGGGAGACCAACGACGAGGGCGAACTGATCCGCTGGCTCCACGAGGCGGCGGACGGATCGGTCCCGGTCGTCCTCAACCCGGGCGCGTTCACGCACTACTCCTACGGCATGCGGGACGCGGCCGCCCAGCGCACCGCCCCGCTGATCGAGGTGCACATCTCCAACCCGTACACCCGCGAGGAGTTCCGCCACACCTCGGTGGTCGCCGCGGTGGCCACGGGCACGGTGGCCGGTTTCGGCATCGGCTCCTACCGGCTCGCCCTGCGCGCTCTGGCCGACGAACTGACGGACTGACACCCGCGCCGTACGTCCGCCCCGTCGCGCGGCCGACGGGCCTATCGCACCCTCCCGGGCCGTTCACCCCGCCCCGGCCCGGGAAGGTACGGTAGCCCTCCCAGCAGCGCCAGTTGCAGTGACGAGACGGAGTGGCACCGGATGCAGCACGCAGTGGGGGCCCCGCTGCCGCCCCACGGACCCGGTAGCGGGCACGTCGGCCGGCCGTACCAGGCCCAGCACCCCGGCCACCCCGGCCCGCCTCCGATATCCCCGCCGCCCCCGGGCCCCGGCCGGACACAGCCCTCGCCCCCGTCGGCTCCCCACCAGGCCCCGCCGCCCCCGGCCCCCGGCCAGGCTCCTCCCGGCCACGCCCAGCCGTCGCCCGGCCCCGGGCAGGCCCGGGACCCGGCTGGAGCGGCACCGGCCCCACGCCCCCGCCCGGGAGGCCGCCGGGCACACCGGTCACGTCCAGCTGCCCCCGGGCGGCCCCGTGCCGCTGCCCGCCCCTCCCGCCGAGCCCGGCACCGGCGGCGCCACGCTCGCCGTGCTGCTCATCGGCCCGGCCGGAGCGGGCAAGACCACCGTCGCCAAGCTCTGGGCCGCCCGCCGCAGGGTGCCCACCGCCCACGTCTCCCTCGACGACGTCCGCGAATGGGTCCGCTCCGGCTTCGCCGACCCGCAGGCCGGCTGGAACGACCACTCCGAGGCCCAGTACCGCCTGGCCCGCCGCACCTGCGGCTTCGCCGCCCGCAACTTCCTCGCCAACGGCATATCCTGCATCCTCGACGACGCCGTCTTCCCCGACCGCCCGGTCGTCGGCCTCGGCGGCTGGAAGCGCCATGTGGGGCCCGGCCTGCTGCCCGTGGTCCTGCTGCCCGGCCTGGAGATCGTCCTGGAGCGCAACGCGGAGCGCAGCGGCAACCGCCGCCTCTCCGACGAGGAGGTCGCCCGTATCCACGGCCGGATGGCCGGCTGGTACGGCTCCGGCCTCCCGATCATCGACAACTCCACCTACGACGTCGAGACCACCGCCCGCGTCCTGGACGACGTGCTGGCCCGCTCCATCGCGAGCCCGCCCGCCTGGTAGCGGGAGTGCCCCGCCCCCCGGTCGGATGCGCCGGCCGGGCGGGCCACCGCGGCCGCTCGTACGCTCGAACCATGTCAGAGGTGCACGCTGCCCGACGCGGGCTGCTCCGCGACCGGTGTGCCGCCGCGGGCTCCGCGGCCGCCCTGGTCTCCCGCCCCGCCAACGTCCGCTATCTCGCGGGCGGAGCGCCCCCCGGCGCCGTGCTGCTGCTCGGCCCCGGCGAGGACGTTCTGCTCTGCCCCCGCGCCCCGGCCGGTGAAGGCGCCCACGGGCGGCCCGACGAAGCGCTGCGGATCGACCTCCTGCCCGTCCCCGACGAGGACCCGGTGGTCGCCGCCGCCGGTCTCGCCGCCGCCACGGGCGCCCAGCGGCTCGCCGTCGAGGAGCACGACCTGACCGTGGCCCGGCACCGGGCCATGGAGAAGGCCGCCCCGCGGCTGAAACTGGCCGATCTGGGCCACACCGTGGAGCAGCAGCGGATCGTCAAGGACGAGGAGGAGATCGGCTGCCTCCGGATCGCCGCCGAGATCACCGACCAGGCCCTCGGTGAACTCCTCGAATCGATCCTGGTCGGCCGCACCGAGCGCCACCTCTCCCTGGAACTGGAGCGCCGCCTCGTCGACCACGGCGCGGACGGCCCCGCCTTCGCCACCTCCGTGGCCACCGGACCCAACTCCGGCCAGGGACGCCACCAGCCCTCCGACCGGAGGGTGGAGGAGGGAGATTTCCTCTCCGTGCGCCTCGGTGCGCGCTATCGCGGCTACCGGTGCGAGATCGGGCGTACGTTCGTCATCGGCACCGCCCCCGCCGAGTGGCAGATCGAGTTGTACGACCTCGTTTTCGCCGCTCAGCGGGCAGGCAGGGAGGCCCTCGCACCCGGTGTCGCCTACCGGGACGTGGACCGTGCGGCGCGGCATCCGCTGGAGTCCGCGGGGTACGGGGAGGGCCTTCCGGCGAGGACCGGGCACGGTGTGGGGCTCGAAATCGAGGAGGACCCGCAACTGGCACCGGCAGCCATGGGTAAACTGGACGCTTGTGTGCCGGTCACCGTCGGACCGGGGGTCCACCTCCCGGGCCGGGGCGGTGTCCGGATCGATGACACGCTCGTCGTGCGCCCCGAGGCGGACGGCGGACCCGAGCTACTCACCATGACGACCAAGGAGCTGCTCGCGCTCTAGCGCGGATCCTTGGCCGTTCCACCAGCTTCAGTCCAGGAGATTCCGCAACCGTGGCTTCCACGAACGACCTCAAGAACGGCATGGTGCTCAAGCTCGACGGAGGCCAGCTCTGGTCCGTCGTCGAGTTCCAGCACGTCAAGCCCGGCAAGGGCCCTGCCTTCGTGCGCACCAAGCTCAAGAACGTGCTCTCCGGGAAGGTCGTCGACAAGACGTTCAACGCCGGCGTGAAGGTCGAGACGGCCACCATTGACCGCCGCGACATGCAGTTCTCGTACATGGACGGCGAGTACTTCGTCTTCATGGACATGGACACGTACGACCAGCTCATGGTCGACCGCAAGGCCGTCGGCGACGCCGCCAACTTCATGATCGAGGGCTTCACCGCCTCCGTCGCCCAGTACGAGGGCGAGGTGCTCTACGTCGAGCTGCCCGCCGCCGTCGAGCTGACGATCCAGCACACCGACCCGGGCGTCCAGGGCGACCGCTCCACCGGCGGCACCAAGCCCGCCACGCTGGAGACCGGTTACGAGATCGGCGTGCCGCTCTTCATCACCACCGGCGAGAAGATCAAGGTCGACACCCGCTCGGGCGACTACCTCGGCCGGGTGAACAGCTAACCGTGGCCGCCCGGAACAAGGCCCGCAAGCGCGCCTTCCAGATTCTCTTCGAGGCCGACCAGCGCGGTGAGCCCGTGCGGACCGTCCTCGCGGACTGGGTACGGCACGCGCGGACCGACGACCGTCAGCCGCCGGTCGGTGAGTTCACGATGGAGCTGGTCGAGGGGTACGCGCAGTACGCGGACCGGATCGACGACCTCATCGTCACCTACGCCGTGGACTGGGAGATCGACCGTATGCCGGTCGTCGACCGCAACATCCTGCGGCTCGGTGCGTACGAGCTGATCTGGATGGACGAGACCCCGGACGCCGTGGTGATCGACGAGGCCGTCCAGCTCGCCAAGGAGTTCTCCACCGATGACTCCCCGTCCTTCGTGAACGGCCTGCTGGCCCGTTTCAAGGACCTCAAGCCGAATCTCCGCCGGGAGCAGTAGCCCCGGCGGCCGCGATGCGGCCGCACACCGCGAAGGGCCCACGGCCGACTGCCGTGGGCCCTTCGGCGCACCCGGGGCCGTGCGGAGCAGACGCACCCGGGGTCATGCGGACCGGACGCGCGCCCGAGCCGTGCGGACGCGTGGGCACGCAGAACGCCGGGTGGGCGGGAACCCGAAGGTCCCCGCCCACCCGGCGGCACGTTTCTGCTGTGGGGTCCGGCCCCGCTCGCTCAGCCCTCGTCGTGGGAGACGGCGCGGCGCGCGTCGGCGTCCAGCACACCCCAGCTGATGAGCTGCTCCGTCAGCACGGACGGCGACTGGTCGTAGATCACGGCCAGCGTGCGCAGGTCGTCCTGGCGGATCGAGAGCACCTTGCCGTTGTAGTCGCCGCGCTGGCTCTGGATGGTCGCCGCGTAGCGCTGGAGCGGACCGGCCTTCTCCGGCGGGACGTGGGCGAGGCGCTCCAGGTCCAGGACGAGCTTCGGCGGCGGCTCGGCGGCACCGCCCGGCGTCGTGCCGGGCAGCAGCTCCTGCACGGGGACCCCGTAGAAGTCCGCCAGCTCGGCGAGGCGCTGCACGGTCACGGCACGGTCGCCGCGCTCGTACGAACCGACCACGACGGCCTTCCAGCGGCCCTGCGACTTCTCCTCCACGCCGTGGAGGGAGAGGCCCTGCTGGGTGCGGATGGCACGGAGTTTGGCCCCGAGCTGTTTTGCGTATTCGCTGGACATATGGCTCCCCGGACGCTGGAACAGTGTGCGGCTCCGCCGCGTGGCTGGTAACTCACTGTGAGGTTACGCAGCGTTACTTGGCTGCGTCAAGCCGAATGGTCCGGACCGGCGCCTCCCGGGGGTGGGTCCAGGGCCGGGCGCAAGCCCTGGTAGCGTGGATGACGCAAATTCGACGTCCTTTAACGATCCGTCCCGTGAGGCGGAGAAGGAGGTCCGTTTCTTATGGACGCACAGCACGACGCCACCGGCAACGCGGCGCGCCCCGTTCTCGAGGCCCCCGACATCGCCCGTGTGCTGACCCGTATCGCCCACGAGATCGTCGAACGCGCCAAGGGCGCCGACGACGTGGTGCTGCTCGGCATCCCGACCCGGGGCGTGTTCCTCGCCCGTCGGCTCGCCGACAAACTCGAACAGATCACCGGCCGGAAGACGCCGGTCGGATCGCTCGACATCACCATGTACCGCGACGACCTGCGGCTGCGCCCGGCGCGCGCCCTGGCCCGCACCGAGATCCCCGGCGAGGGGATCGAGGGCAGCCTGGTCGTCCTGGTCGACGACGTGCTCTTCTCCGGCCGCACGATCCGCGCCGCCCTCGACGCGCTCGGCGACATCGGCCGCCCCCGCGCGGTGCAGCTCGCGGTCCTCGTCGACCGCGGCCACCGGGAACTGCCCATCCGCGCGGACTACGTCGGCAAGAACCTCCCCACGTCGCTGCGGGAGACGGTCAAGGTCCAGCTCGCGGAGGAGGACGGCCGCGACGCCGTACTGCTCGGCGTCCAGCAGGCCGCCCCCGCGGACGCGCAGTAGCCCGGAACCCTCCCGTACGCCCTCATCGGGGACGTACGGCGCCCTTCCGCGCGCCCGCATGCCTGAAACCTCCCTCCAGCCACCCGGAGAACCCCAGATGAAGCGTCACCTCATCTCGGCCGCCGACCTCACCCGCGACGACGCCGTCCTGATCCTCGACACCGCCGAGGAGATGGCCCGGGTCGCGGACCGGCCGATCAAGAAGCTCCCCACCCTGCGCGGCCGTACCGTCGTCAACCTCTTCTTCGAGGACTCGACCCGGACCCGCATCTCCTTCGAGGCGGCCGCCAAGCGGCTGTCCGCCGACGTCATCAACTTCTCCGCCAAGGGCTCCTCCGTCTCCAAGGGCGAGTCCCTCAAGGACACCGCGCTCACCCTGGAGGCGATGGGCGCCGACGCCGTCGTCATCCGGCACGGCGCCTCCGGCGCCCCCTACCGGCTCGCCACCTCCGGCTGGATCGACGGGGCCGTGGTCAACGCCGGGGACGGCACCCACGAGCACCCCACCCAGGCCCTGCTGGACGCCTTCACGATGCGCCGCCGGCTCGTCGGCCCCGACGCCGGGCTCGGCCGCGACCTGGACGGCCGCCGCATCACGATCGTCGGCGACATCCTGCACAGCCGTGTCGCCCGCTCCAACGTCCATCTGCTCACCACGCTCGGCGCGCACGTCACCCTGGTGGCCCCGCCCACCCTCGTCCCCGTGGGCGTCGAGCAGTGGCCCTGCGACGTCAGCTACAGCCTCGACGACGTGCTGGCGAAGTCCGACGCGGTCATGATGCTGCGTGTGCAGCGCGAACGGATGAACGCCGCCTACTTCCCGACCGAGCGCGAGTACTCCCGCCGCTACGGCCTGGACGGCGAGCGGATGGCGAAGATGCCCGAGCACGCCGTCGTCATGCACCCCGGCCCGATGGTCCGCGGCATGGAGATCACCGCCGAGGTCGCCGACTCCGACCGCTGCACGGTCGTCGAGCAGGTCGCCAACGGGGTCTCCATCCGCATGGCCGTGCTCTACCTGCTGCTCGGCGGCTCCGACACCGCGCTGTCCGCCGCCCCCGCCCGTACCGAGGAGAACAAGTGACCATGAGCAAGATCATCATCCGCGGTGCGCGGATCCTCGGCGGCGAGCCCGGGGACGTCCTGATCGACGGCGAGACCATCGCCGAGGTGGGCACCGGCCTCGACGCCGACGGCGCCACCGTGATCGAGGCCGAGGGGCAGATCCTGCTGCCCGGCCTGGTCGACCTGCACACCCATCTGCGCGAGCCCGGCCGCGAGGACTCCGAGACCGTCCTCACCGGCACCAAGGCCGCGGCCGTCGGCGGCTTCACCGCCGTGCACGCCATGGCCAACACCTTCCCGGTCGCCGACACCGCCGGCGTCGTCGAGCAGGTCTGGCGGCTCGGCAAGGAGTCCGGCTACTGCGACGTGCAGCCCGTCGGCGCCGTCACCGTCGGTCTGGAGGGCAAGAAGCTCGCCGAACTCGGCGCCATGCACGACTCCGCCGCCGGGGTGAAGGTCTTCTCCGACGACGGCAAGTGCGTCGACGACGCCGTGATCATGCGCCGCGCCCTGGAGTACGTGAAGGCCTTCGACGGCGTCGTCGCCCAGCACGCCCAGGAACCCCGCCTCACCGAGGGCGCCCAGATGAACGAGGGCATCGTCTCGGCCGAGCTGGGACTCGGCGGCTGGCCCGCCGTCGCCGAGGAGTCGATCATCGCGCGCGACGTCCTCCTCGCCGCCCACGTCGGCTCCCGCGTCCACATCTGCCACCTCTCCACCGCGGGCTCCGTGGAGATCGTCCGCTGGGCCAAGTCCAAGGGCTGGAACGTCACCGCCGAGGTCACCCCGCACCACCTCCTTCTCACCGACGAGCTGGTCCGCACCTACAACCCGGTCTACAAGGTGAACCCGCCGCTGCGCACCGAGGCCGACGTCCTGGCCCTGCGCGAGGCCCTGGCCGACGGCACGATCGACTGCGTCGCCACCGACCACGCCCCGCACCCGCACGAGGACAAGGACTGCGAGTGGGCCGCGGCCGCCATGGGCATGGTGGGCCTGGAGACCGCGCTCTCGGTCGTCCAGCAGACGATGGTGGACACCGGTCTGATCGACTGGGCGGGCGTCGCCGACCGCATGTCGTTCCGCCCCGCCGCCATCGGCCGGCTCGACGGACACGGCCGTCCCGTCTCGGCGGGTGAGCCCGCCAACCTCACTCTGGTCGATCCGGCATACCGTGGAGCCGTGGACCCCGCGGGCTTCGCGTCCCGCAGCCGCAACACCCCCTACGAGGGCCGCGAGCTGCCGGGCCGCGTCACCCACACCTTCCTGCGGGGCCGTGCCACGGTCGTCGACGGGAAGCTCGCGTGACAACTCTGACCCCCCTGTACCACCTCGCCGCCGAGCAGAAGTCGGCGGAAGTGACGGACTGGGCCGCCCGCATCGCCTGGGTGATCGGCCTGTTCGTCTTCATCGCCCTCGTCTACTGGCTGATGCGCCAGGGCTGGAAGTGGCGCGCCGGCCTCCAGTCGGACCTGCCGGAGCTCCGGGCCACCCCCGAGGACTTCGCCGACGACGAGACGCTGCTGACGCTCCAGGGGCGCTACCACGCCTCCACCACCGCGGGGCAGTGGCTCGACCGGATCGTCGCCCACGGCCTCGGCACCCGCAGCCGTACCGAGCTGACGCTCACGGCCCGCGGCCTGGACGTCGTACGCCCCGGGGCGGCCGACTTCTTCATCCCGGCCGGCGCCCTGCGCGAGGCCCGCCTCGACAAGGCGCTCGCGGGCAAGGTCCTCCCCGAGGGCGGCCTGCTGATCATCACCTGGGCGCACGGGGAGAAGCTGATCGACTCCGGCTTCCGCTCCGACCGCGCCGCCGAGCACCAGGCCTGGGTCGACGCCGTCAACCGGCTCACCGGCACCCCGGCCGCCACCGAACTCACCAGCACCACGACGGAAGGCACCGCACGATGACCCTCTCCACCCGGGGGGCACAGACCCCCGCCGTACTCGTCCTGGAGGACGGCCGCGCCTTCCGCGGCCGCGCCTACGGGGCCGTGGGGGAGACCTTCGGCGAAGCGGTGTTCTCCACCGGCATGACCGGCTACCAGGAAACGCTCACCGACCCCTCGTACCACCGCCAGGTCGTCGTCATGACGGCCCCGCACGTCGGCAACACCGGCGTCAACGACGAGGACCCCGAGTCCGGCCGCATCTGGGTCTCCGGCTACGTCGTCCGCGACCCCGCCCGCAAGCCCTCCAACTGGCGCTCGCAGCGCTCGCTGGACGAGGAGCTGGCCGCCCAGGGCGTCGTCGGCATCAGCGGCGTCGACACCCGCGCCCTCACCCGCCACCTGCGCGAGCGCGGCGCGATGCGCGTCGGGATCTTCTCCGGCGAGGCGATTCCCGACGAGGACACCCTGCTCGCCAAGGTCCGCCAGGCCCCCGAGATGACCGGCGCCGACCTCTCCACCGAGGTGGCGACCAAGGAGGCCTACGTCGTCCCCGCGATCGGCACGAAGAAGTTCACCGTCGCCGCGATCGACCTCGGGATCAAGGGCATGACCCCGCACCGGATGGCCGAACGCGGCATCGAGGTGCACGTCCTGCCCGCGACCGCCACCCTGGAAGAGGTGTACGCGGTCCAGCCCGACGGCGTCTTCTTCTCCAACGGCCCCGGCGACCCGTCGACCGCCGACCACCCGGTCTCCCTCATGCGCGGCGTGCTGGAACGGTCCACCCCGCTCTTCGGCATCTGCTTCGGCAACCAGATCCTCGGCCGCGCGCTCGGCTTCGGCACGTACAAGCTGAAGTACGGCCACCGCGGCATCAACCAGCCGGTGCAGGACCGCACCACCGGCAAGGTCGAGGTCACCGCGCACAACCACGGCTTCGCCGTCGACGCCCCCCTCGACCAGGTCTCCGACACCGCGTACGGCCGCGCCGAGGTTTCCCACGTCTGCCTGAACGACCAGGTCGTCGAGGGGCTCCAGCTCCTGGACCGGCCCGCGTTCAGCGTCCAGTACCACCCCGAGGCGGCCGCCGGCCCGCACGACGCCGCGTACCTCTTCGACCGCTTCGTTTCCCTGATGGAGGGCCAGCGTGCCTAAGCGCTCCGATATCCAGTCCGTCCTGGTCATCGGCTCCGGTCCGATCGTCATCGGCCAGGCCGCCGAGTTCGACTACTCCGGCACCCAGGCCTGCCGCGTCCTCAAGGCCGAGGGCCTGCGCGTCATCCTGGTGAACTCCAACCCGGCGACGATCATGACCGACCCGGAGATCGCCGACGCCACCTACGTCGAGCCGATCACCCCCGAGTTCGTCGAGAAGATCATCGCCAAGGAGCGCCCCGACGCGCTCCTGCCCACCCTCGGCGGCCAGACCGCACTGAACACCGCGATCTCCATGCACGAGAACGGTGTCCTGGAGAAGTACGGCGTCGAGCTCATCGGCGCCAACGTCGAGGCGATCAACAAGGGCGAGGACCGCGACCTCTTCAAGGGCGTCGTGGAAGCCGTCAAGGAGAAGATCGGCTACGGCGAGTCCGCCCGCTCCGTGATCTGCCACTCCATGGACGACGTCCTCGCCGGCGTCGACACCCTCGGCGGCTACCCCGTCGTCGTCCGCCCCTCCTTCACCATGGGCGGCGCCGGCTCCGGCTTCGCCCATGACGAGGAGGAACTGCGCCGCATCGCCGGCCAGGGCCTGACGCTCTCCCCGACCACCGAGGTGCTCCTGGAGGAGTCCATCCTCGGCTGGAAGGAGTACGAGCTGGAGCTGATGCGCGACCGCAACGACAACGTCGTGGTCGTCTGCTCCATCGAGAACTTCGACCCGATGGGCGTCCACACCGGCGACTCGATCACCGTCGCCCCGGCGATGACGCTCACCGACCGCGAGTACCAGCGGCTGCGCGACATCGGCATCGCGATCATCCGCGAGGTCGGCGTCGACACCGGCGGCTGCAACATCCAGTTCGCCATCGACCCCACCGACGGCCGGGTCATCGTCATCGAGATGAACCCGCGCGTCTCCCGCTCCTCGGCGCTCGCCTCCAAGGCCACCGGCTTCCCGATCGCCAAGATCGCCGCCAAGCTGGCCGTGGGCTACACCCTGGACGAGATCCCCAACGACATCACCGAGAAGACGCCGGCGTCCTTCGAGCCGACCCTCGACTACGTCGTGGTCAAGGCCCCCCGCTTCGCCTTCGAGAAGTTCCCGTCCGCCGACGCCACCCTCACCACCACCATGAAGTCGGTGGGCGAGGCCATGGCGATCGGCCGGAACTTCACCGAGGCCCTCCAGAAGGCCCTGCGCTCGCTGGAGAAGAAGGGCTCGCAGTTCGCCTTCACCGGCCCGGTCGGCGACAAGGCCGAACTCCTCGCGGAAGCGGTCCGCCCGACCGACGGCCGCATCAACACCGTGATGCAGGCGATCCGCGCCGGAGCCACCCAGGAGGAGGTCTTCGACGCCACGAAGATCGACCCCTGGTTCGTCGACCAGCTCTTCCTGATCAAGGAGATCGCCGACGAGCTGGCCGCCGCCGAACGCCTGGACGCCGACCTGATCGCCGAGGCCAAGCGGCACGGCTTCTCCGACGCCCAGATCGGCGGGATCCGCGGGCTGCGCGAGGACGTCGTCCGCGAGGTCCGGCACGCGCTCGGCATCCGCCCGGTCTACAAGACGGTCGACACCTGCGCCGCCGAGTTCGCCGCGAAGACGCCGTACTTCTACTCCTCCTACGACGAGGAGAGCGAGGTCGCGCCCCGGACCAAGCCGGCCGTGATCATCCTCGGCTCGGGCCCCAACCGCATCGGCCAGGGCATCGAGTTCGACTACTCCTGTGTGCACGCCTCCTTCGCCCTGAGCGACGCGGGCTTCGAGACCGTCATGGTCAACTGCAACCCGGAGACCGTCTCCACCGACTACGACACCTCCGACCGGCTCTACTTCGAGCCGCTCACCCTGGAGGACGTCCTGGAGATCGTGCACGCCGAATCGCTGGCGGGCCCGATCGCCGGTGTGGTCGTCCAGCTCGGCGGCCAGACCCCGCTCGGCCTGTCGCAGGCGCTCAAGGACAACGGCGTGCCCGTCGTCGGCACCTCCCCGGAGGCGATCCACGCCGCCGAGGACCGCGGCGCCTTCGGCCGGGTCCTCGCCGAGGCCGGACTGCCCGCGCCCAAGCACGGCACCGCCACCACCTTCGGCGAGGCCAAGGCCATCGCCGACGAGATCGGCTACCCCGTCCTCGTACGGCCGTCCTACGTCCTCGGCGGCCGCGGCATGGAGATCGTGTACGACGAGACGCGCCTCGCCGCCTACATCGCCGAGTCCACCGAGATCAGCCCCTCCCGGCCGGTCCTGGTCGACCGCTTCCTCGACGACGCCATCGAGATCGACGTGGACGCCCTCTACGACGGCCACGAGCTCTACCTCGGCGGCGTCATGGAGCACATCGAGGAGGCCGGCATCCACTCCGGCGACTCGGCCTGCGCCCTGCCCCCGATCACGCTCGGCGGCTTCGACATCAAGCGGCTGCGCGCCTCCACCGAGGGCATCGCCAAGGGCGTCGGCGTGCTCGGACTGATCAACATCCAGTTCGCGCTCTCCGGTGACATCCTCTACGTCCTGGAAGCCAACCCCCGCGCCTCCCGCACGGTCCCCTTCACCTCGAAGGCGACCGCCGTCCCGCTCGCCAAGGCCGCGGCCCGCATCTCGCTGGGCGCGACCATCGCCGAGCTGCGCGAGGAGGGCCTGCTGCCGAAGACCGGCGACGGCGGCACGCTGCCGCTGGACGCGCCGATCTCGGTCAAGGAGGCCGTGATGCCGTGGTCGCGCTTCCGCGACATCCACGGCCGGGGCGTCGACACGGTCCTCGGCCCGGAGATGCGCTCCACCGGTGAGGTCATGGGCATCGACTCGGTCTTCGGCACGGCGTACGCCAAGTCGCAGGCCGGCGCGTACGGCCCGCTGCCCACCAAGGGCCGCGCGTTCATCTCGGTCGCCAACCGGGACAAGCGCTCGATGATCTTCCCGGCCCGCGAGCTCGTCGCCCACGGCTTCGAGCTGATGGCCACCTCCGGCACCGCCGAGGTCCTCAAGCGCAACGGCATCAACGCCACGATCGTGCGCAAGCAGTCCGAGGGCCCCGGCCCGAACGGCGAGAAGACGATCGTCCAGCACATCCACGACGGCGAGGTCGACCTCATCGTCAACACGCCGTACGGCACCGGCGGCCGCCTCGACGGCTACGACATCCGCACCGCGGCCGTCTCCCGCGGCGTGCCGTGCCTGACCACGGTCCAGGCGCTCGCCGCCGCCGTCCAGGGCATCGACGCCCTCAACCACGGCGACGTGGGCGTCCGTTCGCTCCAGGAACACGCCGAGCATCTGACAGCGGCCCGCGACTAGCGGCCGGAAGAGGGGGACACCGAAGCGGTGTCCCCCTCTTTGCGAGCCCCGTCGCGCCCACCGAGCCCCAAGGACCTCTTTCCATGTACAAGCTCTTCTTCCGGCTGGTCTTCACGCGGATGGACCCCGAGCGGGCCCACTACGCCGCCTTCCGGTGGATCCGCCTCGCCGCCCGGATCCCCGTCCTGCGCACCTTCGCCGCCGCCGCCCTCGCCCCCCGCTACAAGGAGCTGCGCACCGAGGCGCTCGGCCTGCGGATGCACGGCCCCTTCGGCCTCGCCGCGGGATTCGACAAGAACGCCGTCGCGATCGACGGCATGGCGATGCTCGGCTTCGACCACATCGAGATCGGCACCGTCACCGGCGAACCGCAGCCCGGCAACCCCAAGAAGCGCCTTTTCCGGCTCGTCGCCGACCGCGCGCTGATCAACCGCATGGGCTTCAACAACGAGGGCTCCGCCGCCGTCGCCGCCCGTCTCGCCGCCCGCACCCCCGTCTTCCGCACCACGGTCGGCGTCAACATCGGCAAGACCAAGGTCGTCCCCGAGGCCGAGGCCGCCGCCGACTACGTGAAGTCCACCGAGGCCCTCGCCGCCCACGCCGACTACCTGGTCGTCAACGTCTCCTCGCCCAACACGCCCGGCCTGCGCAACCTCCAGGCCACCGAGTCGCTGCGCCCGCTGCTCACCGCCGTACGCGAGGCCGCCGACCGCACCGTCACCACCCGGCGCGTCCCGCTGCTCGTCAAGATCGCCCCGGACCTCGCGGACGAGGACGTCGACGCCGTCGCCGACCTCGCCGTGGAGCTGGGCCTGGACGGCATCATCGCCACCAACACCACCATCGCCCGCGAGGGCCTGGGCCTGACGTCGGGACCCGAACTGCTGGGGGAGACCGGCGGACTCTCCGGCGCCCCCCTCAAGGAACGCTCGCTGGAGGTCCTGAGCCGCCTGTACGCGCGGGTGGGGGACCGGATCACCCTGGTGGGCGTCGGAGGCGTCGAGAACGCCGAGGACGCCTGGCAGCGCATCCTCGCCGGGGCCACCCTCGTCCAGGGCTACAGCGCCTTCATCTACGAGGGCCCCTTCTACGCCCGCGCGATCCACCGGGGGCTCGCCGCCCGGCTGGCCGCCTCCCCGTACGCCACCCTCGCCGAGGCCGTCGGCGCCGAGACCCGGAAGAAGGCCGCCCTGTGACCCCCCTCGAACCCTTCGGCGCCCGCCTGCGCCACGCCATGGACACCCGCGGGCCGCTCTGCGTCGGCATCGACCCGCACGCCTCCCTGCTCACCTCCTGGGGCCTGGACGACGACATCGCGGGCCTGGAGCGCTTCACCCGGACCGTCGTGGAGGCGCTGGCCGACCGGGTCGCCGTGCTCAAGCCGCAGTCCGCGTTCTTCGAGCGGTTCGGCTCGCGCGGCATCGCCGTTCTGGAGAAGGCCGTCGAGGAGGCCCGCGCCGCCGGCGCCCTCGTCCTGATGGACGCCAAGCGCGGCGACATCGGGTCCACCATGGGCGCCTACGCGGCGACCTATCTGGACAAGGACTCCCCGCTCTTCTCCGACGCGGTCACGGTCTCCCCGTACCTGGGCTTCGGCTCGCTGCGCCCGGCGCTGGACGCCGCCGCCGTCTCGGGCGCGGGCGTCTTCGTCCTCGCCCTCACCTCCAACCCGGAGGGCGCCGAGGTCCAGCGGGCCACGGCCGCCGACGGCCGCTCGCTCGCCCGGCTGATGCTCGACCACATCGCCGCCGAGAACGCGGGGGCGGCCCCGCTCGGCTCGGTCGGCGCGGTGGTCGGCGCGACGCTCGGCGACGCGGGGGTGGACCTGGCGGTCAACGGGCCGCTGCTGGCGCCGGGCATCGGCGCCCAGGGGGCGACCCCGGCGGATCTCGTGACGGTCTTCGGGGACGCGGTGGGCAACGTGGTGCCCAGCGTCAGCCGGGGCGTGCTGCGCCACGGCCCGGACGCGTCCGGGCTGCGCGAAGCGGCCGAACGGTTCGCGGACGAGGTCCGCCGCGCGGTCTCCGGCAGTTGACCCTGACACGTTTACAGCGTGTTGACGAAATACTGACCAGAAACCTGGTCGATATGTCGGGAAAATCCTGGTCGGCCACAGCTGACCAGGACTTTTCGTCTGTTCTCGCTGACTACAGCGGCCCTTGGCGCTAGTCTCCGTCGAAGAGCGGCCGAGCACAGCGTGTCCGGCTCTCACCTGGTGGGGAGGCGTCCGGCTTCCCCGCCGGTCCGTATCCGACAGATCGACATCCGAGGTGACGTAGGCGTGGCTCTTCCGCCCCTTACCCCTGAACAGCGCGCAGCCGCGCTCGAAAAGGCCGCCGCGGCTCGCCGGGAGCGGGCCGAGGTCAAGAATCGACTGAAGCACTCCGGCGCCTCCCTCCACGAGGTCATCAAGCAGGGCCAGGAGAACGACGTCATCGGGAAGATGAAGGTCTCCGCCCTGCTGGAATCCCTGCCGGGCGTCGGCAAGGTCCGCGCCAAGCAGATCATGGAGCGTCTCGGCATCTCCGAGAGCCGCCGGGTCAGGGGTCTTGGCTCCAACCAGATCGCATCCCTGGAGCGTGAGTTCGGCGGCAGCGCCGCCTGACGTTCTCAGGCACCCCTGAGAACCTGGATAATCGCTCCATGGCTGCAACATCCCGGGGGACGTCCCCCGTACCCCCGGACGTACGTCCGCGGCTGACCGTGCTCTCCGGCCCCTCCGGGGTCGGCAAGAGCACGGTCGTCGCCCATATGCGCTCCGTGCACCCCGAGGTCTGGCTCTCCGTGTCGGCGACGACGCGCAAGCCGCGCCCCGGGGAGCGCAACGGCGTCCACTACTTCTTCGTGGACGACGAGGAGTTCGACAAGCTCATCGCCAACGGCGAGCTGCTGGAGTGGGCCGAGTTCGCGGGCAACCGCTACGGCACCCCCCGCCGGGCCGTGCTGGACCGCCTGGAGGCGGGCGAGCCGGTCCTGCTGGAGATCGATCTCCAGGGCGCCCGGCTGGTCCGCCAGTCGATGGACGACGCGCGCCTGGTCTTCCTGGCCCCGCCGAGCTGGGAGGAGCTGGTGCGCCGGCTCACCGGCCGGGGCACCGAGGCCCCCGAGGTCATCGAGCGCCGGCTCGCCGCCGCCAGGGTCGAGCTGGCCGCCGAGGCGGAGTTCGATACGACGCTCGTCAACACCTCCGTCGAGGATGTGGCACGCGAGCTGCTAGCCTTGATGCTTCAGGCCTAGATTCCGGCAGTCGTCACGATCGCCCGGATCTTTGATCTACACCCCCTTCGGAAGGCAGAGAGTGTCCTCTTCCATCACCACGCCCGAGGGCATCATCAACCCGCCGATTGATGAGCTCCTCGAGGCCACCGACTCGAAGTACAGCCTGGTGATCTACGCGGCCAAGCGCGCCCGTCAGATCAACGCGTACTACTCGCAGCTCGGTGAAGGCCTCCTCGAGTACGTCGGTCCGCTCGTCGACACCCACGTGCACGAGAAGCCGCTGTCGATCGCGCTCCGCGAGATCAACGCGGGCCTGCTGACCTCCGAGGCCATCGAAGGCCCCGCGCAGTAACGCAGCGGCACCGCAGCATCCTCACCCCAGGCCCGGCGGCCCGTCCGCCGGGCCTGGGGCGTGTCCGGGCCCGGATGAACGCGCCGCGCGCGGTGAGGCAGCATGGGACGCACATGTTGCCGTTACGGTGCCGAGTGCGGGGAGACGCAGTGGACAAGCCGAAGGTGGTCCTGGGGGTCAGCGGGGGCATCGCCGCCTACAAGGCGTGCGAGCTGCTGCGCCGGCTGACCGAGTCGGGCCACGACGTACGGGTCGTCCCGACCGCCGCGTCGCTGCACTTCGTGGGGGCGGCCACCTGGTCGGCGCTCTCCGGCCACCCGGTCTCCGACGAGGTCTGGCAGGACGTGCACGAGGTTCCGCACGTGCGGATCGGGCAGGAGGCCGACCTCGTGGTGGTCGCTCCGGCCACCGCCGACATGCTGGCCAAGGCCGCCCACGGGCTCGCCGACGACCTGCTCACCAACACGCTCCTGACCGCCCGCTGCCCGGTGGTCTTCGCCCCCGCCATGCACACCGAGATGTGGGAGCACCCGGCCACCCAGGAGAACGTCGCCACCCTGCGCCGCCGGGGCGCCGTCGTCATCGAGCCGGCCGTGGGGCGGCTCACCGGGGTCGACACCGGCAAGGGCCGGCTGCCCGACCCCGGCGAGATCTTCGAGGTCTGCCGCCGGGTGCTGGCGCGCGGTGTTCCGGAGCCCGACCTCGCGGGCCGCCATGTGGTCATCAGTGCCGGAGGTACCCGCGAGCCGCTCGACCCGGTGCGCTTCCTGGGCAACCGCTCCTCCGGCAAGCAGGGGTACGCACTGGCCCGTACCGCCGTGGCCCGGGGGGCCCGGGTCACCCTGATCGAGACCGGTACCGGGCTGCCCGACCCGGCCGGGGCCGACGTGCTGCGGGTCGGCACGGCCGTCCAGCTCCGCGAGGCCGTGGTGAAGGCCGCCGCCGACGCGGACGCCGTGGTGATGGCCGCCGCCGTGGCCGACTTCCGCCCCTCCGAGTACGCCGCCGGCAAGATCAAGAAGAAGGACGGCGAGGAGGCGCCCGCGCTCACCCTGGTCCGCAACCCCGACATCCTCGCCGAGGTCGCGGGGGAGCGGGCCCGGCCCGGCCAGATCGTCGTCGGATTCGCCGCCGAGACCGACGACGTGCTGGCCAACGGCCGCGCCAAGCTCCGCCGCAAGGGCTGCGACCTTCTCGTGGTCAACGAGGTGGGGGAGCACAAGACCTTCGGCTCGGAGGAGAACGAGGCGGTCGTCCTCGCTGCCGACGGCCAGGAGACTCCGGTGCCGTACGGCCCGAAGGAAGCACTCGCCGACACGGTCTGGGATCTGGTTTCCGCCAGGTTTCCGTCGCCGTCCACGTCAGCCCTTCGGCCGAGCGAAATCGCCCCATAACGCGGAAAACGGCGGCCGAGCGGGGTGAATTGTCCTACTGGGGCTCTGTGTGGCGCACCTCACGAACCTCCCAAAGGGCGAGACACCTGGCCCGGTCGCCGGAAGTGACCGATAAACTGGCCGACGGTACGCGCCGAGCGCAGCTCTCGGACGGACCACCCATGATCAGCCAGCAGCCGCTGCAACCCCAGGGAGCGATGTGTCCCGCCGTCTTTTCACCTCGGAATCCGTCACCGAGGGTCACCCCGACAAGATCGCTGACCAGATCAGCGACACGATTCTCGACGCGCTCCTGCGGGAGGACCCCTCCTCGCGGGTCGCCGTCGAGACCTTGATCACCACCGGTTTGGTGCATGTCGCGGGCGAGGTCACCACCAAGGCCTACGCCGACATCCCCAACCTCGTGCGCAACAAGGTTCTGGAGATCGGCTACGACTCCTCCAAGAAGGGCTTCGACGGTGCTTCCTGCGGCGTCTCGGTGTCGATCGGCGCCCAGTCGCCGGACATCGCGCAGGGCGTCGACACCGCGTACGAGAAGCGGGTCGAGGGTGACGAGGACGAGCTCGACAAGCAGGGCGCGGGCGACCAGGGCCTGATGTTCGGCTACGCCTGCGACGAGACCCCCGAGCTCATGCCGCTCCCGATCCACATCGCGCACCGCCTCTCCCGGCGGCTGTCCGAGGTGCGCAAGAACGGGACCATCCCCTACCTGCGCCCCGACGGCAAGACCCAGGTCACCATCGAGTACGACGGCGACAAGGCGGTCCGGCTGGACACGGTGGTCGTCTCCTCGCAGCACGCCTCGGACATCGACCTGGACTCGCTGCTCGCGCCCGACATCCGCGAGTTCGTCGTCGAGCACGTGCTCGCGCAGCTCGTCGAGGACGGCATCAAGCTGGACACCGACGGCTACCGCCTGCTGGTGAACCCGACCGGCCGCTTCGAGATCGGCGGCCCGATGGGCGACGCCGGCCTCACCGGCCGCAAGATCATCATCGACACCTACGGCGGCATGGCCCGCCACGGCGGCGGCGCCTTCTCCGGCAAGGACCCGTCCAAGGTCGACCGCTCCGCGGCGTACGCGATGCGCTGGGTCGCCAAGAACGTCGTGGCCGCCGGTCTCGCCGCCCGCTGCGAGGTCCAGGTCGCGTACGCGATCGGCAAGGCCGAGCCGGTCGGTCTCTTCGTCGAGACCTTCGGCACCGCCGCAGTCGACACCGAGAAGATCGAGCACGCGATCGGCGAGGTCTTCGACCTCCGCCCGGCCGCGATCATCCGGGACCTCGACCTGCTCCGCCCGATCTACGCCCAGACCGCCGCGTACGGCCACTTCGGCCGCGAGCTGCCGGACTTCACCTGGGAGCGCACGGACCGCGTGGAAGCCCTGCGCGCGGCAGCGGGTCTGTAAGGACCCGGCCGGCACCGGCGGACAGTGACGGCGGGGCCCGGACACCGAACAGGGTGTCCGGGCCCCGCCGCCGTGTCTCCGCGCCGCTCCGTGCCCTGCGGGACTGTCCGTGGCCTCTGGTAGGAATGCAGCTGTGAGCAGCGAGAACGAGCAGTCCGCCGACCCCGGTGCCGGGGCCCCGGAGCAGCTTGCGCTGATCCGGGAGACCGTGCGCCGGGCCAAGGTGCCGCGTGCCAAGCCGCGGACCTGGCGCGGCGCGCCCCTCGCCGAGCGGCTGCCCGTCGCCCGCGTCCTGGTCAACAAGGGCGTTCTCCACCTCGACCAGTACTTCGACTACGCGGTGCCCCGGGAGCTGGACGCCGACGCGCAGCCGGGCGTCCGGGTCCGGGTCCGGTTCGGAGCCGGCGGGCGCAACGTCCAGGGAGGGCGGCGCGAGGGCGGCGGTCTGATCGACGGCTTCATCGTCGAGCGCCGTGCCGAATCCGACTACCGGGGCGCGCTGGCCGCCCTCGCCTCCGTCGTCTCCCCGGAGCCGGTCCTCGGGCCCGAGCTGCTCGCCCTCTGCCGCGCCGTCGCCGACCGGTACGCGGGCAGCCTCGCGGACGTGCTCCAGCTCGCCGTCCCGCCCCGCAACGGCCGCGCCGAGGCCAAGCCCTCCCCGGACCCGCTGCCGCCGCCTCCGCCCCCGGAGACGGGCACCTGGGAGCGGTACGCCCAGGGCCCCGCCTTCCTGCGCGCGCTGGCCGAGGGCGGCGCCCCGCGCGCCGTGTGGACCGCCCTGCCCGGACCGCACTGGCCCGCGGAGATCGCCAAAGCCGTGGCGGCGACGCTCTCCTCCGGGCGCGGCGCCCTCGTCGTCGTCCCGGACGGGCGCTCCGCGGCACGGGTCGACGCGGCCCTCACCGAGACGCTCGGCGCGGGGCGGCACGCCCTGCTGACCGCCGAATCCGGTCCCGAGAAGCGCTACCGCCAGTGGCTCGCGGTCCGCCGGGGCTCGGTGCGGGCGGTCGTGGGCACCCGGGCCGCCATGTTCGCCCCCGTCCGCGACCTCGGGCTCGTGGTCGTCTGGGACGACGGCGACTCCAGCCACAGCGACGACAACGCCCCTTTCCCGCATGTCCGCGAGGTCCTGGAGCTGCGGGCGGCCCAGGGACGCTGCGGCTTCCTGCTCGGCGGCACCAGCTGCACGGTCGAGGCCGCCCAGCTCGTGGAGAGCGGCTGGGCGCTGCCGCTTCTCGCGGACCGCGAGCGGCTGCGCCGGGCCGCGCCCCTCGTCCGTACGGTCGGGGACGGCGAGCTGGCCCGGGACGGGGCCGCCCGCTCCGCCCGGCTGCCCAGCCTCGCCTGGGGGGCGGTGCGCGACGGTCTGCGCACGGGACCGGTGCTGATCCAGGTCCCCCGGCGGGGTTACGCCCCCCGCCTCGCCTGCGAACGCTGCCGCACCCCCGCCCGCTGCCAGCACTGCGCGGGTCCCCTGGAGGCGCCGGACCAGCAGGATCTGGACTGCGCCTGGTGCGGCCAGGCCGAGCGGGCCTGGAACTGCGCGGAGTGCGGCTCCACCAGGCTGCGCGCCCGGATCGTCGGCGCCCGCCGCACCGCGGAGGAGCTGGGCCGGGCCTTTCCCGCCGTGCCCGTCCGCACCTCCGGGCGCGACCACATCCTCGACGCGGTCCCCGACGCCCCGGCCCTGGTCGTCTCCACGCCCGGCGCGGAGCCCGTCGCCGAGGGCGGGTACGCGGCGGCCCTGCTGCTGGACGGCTGGGCCATGCTCGGGCGGCCCGATCTGCGGGCGGGGGAGGAAGCGCTGCGCCGGTGGCTGGCGGCGTCGGCGCTGGTGCGGGGGCAGGAGGACGGCGGCACGGTGGTGGTGGTGGCCGAGCCGACGGAGCGCGCGGTCCAGGCGCTGGTCCGCTGGGATCCGGCGGGGTTCGCCCGGCGGGAGCTGGCGGAGCGGGCCGAGCTGGGCTTCCCGCCGGTCTCCCGGATGGCCTCGGTGGCCGGCCCGCCCGAGGCCCTGGCCGCGTTCCTGCGGACCGCGGAGCTGCCCCCGGAGGCCGAGATCCTGGGACCGGTGCCGGTCCCTTCGGCCGGGCTCGGCAGGGCCCGCAGGCCGGGCGACGCGCCGCCGGGGGAGACCTGGGAGCGGGTCCTGATCCGGGTCGTCCCGGGGCGTGGCGCGGTGCTCGCCCGCGCGGTGAAGACGGCACTCGCGGCCCGGACGGCCAAGGGCGCGAGCGATCCCCTGCGCATCAGGATCGACCCGCCCGACATCGGCTGAGGGTGCCGCCGGAGTCCCGCGGGCCGAGCCCTCGGGGCAGCGCTCCACGGCGCTGACCCGGGCGGGCCCCGGACTCGGGCGGGCCCCGGACTCGGGCGGGCCCCCGGGCACAAGGGGCTCCGGACAGAGGACTGCCCCGCCGTGCGACCGGCACGGAGGGGCAGAAGGGCGGCGTGCGGTCAGCCGTTGCGCGGGCCCGGGAACGCGCCGGGGCGCAGCTCCTCACGGGCCGGCTGCGGGGCCGCCGACGGCTGCGGCGGCATCGAGCGGGCCGCCGGGACCGAGGGCACCGGGGAGCCGGACCCCTTGGCGGCGGAGCCGGTGCCGACGGAGACGGGGCGCGGCACGGCGGTGTTCTCGCCGCCCGTCTCGGCGGCGGGCTGCGGGGTGGCGCGGCGCGTTCCATAACGGCGGTGGACGGCCTGCTTGGTGACGCCGAGGGCGGAGCCCACCGCGTCCCAGGAGAAGCCCAGCGAGCGGTCGAAGTCCACCGCCGCGGTCACCAGGGTCTCGACGCTGTCCCGCAGTTCCTGGGCGAGGCGGACAGTGGGGGCCGGGGCCCTGCCGTAGACGACGAAGCCCGCGGAAGGGCCGGAGCGGCGCGGACGGTAGACGTTGCCCAGCTGGGCGGTGAGGGTGCGCAGCGCGTCCACCTGCCGCCTGACCCGCTCGATGTCCCGCACCAGAAGATGCAGACTGGCCCGCGCTTGGGCGTCGTGCGTTGCGTGGTCGGCCATGAAGAAGCCTCTCGAACCGGCGTTGAAAGGGATCGGGCCGCAATCGGGGCGGCCCGCTTCGGTCAATCTCCTTTGACCAACGCCCGAGCCGGGTATGTGGTCACGCTATCGGGGCGTATGTGCATATGCACGGGGCGCGCGCGGCGCGCGTACGCCCCCGGGTCGCCGCCCCCGCGCCAGAGGGCCGCCGCCCCCGCCACCGGGGAGCGGCCGGGCCCGGTCCGGCCCGAGACCCTAGACTGGTGTGCTGCTCGTCACCGTACGTCTTGGCCCGAGAGGCAGTCAGCCACCCATGAAGCTCGTCTTCGCCGGCACCCCCGAAGTCGCCGTCCCCGCCCTGGACGCCCTGATCGCCTCCGGCCGCCATGAGGTGGCCGCCGTCGTGACCCGTCCCGACGCCCCCGCCGGGCGGGGCCGCCGACTCGTCGCGAGCCCGGTGGCCGAGCGGGCTCAGGAGGCCGGGATCGAGGTGCTCAAGCCCGCGAAGCCCCGGGACGAGGAGTTCCTCGCCCGGCTGCGCGAGATCGCCCCGGACTGCTGCCCGGTCGTCGCCTACGGCGCCCTGCTGCCCAAGGCCGCCCTGGACGTGCCCGCCCGGGGCTGGGTCAACCTGCACTTCTCCCTGCTGCCCGCCTGGCGGGGGGCCGCCCCCGTGCAGCACTCGCTGATGGCGGGGGACGAGGTCACCGGTGCGTCGACGTTCCTGATCGAGGAAGGGCTGGACTCCGGCCCGGTCTACGGCGTTCTCACCGAGGAGATCCGCCCGACCGACACCAGCGGCGACCTGCTCACCCGGCTCGCGTTCGCCGGGGCCGGGCTCCTGGCCGCCACCATGGACGGCATCGAGGACGGCACACTGCACGCCGTGCCCCAGCCGCGCGAGGGCGTCACCCTGGCCCCGAAGATCACCGTCGAGGACGCCCAGGTCCAGTGGTCCGCGCCCGCTCTGCGGGTGGACCGGGTGGTGCGCGGCTGCACCCCGGCCCCCGGCGCCTGGACCCTGTTCCGCGGCGAGCGTCTCAAGCTGATCCAGGCGACCCCCGTCCTGGACCGCACGGACCTGGCCCCCGGCGAGCTGTCGGCCGCCAAGAACAACGTGTACGCCGGCACCGGATCGCACGCCGTCGAGCTGCTCTGGGTCCAGCCGCAGGGCAAGAAGCCGATGCGGGCGGCCGACTGGGCGCGCGGTGTCCGGATCGCCCACGGCGAGCTGCTGGGCCTGTAGGGGCTCGCGGACCCGGCGCGGAGCCGGGGGACGCCGCGGGCCCCGGGACGACCTCCGCGGCGGGCCCGGAGCCCGGTCCCGGGCCGCCGGTCGGGAGGCCGCGGACGGCGTCGTACGCTGGGAGGGTTCGCCCCTCTCACCGTCAGCGGAGCACCTTTCACGTGAACGACCAGCCGCGTCGCCGTCCCGCCAAGCCCCACCGCCGGCCCAAGAAGGACCCGGTCCGCTTCCTCGCCTTCGAGGCGCTGCGGGCCGTCGACGAACGGGACGCGTACGCCAACCTCGTGCTGCCCCCGCTGCTGAAGAAGGCCCGCGCCAAGGGCGACTTCGACGGCCGGGACGCGGCGCTGGCGACCGAGCTGGTCTACGGGACGCTGCGCCGCCAGGGCACGTACGACGCGATCGTGGCGGCCTGCATCGACCGGCCGCTGCGCGAGGTCGACCCGCCGGTCCTGGACGTCCTGAACATGGGCGTCCACCAGCTGCTCGGCACCCGCATCCCCACCCACGCGGCCGTCTCCGCCAGCGTGGAGCTGGCCCGGGTGGTGCTGGGGGAGGGGCGTGCGAAGTTCGTCAACGCGGTGCTGCGCAAGGTCACCGCGCACGACCTCGACGGCTGGGTGGAGAGGGTCGCCCCGCCGTACGAGGAGGACGCCGAGGACCACCTCGCCGTCGTCCACTCCCACCCCCGCTGGATCGTCTCCGCCCTCTGGGACGCGCTGGGCGGCGGCCGGGCGGGCATCGAGGACCTGCTGGAGGCGGACAACGAGCGGCCCGAGGTGACCCTGGTCGCCCGCCCCGGCCGCTCCACCACCGAGGAGCTGGTCAAGGACCTGGGCGAGGACAACTCCCTGCCCGGCCGCTGGTCCCCGTACGCCGTGCGGATGGCCGAGGGCGGCGAGCCCGGCGCGCTGGAGGCCGTCCGGGAGAGCCGGGCGGGCGTCCAGGACGAGGGCAGCCAGTTGGTCGCCGCCGCCCTGGCCGCCGTCCCCGTCGAGGGCCGCGACACCCGCTGGCTGGACGGCTGCGCGGGCCCCGGCGGCAAGGCCGCCCTGCTCGCGGCGCTGGCCGCCGAGCGCGGCGCGACCCTGCTCGCCGCCGAGAAGCAGCCGCACCGCGCCCGGCTGGTCGAGCGGGCGCTCGCCGGCAACCCCGGCCCGTACCAGGTGATCACCGCCGACGGCACCCGCCCGCCGTGGCGGCCCGGCGCCTTCGACCGCGTCCTGATGGACGTGCCCTGCTCCGGCCTCGGAGCGCTGCGCCGCCGCCCGGAGTCCCGCTGGCGGCGCCGCGCCGAGGACCTGGAGGCCTTCGCCCCGCTCCAACGCGGCCTGCTGCGTGAGGCGTTGAAGGCCGTACGGGTCGGCGGCACGGTCGGTTACGCGACCTGCTCGCCGCATCTCGCGGAGACCCGGGTGGTCGTCGAGGACGTGCTCAGGGGCAGGGGAGGGGACCGGGTCGAGGCGGAGTGGATCGACGCCCGCCCGCTGATGCCCGGGGTGCCCGCCCTGGGCGAGGGGCCCGACGTCCAGCTCTGGCCGCATCTGCACGGCACGGACGCGATGTATCTGGCTCTGCTGCGCCGGACCGGCTGAATATCACCGCGTCAGGACCGCTGTCCGTACGGCAAAAGAACAGTAAAGCGCTGGCAAAATGCCCAGAATGTGCGGACTGTGAGGGCCGTGTGAGGCTTCGGAGGGGATCGAGGAGGGGAACCGGGCGCAGACGTGGCAGGCTTGGGTCATGGCGCAGATCAACCCCAGCATCCTGTCCGCCGATTTCGCCCGTCTCGCCGAGGAGGCGAAGGCCGTCGAGGGCGCGGACTGGCTCCATGTCGATGTCATGGACAACCACTTCGTGCCCAACCTGACCCTCGGCATGCCGATCGTCGAGGCGCTGAGCAAAGCGACGGACACTCCGCTGGACTGCCACCTCATGATCGAGGACGCGGACCGCTGGGCTCCCGGTTACGTGGAGGCCGGCGCCGGGTCCGTCACCTTCCACGCCGAGGCCGCCGCGGCGCCGGTGCGCCTCGCGCGGGAGATCAGGGCGAAGGGCGCGCGCGCCTCCATGGCGCTCAAGCCCGCGACCCCCATCGAGCCGTACGAGGACCTGCTCCCCGAGCTGGACATGCTGCTGATCATGACGGTCGAGCCGGGCTTCGGCGGCCAGTCCTTCCTGGACATCATGCTGCCGAAGATCCGCCGCACCCGGGAGCTGATCAGCAAGCACGGTCTCGAACTGTGGCTCCAGGTCGACGGCGGGGTCTCGGCCACCACCATCGAGCGCTGCGCCGAGGCCGGAGCCGACGTCTTCGTGGCCGGTTCCGCGGTCTACGGGGCGGCGGACCCGGCGACGGCGGTGCGGGACCTGCGGGCCCTGGCGGACGTGGCGACGGCCGCGGCCCCCTGGGCGTGCGACCACTGAACCAAGGGCAGATGAACGCGGTCCGACAGGGCCGATCAAGGATCGCCGGATCTGACAGGATGAACGGCGTATCGGGCGTTGAACAGCAGTGAGGAGATCGCGGTGTCTGGCATCTCGGCGGGTCGGTCAGCCATGCGGATGGGACCCGCGGAGCTGGTGCAGGCGGCGGCCATGGCCCGCCGGTTCTACCTGGAGGGCAAGTCCAAGATCCAGATCGCCGAGGAGTTCGGCGTGAGCCGCTTCAAGGTGGCCCGGGTTCTGGAGACCGCCCTCGAACGTGATCTCGTACGCATCGAGATCCGGGTCCCGGCCGAGCTGGACGCCGAACGTTCCGACGCCCTGCGCGCCCGCTACGGGCTGCGGCACGCGGTGGTCGTCGAGTCCCCGGCCGAGGAGCAGGACGACGCCGCCGATCCGGAGAACCTGGGCGAGGTAGCCGCCGACCTCCTGGGCGAGCTGGTGGCCGAGGGCGACGTGCTCGGCCTGGCCTGGGGCCGCTCCACCATCCACATGGCGGCCGCCCTCGACCGGCTGCCGCCCTGCACGGTCGTCCAGCTGACCGGGGTGTACGACGCGGGCACCGCCGAGCGCGGCTCCGTCGAGGCGGTCCGCCGGGCGGCCCAGGTCTCGGGCGGCGAGGCCCACCCCATCTACGCCCCGATGCTGCTGCCGGACCCCGCGACGGCCGCCGCGCTGCGCGACCAGACGGGGATCGCCCGCGCCTTCGAGTACTTCGACAAGGTGACGGTGGCCGCCGTCTCCATCGGCTCCTGGGAGCCGGGCATCTCCACGGTCCACGACATGCTCTCGGACGAGGAGCGCGCCCACTACGCCTCGCTCGGCGTCGCCGCCGAGATGTCCGCGCACCTCTTCGACGCCGACGGCCGCAGAGTCGGCCGCGACCTGGGGGAGCGCTGCATCACGGTGGAGGCGGACCGGCTGCGCCGGATCCCCGAGGTGGTCGCGATCGCGGGCGGTCAGCGCAAGGCGGCGGCGATCGGCGCGGTGCTGAGATCCGGCCTGGTCACCAGCCTGGTCACGGACACCGCGGCCGCGGACTATCTGCTCACCGAGTCCACCGCGGGCGTCCGCCCGGCGCTGGAGCGGGCCGACCCCGACGGGGAGTGACGCGGACCCGGCGGGAGCGCAACCGGGGACATGCCGAGGGCCGTGCACCTGCTGGGGTGCACGGCCCTCGGCCTCTCGTCCTGTGGACCCCTCAGCCGACCGGGGGGACCTTGGCCGCGCGCGGGGCGGGGGCGGCTGCCCCGGTGCGCGCGGGCGGGACGCCCAGCACCGTCTCCTCCAGGTACTCCTCGGGCTCCTCGTACTGCGCCACGTCCGCCGGGTTGTAGCGGGGCGTCCGGCGCGACCAGTCCAGGTTGCCGCGCATCCAGCTCCGCATCCCGTCGAGGTAGGGCACCAGCAGCCCGGACAGCTCGGGATACAGCTCCAGCAACTCGTCCTCGGCGGTCAGGAACCGCTCGGTCTCCATCGCGAGCCGCTCCGCGACGTGGTCCAGCGCCTGCTGCTCCCCGAGGCCCCGATGGTGGCGGACCAGGTGGACGAGGTTGTGGATCTCGCCGAGCACCTGCTCCTTCTCGAAGGAGTACACGTCGTTGGCCCAGCAGACGTGGTTGCACGCGGCTTCCAGGGCGGTGATGAAACGGGGGTCGTTGTGGAGGGACTCCGGCGCCTCGATGCCCGCCACGATCTCTATGAGGTCCATGCAGACGTGGATGGCCCCGGTGTGCCGCCGTTTGGCGATGTACGTCTCCTCCGAGGGCACCACGTCCTCGGCGCGGTTGCCCGCCTCCCAGGTCGTGGCGGTCGTGAGGTAGGTGACCAGATGCCAGGCGAACCGGGTGCGCCAGTGCGGGGCCGCGTTCGGCGTCGTACGTTTCCACAGGTCGGCCAGGGCGGTGACGGCGGCCGGGACGTCTTCGCCCGGCAGCGGGTCGGGGGCGGAGCCGTCGACGACCGCGCGCATCCGGTCGACCACGCTTCTCACCAGTTCGGGTGAACGGCCGAGGTGGCCGTCGTCGAGCTGGTCGTCGACCAGGAAGAGCCAGACGAACCAGTCGGCCACCAGATCGAGGTGGTGTTCGTCGGCCGTCGGGTAGACCATGCCGACGAACGCCCCGAAATCGGCTTGTTCGAATCGGTTCCTCGCGGACTCGCGGTGGACCAGACCCGTCCGTCTGGTCCAGGCGTCCAGATGCCCCCGGGTGTGCTCCACGTGCGGATTGGTCCGCTGCGGGAACGGGCAGTAGATGTCCGGCAGTTCGCTGTCCACAGGCGGATCGGGATCCTCTCCGGTCATACGGTGTGCCCAGGGGTGCCGACGAGCCGGACCGGCGCTTCCGACACCCCCGAGACCTGCGGCTTTGAAGCTACCTGACCCCTTGTCACCCGGTCCAGGGATGGTGATCACGAATGATTCGAATCCCGTTCGGGTACAGTCCGTGGGTAAGGCAGGTTCACTTGCCCGGGACCCCCGGCCGCCTCTTCGGAGGATCAGACGAATGCGGGGGTCTTTTGCTGTGTCTTCGGGAAGGCGACCTGCACGGTTTCGTATGAAAAAATGAGTGTTATGCGTTTTCTTGAGCCGGGTACCGGTCGCTACACAGAGTCCCCCGCGGTCCCGTACGACCTCACGTACGACGACGTCTTCATGGTCCCGGGCCGCTCCGCGGTCGGCTCCCGCCAGGGCGTGGACCTCGCGTCGCCCGACGGGACCGGTACCACCATCCCGCTCGTGGTCGCCAACATGACCGCCATCGCGGGCCGCCGGATGGCCGAAACCGTCGCCCGCCGCGGCGGCCTCGTCGTCATCCCCCAGGACATCCCGATCGAGGTCGTCACCGACGTCATCTCCTGGGTCAAGACGCGCCACCTCGTCCTCGACACCCCGATCGAGCTGGCCCCCGGCCAGACCGTCGCCGACGCGCTGTCGCTGCTCCCCAAGCGGGCGCACGGCGCGGGCGTCGTCGTCGACGCCGACCGCCGTCCCGTCGGCGTCGTCACCGAGCACGACCTCAGCGGCGTCGACCGCTTCACCCAGCTCTCCGAGGTCATGACCAAGGACCTCGTCCTGCTGGACGCGGACATCGACCCGCGCGACGCCTTCACCAGGCTCGACGGCGCCAACCGCAAGCTCGCCCCCGCGGTCGACGCGGACGGCCGCCTCGTCGGCATCCTCACCCGCAAGGCCGCCCTGCGCGCCACGCTCTACACCCCCGCCACCGACGCCGAGGGCAGGCTGCGCATCGCGGCCGCCGTCGGTATCAACGGCGACGTGGCCGGCAAGGCCAAGCAGCTCCTGGACGCGGGCGCCGACGTCCTCGTGGTGGACACCGCCCACGGCCACCAGGAATCCATGATCAGCGCGGTGAAGGCCGTCCGGGCCCTCGACCCCCGGGTCCCGATCGTCGCGGGCAACATCGTCGCCGCCGAAGGCGTGCGCGACCTGATCGAGGCGGGCGCGGACATCATCAAGGTCGGCGTCGGCCCCGGCGCCATGTGCACCACCCGGATGATGACCGGCGTCGGCCGCCCGCAGTTCTCCGCCGTCCTGGAGTGCGCCGCCGAGGCGAAGAAGCACGGCAAGCACGTCTGGGCGGACGGCGGCGTCCGGCACCCGCGCGACGTCGCCATGGCGCTCGCCGCCGGCGCGTCCAACGTGATGATCGGCTCCTGGTTCGCGGGCACGTACGAGTCGCCCGGCGACCTCCAGCAGTCCGCCGACGGCCGCTTCTACAAGGAGTCCTTCGGGATGGCCTCGGCCCGCGCCGTGAAGAACCGCACCTCGGACGAGTCCGCCTACGACCGTGCCCGCAAGGCGCTCTTCGAGGAGGGCATCTCCACCTCGCGGATGTTCCTCGACCCGGCCCGCCCGGGAGTCGAGGACCTCATCGACTCGATCATCGCGGGGGTCCGCTCCTCCTGCACCTACGCCGGTGCCGGCTCCCTCGCGGAGTTCACCGAGAAGGCCGTCGTCGGCGTCCAGAGCGCCGCCGGTTACGCCGAGGGCAAGCCGCTGCACGCCAGCTGGAGTTGATCCCGCGATCACCGCAACGACTGCGCCCCCTCCGGCTGTTCGACGCCGGAGGGGGCGCGGTCGTTTCCGGTACGTGCGCGCATGGCCGGGGGCGCGCTTCAACTCCGTTGGAATCTCAGTAATATGAACCGCACTCAGCTGCCTGCCTCTCTGCGGTAAGGGATCTCATGTCCTTCTTCACTGACCTGGCCCACCAGTACATCGACGGCGAGTGGAGGCCGGGGAAGGGGTCCTGGGACATCATCGACTTCAACCCGTTCGACGGGGAGAAGCTCGCCTCGATCCCGGTCGCCACCGCCGACGAGGTCGACCAGGCCTACCGGGCCGCCGAGCAGGCGCAGCATGCCTGGGCGGACACCAACCCGTACAGCAGGCGGGCCGTGCTGGAGAAGGCGCTGCGCATCGTCGAGGAGCGCGAGCAGGAGATCGGCGAGGCGATCGTCGCCGAGCTCGGCGGCACCCGGCTGAAGGCCGCCTTCGAACTGCACCTGGCCAAGGAGTTCCTCCGCGAGGCGATCCAGCTGGCGCTGCGCCCCGCCGGGCAGATCCTCCCCTCGCCGACAGAGGGCAAGGAGAACCGCGTCTACCGCGTGCCCGTCGGCGTCGTCGGCGTCATCAGCCCGTTCAACTTCCCCTTCCTGCTCTCGCTGAAGTCCGTCGCGCCCGCGCTGGCCCTGGGCAACGCCGTCGTCCTCAAGCCGCACCAGAACACCCCGATCTGCGGCGGCACCCTGCTGGCCAAGGTCTTCGAGGACGCCGGGCTGCCCGCCGGACTGCTGAACGTCGTGATCACCGACATCGCGGAGATCGGCGACACCCTGCTGGAGCACCCCGTGCCGCAGGTCATCTCCTTCACCGGCTCGGACAAGGTCGGCCGCCACGTCGCCACCGTCTGCGCCCGGAACCTCAAGCGCGCCGTCCTCGAACTCGGCGGCAACAGCGCCCTGATCGTGCTCGACGACGCGGACGTGGACTACGCCGTGGACGCGGCGGTCTTCAGCCGGTACGTCCACCAGGGCCAGGTCTGCATGGCCGCCAACCGCATCCTGGTCGACCGTGCCGTCGAGGCCGAGTTCACCGAGAAGTTCGTCGCCAAGGTCGCCTCTCTCACCGTCGGCGACCCCGCCGACCCGGCCACCCGGATCGGCCCGCTGATCAACTCCTCGCAGGCCGAGTCCGTCTCCAAGCTCGTCGACCAGACCGTGGCGGCCGGGGCCACGGCCCTGCTGCACGGCCGCGCCGACGGCAACCTCGTCAGCCCCTCCGTGCTGACCGGCCTCCCCGCCGACTCGCCCGTCCTGCAGCAGGAGATCTTCGGGCCCGTCGCCCTGCTGATCCCCTTCGACGGCGAGGACGAGGCCGTCCGGATCGCCAACGACACCCCCTACGGCCTCAGCGGCGCCGTCCACACCGGCAGCATCGAGCGCGGCGTCCGGGTCGGGCAGCGCATCCACACCGGCATGATCCACATCAACGACGGCACCGTCCACGACGAGCCGATCGTCCCCTTCGGCGGCGAGAAGAGCTCGGGTCTCGGCCGGCTGAACGGCGACTCGATGATCGAGGCCTTCACCACCCAGAAGTGGATCTCCATCCAGCACGGCCGCTCGCAGTTCCCCTTCTGACGGCCCGCCCCGCCGCACCGGGCGCGCCCACGGCGGTGGTCCGTGGTCTACTGCGGGAGGCGGCACGCGCCGCCTCCCGCAAGCCGACCCACGCAGAGAAGTGAACCGCCCGACGTGCGCCTGAACGACCTCGACGAACGCATCGTCCACGCCCTCGCCGAAGACGCCCGGCGCTCCTACGCCGACATCGGCGCCGTCGTCGGCCTCTCCGCCCCCGCCGTGAAACGCCGCGTCGACCGGCTGCGCGCCGAGGGCGCGATCACCGGCTTCACCGTGCGGGTCGATCCCGCGGCGCTCGGCTGGGAAACCGAGGGGTTCATCGAGATCTACTGCAGCCGCAACACCTCCCCGGACGCCATCAAGCAGGGCCTCGCCCGCTACCCGGAGATCGCCTCGGCCTCCACGGTGACCGGCGAGGCGGACGCGGTGGTGCAGGTCTTCGCCGCCGACATGCGCCACTTCGAACAGGTCCTGGAGCGCATCGCGGGGGAGCCGTACGTGGAACGCACGAAGTCGGTGCTGGTGCTCTCACCGCTGCTGCGCCGCTACTCCGCGGAGGCCCCGCCGGCCTGATCCGCCCCGGAGACCGCCCCGGCCAGTGGTGCACATCACCTCGCTGACCTGCGATGATGCCCGACGCAACGATTCGCCGTCCTGGGACCTGACCGCGCAACGAATCAACGGTCGACGCGCAACACTCGCGCCTTGTCCGGGCCGATCCGGGCCACGTACCTTCGATACGTCTCCCCACCCCGCCCGCACCGCCCGAGGTCAGCCATGCCGTCGTTGCGCACCGCCCTGCTCCAGAGCTCCGGACGGCCCGGCGCCGTCGCCGAGAACCTGAAGGTGCTCGACGAGGCCGCCGGCCGGGCCGCCGATGCCGGAGCCCGGCTGCTGGTCGCGCCCGAGCTGTTCCTCACCGGATACGCCATCGGCGACGCCGTGCCCGTCCTGGCCGAGCCCGCCGACGGCCCCGGCTCCGAGGCGGTCGCCGAGATCGCCGTACGCCACGGCCTCGCCGTCCTCTACGGCTACCCGGAGCGCGACGGGGAGCGGATCTTCAACGCCTCCCAGCTCGTCGGAGCCGACGGCGCGCGCCTCGCGAACTACCGCAAGACCCACCTGTTCGGCTGCTTCGAGCAGGAGTGGTTCACCCCCGGTGAGCAGAGCGTCGTCCAGGCCGACCTCGACGGCCTGCGCATCGGGCTGCTGATCTGCTACGACGTGGAGTTCCCCGAGAACGTCCGGGCGCACGCCCTGGCCGGCACCGATCTGCTGCTGGTGCCCACCGCGCAGATGCACCCCTTCCAGTTCGTCGCCGAATCCGTCGTGCCCGTACGGGCCTTCGAGAGCCAGATGTACGTGGCTTACGTCAACCGCACCGGCCCGGAAGGGGAGTTCGAGTTCGTCGGGCTCAGCTGCCTGGCCGGCCCCGACGGCATGGTCCGCGCCCGCGCCGGCCGCGGCGAGGAACTCGTGACCGGCGAGGTGGACCCGGAGTTCCTGGCCGCCTCGCGCGCCGCCAACCCGTATCTCGCGGACCGCCGTCCCGGCCTCTACGGCTCCCTCGCCTGAGCCCGCCCCTCCCCGAACTTCCGTACCGCGCAAGGAGTCCGTACCCCATGACGTCCACGGTGCCCAATGCCGTCCAGCACACCGACGCCGCCGCCCCGCCGATCACCATGTTCGGGCCGGACTTCCCGTACGCGTACGACGACTTCCTCGCCCACCCGGCCGGACTCGGGCAGATTCCGGCGACCGAGCACGGCCAGGAGGTCGCCGTCATCGGCGGCGGACTCTCGGGCGTCATCGCCGCGTACGAACTGATGAAGATGGGCCTCAAGCCCGTCGTCTACGAGGCCGACCGGATCGGCGGCCGGCTGCGTACCGTCGGCTTCGACGGCTGCGACGGCGACCTCACCGCCGAGATGGGCGCGATGCGCTTCCCGCCGTCCTCCACGGCGCTCCAGCACTACATCGACCTGGTGGGGCTGGAGACCCGGCCCTTCCCCAACCCGCTGTCCCCGGCCACGCCCTCGACCGTCGTGGACCTCAAGGGCGAGTCGCACTACGCCGAGACCATCGACGACCTGCCGCAGGTCTACCGCGACGTCGCCGAGGCCTGGAACGCCTGTCTGGAGGAGGGCGCCGACTTCTCCGACATGAACCGGGCGCTGCGCGAGCGGGACGTCCCGCGCATCCGGGAGATCTGGTCGCAGCTCGTCGAGCGGCTCGACAACCAGACCTTCTACGGCTTCCTCTGCGAGTCCGAGGCCTTCACGTCCTTCCGGCACCGCGAGATCTTCGGCCAGGTCGGCTTCGGCACCGGCGGCTGGGACACCGACTTCCCCAACTCCATCCTGGAGATCCTGCGCGTCGTCTACACCGAGGCCGACGACCACCACCGCGGCATCGTCGGCGGCAGCCAGCAGCTCCCGCTGCGCCTGTGGGACCGCGAGCCGCAGAAGATCGTCCACTGGCCGCTCGGCACCTCGCTGTCTTCCCTGCACGACGGCGAGCCGCGCGGCGCGGTCACCCGGCTGACCCGTACGGCGGGCAACCGCATCACGGTCACCGACGCCACCGGCGACATCCGCACCTTCCGCGCCGCGGTCTTCACCGGCCAGTCCTGGCTGCTCCTCTCGAAGATCGACTGCGATGACGCGCTCTTCCCGATCGACCACTGGACGGCGATGGAGCGCACCCACTACATGGAGTCGTCCAAGCTGTTCGTGCCGGTCGACCGCCCGTTCTGGCTGGACAAGGACGCGACCACCGGCCGCGACACCCTGTCGATGACGCTGACCGACCGGATGACCCGGGGGACGTACCTCCTGGACGACGGACCGGACAGGCCAGCCGTCATCTGCCTCTCCTACACCTGGTGCGACGACAGCCTGAAGTGGCTGCCGCTCTCCCCGAAGGAGCGCATGGAGGTCATGCTCAAGTCGCTCGGCGAGATCTACCCGAACGTCGACATCCGCAGCCACATCATCGGCAACCCGGTCACCGTCTCCTGGGAGAACGAGCCCTGGTTCATGGGCGCGTTCAAGGCCAACCTGCCCGGCCACTACCGCTACCAGCGGCGGCTGTTCACCCACTTCATGCAGGACCGGCTGCCCGAGGACAAGCGGGGCATCTTCCTCGCCGGGGACGACATCTCCTGGACGGCCGGCTGGGCCGAGGGCGCCGTGCAGACCGCGCTGAACGCCGTGTGGGGCGTCATGCACCAGTTCGGCGGGGCCACGGACGCGACCAACCCCGGCCCCGGCGACGTCTTCGACGAGATCGCCCCGGTCGAGCTGCCGGAGGACTGAGCCGGAGCCGCGCCGGCGCGGGCGTCAGGGGCAGGGGGTGAGCAGGAGCCGCCCCACCAGACCCGCGCCCGCGTCGGTACGCTGCCGGAACTCCTCGGCCAGCGAAGGGAATCCGCGCAGCCGCCAGAGCGTCCGGGCCGCCGACCAGGCCGCCTCGCGGGCCCGTTCCAGGCTCCAGGAACTCACCAGGTGGGTCAGCGGATCCGCGATGCGCAGCAGGTCGGGTCCCGGCATCAGCTCGTCGTGGATTAGCTCCTCCAGCAATGCGAGGAGATCACCGACGCGCTCGAACTCCCCCTCCAGGTCCGGTGGATCGCAGCCGAGCGTACGACAGGTGTCCACCACGGCGAGGACCAGGTCGTGGCCCACGTGGGCCTGGAGACCGCTGAGCGCGAACTGCAGCGGACGTACGCCGGGATGGCGGCGGCAGGGGAGCAACGGCCGCCAGCACTCCGGCGGCCGCCCGCCCGCCATGGCGGTCTCGGCGGCCGACAGATAGCGCCCGGCGCAGCGTCCGCCCAGCAGGGCGGCGGCCTCCCGGCCACCGGGGCCGCCCCTGCCCGGCTCCGGACCGGCCGTCTCCAGGGCCTCCAGATAGAGCCGGTGGAAGACCGCCACCCCGTCCCCCGACGGCCACCTCGACCGCAATTCCCGCATACGTTCGATCATCCGGGCGCCGCCCGTCGTCGGGCCGCCGGCCGGGGCCGGTACTGCGGACTGCTCGATCTGCGTCATGCGCGGAGCGTCCCAGCCGTAGGCTCGCCACGGCGCCGACCGGCCGGGTATTCATCGGAACGGGCGAACAGCGGTGCCGGAAAAGGGGATCGAGGAGTGCCGGGCACCCGGGTACGACGTCGCACCGCTCACCGTGAACGCCGCCGCGCGGCCCACCGCCACGCCCTGCTGGCCGTCGCCTCGGCGGTCGTGGCGATCGGCGCGACCGCCGGACTGATCGACGCGGGCCACCAGGAGGGGCGCGACACGGCCCGCCCCGAACCGTCGCCCTCGCCGGTCCTCCAGCCCCTCCCCGCCGTGCCCACGCCCACGCCCGCGGCCCCGGCCCCGTCCGCCTCCTCCGCGCGCTCCGCTCCGGCGCCGTCCCCTCGGACACCCCGGCCCGCCCGAGCGCCGCCCCCGCGCCTCCGCCCGCCCGGACGACGGCACCCGCCCCCGCACCGCGCAGCCGCCTCTTCCGGCACCCGCGCTCCCAGGTGCTGGACTGGGTGCGGGCCCACCCCGACGATCCGCGCCGCCCGGTCATCGAGTCCCGGATCGCGACGCAGCCCGCCGCCGTCTGGTTCGCCGCCCACAACCCGGGCGAGATAGCCGGGCAGGTCCGCGACGTCACCCGGGGCGCGGCCGCCGCGGGCCGGATTCCCGTACTCGTCCCGTACGCGATACCCGACCGGGACTGCGGCGGTGCGTCGAAGGGCGGCGCCCCGGACCTCGCGGCGTACGACGCCTGGATACGGGAGTTCGCCCAGGGGCTCGGGGCGGGTGCGGCGATCGTGATCCTGGAGCCGGACGCCATCGCCCTCTCCGACTGCCTGAGCGCCTCCGGCCGGGCCGCCCGCTTCGCCTCCCTGGCCCGCGCCGGCCGGGTCCTGCGCGCCGCCGGCCCGCGGGCCCGGGTCTACTTCGACGGCGGACACTCGGGCTGGCACACCCCCGAGAAGCAGGCCGCCGCCCTCCGGGCCGCCGGAGCGGCCACCGACGGCGACGGCATCTTCACCAACGTGTCCAACTTCCACCGCACCGCCGACGAGACCGCCTACGCCCGCGCGGTCCTCGCCGCACTCGGCGGCCCGGCCGGACTCGGAGCGGTGATCGACACCAGCCGCAACGGCAACGGGGCGCCCGCCGCCGGCCAGTGGTGCGACCCGGCGGGCCGCGCTCTCGGGCGCACCCCGACGACGCGCACCGGCGAGGCCCGGATCGACGCGTACCTGTGGGTGAAGCTGCCGGGGGAGTCCGACGGCTGCTCGGGCGCGGCGGGCTCCTTCACCCCGGAGTACGCCTACGCCCTGGCCACCGGGTGAGCCCCGGCCGTCCCCGTACCGTCCGATCGCGGGGCCGGTCCCCGTGCGGACTGCTCCCGGGGCGGGCTCGCACAGGGCCTGTCCCCGGTCCGGTCCCCGTGCGGTCCGGCCCCGGGGCCCGACCCGTGACGGTTCAGCTCTTCTCGGCGCCCGGCTTCTCGTCGTACGCCGACGTGCCCGAGTCCAGCAGCGGTTCCTGGGGCTTGAGGTGGGCCGGGGCGAAGGCCCGCAGCACGTGGTAGCCGGTGATCACGACGATCGTGCCGAGCGCGATGCCGCCCAGTTCGAAGGTGTCGGTGATCTTCAGGCTGACCCCGCCGACTCCGATGATGATGCCCGCGGCGGCCGGGACGAGGTTGAGCGGATTACGCAGGTCCACCCGGCCGTTGAGCCAGATCTGCGCGCCGAGCAGGCCGATCATACCGTACAGGATCACGGTGATCCCGCCGAGCACCCCGCCCGGGATCGCGGCGACGACCGCGCCGAACTTCGGGCACAGGCCGAAGAGCAGGGCGAAGCAGGCCGCGGCCCAGTACGCCGCGGTGGAGTAGACCCGGGTCGCGGCCATCACGCCGATGTTCTCGGAGTACGTGGTGTTGGGCGGACCGCCCACGGCGGTGGAGAGCATGGAGGCCGCGCCGTCCGCCGCGATGGCGGTGCCGAGCTTGTCGTCCAGCGGGTCGCCGGTCATCTCGCCGACGGCCTTGACGTGCCCGGCGTTCTCCGCGACGAGCGCGATCACCACCGGCAGCGCCACCAGGATCGCCGACCACTCGAACGCGGGCGCGTGGAAGGACGGCAGCCCGATCCAGTCGGCCTGTCCGACGGCCGAGAGGTCCAGGCGCCAGTGGTCCACGGCCTCCGCCCCGCCGGCCGGTGAGTGGATCTTCCCGAACGCCAGGTCGAGCACCCAGGACAGCACGTACCCGAAGACCAGCCCCAGGAAGATCGCGATCCGGGAGAGGAAACCGCGCAGGCACACCACGGCGAGGCCGGTGAACAGCATCACCGCCAGTGCCGTCCACTGGTCCTGCGGCCAGTAGGTGGAGGCGGTCACCGGTGCCAGGTTGAAGCCGATCAGCATCACGACCGCACCCGTCACCACCGGCGGCATCGCCGCGTGGATGATCCGTGCGCCGAACCGCTGCACGGCGAGACCCACCAGGAACAGCGCCGCGCCGACCACCAGCACCGCGCCCGTGACGGTCGCGCTGTCCCCGCCGCTCGCCCGGATCGTGGCCGCGACACCGACGAAGGAGAGCGAGCAGCCCAGATAGCTCGGCACCCGGCCCCTGGTCGCCAGCAGGAAGATCGCGGTCGCGACCCCGGACATCATGATCGCGAGGTTCGGGTCGAGGCCCATCAGGACCGGGGCGACGAACGACGCCCCGAACATCGCGACGACGTGCTGGGCGCCGAGCCCGAACGTACGGGGCCAGGAGAGCCGCTCGTCGGGGCGGACCACCGCCCCGGGCGCGGGGGTCTTCCCGTCGCCGTGCAAGGTCCAGCGCACGCCGAGGCTCATGGTTGCTCCCTGAAGGTCTGCTCGGTGTGCCGACCGGTCTGCGACCCGGGGTTCGGAGTTCACCTGCGGAAAAGATCAGCGCCATGGTAGTGGTGCGCCCGGCGGGGGCCGCGCGGAGGTCGCCCGTCGCACGCCGTCACGCCGGGCCGGCGCCGAGCGGTCTCCCTCTCGCGCACCCCGGCCCCGGGTCAGCTGCCGGTGGCGCTCGTCGCCTTCGTACCCCCGCCGATCCGGGACCCCGCGACCTTCCGGTCGGCCGAGCGGAGCACCCCGGCGCCCAGCACCAGGCCGAGGGCCAGCACCGTCACCACGCCGAACGACACCACCAGCGAGGTCGCCTCGGCCAGCGAGCCGATCGCCGAGGGGGCGATGAGACCGGAGGTGTACGTGATGGTGGCGACGCCCGCGATGGCCTGGCTGGGGTTCGGCCCGCTGCGTCCCGCCGCGGCGAAGGCCAGCGGGACCACGACCGCCACCCCGAGGCCCAGCAGCCCGAAGCCGCACATCGCGGCGGCGGGGGAGGGGGCGAACACGACCAGCAGCCCGCCCGCGGTGGCCGTCATCCCGCCGGTCCGCACCGTGCGGACCGCGCCGAACCGGTCGACGATCCGGTCTCCGGCGATCCTGGCCACCGCCATCATCAGGGCGAACGCCGTGGTGGACGCGGCCGCGAGGCCGGCCGAACCGTCCAGGACGTCCCGCAGGTAGACCGCCGACCAGTCCAGGCTGGCCCCCTCGGCGAACACCGCGCAGAAGCCGACCGCCCCGATGACCAGGGCCGACTTCGGCGGAGTGGTGAACCTCGGCGGCGGTTCCTCGTCCGTGCGGCTCCGGATGTCGAGGACGTCCCGGCAGGCGATCAGGCCCAGCGCCGTGAGCACCAGGGCCGCGAAAAGGTGGTGGGTCCGGGCGTCCGTCCCGGTGTGGGCGGCGACCGTGCCCGCCGCCGAACCGGCCAGCGCGCCGACGCTCCACATGCCGTGCAGCCCCGACATGATCGACTTGTCGAGGCGGTTCTCCACCTCGACGCCGAGCGCGTTCATGGCCACGTCGGACATTCCCGCCGTCGCCCCGTAGACGAACAGTGCGGCGCAGAGAGTGAGCAGGTCCGGTGCCAGCGCGGGCAGGATCAGCGCCAGCGTCCAGAGCGCCAGCAGCCCCCGCAGCGCGGTCCGGGCGCCGAACCGGTGGCTGATCCGGCCCGCGAGCGGCATCGCGACCGACGCGCCGATCGCGGGGAAGGCCAGCGCCAGACCGAGCTGCCCCGCGCTCACCCCGGCGTGGTCCTGGATCCACGGCACCCGGGTCGCGAAGCTGCCGGTCACCGCCCCGTGGACGGTGAAGACCGCGGCGGTGGCGATGCGCGCCCGTTTCACCCGCTGTGTGCTGCAGACCGTGACGGTCGAGTCCTTCGTCATGCCGTCGAGCCCTCCCCTGGGAATCCTCTGATGCCGGCGGTTCCGGCTCTCCCGGCGCTTCCGCGACCATGCGTGGCGTAAACTATCAGGAACCCTGCCTGATAAATAGTCGGTACGCGTCGGCCCGGAAAAGCGGCGGGGCGGCCATCTGGAAGGATCCCGGTATGCCCGCATCTCCGAGCACGGCTCGGGCCATCAACGACCGGCTCGCCCTGCGGCTCCTCCAGCAGGACGGCCCGCTGACGGCCACCCAGCTCAAGACGCTGACCGGACTCTCCCGGCCCACCGTCGCCGACCTCGTCGAACGGCTGCGCGACGCCGGTCTGATCCGGGTCGTCGGCGAGTCCGGGGCCGTCCGTCGCGGTCCCAACGCCAAGCTCTACGGGATCGTCGCCGACCGGGCCCATCTCGCCGCGCTCGACGTGCGCCTCGGCAGCGTCAGCGTGGTCGTGACCGACCTGCTGGGGGCGACGCTCGCCGAGGACTCGCTGCCCATCGGCAGCGACACCGCCACCGGGCCCGCCGTCGAGCGGGCCGCCGCCCTGCTGGAGCGCACCGCCCGGGCCGCCGGGGCGGTTCCCCTGCACAGCGTCGGGATCGGGGCGCCGGGGCTGATCGACCCCGGCACCGGCGAACTGCGTGACAGCTCCGGTCTGCCCGACTGGCACCGGGGCCTCGTCCGGGAGCTCCAGCGGCGGCTTCCGGCCACCGTGCTGGTGGAGAACGAGACGAACCTCGCGGCCGTCGCGGAGCACCGGGAGGGCGCCGCCCACGACCGGGAGACCTTCGTCCTGCTCTGGCTGGGCCAGGGGGTCGGGGCCGCCGTGATGCTGGACGGCAAGCTGCGCCAGGGGGCGTCCGGCGGCGCGGGGGAGATCGGCTTCCTGCCGGTCCCCGGGGTGGGCGGGCTGCCGTCCGCGGTCAACTGCGAGGGCGGGTTCCACTCGCTGGCCGGCTCCGCCGCGCTCTGCGAACTCGCCGCCGCGCACGGACTCGTGGACCGCGGGACCGTGGCCGGGGGGCGGGAGGAGGAGGCGGCCGCCGTGGACGCGGTGCGGGCCGCCCTGGCGGCGGGGGAGGCGGGCGATCCCTTCCTGAAGGAGGTCGCCGACCGCCTCGCCCTCGGGTTGGCCGCCGTCGTCTCGGTGCTCGACCCCGGCTGCGTGCTGCTCGCGGGGGCCGTCGGCCACGCGGGCGGGGACGCGCTCGCCGCCCGGGTCGAGGAGCGGCTGGCCGCGTTGTCACCTCTGCGCACCGAGGTCCGCGCCGGTTCGCTGGGCGACGGGGCGGTGCTGCGCGGTGCGCTGATCGCGGCCCGGGACGCGGCGCAGGACGCGCTCTTCGCCCCGGAGGGCTGACCGGGCCGGTTCGCCCCCGTACGCCGTCCGGGAGGGCGGGGGATCCGGGGCCGGCCGGGAGAACGGCCCACGGCCCGGCGCGAGCGGGGAGAACCGCTCACGCCGGGCCGGGACGGGCACAGCGGGGATCAGCAGGCGCCGAGGTCCTTCCAGACGCCCCATTCACCGGTGGTGCCGGGCTTCTCAACCTTCGTCCACCAGGAGGCCTTCCACTGGTGGCCGTCCTGGCTGACGACGGAGCCGCCGCCGTACTCGGTCGTCGCGTTCCACGCCGGGGCCGAGCAGCTGCCGCCCGGCTCCGTGGGCGTCGGGGTCGGCGTGGGTCCGGTCGGGTCCGGGGTCGGGGTCGGGGTCGGGCCGGTCCCGGGCTCGACCACCGTGGTGCCGCGGGCCAGGTCACCGGCGAGCGCGTAGGTCTTCCCGCCGAAGTTCACGGTCCAGTTCGACGGGGTCGAGGTCGGCAGGTAGTAGACGAAGTCCAGCTGCACCGAGGCGCCGGGGGCCAGGCTCTGCCAGGACGGGAGCTTCAGCGAGACGCGGTTGTAGTCGCCCTTCAGGCCGCCGATGTTGTTGGCCGCCGTGTGGTCGCTGCGGATGATCTTCGTGCCGAAGCCGGACTGGTCCTTGGCGTTGGCCGGGGCGGAGGTGGAGTAGTCGAACTGGAACTCCGTACCGCCGGGCAGCGTGGCCTGGGTCCGGTTGGTGATCGTCAGCTTGGGGCTGATCGGGTAGTTGGAGTCGCCCAGCGGGAACTGCCCGAAGGAGACGTCGATGTTGAGCGCCTCGGACGGCAGGTCGATGGTGGAGCGCTTCGCGCCGTACGGGGTGGCCGACTTGAACGCGTCGTACATCGCGGTGGTCAGCGTGGAGCCCGTCTCGTACTGCCCCTTCGCCGCGTTCCACTGGTAGTCGCCCGCCAGCTCCCAGATCATCGTGCCGCCGATGCCCTTGTCCACGACGTAGTCGGCCTTGGCCTTCACCGACTGCTCGTCCTCGGTGGAGAGGAACACCTTCTTCTCGGAGTTCCACAGCCACGGGGCGACCAGCGTGGAGTCGTACTTGCGGGCGTACGTGCCGGTCAGCTGGGTGTTCGCGGGGAAGCCGTAGTCGGTGACGTAGTCCCCGACGATGCCCTTCTCCAGGTTCTTCGCGTGCCACATCGGGTTGGAACCGGCGGGCGATTCCTTGCCGTTGGTGTCCTTGTCGTGCCACAGGTTGTCGATGCCGACCGCGCCGTCACCGCACTTGGTCAGCCCCGCGCCCGCCGGGCAGTCGGTCGTGGCCGCCTTGCCCCACAGGCCGTCGGTGCCGCCCTGCACGTTCTTGAAGCCGCGGGTGTAGTACGGCAGGCCGATGTTGATGCGGCCGGCCGGCATCGAGCCGCGGAAGTAGTGGTAGGCCCAGTCGGTGTTGAGGTAGCCGACGCCGCCGTACTGCGAGGTGGTGTACACGCCCGCCTGTGCCAGCTCGTTGTCCTTGCCGTCGTCGAACAGCGAGGCGTTGGGCCCGACGTACTCGTTCCAGGCGCCGTGCAGGTCGTAGGACATGATGTTGACGTAGTCCAGGTACTTCTGCATCTGGTACGTCTCCATGCCCCGCAGCAGATAGCCGGAGGAGGGGGCCGCGACGGTCAGCAGGTAGTGCTTGCCGTCGGCCTCGCCCGCGCGGTCGAGCTTCTCGCGCAGCGTCTTCATCAGGGCGTCGTAGCCCTTGACCAGGCCCGCGCGGCGGCCGTTGGCCAGCGTGTGGTCCAGCGGGTTGCCCGCGTCCTTCATCGTGGTCGCGTACTCGTAGTCGATGTCGACGCCGTTGAAGCCGTACTTCTTGATGAACGCGACGGCCGAGTCGGCGAAGGTGTTGATGCCCGCCTGGTTGACCGAGCCGTCGGCGTTGGTCGCCATCGAGTAGAAGCCGCCCGAGTCGACGCGCTTGCCGTCGGGACCGAAGTAGCCGCCGGTCTCGGCCCAACCGCCGACGGAGACCAGGGTCTTCACGTTCGGGTGCTGCTTCTTGTACTTCGTCAGCAGGTTGAAGTGCCCCTTGTAGGGGAGCGTCGGGTCCATCTCGGCGCCCGCGACGCCGGGCCAGGTCATCCCGGTGGAGGCGTTGTCCGCGCTGTCCGGACCGACCGACAGCTTGTTGGAGCCGTCGACGTGCGCGAAGGCGTAGTTGAGGTGGGTGACCTTGTCCCACGGGATGTCCGGGACGAGGTAGGCGTCCTTGCCGTCCTTGCCGGTACGCCAGTTGGTGAAGTACCCGATGACGCGCCGCTGGTGGTCGGCGCCCATCTTCTCGCGTCCGTCGGCGTCGTAGACGGAGCAGTACGGGACGTTGACGCCGGGGGTCTGGTAAAGCCCGTCGGGGCGACAGGAGTTCTGGTCGGCCGCGGCCGAGGGGCCTGCGGCGAGTGAACTCAGCAGCAGTCCGGCGACGGCGGCGCCGGCGGCGAGGAGCGTGGCTCTCGCTCGGGTGGGGGACAGCATGTGGTCGTTCCTCCTGGGGAGGTCGGCAGAACACAACTGGCGAAAAGGGGGTGGGTCTGTCGGGGTCCCGGTGTGCGCCCACCGTGGGACCGAACCTCCGAGGTGACGCAGAGATTAAAAGGACTAGACCAGTGCGTCAATAGGTACGGACCTTCAGGGCTCAACTTCGCGCATGACGACGTTGTCGTGCTCATCTCCGACGAGAATGAGCCACCCGTTCCGGGGTCCGCCCCGGACTTCTGTGACCCAGCCCACACTGCTCACCCGCATGGCCGAGAGCTGTCCGTGGCAGACTGGTTCCGTACCAGTAGCAGCGCACTCCGGGGTCGGTGCAATTCCGAACCGGCGGTTACAGTCCGCGACCCGTCCGCAGCCAGCGGCCGGTTGACCAGGTGAAATTCCTGGACCGACGGTGAAAGTCCGGATGGGAGGCAGTGCGCGGCGGTTCGTCATCGGTACGCCGCCGTCGGCGGACGCATGGCCGGGAGGACTCCCGGACGCCGTGCGTTCCTGGCGTTTCCCGTCCTCGGGTACGGCGTTCCCGCTGGAGATCCGCTCTCTCTGTCGTCATCGACAGGCCCCGGAGTCCGTGCCCGAAGAGGCAGGAGGACCCGGTGGACACCGCAGCCGACATCACCGCCATGCGCCGAGCGATCGCCCTCGCCGCCCGCGGTCTCGGCTCCACCAGCCCCAATCCGGTCGTCGGATGCGTGATCACCGACGCCGCCGGAGCCGTGGCCGGTGACGGCTTCCATCAGCGCGCCGGAGGGCCGCACGCCGAGGTCCACGCCCTGCGCGCGGCCGGCGACCGGGCCCGTGGCGGCACCGCCTACGTCACCCTCGAACCCTGCGACCACACCGGCCGCACCGGCCCCTGCGCCCAGGCCCTCCTGGCCGCCGGGATCAGCCGGGTCGTGTACGCGGTCGGCGACCCCACCCCGCAGGCCACCGGCGGCGCCGACACCCTGCGCGCGGCCGGTGTCCGGGTGGAGCAGGGCCTCCTCGCCGACGAGGCCGAGGCGGGCAACGCCGCCTGGCTCACCTCCGTGCGCCTCGGCCGGCCGTACGTCCTGTGGAAGTACGCCGCCACCCTCGACGGCCGTACCGCCGCCGCCGACGCCACCAGCCGCTGGATCACCTCTCCCGAGGCCCGCGCCGACGTCCACCGGCTGCGCGCCGAGGCCGACGCCGTGCTCGTCGGCTCCGGCACCGCCCGTACCGACGACCCCCAGCTGGGCGTACGCGGCATCGACGGCGCCACCCAGCCGCTGCGGGTCGTCGTCGACACGAACGCCGCCGCCGTCACGCCCGGCGCCCGGGTCCTGGACGCCACCGCGCCCACCGTGATCGCCGTCGCCGACGACGCCCCCGCCGGTCACCTCCCCGAGGCCGCCGTGCTGCGGCTGCCCCGCGCCGCCACCGGACCCGGCCTCGACCTCGACGCGCTCCTCGCAGCCCTGCACACCCGGGGCGTCCGCTCCGTACTCCTCGAAGGCGGCCCCACCCTCGCGGGCTCCTTCGTCGCCGCGGGAAAGGTCGACAAGGTCGTCGGCTATCTCGCCCCGGTCCTGCTCGGCGCGGGCCCCGCCGCCCTCGCCGACGCCGGAATCTCCACCATCTCCCAGGCGTTGCGCCTCGACGTGACCGAGACCGCGGCGATCGGCCCCGATCTCCGCGTCACCGCCGTCCCCGCCGCCCCGGCCCCTGCTCGGAAGGGAAACTGAGTGTTCACCGGAATTGTCGAAGAACTGGGTGAGGTCACCGCCGTCGAGCAGCTCGCCGACGCCTCCCGCTTCCGGCTGCGCGGCCCCCTCGTCACCGAGGGCGCTAAGCACGGCGACTCCATCGCGGTGAACGGCGTCTGCCTCACCGTCGTGGACACCGAGAACGGCGAGTTCACCGCCGACGTGATGGCCGAGACGCTGAAGCGCTCCAGCCTCGGCGCGCTCGCCCCCGGCTCCCGGGTCAACCTGGAGCGCCCGATGGCGCTCGGCGGCCGGCTCGGCGGGCACCTCGTCCAGGGCCACGTGGACGGCACCGGCACCATCGTCGAGCGCACCCCCTCTGAGCACTGGGAGATCGTCAAGGTCTCCCTGCCGCCCGAGCTGACCCGCTACGTCGTGGAGAAGGGCTCCATCACCGTCGACGGCGTCAGCCTCACCGTCGTCGACGCGGCGGCCGAGTTCTTCACCATCAGCCTCATCCCGACCACCCTCGCCCTGACCACGCTCGGCCACAAGCAGCCCGGCGACCCGGTCAACCTGGAAGTGGACGTCATCGCCAAGTACGTCGAGCGGATGCTCGGCGACCGGGCCGGACAGGACCCCCGATGAACGCCGCGTCCTGGCTCAACTCCGAGGCCTTCACCGTGTTCGGCCAGCACATCAAGTGGTCGGACATGATCGGCAACATCATCGGCCTGATCGCCCTGGCCCTCGGCTGGCGGCGCTCCATCTGGACCTGGCCCGCCCAGCTCCTCTCCGGCGTGATCCTGCTCGTCGCCTTCGCCTCCGCACACCTCTCCGGCAGCGCGGGCAAGCAGCTTGTCGTCATCGTCGTCGCCCTGTGGGGCTGGTGGTCCTGGAACCGCGGCAGGCAGCAGGCGCAGGACGGCTCCATCGCCGTCCGCTTCGCCACCTGGCGCGAGCGGGGCGTGCTGATCGGCGCCGCCGCGCTCGGCACCCTCGCCGTCGGCGGCCTGTTCACCGCCTTCCCCACCCTGTCCTGGGACCCCTGGCCGGACGCCTACATCTTCGTCGGCACCGTCGTCGCGATGTACGCCCAGGCCCGCGGCATGGTCGAGTTCTGGTTCGCCTGGCTGCTCGTCGACCTCGTCGGCGTCCCCCTGAACTTCGCCAACGGATTCGCCTTCTCCGGCTTCGTCTACGTCATCTACGGCGCCCTCGTCCTGTGGGGGATGCGCGACTGGTGGCTGCGTACGCGGACCCCCGCTCTGGAAGGAGCCACGGCATGACTGCCCAGCCCACCTGGCTGCACCCCGACCACGACCCGCTCCCCGAGAACCTCTCCCTGGACCCGGTCGAGCAGGCCGTCCGTGACATCGCCGCGGGCCGTCCCGTCGTCGTCGTGGACGACGAGGACCGTGAGAACGAGGGCGACCTCGTCATCGCCGCCGAGAAGGCCACGCCCGAGATCGTCGCCTTCATGATGAGCGAGTGCCGCGGGCTGATCTGCGCGCCCATGGAGAGCGACGAACTGGAACGCCTCGAACTGCCGCAGATGGTCGAGGACAACACCGAGTCGATGCAGACCGCCTTCACGGTCTCCGTCGACGCCTCCGCCGCCCACGGCGTTACCACCGGCATCTCCGCCGCCGACCGCGCCACCACGCTGCGGATGCTCGCGGGCGGCGTCGCGGGCAGCGGTGACTTCGTCCGGCCCGGCCACATCTTCCCGCTGCGCGCCCGCTCCGGCGGCGTCCTCGTCCGCAACGGCCACACCGAGGCCGCCGTCGACCTCGCCCGGCTCGCCGGACTGCGCCCCGCCGGGGCGATCGTCGAGATCGCGGGCGAGGACGGTGTGATGCTCCGGCTGCCCGAGCTGATCCCGTTCGCCCGCAAGCACGGCCTGACGATCATCTCCATCGAGGACCTGATCGCCTACCGCCGCAGCAACGAGCCGACCGTCCGCCGCGAGGCGCGGACCCGGCTGCCCACCGCGTTCGGCGACTTCACCGCGTACGGCTACCGCTCCATCGCCGACGGCGTCGAGCACGTCGCCCTGGTGCACGGCGACATCGGCGACGGCGAGGACGTCCTCGTCCGGATCCACTCCGAGTGCCTGACCGGCGACATCTTCCAGTCCCAGCGGTGCGACTGCGGCCCCCAGCTGCACGCCTCCATGCGGCGCATCACCGAGGCGGGCCGGGGCGTCGTCGTCTACCTCCGCGGCCACGAGGGACGCGGCATCGGTCTGCTCTCCAAGCTCCGCGCGTACGAACTCCAGGAGCGCGGCGTCGACACCCTCGACGCCAACCTGGAGCTCGGCCTGCCCGCCGACGCCCGCGACTACGCGGCGGGCGCCCGGATCCTCGCGGACCTCGGCGTCACCAGCCTGCGACTGATGACGAACAACCCCGAGAAGACCGAGGCCGTCGTCCGCCACGGACTCGCCGTCACCGGACGCGAGCCCATGCCCGTGCAGGCGGGCGAGCACAATCTGCGCTACCTGCGCACCAAGCGCGACCGGATGGGCCACGATCTGCCGTGGCTCGACGGAACCCCGGCGTCGACCTGCGCCAACCAGTGACGAACATTTTCTGATCAGCAACAGGAGAGACATGAGCGGCAAGGGTGCACCCGAACTGTCCGTACGCAACTGCGGCGACCTGCGCGTGGCCGTGATCGCGGCCCAGTGGCACGAGAAGGTCATGGACGGGCTCGTCGACGGCGCGCTGCGCGCCCTGCACGAGCTGGGCATCGACGAGCCGACCCTGCTCCGGGTCCCCGGCTCCTTCGAGCTGCCCGTCGTGGCCAAGGTGCTCGCCGGACGCGGCTACGACGCGATCGTCGCCCTCGGCGTGGTCATCCGCGGCGGCACCCCCCACTTCGAGTACGTCTCCCAGGGCGTCACCCTCGGCCTCACCCAGGTCACCGTCGACACCGGTGTTCCCGTCGGCTTCGGCGTACTGACCTGCGACACCGAGGAGCAGGCGCTCGACCGGGCCGGCCTCGAAGGGTCCAACGAGGACAAGGGGCACGAAGCGGTCACCGCCGCCGTCGCCACCGCCGCCACGCTGCGCACCGTCAGCGAACCCTGGCGCTGAGTGCGCTCCGGCGACCCCGTATTCTGAGCACCATCATGGCCAACAAAACCTTCGAAGAGCTGTTCACCGAGCTCCAGCTCAAGGCCGCCGAGGGCGACCCCGCGACCTCCCGCACCGCCGAACTGGTCGACAAGGGCGTCCACGCCATCGGCAAGAAAGTCGTCGAGGAGGCCGCCGAGGTCTGGATGGCCGCCGAGTACGAGGGCAAGGAAGCCGCCGCCGAGGAGATCTCCCAGCTGCTGTACCACGTCCAGGTGATGATGGTCGCCCGCGGGATCTCCCTCGACGACGTCTACGCCCATCTCTGAGCACACCCCGCCCGTCCCACACCCCCTTCGCCCAAAGGAAACCTGACCTCATGCTGCGCATCGCCGTTCCCAACAAGGGTGCAATCTCCGGGCCTGCGATGGCGATGCTCCATGAGGCGGGCTACCGGCAGCGCAAGGAGTCGAAGGAACTGGTCCTCGTCGACCCGGCGAACGAGGTCGAGTTCTTCTACCTGAGGCCGCGCGACATCGCGATCTACGTCAGCTCCGGCAAGCTGGACATCGGCATCACCGGACGTGACCTCCTGCTGGACTCGGGAGCCGACGCCGAGGAGATCCTCCAGCTCGGATTCGCGCGTTCCACCTTCCGCTACGCCACGAAGCCCGGCACGGCGAGCGGCCCCCAGGACTTCACCGGCATGACGATCGCCACGTCCTACGAGGGCATCGTGGCCAAGCACCTGGCCGAGGAGGGCGTCGACGCCTCCGTCGTCCACCTCGACGGGGCCGTCGAGACCGCCATCGAACTCGGCGTCGCCCAGGTCATCGCCGACGTCGTCGAGACCGGCACCAGCATGCGCAACGCGGGCCTCGAGATCATCGGCGAGCCGATCATGAAGTCGGAGGCCGTGGTGATCCGCCGCACCGGCGCCCCCGCGGACGACCCCAAGGTGCAGCAGTTCCTCCGCCGCCTCCAGGGCGTCCTGGTCGCCCGGTCCTACGTGATGATGGACTACGACTGCCGCGTCGAGCACCTGGAGCGCGCCGTCGCCCTCACCCCGGGCCTGGAGTCCCCGACCATCTCCCCGCTGCACCACGAGGGCTGGGTCGCCGTCCGTTCCATGGTCGCCGCCAAGGAGGCCCAGCGGATCATGGACGACCTGTACGAGCTCGGCGCCCGCGCCATCCTCACCACGGCCATCCACGCCTGCCGCCTCTGACGGCTCCCGGCCGCCCGCACCTCCCGAGAGAAGACCCCATGTCCGCGCCCAGGCCCGAAACCCCCACCCTGCCGGTCACCTTCCGGCCCACCCTCACCCGGGTGGTCCTGCTGAGCGTGGGCCTGGCGATGTTCCTGGTCATCACCGTCATCGCACTGATGCTGGAGCGGCTCAACCCGGGGGAGCGGGCCAGCTTCGTCTTCGTCGCGGCGCTGTTCTTCGGCGTCCTGGCCCTGCTCAGCAGGCCGCGGGTGTCCGCCGACGACACCGGGGTCACCGTCGTCAACCTCACCCGGACCCGCAGGCTGGCCTGGGAGGAGATCCTCCGCGTCAACCTGCGCTCCGGCGACCCCTGGGTCTTCCTCGACCTCAGCGACGGCACCAGCCTGCCCGCCCTCGGCATCCAGCCCGGCCTCGCCAAGCAGCAGGCCATCCGCGACGCCCGCGCCCTGCGCTCCCTCGCCGAGACGCGCGGCGCCGCCGGCGGCGACACTCCCTCCGCCGGCTGATCCCCTGCCCGGCGCGGGGCCTTCTTGTCTACTCTGGTGGGCGGCGGCGCCCCGTGCGCCCCGCCCCGCCCGTACCACGGCCCCACCGGGCCCGCGGGGTTCTTCCTGCGACCCAAGGAGTGACTCCCTCCAGCAATGGACGGATCGTCCGGTAGTACCTGCGCCGCCCCTTTCCCGGAGGCGGCGGCCTCATGACCACCCCCCTGCTGCTCCTCGCGGCGGCCTTCCTCCTCATCCTCGCCAACGGCTTCTTCGTGGCAGCCGAGTTCGGTCTCGTCACCGTGGACCGGCCCGACGCCGAACGCGCCGCCGCCGAGGGCGACCGACGGGCCGGTACCGTCGTCCGCGCCCTGCGCGAACTCTCCTTCCAGCTCTCCGGCACCCAGCTCGGCATCACCATCACCTCCCTGGTGGTCGGCATGCTCGCCGAACCGGCCCTCGCCCAGCTGCTCGCCGCACCCCTCACCGCCACCGGACTGCCCGCCGGGGCCGTCTCCGGCGTCGCGGTCGTCGTCGGGATGCTGCTGGCCTCCGCCGTCCAGATGATCGTCGGCGAACTCGTGCCCAAGAACTGGGCCGTCTCCCGGCCGCTCCAGGTGGCCCGCTTCGTCGCCGGACCGCAGGCCCGCTTCGCGGCCCTCCTGCGACCGGTCATCACCCTCCTCAACGCCCTGGCCAACCGGCTGGTGCGCCTCCTGGGCGTCGAGCCCACCGACGAACTGGCCTCCGCCCGCACCCCGGGCGAGCTGGTCTCCCTCGCCCGGCACTCCGCCGAGGCCGGGGCCCTGGAACAGGACACCGCCGACCTGTTCGTCCGGACCCTCTCGCTGGCCGGTCTCACCGCCCAGCACGTCATGACCCCCCGGGTGAAGGTCAGCGCCCTGCACTCCTCCGCGACCGCGGCGGACGTCCTCAACCTGACCCGTGCCACCGGCCTCTCCCGCTTCCCGGTCTACCGGGACCGCATCGACGAGGTCATCGGCATGGTCCACCTCAAGGACGCCCTCGCCGTCCCCGTCCACGAGCGCCTGCGCACCCCGGCCGGCCGCATCGCCGTCGCCCCGCTCCTGGTGCCCGGCACGCTGCCGGTGGAACACCTGCTGCGGCGGCTGCGCCACGAACAGCCGATAGCCGTGGTCGTCGACGAGTACGGCGGCACCGCCGGCGTCGTCACCCTGGAGGACATCATCGAGGAGCTCGTCGGAGAGGTACGCGACGAGCACGACGCCGAGGGCGCCGGCCGCCCCGAGCTGACCGCCGCCACCGCCGAGGACGGCCGCCCCGCGTGGGACGCCGAGGGCAGCTGCCGGGTCCACACCCTGCGCCGCGGCGGCCTGGACGTCCCCGACGGACCGTACGAGACCGTCGCCGGGCTCGTCGCGGAGCTCCTGGGCCGCATCCCCGCCCCCGGCGACCGGGCCGAACTCCCCGGCTGGCGGATCACCGTCCGCCAGGTCGGCCGCAACCGCGCCGAACGCGTCCGGTTCACCCGGGCGCCCGGCCCGCTGCCCCGACCGGCCGCACGGGGCCCGCTGGAGGCCGCGCGATGAGCCTGCTCCAACTCCTCCTCGCCGTCTTCCTCGTGCTGGCGAACGGCTTCTTCGTCGGTGCGGAGTTCGCCCTCGTCTCGGTCCGCCGCAGCCAGATCGAACCGCTGGCCGCCCAGGGGTCGGGCCGGGCCCGCACGGTCCTGCACGGCCTGGAGAACCTGCCGCAGATGATGGCCGCCGCCCAGTTCGGCATCACCGTCTGCTCCCTCACCCTCGGAGCCGTCGCCGAGCCGACCGTCGCCCGCCTCCTGGAGCCGGTCTTCCACGCGGCACACGTCCCCGACGGGCTCGTCCACCCCCTCGGCTTCGCTCTCGCGCTGCTGTCCGTGGTCGTCCTGCACCTGGTCATCGGCGAGATGGTCCCGAAGAACCTGGCGATGGCGGCGCCCGAGCGGACCGCGCTCCTGCTCAGCCCCGGCCTGGTCGCCTTCGCCCGGCTCTGCCGCCCGGTCACCACCGCGCTCGGCGCCTGCGCCGGCCTGGTGCTGCGGCTCTTCGGCGTCGAGCCGAAGGACGAGGTGGAGGCCGTCTTCACCAGCGAGCAGCTCAACCGGCTGGTCGAGGACTCCGGACAGGCCGGCCTCCTCGGACCGGAGGCCGCGGAACGCCTGGAGGACGCCCTCGGACTGGGCAGCAGGCCCGTCGCCGACGTCCTGCTGGAGCGGGCGTCCCTGGTCACCGTGGACCCGTCGGTGACCCCGCGCCGGATCGAGGAACTGACCGTACGCACCGGCTTCTCCCGCTTCCCGGTCTGCGCCGAGGGCGGCGGCCCCTTCATGGGCTACCTTCACGTCAAGGACGTCCTGGAACTGGAGGACGCCGACCGCGCGGTCCCGCAGCAGACCTGGCGTCCGATGGCGACCGGGGCCGAACGTCCGCCCTGGTGATGTACGCACTCGCTGGACGGATCGGATGCGCCGATCGCGGGTCGCCGACCGGGCCGGTGTCCGTGCCCCGCCGTACGGTGGACGTCCCCGGGACACCCGGGCGGCCCGCGCCCGGGGCCCTCGTGCACTGAGGCGGCTGGGGGGGGCGTCCGACGGTTCCGCGCGGGCGGGCGGCGTCGGACACCCTCCCGGGGCCGGCAGCGGAACGCCCGGCCCGGCCCTCACACCGTGCCCGGCTCCTGTCTGCCCCGGCCCACCGGACCGCGCCCCGACAGCACCTCGCCGTAGGCCTGCATCAGGTCCGCGAGCCGCAGCGTCGACAGGTCCTCCCGGGTCAGCTCCCCCTGATATCCGGAGAGCCGCAGATCACGGTAGGCGCAGCTCTTCTCGTACAGCGTCCGCAGGAAGCGGCCGTTGCCCAGTTCGTCGATCCACCCCTGGTCCACCACATGGCCGCTGATGGAGCGCAGCTCGTCCACCGCCTCCTCGTCCCACACGTCGTCGTTCTCGGCGGCCAGGACGCTGCCGATCGCGGTGAGTTCGAGGGGCCGGTAGCTGGGGAAGTCGACCCGGGTGGTGAACCGGGAGGAGAGCCCCGGGTTGGTGGCGAGCAGCCGGTCCATGCCCTCCGGATACCCCGCGAGGATGACGACGAGGTGGTCCCGGTTGTCCTCCGCCCGCTTCAGGAGCACCTGCAGCGCCTCGTCGCCGTACGCGTCGCCCTTGCTGTAACCGGAGTTGGCCAGGCTGTACGCCTCGTCGACGAACAGCACCCCGCCGAGCGCCGAATCGATCAGCTCGTTCGCCTTGACGGCCGTCTGGCCGAGGAACTCCCCGACCAGATCGGAGCGTTGGGCCTCGACGAGATGATCGCCGCCGAGCAGCCCGAGGGCGTAGAAGACCCGGCCCAGGATGCGGGCCACCGTGGTCTTCCCGGTGCCGGAGGGGCCGGAGAAGACGAAGTGACGCTTCGGCGGCTGCACGGGCAGGCCCTGCTCGGCCCGCAACCGGGCCATGTTCAACTGCGCCGAGAGCGCTTTGACCTGCCGTTTCACCGGTTCGAGGCCGACCATCCGCTCCAGCTGCGCCAGCGCCTCGGCGAGCAGGGCGGGGTCGCTGGGCCCGGCCGGGAAGGGCGGCGGCTTGCGGGTCCTGGTGCGCCGGGCTCCCCCGGGCGGGACGGGCGGACCGGAGCCCGGATCGTCGCCGAGCAGCCCCGCCTCGCCCACCGGCCAGGACTCGCGACCGTCCACCAGGTCGGTGCCGAGCGGCGTGTCGCCCTCCGGCTGCGCCCCGGCCCCCGCGCCGAAGCCCGTCAGGGACACGGCGGCCAGATCCGCCGACTCGTCGAACCCGTCACCCTCCACGAGCGCCGCCAGCCGGGCGGAGGTGTCCATGAACGCCGGGTCCACCCGGTGCACCGCCCGGTACAGCGGCAGGGCCGCGGCGCTGCGCCCGGTGCCCTCGTGGGCCCGCGCCAGCCAGTAGCGCAGCTCCTTGCGCTGCGGCTGCTCGCTGCGACAGCGCATCAGCGCGGCCGACAGCAGCGGCTCCGCCTGCCCGAACATCTCCAGCCGCACCCGGGCCATCCCGCCGAACAGGCCCGCCTCGATACCCAGGATCGGATCGTCCACGAGCTGCTCGGTGCACCGCACCAACTGCTCCCAGTCCTTGACGAGATACGAGCGGCACGCGTGCAGGAACCGCACCTGCGGGTCCGCGTCCACCGGCGGCAGTCCGGCCAACGCCCGGTCCAGCTCCGGTACATGGCGCCCGTCCAGCCAGTGCGATGCGTGCGCCAGCAGCAGGTCGCGCGGACTCTCCAGCACCGGCTGCACCCACCAGCCGAGCCAGTACCAGGAGTTGAGCGTGCGACGGTGGCGGGCGCGCTGTTCGCCGAACCGGTCGCGGTGCCGGTACATGCGTAACAGGGCCGTGGTGGTGTCGATGCGCAGCGCGTGGAGGCCGAGCCAGCCGTCCGCCATGCCGGGATCGAGCCGCACCGCGGCCCTGAACTCCTCCTCGGCCTGCGGGTAGGCGCCCATCGTGTAGGCGTCCAGGCCACGCAGCCAGGCGAGGTCGGCGGGGGCTCCAGCGCCCTGTGTGCCGATGTCCATCAGGTCCCCCACAAACCGTGCCCCCAGGATGTCCCGCCCGCACAGCATGCCCATCTGAGCGTGCTGAATCACGGCGTGGAGGAAGGGAATTGACCACACCGAGGTGCATCGTACCCGCGCACGGAGGCGGGGGGCGCGCGACAGCCGACCCTCAGGGGTGGTCACCGAGGGTGAGTGCATCGCTCTGTGTGGTCGCCGGAGCGGTGTGGAGAGCACAGGGCGAAGCCCCCGATCACGGGGGAACAACCGGGGGCTTCGCGTCTGCGGGGGCTCCGAAAAGCCGCACAATGAGAACGTAAGACCAGCACGGCTCCCCGGTCAAGCAGAGTTGGGGCACTTCCGGGCCGATTTCCGACTGCTCAGTATGGCGGGACGCCCTGGCTACGGTATGTGACGTTCCGGTTCGCTCCCGATGTTGCGCGGGGCCCCGGCAGCCACGCGTACCCCTCGGGCAACTGGCGTACCAGAGTGTCGGCGTACGGCCGCGAGGGGTCCTCGGTGAAGTGCCGTTCCTCGGCGCGGGTCCACCCGTCCCAGAATGCGGTGAGCCCGGCCCCGTCCCGGCGGCGGCCCCGCTCCCAGGACGTCTCCCGGTCCAGCTCCATCCAGCACAGCGCCGCCAGCCACGGCCGTACCTCCCGCCGTCCCGCACCGACCCCCTCCACCAGCACCACCGGGGCCGGCTCCAGCACCCGCGCCGGCCCGAAGCGGCGGTCCGTCCAGTCGTACGGGGCGTAGCGGGCCCGCTCGCCGCGCGAGAGCGGCGAGAGCACCTGCTCGCGCAGCCGCCCCGTCCAGCCGAAGAGCTCCTCGTGGGTGGCGAGATCGTCCAGATGGAGGACCGGGGCGCCGCCCAGCGCCGCCGCGAGGCGGTCGGCGAAGGTGCTCTTGCCCGAACCGGCGTGCCCGTCCACCGCGACGAGCCGGACCGGCCCGCAGGAGGGGGGCAGTGCGGTGAGGTCATCGGCGTGGCGGGCCAGGTCGTCCATGGCCCCAGGGTACGTTCCGGCACGCGGGCGCCGGGGAACCGCCGCAGGTCATGCCAGTGGTCCAGACCCTTACGGGTGCGGCGACGGCTGCCGAACCGCTGGCCCGATCCGGCCCGGGAACGGGATAGTTGACGCACCGCACCGCACCGCACTGCACCGCACCGCACCGCACCGCACGGCACCCGCAGACCACCTTCCGCATCCGACCGGGGGTCACGACCCATGACCAGTCCGACTTCGCGCAGAACCGTTCTGACCGCCGCGCTCGCCGCCGCGGCGAGCGCCGGCACGGTGGTCTCCGCCGCCGCGCCCTCGTCCGCCGCCCCGTCCGCGCCCGCAGCCCCTTCAGCGACCCCGGCGGCCCTCGTGGACAACCGCTTCTGGCACACCCGCACCGACTGGCGCCGCGGCGCCGGCGACGGCACCCGCATCCTCCACGGCGCCCGCCCCGGCCTGGTGATCGCCACCCCTGTCGGCCGCATCGACCACACCGACCCGCACACCGGGCGGACGGCCGCCTGGGACTACGCCACCTGGACCTCGCCCGTCCACCGCTCCGCCGTCCCGGCCACCGAGGTGATCGCCTCCTGGAACGCCCGTACCCCGGCCGGCACCTGGATCCAGGTCGAGCTGAGCGGCCGGTACGCCGACGGCACCGCGACCCCCTGGTTCGTGATGGGCCGCTGGGCGGCGGGCGACGGCGACATCCGCCGTACCTCGGTCGACGGCCAGGGCGACCCGCACAGCACCGTGTGGACCGACACCCTCTCGGTGGACGACCCGGCGAGCGGCGTACGCCTGGTCTCCTTCCGGCTGCGGCTGACGCTGTACCGGGCTCCGGGCAGCCGTCTCAGCCCGACCGTGTGGCGGGTCGGCGCGATGGCCTCCGACGTGCCCGACCGCTTCACCGTGCCCGCGAGCGCCCCCGGCCCGGCCCGCGAACTGCCCGTGCCCCGCTACTCGCAGAACATCCACATCGGGCAGTACCCCGAGTACGACAACGGCGGCGAGGCGTGGTGCAGCCCCACTTCCTCGCAGATGATCATCGAGTACTGGGGCCGCAAGCCCACCCCGAAGGACCTGGCCTGGGTCAAGCCCGGCCTGCCCGACCCCCAGGTCTGCCACGCCGCCCGCCACACCTACGACTACCAGTACGAGGGCTGCGGCAACTGGCCGTTCAACGCCGCCTACGCCGCCACGTACCGCGACATGAACGCCGTCGTCACCCGGCTCGGATCGCTCACCGACGTGGAGCGGCTGGTCCGTGCCGGGATCCCCGTCATCACCTCCCAGTCCTTCCTGGAGGAGGAGCTGACCGGCGCCGGATACGGCACGTCGGGCCACCTGATGACGGTCATCGGCTTCACCCCCGGGGGCGACGTCGTCGCGAACGACCCCGCGTCACCCGACAACGACGCGGTACGCCGGGTCTACCGCAGGCGCGAGTTCGAGAACATCTGGCTCAGGACCAAGCGCTACGACGCGAACGGCAAGGTCAGAAGCGGCACGGGCGGCGTCTGCTACGTCTACTGGCCCGACCGGCCCGCGCCGAGCCGGCAACGCGTGCTGCGCTCGCTCGGGCTGCTGTGAGCCCGCCGGACGCCGTGGCCGTCCGGGCGGCGGCCGCGGACGGACCGGGCAGGGGCAAAGCGCCCCCGGAGCAACGGAGTTGCCGGAGGGGCGCGCTATGTTGAACGCGTGACCGACATCGAATCGCGCATCGACACCACCCGGCCGCACACCGCCCGGATATGGAACTACTGGACCGGCGGCAAGGACAACTATCCCGTCGACCGGGCGGCGGGTGACGAGATCCGGGGGCTGCACCCCGGGATCGGCGCGTACGCGAAGGCGGACCGGCTGTTCCTGGGGCGGGCGGTGCGCCATCTGGCCGAGCAGGAGGGCATCAGGCAGTTCCTGGACATCGGAACGGGGCTGCCCAGCGCCGACAACACCCACGAGGTCGCCCAGCGCGTCGCCCCCGACTCGCGCGTCGTCTACGTGGACAACGACCCGCTCGTCCTGGCGCACGCCCAGGCGCTGCTGGTCGGGACGCCCGAAGGGCGCATCGACTACCTGGACGCCGATCTGCGGGACGTCGACGACATCCTGGCCATGGCCGCGAAGACGCTCGACTTCTCGCGGCCGGTGGCACTGATGCTGCTCGGAGTCGTCATCTTCATCGAGGACGACGAGCAGTCGTACGCGATCGTGCGCCGGCTCATGGACGCCCTCGCGCCCGGCAGCCACCTCGTCCTGTCCCACACGGTCACCCACCCCGACATGCCGGACGTCGACGAGGCGGTGGCGTTCTGGAACGAGCACGGCACCCCGAAGCTCACGCAGCGCACCCCGGACGCCGTCGCCCGCTACTTCGACGGACTGGAACTGCTGGCGCCCGGGGTGGTGTCGTGCTCCGCGTGGCGGGCCCCGGCGCCGACGCCGGACGTCGCGATGTACGCGGGCGTCGGCCGCAAGTGACGGCTCGCCCCCGGGGCCGGCGTTCCTCGCCGCCCGCCCCGGGAGCCTCACCCCGCAACCGTCACGCGGTACGGCGTCGGCGCACCGCCCCCACCACCGCGTCGACCACCAGGAACCCCGCCAGGGTCACTCCCAGGACCGGCAGCGCCCAGCCCAGGGCGGCCACGGCGGGGACGCCCAGGACGAGGGCGGGCAGCGGGATCCGCCGCCACGCCCCGCGCTCGGGGGCCTTGCCGACCGGCGCGGGCCGGTCGCCCCGGGTGGGTCGGCGCTGCCACCACATGCGGTAGCCCCAGACGATCACCGCGGTCAGACCGAGGGCCGTGAGCGCCAGCACGATCTGGTTGGCGACCCCGAACAGCACCCCCATGTGGCCCTGCACGCCCAGCTTGCTGAGCTTGTTCAGGATCGGGTGGTCGGCCCAGCGGGTGCGCGAGGTGATCTCTCCGCTCGTGGTGTCCACGGCCACCCGGTCGTAGTGCACCGGCCAGGTGTTGTCGGTCTGCGCCACGACCCACGCGCTCGCCGCGTCCGCCGGCGGCGTCACCTCCACGGTCCCGCCGAGTCCCGCGCCCCGGGCCGCCGCCAGGGCCGCGTCGAACTCCGCCGGATCCGCGTCGGCGGTCGCCGGGCCGGAACCGCCGTGCCCGGCGTGCTCCGCGTGGTCCCCGGCGGGAGCCCCGGCGCCCGGCAGCGCCGTGTCCAGAGCCGGGGCGCTGCCGTTCGCCGCGTCCAGCAGCCGCCCGAACCGCTCCCCGCCGTACTGCGACCAGGTGAGTCCCGTGGCGCTCAGGAACAGCAGCCCCAGCGCCAGCCACACACCGGTGGCCGCGTGCAGACCCCGGGTCCTCCGCACCCCCTTGGCCTTGCGGTCCGGGAGCAGCACACCCCGGGCGGACGTGGCGCGCCGACCGCGGGCGCGCCCGAGCCACAGCACCAGGCCGCCCGCGACGGCCACCCACAGCCAGCTCGCCGCGACCTCGGAGTACAGGCGGCCCGTCTCGCCGAGGTGCAGATTGCGGTGCAGGTCGTCGAGCCAGGTGGTGAGCGGTGTCGACCCGAACCAGGTCGTCAGCTCGCCCCGCACCTCGGCGGTGTACGGGTCGACGAACACCGTGCGCTGGTTCTCGCCCAGCTCCGGCACCGTGAGCACCACCCGGGTGGTGTCCTGGGGACCCGGCGGGGTGATGACCGACGCCAGTGTGCCCTCGGGGTACGCGGACCGCGCGGCGGAGATCTGCTCGGCCAGCGGGCGCACCTGGTCCCCGACCCGGTCGACCCGGAGCTGGTCGCCGTAGACGAGCCGGTCGAGCTGCGGGGTCAGGGTGTAGGCCAGCCCGGTCAGTGCGGCGACCAGCAGGAAGGGGGCGACGAGCACCCCGGCGTAGAAGTGCAGCCGGAGCAGGAGGTGCCGCAGCTCCCCCCAGGAGCGGGCCGGGCCGGGCCGCTCGGACGAGGATGCCGCGGGGCCCTCCGGCTTCCCGGCGGCAGCGACACGGGCCTTCCCCTCCTGCTCGTTCGGCTCTTGCTCGCACTGCGGTACTTCTTCGGTTCTGTGGGACATGGGCGCTCCTCTGGAGGCGGACGGTGACGGACGCGCGCCCGACCGCTCCCGCACGCATGCCTGAGGGACGCCGGACCGGTTCCGGCGTCGTGGCAGATGAGGAGGTGGGTCAGGCCGAGGACGTCACGGGCGGCCCGCGCCGCGACCGGGACCGGGCGAGGAGTGTTCCGAACCTGATGCGCACCACCACCGGCGGTAGGGGGCGCGACCGGGGCGGGCAGGGGAGCGAGGGGGCCGTCCGGAGGACGACGCGCGGGGCGAGCAGAGCCGTGAGGCGTCGCAGCACCCGCTCCCCGTACAGCACGCAGAGGGCCGCCCCGAGTGTGGCCGCCGCGTGGGCCAGGGGCATCCCGGCGTCCATGGCGTGCCCGGAGTCCGGGCCGGGGCTTGTGGAGACCCCGGCCGTGTGGTGCTGGTGCCCGTGCCCGGCCGGCATCGCGGCGTGCGGGCCTCCACCGGGGGCCGGGAGGAAGTGGAACGCGTTGTGCAGGGCGAACTGGGTCGCCCCGAGCACCAGGACCACGACGTCGAAGCGACGCCTCCGGCCGCCGAGCAGCAGGGCGCCCTGCACGGTCAGGGCGAGGAGCAGGAGCGCGAGCACCCCCGCGCCGGGCAGGTGTCCGCCCGCCGCGACGTGGCTCGTGGCACCGAGGACCAGGCACGCCGAACCGCAGAGCAGGCCCCTGGCCGCTCGCCTCGGCAGGCCGCCCGGTGCACGCATGGACACAAGGTAGCCAGCCGCCCCGGAGGTCTCGGCGGCGGGTTCGGCGTGCGGCACGGGCCCGCGGGCCGGGACCGCGGGGCGGCACGCTGTGGCGTCGGCCACGCCGGACCTGGGCCCGCGACCCGGCCCCGGCGGCGTTCTCCGTGCGGTGACGGGGGAGCGGCAGGCCCCGGTCGCTCGGGCCGCACCGGGCCGTGACCGGGATCTCGTTCTGTACGCCCCGGGGTGCTGGCACGCTGGTCGGGTCACCAGGGGGCGGGGCCCCTGCCACAGCCGGACGAAGAGCGAGACGCCGATGACCGCGACCAGCGCCGCAGCACACGCACACCACGCCCGCCGGGCCCGTACCGGTGGCCCCGGAGACGGGCCGAAGGTGATGGAGCACAACGCCGGCTGGGCCTTCGTCGTCGTCCTCGCGATGCTGGTCACCCGGCTCGGGCTGCTGTAGAGCGCCCCGCCCCGGCTGTGAGCGCGGGCGGCGGGAGCCCCTTCCCGCCGCCCAAGCAAGGCCCGCCCAGCGGGAATTGATTGGACTGGACCAAGTCCCCGTGTGCACACTCTCAGCTCGACCCCGCCCGGACGGGGCCCGGCCGATCCAGGAGAGGCGCACATGCCCGTCATCGAGGTGGCAGACCTCGTCAAGGAGTTCCGTCGGCCCAAGCGGCAGGAGGGCGCCTTCGCGGGCATCCGTACGCTGCTGACCCGGGAGCAGGTCGTCAAGCGGGCGGTCGACGGCATCGACTTCACGGTCCGGCAAGGGGAGATGGTCGGCTACCTCGGCCCCAACGGGGCGGGCAAGTCCACCACCATCAAGATGCTCACCGGCATCCTCGTCCCCACGTCCGGTACGGTCACGGTCGCCGGGGACACGCCCTGGCGGGACCGTTCCCGCAACGCCCGCCGGATAGGCGTGGTCTTCGGTCAGCGCAGCCAGCTCTGGTGGGACCTGCCCCTGCGTGACTCGCTCTGGCTGATCAGCCGCCTCTACGACGTGCCGGAGGCCCGGTTCCGCGAGAAGCAGCGGGAGTTCAGCGAGGTGCTCGGCCTCGGCCCGTTCCTCGACACGCCCGTCCGCCAGCTCTCCCTGGGGCAGCGGATGCGCGGCGACCTCGCCGCCGCGATGCTCTACGACCCGGAGATCCTCTACCTGGACGAGCCGACCGTCGGGCTCGACGTCGTCGCCAAGGGGCGCATCCGCACCTTCGTGGGGGAGTTGAACCGGGCATCCGGGACCACGGTCGTCCTCACCACCCATGACCTCGACGACGTCGAGCAACTCTGCGACCGGATCATCCTCATCGACCACGGCAGGGTCGCCTACGACGGGGCGGTGGACGAGCTGAAGACCCGCTACGCCCCGCACCGTGAACTCGTGGTGCAGACCGACCGGCTGGAGAGCGTCGAGGGAGCGGAGATCGTCCGCCGGGAGGGCGGAAAGGTGTGGCTGCGCTTCGACCCCGTCCGCACACCGCCCGCCGAACTGGTGGCGGCGGTGCTGGCCCGGCACCGCGTGAGCGATCTGTCGATCGTGGAACCCGAGCTGGAGAGCGTCATCCACCGGATCTACGCGGATCGCGGATGACGGCCCCGGCGATCTCGAAGGCCCGCCCGAGCGCGGGCCAGCCGCGGGGGACACTGCTGAAGGCCCATCTCGCCTGTGCCCGGATGGAGTTCCGCGCCGCTCTGACCTACCGCACGGCCTATCTGTCGTCCTTCGTGATGATGCTGCTCCAGATCTGGTTGCTGACGGTGGTCTGGAAGGCCCTCTACGACGGCCGTGAGGAGGTGGACGGGCTCGGCCTCACCACCATGACGGCGTACGCGACCCTGACGACGCTCCAGTACCAGCTCGTCAGCCCGTGGCGGTCCTCACCCATCGACCAGCGGGTCCGGGAGGGGAAGGTCGCCGTGGACCTGCTGCGGCCCGTCGGCTTCCCCGGGCAGATGCTCGCCGGCCAGCTCGGGTGGGCGTCGGCCGCCGTCCCGGTCCTGGTGGTGGCCCTGCCGTTCGCCCTGCTGCTGGGCGCCGGCGAGGCGCCCGCCTCCGCCGCCGCGGGGTTCGCCTACCCCGTGGCACTGATCGGCGCGCTGCTCGTGAACCAGCTGCTCGGGCTGCTGCTCGGCATGGTCTCCTTCTGGACCCTGGAGGTGAGCGGCGCCCTCATGGCCTACCGCTTCGTCGCGCAGTTCTTCTCGGGAGCCCTCGTCCCGCTGTGGTTCATGCCGGGCCCGGTCAGGGCGGCCGCGGAGTGGCTGCCCTTCCAGGCCACCGCGTACACCCCGGCCGCCGTCTACCTGGGCCGGATCGAGGGCGCCGGCATCGTGGCCGCCCTCGGGGTGCAGCTCGTCTGGATCGCCGCGCTCGGCGCCCTGGCCGCGTTCGTGTGGTCGCGCGCCCGGCGCCGCGTCATGTCGCAGGGGGGGTGAGGGGCTGTGCGAGGACCGCGCGTCTATCTGCTGCTGGCCGGTGCGGCGTTCCGGGCCGAGTTCCAGTACCGGGGAAACCTGTTCATCAACATCATCGGCGGCCTGTTCTACCAGGGTGTCGGGCTGGCCTTCATCTGGGCGGTGCTGGACCGCTTCGGGCAGGTCGGCGGCTGGGGGCTCGGGGAGATCGCCTTCCTCTACGGAATGAGGCTCACGGCCCACGGCCTGTGGCTGCTCCCCGGTCACCAGCTCGTCCACGTCGACGAGGTCGTCATCGAGGGGGAGTACGACCGCTACCTGGTCCGCCCGGTGTCGCCCCTGGTCCAGCTCCTCACCCGGAGGGTGCGGCTGAGCTCGCTCGGCGACCTGGCGGGCGGGGCGGTGCTCCTGGCCATCGCCTCGGCCTCGGCGCCGGTCGACTGGTCGCCGGGTGCCGTCGGCTTCCTCCTGCTGGCGGTCGTCGGCGGTGCGCTGGTGGAAGGCTCCCTGCAACTGGCAGCCTCCGCACTGGTCTTCCGGATGAAGCGGGTGTCCCCCATCAAGTTCGCCATCGACATGATCTTCAGTGACTTCGGCAACTATCCGCTGAAGATCTTCGGTCCGGTGGCCGGTTTCGGGCTGACCTTCGTCTTCCCGCTGGCCTTCGTCGCCTACCTGCCGGCGACCGTGCTGATGGACCGGGAAGAGGAACTCGCCGTACCGGAATGGCTCGCCTGGGGCGCTCCGGCCATCGGAGCCGTGCTCATGTACGTCGCGTACCGCTTCTGGCAGCGGCAGTCCCGCCACTACGAGAGCAGCGGGCACTGAGCGCCCTACCGGGCAACGGACGGCGCCCCGGACCACCACCAGGTGGTCCGGGGCGCCCCACGGCTGGTGCCTGCGGTGCCCGCTAGTCGATCGCCTTGATCAGCTCGCCGTTCGCCGTGTCACCGCTCAGCTCCCAGAAGAACGTGCCGCCGAGGCCCTGCTCGTTCTTGTAGGCCATCTTGGTGCCGATGGTCTCCGGGGTGTCGTAGCTCCACCAGTCGTTCCCGCAGTGCGCGTACGCCGTGCCCGCGACCTTGCCCGTGGCCGGGCAGCTGTTCCTGAGGACCTTGTAGTCCTCGATGCCCGGCTCGTACGTGCCCGCCGCCGCCCCGGTGGCGGTGCCGCCCGGCTCGGACCGGGTGACGCCGGTCCAGCCGCGGCCGTAGAAGCCGATGCCCAGCAGCAGCTTCTCCGACGGGATGCCCAGCCCCTTCAGCTTGGAGATCGCGGCGTCGGAGTTGAACCCCTCCGAGGGGATGCCCGGGTAGGAGGTCAGCGGGGAGTGCGGGGCCGTGGGGCCCTGCGCCGCGAACGCGCCGAAGAAGTCGTAGGTCATCGGCAGGTACCAGTCGAGGTGCTTCGCCGCCCCCGCGTAGTCCACCGCGTCGATCTTGCCGCCGTCGGAGCCGTCCGCCGTGATCGCCGAGGTGATGAGGTTGTCGTTCCCGAAGGCCTTGCGCAGCTCGCCCAGCAGGTTGCCGTACGCGTCGCGGCCGCTGGTGTCGCAGGTGAGCCCGCAGGCGTTGGGGTACTCCCAGTCGATGTCGATGCCGTCGAAGACGTCGGCCCAGCGGGGGTCCTCCACCAGGTCGTAGCAGGACTTCGCGAACGCGGCCGGGTTCTGCGCGGCCTCACCGAAGCCGCCGGACCAGCTCCAGCCGCCGAAGGACCACAGCACCTTGAGGTCGGGGTGGAGCTTCTTCAGCTTGCGCAACTGGTTGAAGTTGCCCCGCAGTTCCTGGTCCCAGGTGTCGGCGACCCCGTCGACGGACTGCTCGGCGGTGTACGCCTTCTCGTGGTCGGCGTAGGCGTCGCCGATCCGGCACCTGCCGCCGGTCACGTTGCCGAAGGCGTAGTTGATGTGGGTCAGCTTGTCCGCGGAACCCGACGTCTCGATGTCCTTGACGTGGTAATCGCGGTCGTACGTACCCCAGTTGGTGAAGTATCCGATCACCTTGCCGCCCGCAGCGGCCGTGGGGGCCGCCTCCTGTGCGGTGGTGGCCGGCCGGGCGGTGGGGGCCGCGCCCGCCGGGGACGTGCCCGCGACGCCGAGCAGGGTGGCGCCGAGGGCCGCGGTGCAGGCGGCCGCGGCGAGTGCCCGGAGCCGGGCGCGGGGACGGTGGGGCTTGAGCATCGTGGCTCCTCGTGGGGGAGGGCTGGTGCGTGGGTGGGGGGTGCCCGCCGAACGCCGGGCGACTGTGCCCGGCGCTCCGGGCGACCGTGTCCGGCTTGACATGGACGCGGTAGGCGTTCGGTGGAACCGTAGAAGGACTAGACCAGTTGGGTCAATGGTTCGGACCAATTCACTGATCGTTCCCGGCCCCTTCACCCCTCCGACCTGCCCTTTGCCCCCGTGACGGGAGGCGTCCGATCGGGCATACTCAACCGCCACAGCCGATGACCGTGCCCCCCGTGACCCGGGAGGGCAGGATCAGCTGTGCAGTCTGTTTTTCCCGGGGTCACTTCCGGGGGATCACCCGGCGGCGCCTCTCCCACCCCGAGCGCGCGACCGCCGCAACGCCCGACAGGGAGGAGAGCGCCGTCATGTCCGACCGTGCCCCGCAGCCGGTGGAACGCCGTCTGCCCACCGAGGAGTCCCGGCAGCTCGTCGCGCTCGTCCGCGACATCGTGTCCAAGGAGATCGCTCCCCGGGCGGCCGAGGAGGAGGAAGCGGGCGTCTTCCCCCGGGAGGTCTTCACCCTCCTGTCCGAGTCCGGACTTCTCGGACTCCCGTACGACTCCGCACACGGCGGCGGTGACCAGCCCTACGAGGTCTACCTCCAGGTCCTGGAGGAGCTGGCCGCCGCCCGGCTCACCGTGGGACTCGGCGTCAGCGTCCACTCCCTCGCCTGCCACGCACTCGCCGGATACGGCACCGGCGAGCAGCGGGCCGCGCACCTCCCGGCGATGCTCTCCGGCGGCCTGCTGGGCGCCTACTGCCTCTCCGAGCCCGCCTCCGGCTCCGACGCCGCCTCGCTGCGCACCAAGGCCGTACGGGACGGCGACGACTGGGTCATCACCGGGACGAAGGCGTGGATCACCCACGGCGGCGTCGCGGACTTCTACACCGTGCTGGCCAGGACCGGCGTCGAGGGCGCCCGCGGCATCACGGCCTTCCTCGTCCCCGGCGACGCCGAGGGGCTGAGCGCCGCTCTTCCCGAGAAGAAGATGGGGATGAAGGGCTCGCCCACCGCGCAGCTCCACTTCGACGGCGTACGGGTCGGCGGCGACCGGCGCATCGGCGAGGAGGGCCAGGGGTTCGCCATCGCCCTGTCCGCCCTCGACTCCGGGCGGCTCGGCATCGCCGCGTGCGCCATCGGGGTCGCCCAGGCAGCCCTGGACGAGGCCGTCCGCTACGCCACCGACCGGCGCCAGTTCGGCCGCCCCATCGCGGACTTCCAGGGGCTGCGGTTCATGCTCGCCGACATGGCCACCCAGGTCGAGGCCGGCCGGGCGCTGTATCTGGAGGCGGCACGGCTGCGGGACGCGGGGCAGCCCTTCTCCCGGCAGGCCGCCATGGCGAAGCTGTTCTGCACGGACGCGGCCATGCGGGTGACCACCGACGCCGTCCAGGTGCTCGGCGGATACGGCTACACACTCGACTTCCCGGTCGAACGGCTGATGCGCGAGGCGAAGGTGCTCCAGATCGTGGAGGGCACCAATCAGATCCAGCGCATGGTCATCGCACGCCACCTCGCGGGTCCCGAGACGCGCTGAACCGCAGGGGCCCATCGGGCCACGCGGGAAGGGCCGCGGCCTGGTTCCACTCCGGGTCGCGGCGCCCCGGCACGGTTCTTCCGGCGCTCTCCCACTGTCTGAGCAGCGCGCTGTAGATCGGGGGATCCGCGGGGGCGCCCAGGGGCGAGTTCCCCGTGGAGCGGGGCAGTGGCTGTGCCGGTGCTCCCGTCTGCCGAACCGATTCTTCAGCGGTGGGCGCGGCGAGTCGGCGGCGACCCGAACCGACGGGTGAACGCAGTGTGGTCATACGGGGCCAACGCCGCGGGGCGGGCCCGGGTCACTGCCCTGCCGATTCGAGCGCTCGTTCGCGGGGTCCGCACCCCGGACCGGCGTACGGGGAGCGGAAGCGCCGCAGGCACCACGGCGGCGGGCCGTCGTGGTGCCGGGCAGGGCGTGCGGGTGCGGGTCAGGCGGCCTCGCGCCGCATGCGCGGCACCCGCAGCGGGCGGGAGCCGGGGCCTCCGGCGTGCGAGAAGGGCTGCATCCGCCAGTCGAGGCCCTGGGGCAGCGTCAGCAGCAGCCCGGCCTCCTGCTCCTGGAGTTCGAGCGTCTCGTCGGCGGGCCGGGCCTCGGCCGCGGCCCGGCCGGTTCCGGCGCAGACCGTCAGGACGAAGGGGTTCCACGGCGTGGGGCACCGGGCGTGCTCCGGCAGGACGTCCTCGTCGGCCAGCAGCGCGATGGGCTGGGCGCAGTCCGGGCAGATCACCCGGACCATCTCGAACATGTCGTACGCGTCAAAGCCGCCGTCGTCGTCCGGATCGACAGGCTCCGGTTCGCTGCGTTCGGTGAGCTTCAGGCTCTGCATGGAAATTCCCCCCTCGGGTGGGCCGACAAGGCGCCACGGCCTCGACCACAGCAAGCACTTCCCGCCGCGCGTGGCCGGTAATCGCGAGGCACCCCGCTACCGACCCGTGACTCTGTGGCGTTCGTCACATGTCGCCCGCAGGTGCCGTTCCGTGACCCGCGCGACTGTGCCGAGCGGTGCCCGGGGCCATAGGTTGATCCGCATGGAGGAGCTGGACCGTCAGATCGTGGAGTTGCTCGTCAAGGACGGGCGGATGAGCTACACCGACCTGGGCAAGGCCACGGGCCTGTCCACCTCGGCGGTTCATCAGCGTGTCCGCAGGCTGGAGCAGCGCGGGGTGATCCGCGGCTATGCCGCGGTCGTCGACCCCGAGGCCGTCGGGCTGCCCCTGACCGCGTTCATCTCGGTGAAGCCGTTCGACCCGAGCGCCCCCGACGACATCGCCGAGCGGCTCGCCGGGGTGCCCGAACTGGAGGCCTGCCACAGCGTCGCCGGGGACGAGAACTACATCCTCAAGGTGCGGGTGTCGACCCCCCTGGAGCTGGAGCACCTGCTCACCCGGATCCGTACGCTCGCCGGCGTGTCCACCCGGACCACCGTCGTCCTGTCCACCCCGTACGAGGCCCGCCCCCCGCGGATCTGAAGCCCCGGGCCCGGGTGCGGGGCGGCTGTCCCGCGGATCCGTGCCTCGGGGACCGCGCGTCCGGGCCCCGCCCGCCGTGCCGACGGGCGCGGGCCCTCACCCTGGGGAGGGGGCCGCGGTCCGGGCGTCGGACGCCAGGCGCGAGACTGGTCCCATGAGCCAGAGCACCGCTCCCCGGAGCACCCCCGACCAGCGCACCGTCCTGTTGCGCGGCGGAGACGTCCACAGCCCCGCCGACCCGTTCGCCACCGCGATGGTCGTCGAACGCGGGCATGTCGCCTGGGTGGGGTCCGAAGGGGCCGCCGACGCCTTCGCGAGCGGCGTGGACGAGGTGGTCGACCTCGAAGGCGCCCTGGTCACCCCGGCGTTCACCGACGCTCATGTGCACACCACCGCCACCGGTCTGGCCCTGACCGGGCTCGACCTCTCGGGCGCCCGCACCCTGGCCGATGCGCTCGCCCTCGTCCGCGCGTTCGGCCGCGGTCGCGCCCCCGGGGACGTGCTGCTCGGGCACGGCTGGGACGCCGCCCGCTGGCCCGAGCGCCGTCACCCCTCCCGCGCCGAGCTCGACGAGGCGGCCGGCGGCCGGGCCCTCTACCTGCCGCGCGTCGACGTGCACTCCGCCGTCGTCACGACGGCCCTCCTGGACCTCGTCCCCGGCGTCACCGCGATGAGCGGGTACCACCCGGACGGGCCGCTGACCGGGGACGCCCACCACGCGGTGCGGGCCGCCGCCCACGACGCGCTCCCGGCCGCCCAGCGGGCCGCCGCCCAGCGCGCCGCCCTCGACCAGGCCGCCTCCCTCGGCATCGGCAGCGTCCATGAGTGCGGCGGGCCCGAGATCTCCGACGAGGAGGACTTCGCCGCCCTCCTCGCGCTGGCCGCCGAGCGGCCCGGACCCCGTGTCTTCGGTCTGTGGGCCGAGGAGATCGCGGACGAGAAGGACGCCCGTCGCATCCGCGAACTCGGTGCGATCGGAGCGGCCGGAGACCTGTTCGTCGACGGCTCGCTCGGCTCGCACACCGCCTGCCTGCACCAGCCCTACACGGACGCCCCGCACACCGGCGCCGCCCATCTGGACGCCGCCCGGATCGCCGCCCATGTCACCGCCTGCACCGAGGCGGGACTCCAGGCGGGCTTCCACGCCATCGGCGACGCAGCGGTCACCGCCGTGGTGGACGGGGTCAGGGCCGCCGCCGGGACGCTCGGCCTCGACCGGATCCGGGCCGCCCGGCACCGCGTCGAGCACGCCGAGATGCTCACCCCCGAGACGATCGCGGCCTTCGCGGAGCTGGGCCTCACCGCCTCCGTCCAGCCCGCCTTCGACGCCGCCTGGGGCGGCCCGGACGGGATGTACGCCGAACGCCTCGGTGCGGAACGGGCCGCGTCCCTCAACCCGTACGCCGCGCTGCTGCGTGCCGGAGTGCCGCTCGCCTTCGGCTCCGACAGCCCCGTCACCCCGCTCGACCCCTGGGGCACGGTGCGGGCCGCCGCCCACCACCGCACCCCGGAGCACCGCGTCTCGGTCCGCGCCGGGTTCACCGCCCACACCCGGGGCGGCTGGCGCGCCATCGGCCGCGACGACGCGGGCCTCCTGGTGCCCGGCGCCCCGGCCGACTACGCCGTCTGGCGGACCGCCGAACTGCTGGTCCAGGCCCCCGACGACCGGGTCGCCCGCTGGTCCACCGACCCCCGGTCCGGCACGCCCGGCCTGCCGGACCTGACGCCCGGCGCCGACCTGCCCGTCTGCCTGCGGACCGTCGTCCTCGGACAAACGGTCTACGTGCGACCGAACGAGTGACGTCGGGACATTTCGTACCGCCGATCGATGGCCCGCTCGCTGGTCCGCGACCTGCGACCCTTCGGCACTGACCAGGCTATTTCGGAAAAAGTCGCAGGTCGCACGGCTGTTGACAGAAAGCGCCCACGGGCCGGTAGGTTCGGCCGGGTCCACCACAGGACGTCCGACCGGTTAAACCTCCACGCAGTCGTCGAACGCCGCTGGGTCATGGGGTGGTGTGCCGCACCGGCGCACCACCGCTGACAGCCAGGTTCAGCGCCCGCGCCTCGGGGGCGAGGGAAGGATTCAGCCGGACGGAGGGTGGGATCCGGGTGGGGCCCGGACGTTCAGTAGACAACGGCTTTCGGTCGACCCGCAGCCAGCGGGCCCCGGGCCGGCCCGAAGGGCGCCGGGCCCCGATCCGCAGTTCCCCCGTGGGGGCGCGACCTTCCGGCTCGTGCGCTGGATATGGTGTCCCTCTGTGTACGGACTCTAAGGGGCAGTAGTGAACGACGGCGGTCAGAGGCAGTTCGGCCCGCTCGGCAAGGTTCTGGTGATCATTCCGACCTACAACGAGGTCGAGAACATCAAGCCGATCGTCGACCGGGTGCGCACCGCCGTCCCGGACGCCGACATCCTGGTGGCCGACGACAACAGCCCCGACGGCACCGGCAAGGCGGCCGACGAGCTCGCGGCCGCCGACGACCACGTCCACGTCCTGCACCGCAAGGGCAAGGAAGGGCTCGGCGCCGCCTACCTCGCGGGCTTCGCCTGGGGCTCCGAGCACGGCTACGGCGTCCTCGTCGAGATGGACGCCGACGGCTCCCACCAGCCCGAGGAACTGCCCCGGCTGCTCACCGCGCTCAAGGGCGCCGACCTGGTCCTGGGATCCCGCTGGGTGCCGGGCGGCCGCGTGGTCAACTGGCCCCGGAGCCGCGAGGTCATCTCGCGCGGCGGCAGCCTCTACTCCCGGCTCGCCCTCGGCCTCTCCGTCCGCGACGTCACCGGCGGCTACCGCGCCTTCCGCACCGAGACGCTGAACGGCCTCGGGCTCGGCGAGGTCGCCTCGCAGGGCTACTGCTTCCAGGTGGACCTCGCCCGCCGCGCGGTCGAGGCGGGCTACCACGTGGTCGAGGTCCCCATCACCTTCGTCGACCGGGAGGTCGGCGACTCGAAGATGAGCCGGGACATCCTCGTCGAGGCGCTCTGGCGGGTCACCGGCTGGGGCATCACCTCCCGTGCGAACAAGGTCCTGGGCCGCAAGAACCCTTGACGGCCCCGGGCCCGTGACCGAGGGCGGCGCGTCCGGGGTTCGCCGACAGTCCGCTTCATGATCACCCCCTTACGCCGCCCGCACGCCGGTACGGGCACACTGGGGGCATGACGACCGGCACTCCGCCCCCGACCCGTCCCCGGCGCTCGCGCGCCCGTCGATTCCTGCCGCTGGCCCTGGCCGCCTGGCTGGTCCTGGAGATCTGGCTGCTGACCCTGGTCGCCTCGGCCGCGGGCGGCCTCACGGTTCTGCTGATCCTGGTGGCCGGAGCCGCGCTCGGCGCCGTGGTCATCAAGAGCGCCGGCCGGCGCGCCTTCAGGAACCTCACCGAGACCCTCCAGCAGATGCCGGGACAGCCCGGTGCTTCCGCCACGCCGCCGACGGTCCCCGCGGGCGGCAAGGGCACCCGCGGCAACGGGCTGCTGATGCTGGGCGGGCTGCTGCTCCTGATCCCCGGCCTGATCTCGGACGCGGCCGGGCTGCTCCTGCTCGTACCGCCGGTGCGCACCATGATCAGCCGGTACGCGGAACGCTCGCTGGAACGCCGGATGCGGGCGGCGACGCCCGGCAGCCTCGGCGACGCGTTCCAGCAGGCCCGGATGCACCGCCCGGACGGAAAGGTCGTCCAGGGCGAGGTCGTCCGCGACGACGACCCCCGGCCGCCCGGCGGACCCGGCGAGAACCCCGAAGGCCCCCAGGACCGGCGTCCGCCCCTCACGCCCTGACGCGGGCCGGCCCGCGGGCCCCACTTCCCGAGGGGTGCACGCGCAGAGCCGCGGGCCGTGACACAGATTCTGTGTCACGGCCCGCGGCTCTTGGTGCTGTGCTGCTGTGCCGGCGGTCAGGCAGACTTCCTGCTGTCCCGCGGGTGCACGGCGATGTTCATGGCTCCGGAACGGAGAACCGCCAGCCTCTCGGCCAGCACCTCTTCCAGCTCCTCGCGGGTGCGCCGCTCCATGAGCATGTCCCAGTGCGTGCGCGCCGGCTTGCCCTTCTTCTCTTCGGGGCCGTCCCCGTCCACCAGGAGTGCCTGGGCGCCGCACGCCTTGCACTCCCACTCCGGCGGAATCTCTGCCTCTACCGAGAACGGCATCTCGAATCGATGTCCGTTCTGGCATGCGTACTCCACCGCCTGGCGCGGGGCCAGATCGATGCCGCGGTCCGTCTCGTAGCTGGTAACCACAAGTCGCGTGCCGCGGAGAGCTCGCTCACTCATGAATCGTGCCTCCCGGGCTTGTCGCCCACAGGACAAAATGTCGCTGTCGTCGTCATCCGGTCAACGTCCGGTCGGCGGTAAAGATTCCCGTTGCGGGTCATACGTCGCCCGTCGTGCCGCTGCTTTGTCTGGGTTGAGTACCCGCCCATGCCCGGTTTGTCACCTCTGGTGGCTGTTGTCACCCAATGGTTGAGCCGTTTCCACTGGCAGTAACGGTCCTCCGGGCAGGCCAAAGACGTATACTACCGGCCTTTGACTTCAACGTCTAAATCCGTTGCGGCACGGGGTTGCCCGCGGCCTCCACGGCACGCCGCACCGGGACCCGCGCGAGCAGCACCGCGCCGAGGGCGAAGAACGCCACCAGCGAGATGATCGCGTCCCGGTAGCTGCCGGTCAGCTGGTACGCCAGACCGAACACCAGGGGCCCGAGCCAGCTCAGCCCGCGGTCGCTCATCTCGTACGCGGAGAAGTACTCCGCCTCCTTGCCGCGCGGCACCAGATGCGAGAACAGCGACCGGGACAGGGCCTGGCTCCCGCCCAGCACCAGGCCGATCGCCGCCGCCAGGACGAAGAAGAACACCGGCGCGTCGGCGGGCAGCAGATACGCGGAGAGCAGGATCAGGGTCCACACGATCAGCGACCCCAGAATCGTGCGCTTCGCGCCGTACGTCCGGGCGAGCCGCCCCATGCCGAGCGCCCCCGCCACCGCCAGGATCTGCACCAGCAGCACCGCGACGATCAGCGTCGTCTGATCCAGGCCCAGTTCCTCGGAGCCGTACAGGGAGGCCTGCGAGATCACCGTCTGGATCCCGTCGTTGTAGACGAGGTAGGCCAGCAGGAACGAGAGCGTGAGCGGGTGGCGCCGCATGTCGCGCAGGGTGGCCCGCAGCTGCTTCCAGCCCGAGCCGACCGCCCCCTCGCCGTCCGGCCGCACCCGCCGGTCGCGCAGCCGGCGCAGCGGTACGAGGGTGAACGCCCCCCACCACACACCGGCCGAGGCCAGACAGATCCGTACCGCCTCGGACTCCGCGAGCCCGAAGGAGTCGTGACCGGTGTACAGGATCAGGTTGAGGACCAGGACGAGGGCCCCCGAGGTGTAGCCGAAGGCCCAGCCGCGCGAGGAGACCGCGTCGCGCTCCTCCGGCCCGGCGATCTGCGGCAGATAGGCGTTGTACAGGACCATCGACACGGAGATCGACGCGTTCGCCACGATCAGCAGGAACGCGCCCAGCAGATAGCGGTGGCCGTCCAGGAAGAACATCCCGGCCGTCGCCGCCGCCCCGGTGTACGCGGCCGCCGCCAGCAGCGGCTTCTTGCGCCCCGTACGGTCCGCCGCCGCGCCCACGATCGGCATCAGGACCACGGCCACCACGATCGACGCCGAGACCGAGTAGGCGAACAGCGAGCCCGCGCGCACGGGTATGCCCAGCGGGTGGACGAATCCGTCCCCGTCCGCCGCGGCCTTGGCGACCGAGGTCAGATACGGACCGAGGAAGACGGTCAGCACACTGGTGGAGTAGACGGAGCACGCGAAGTCGTAGAAGTACCAGCCCTGCTGCTCGCGCCTGCGCGCGGCGGCGGTCGTGCCGTCCGGCGGCCGTCCGGACGGATCGGCCTTCCCTGCGGTCCCGGTGCTCATCCCGCGTCCCCTCGTTCGTCCCCGGTGGACGTGGACGGACCGGGCGTCAGGACCAGGCCCCCCGCTCGCTCAGCACCGTACGCAGCGTCTCGATGTGATCGGTCATGATGCCATCCACCCCGAGGTCCAGGAGCGCCGCCATCCGCTCCGGTTCGTTCACCGTCCAGACGTGCACCTGGAGCCCCAGCGCGTGCGCGGTGCGCACGAAGCGGGCGTCCACCACCGGGACGGACCCCTGCCGCTCGGGGACCTGCGCGCAGACCGCGCCCGCGCGCAGCGCCGCCGGGATCCCGAAGGAACGCAGGCGCAGCGCCAGGACGCCCCGCACCCCGTACGACGTGGCCAGCCGGGGGCCCGCCAGCCGGTGCGCGCGGGCCACCCGCGCCTCCGAGAACGAGCCGACACAGATCCGGTCCCACGCGCCGGTCCGGCGGATCAGGCCGAGCAGCGGCTCCAGCGCCGACTCGGCCTTGAGGTCCACGTTCCACCGTGCCTCGGGGAACTCCTCCAGCAGCTCCTCGAAGAGCGGGAGCGGTTCGCCGCCCCCGACCCGGGCCCGGCTCACCTCGCTCCAGGGCAGTTCGGCGATCCGGCCCCGGGCGTCGGTGACCCGGTCCAGTGTCGCGTCGTGGAAGGCGACCAGCCGGCCGTCCGCCGTGGTGTGGACATCGGTCTCGAAATAGCGGTAGCCCGCGTCCGACGCCCGGCGGAAGGCGGTCACGGTGTTCTCCACGCCGTCCGCCGCCCCGCCGCGATGGGCGAAGGCGATCGGCGTCGGGTGGTCCAGATAGGGGTGGCTCGGATTCACTGCGGCAGTATGGCCTGTTCGGATGCCGGAGCGGCAACGGGCCCGGAACCGGCGGCCGGCGCGGGGGTGTCCGGATCGCCCGAGGCGACGACGGGACCCGGGCCGCAGGCCTCGGGGAGCGCGAACAGCCGCAGGAAGAGCTGGGCCAGCGGGCCGATGGCCAGCGCGTACAGCACCGTGCCGGCCCCCAGCGAACCGCCCAGCAGGAAGCCGGTCACCACGACCGCCACCTCGATCGCCGTACGGACCAGCCGGATGGAGCGGCCGGTGCGCTGGTTCAGCCCGGTCATCAGACCGTCCCGCGGGCCGGGGCCGAACCGGGCCGCGATGTACAGCCCGGTCGCCACGCCGTTGAGGACGATGCCGAGCACCATCACCGGGATGCGCACACCGAACCCGTCCAGGTCGCCGACGACCGCGAGCGTGCCGTCCATCGCCAGCCCCACCACGAAGACGTTCGAGACGGTGCCGAGCCCCGGCCGCTGACGCAGCGGGATCCACAGCAGCAGCACCACCGCACCGACGATGATCGACACCACGCCGATCGAGATCCCGGTCAGCTCCGCGAGACCCTGGTGCAGCACCCCCCACGGCTCCAGGCCCAGCCCCGCGCGCACCAGGAGCGCGGCACTCGCCCCGTACAGCGCCAGCCCCGCGTACAGCTGGACCAGCCGCCGGGTGAGACGAGTGGTGCTCCGGTCGGTGGTCCTGGCCACGTCGTGCCCCCTGGAGTAGTGGTGGTGGACTGCTTCGTGTCACTCTGTGGCAGGGGATCGGCCACCAACGATGGCCAATTCGAGGAAGGTGGACTGATTTCGATGGCGCAGTGGACATCGACGGTGGGAGCGGCCCAGCTCGCCCGGCAGCTCCGCTCACAACAGGCCCGGCCCACCGGGCCCGGTGGCCGCAAGCCGCCCGCGTACCGCGCGCTCGCCGACGGCGTACGGCTGCTCGTCCTGGAAGGGCGGGTCCCGGTCGCCGCCCGGCTCCCGGCCGAACGCGAACTGGCCCTCGCCCTGTCCGTGAGCCGCACGACGGTCGCCGCCGCCTACGAGGCCCTGCGTGCCGAGGGCTTCCTGGAGTCGCGGCGCGGCGCGGGCAGCTGGACCGCCGTCCCGGCCGGCAATCCGCTGCCCGCCCGCGGCCTCGAACCGCTGCCGCCGGAGTCGCTCGGCTCGATGATCGACCTGGGCTGCGCGGCCCTGCCCGCGCCCGAGCCGTGGCTGACCCGGGCGGTCCAGGGGGCGCTGGAGGAGCTGCCGCCGTACGCCCACACACACGGCGACTACCCGGCCGGGCTGCCCGCGCTGCGTCAGATGATCGCCGACCGCTACACCTCCCTCGGCATCCCGACCATGCCCGAGCAGATCATGGTCACCACCGGCGCGATGGGAGCCATCGACGCGATCTGCCACCTCTTCGCCGGCCGTGGTGAGCGGATCGCGGTCGAGTCGCCCAGTTACGCCAACATCCTCCAGCTGATGCGCGAGACGGGCGCCCGCCTCGTCCCGGTCGCCATGGAGGAGGGGCTCGGCGGCTGGGACATGAACCGCTGGCGCCAGGTGCTGCGGGACGCCGCGCCCCGCCTCGCGTACGTGGTCGCCGACTTCCACAACCCCACCGGCGCGCTCGCCGACGAGCAGCAGCGCCGTGACCTGGTGGAGGCCGCCCGGTCCGCCGGAACGGTCCTGGTCGTCGACGAGACCATGAACGAACTCCGCCTGGACACCGGCACCGACATGCCGCGCCGGGTGTGCGCCTTCGATCCGGCCGGCGGCACGGTCCTGACCGTCGGATCGGCCAGCAAGGCCTTCTGGGCCGGCATGCGCATCGGCTGGGTGCGCGCGGCTCCCGACGTCATCCGCAGTCTGGTCGCCGCCCGTGCCTACGCCGACATGGGCACACCCGTCCTGGAGCAGCTCGCCATCAACTGGCTCATGGGCACCGGTGGCTGGGAGCAGGCCGTCGACGTCCGGCGGAGCCAGGCCCGGGAGAACCGGGACGCCCTGGTCGCGGCGGTTCGCCGGGAGCTGCCGGACTGGGAGTTCACCGTGCCGCGCGGTGGGCTGACGCTGTGGGTGCGCACCGGTGGGATCTCCGGATCGCGGCTGGCCGTGGCGGGTGAACGCGTCGGAGTCCGTGTGCCGTCGGGCCCCCGCTTCGGGGTCGACGGGGCCTTCGAGGGCTACGTACGGCTGCCGTTCACGGTGAGCGGGCCGGTCGCCGACGAGGCGGCGGTACGCCTGGCCGCGGCGGTCGACCTGGTGCGCTCCGGGGCGGGTGCGGGAGCCGACACCCCGCGCTCCTTCGTGGCCTGAGGGGCGGGCGTGGCGGCGTCGGGCGGGCACTGAGAGCCGGGCGTGACGGCGTCGGCGGTGCGCCGAGGGCCGGGCGTTACGGCGTCGCGCGGGCGCTGAGGACCCGGTGTGACAGCGACGCGGTGCACCGAGGACCGACGTGACAGGAGCGGGCGGGGAGTGGGCCGTCCGGTCCGCTCCCCGCCCGCCGCGCCGTTCGCGGGTGCCGGGTCAGCTCTCGGCGCCCGCCGGCTGCGCCTTCGCCAGCCGCTCGGACGGCCGGGCCTCGGCGACCAACGCCTCCACCGGAACGGCCGTCGTCTCCGCGGCCACGGGCACCGGTGCGGTGGCCGGGCCCTCGTCGGCGGCATCCCGCGCGGGCGGCGTCTCCACCGGGTCGCCCCGGCCGGGCAGCAGGTCCAGCACCGCCTGCCGGTGCGCATCGCTCGTGGCGTCGTCGTACGGGTCCGGGGTGGCGGGCACCTGGAGCCGCAGCACCGGGCCCGCGCCGAGCCGGACGTAGCCGCGCCCCGCCGGGACCTCGGGCGGGGGAGTGGTGTGCGGTCCGGAGCCCAGGACGGCCTCGATCTGCTCGGGGGAGGCCGTCCCGAGGACGGCGCGGGCGCGGGTGTGGTTCCGGACGGTCTCCGAGAGGCCGTCCAGTGCGTCGAACTGTTCGGCCAGCACGACGGTGACCTGCGCGGCCCGGCCGTGCCGCAGCGGGATCCGGAGCATCTCCTGCGGGTCGGTCCTGCCCTCGGCCGCCGCCAGGTGGCCCAGCACGCCGGGTCGGTCCAGCAGGATCCACAGCGGGCGGCGGATGTCGTCCGGCGCCGGACGGCCGCTCTGGCGGGCCAGGTTGGCCGTGATCAGCCGGCGCTCCGTCTCGTGCGCCGCCCATTCCAGTGTGGACAGCGCCCCGCTGAGCCCGGACTCCACGGCGAGGACGCCGTCACGGCCGGTGAGAGCGGCGTACTCACCGGCCCCGCCGCCGTCGACGATGATCACGTCGCCGTTCTGGAGGGCCTGCAGGGCGATCGAGCGGATCAGGGTCGTGGTGCCGCCGCCGGGCTGTCCGACGGCCAGAAGATGCGGTTCGGTGGAGCGGCCGCCGGTCCGCCAGACGACCGGCGAGGCGTCCACCGTGGCGACGCCGTCGCGCACGGGAACGGTGCGGGAGACGGAGTCCGGATCGGTGAAGCCGAGGACCGTCTCGCCGGGTGCGGCGACGAAGCGCTGGGCGGCGATCGTCGTGGGGAGCGCGTCCAGCACGGTCATGACGAGCCGGTTGGCCTCCTCGTCCCAGCCGAAGCGGTACTCGCGTCCCCGGCCGGACTTGGTGTGCAGCAACTGCTCGATCCGGGAGCGGGCCGCGGCCTCGCCGTCCGCGAAGTACGCGGGGTAGGAGATCCGGAGGCGGGTGAGCCGCCCGTCCTCGTCGAAGGTGTACGCGTCGAAGGCCTTCGACCAGTCGCCGCCGTGGGCGAACAGGGGATCGGGGTCCTCGGCCGTGGAGAAGTACGGCACGAGCGCCTCGTACAGCGACCGCAGCCGTGCGGTCTCCGACTCGTCGGGCCCGGTCGGCGCCGGGGTCCGCTCCCGCCCCTTCCACGCGGCGGCGCCCATCACCGTGATCAGGGCCAGGATCGGCCCGTACGGGACGAGCGCCACCGCCAGCACGCAGGCCGCGCCGAGGAACAGCTTGGGACCACGCCGTTCCTTGGGGGTGGCGACCCACTTCTGCCGGCCGGACACGGCCAGCAGCCGCAGGCCGCGGACCACCGTGATCAGCGGATGGAGGACATCGGTGGCGCTGTCGGCGGCCGTGCGCGCGATCTCTCTGCTGCGAGTGATCGAAGCGCTGCCGCTGCTCAGAATGCGGGGGAGTGGTCGCCGGGCCACGTCGGTCTCCTGAAGGGGTGGGAGCGGTTGCGGAGCGTCAGAACTTGATCCCGCCCAGCAGGCCGGCGAGGCTCGCCCCGCCCGCCGTGATGCTCGGCGCGATGGCGGTGCCGGCCAGGTAGAAGCCGAACAGGGCGCAGACGATGGCGTGGGAGGCCTTGAGCCCGTCCTTCTTGAAGAACAGGAAGACGATGATGGCGAGCAGGACCACGCCGGAGATGGAAAGGATCATGAGCGGTTCTCTCCTGGTTGAAGGGGACAGTCACCATGAGTCCTTCCAGGATCACGGGAAGTATCTATACGACAAAAGGTGCAATCGAGTGAATATCTCGCGCTTTCACTTGACTGGCTCACAGAAGTCGGCTCCCGGGGAGCGGCATCACCCGGCCCGTGCCGGGCAGGATCAGCCGCGGTGATCCCTTGCCGTATCCGGGCCGGGTCATGTCGGCCCGGGAGCAGTACCCTGTCGATTCACTCGTACGGTCCCCCCGCCGTACTCCCCACCAGGTCGACCGCGGCGGTGAGCCGTCGTGGAGGCAGTCAAGGAAGGCGGCCCGCCCCGATGAGCGAAACCCCCGATCCCGAGGTGGTCGAGCTGGCCACCAAGGTCTTCGACCTGGCCCGCGCCGGCGACACCGAGACCCTCGCCGCGTACGTCGAGGCCGGAGTCCCCGCCAACCTCACCAACGACCGGGGCGACACGCTGCTCATGCTCGCCGCCTACCACGGGCACGCCGCCACGGTCGCCGCCCTCGTCGCCCGCGAGGCCGACCCGGACCGGGCCAACGACCGGGGCCAGACGCCGCTGGCCGGAGCCGTCTTCAAGGGGGAGGACGCCGTCATCGAGGCCCTGCTCGCCGCCGGCGCCGACCCGGCCGCCGGAACGCCGTCCGCGCTGGACACGGCCCGGATGTTCGGCAAGTCCGACCTGCTGGAACGCTTCGGTGTGCGGTGAGACGCCGGCGGGGGCGCCGCTGGGCGCGTCCGCCGTGGGCTTTGCTGACCGGTCCGTCGTAAATGTGGTCGCGGTGGCGAAATGGCTGGGTCATCATGACGTCGCGGGCCCGCTCAGGGCCACCGACGAGAGGCAGAGGAAGATGCTCTACACCAGGCGAAAGACGGCGGTCGGCCGATCATGTCACTGCGCGGCGTAGCGGTGTCCCCGGACACCCCCCACGTGCCGAGAGGCACGGGGCACTGCACAGTCCCGGTCGCGTCGACAGCTTGATGTGAGGCTTTCTCCCATGTTCGATCCGTTCATAGCGCCGAGCGGCACCCTGCTCGGTCTGCTGCAGAGGGGCCGCGGCGACGGCACGCTCCACGCGCTCGCCGCACCACGCCCCGAGGCCCTCGCGGCCCTCAACCACTGCGTCGTGAGCGACCCCCGCCACGACTGGCAGGTGGAGAACCGCTCCCTCTACTACGCGCGCCTCTACCTCGACCTCGACGGCGGTATCGAGGAGATCGAGCGGCACCTCGCCGATCCCGACGACCACATCGACACCGACGACTCCCGCACCGGTCTGGCGCTCTCCGTCCTCGGCCACCTCGCCTCCTACGGGCGCGACGACGCCCTGGCCCTGCTCCGCCGCTACGCGGCGACCGGCGCCAACTGGGCCTGGGCCCTGGACGAGCTGGCCCTGCGCGACGACGACGCCGGCCTGCGCTCCCTCGCCCTGCCCGTCCTCGCCCGCTTCCCGGCCACCGACGAGGGCGCGGCCGACCTCGCCGCCGCCGTACGCGACGCCTTCGAGCCCCGCCCCTGGCGGCTGTGGGCCGACGACCCGCGCGAAGCGGTCGGCGCCCGCGTCCGGGCCGCCGCTGAACAGGGCTCGTTCGACCGATGGCAGCGCCAGATGCGCCCCGGGGGGCCCCGCCCCGGGTGGAGCGTCCAGGCCGTCTTCGACTGGGCCCAGCAGGCCCTGGAACGCGGCAGCGAACTGCACGTCCCCGCGGCCCGCTGCCTCACCGCCGTCGCCGGACCCGACGACCTCCCCCAGATCGTCGAAGCCGCCCGCAGCGGCCCCGAAGGCGCGCGCTGCGCCGCCCTGCACTACCTCGCGGAAGCCGCCGACCCCGTCGTCCTCGACCTCATCGAGGCCGCCGCCGCCAGCCCCTCGCGCACCGTCGCCCACACGGCCATCGCCGCCTTCGAGCGGATGACCGGAGACGACGTCGTCGAGCGGGCCCGGCGCTGGGCCCACCGCCCCGACGCACTCGGCGCCTCGGCCGCCGGAGTGCTCGCCTGCCGAGGCACCGCCCAGGACGCTCCCCAAGTCCTCGGCGCGCTCCGGGAGGCCGTACGCGGCGACGGACCCGACGCCCCCCGGCTGTGGACCCTCGTCGACGGGACCGGCCGCCTGGGCATCGCCTGCGCCGCCCCGGTCCTGCGCCACGTCTACCGCGAGACGTCCTCCTCGCATCTGCGCGGCCGGGCCGCCCGCGCACTGGCCGCCACCGACCCGTCCTTCGCGACCGGATTCGCGGTGGAGTGCCTCTGGGACTGCGAGGAGACCACCCGCGAGGTGGCCGCTCTGCACGCCGAGACCGGCGACATCCGCGTCGCCGAACGCCTGCGCCGCCTCGCCGCCGACCCGGCCGAGGAGGCCGAGGTCCAGACGGCGGTACGCAGCCGGATCGGGCCGGACGCGTCGGCCGTCTGAGGCCGGAACTCGAGGACGCTGGGAGGAGGGCCGTTGTCAGACCCTCCTCCTGGGCTTTTCACCATGGACGGCAACGAGTGGTGGGGGCTCGTCGAACGGGCTCGTGAGGCGGTCGGGGGCCGGGCGGACGACCGGGACGCGCCCGACGATCCGTTGCCGGGCGCGCTGACGGACGTGCTCGCCGCCCTGGAGCCGGACCGGATAACGGCGTTCGCCGTCACGGCGGTCGGGGTGACCGATTCCGCCTGCCGGAGAGCGCCCCGGCCGGTCACGCGGAGGGATTCCCGCCCCTGCGAGGTCATGGGCGCGGGCACAGAATGGCGCCATGACCGGACGCTGGGAGTTCTGGATCGACCGGGGCGGCACCTTCACCGACGTCGTGGGCCGCCGTCCCGACGGCCGGCTGATCACCCGCAAGCTCCTCTCCCACGACCCCGGCCGCTACGACGACGCGGCCGTCGCCGGAATCCGGCTGCTCCTCGGCCTCGGCCCCGGCGAACCGGTTCCCGCCGACCGGGTCGCCGCCGTCCGGATGGGCACCACCGTCGCCACCAACGCCCTGCTGGAGCGGCGGGGCGAACCGACCGTCCTGCTGATCACCGAGGGCTTCCGGGACGCGCTGCGGATCGCGTACCAGAACCGGCCGCGCCTCTTCGACCGGCACATCGTCCTGCCCGGGACCGTCCACGCGCGCGTGATCGAGGTCCCCGAACGCATCGACGCCCACGGCCGCACCGTACGGCCGCTGGACCTCGGCCCCGTACGAGAACAGCTGCGCGCCGCCCGCGCCGAGGGCCTGCGCAGCGCCGCCGTCGTCCTCCTGCACGGCTACCGCAACCCCGCCCACGAACGGGCCGTCGCCGCAGCCGCCCGGGAGGCCGGCTTCACCCAGGTCAGCAGCTCCCACGAGGTCAGCCCGCTGATCAGGCTCGTCCCCCGCGGTGACACCACGGTCGTCGACGCCTACCTCTCACCCGTCCTCGGCCGCTACGTCGACGAGGTCGCCGCCCGCCTCGACGGGATCCGGCTGATGTTCCTCCAGTCCAACGGCGGCCTGCGCGAAGCCGCCCGCTTCCGCGGCAAGGACGCCGTCCTCTCCGGACCGGCCGGAGGCGTCGTCGGCATGGTCCGCACCTCGCGGCAGGCCGGCCACGACCGCGTCATCGGCTTCGACATGGGCGGCACCTCCACCGATGTCTCGCACTACGCCGGGGAGTTCGAGCGCGAGCTCGGAACCCAGGTCGCCGGGGTCCGCATGCGGGCCCCGATGATGAGCATCCACACCGTCGCGGCCGGCGGCGGCTCCGTCCTGCACTTCGACGGCAGCCGCTACCGCGTCGGCCCCGACTCGGCCGGCGCCGACCCCGGTCCCGCCTGCTACCGCCGGGGCGGCCCCCTCACCGTCACCGACGCCAACGTGATGCTCGGCCGCGTCCAGCCCGCCCACTTCCCGGCCGTCTTCGGCGCGGACGGGGACCTTCCGCTCGACGCCGGCCACGTACGCGAGCGGTTCGCCCACCTCGCCGACGAGGTGGGGAACGCCACCGGACGACGGCCGGACGAGGCCGAGGTGGCGGCGGGCTTCCTGGAGATCGCCGTGCTCAACATGGCCAACGCCGTCAAGAAGATCTCCGTGCAGCGCGGCCACGACGTCACCCGCTACGCGCTCACCGGCTTCGGCGGCGCGGGCGGCCAGCACGTGTGCGCGGTCGCCGACGCCCTCGGCATCGGCACCGTCCTCGTGCCCCCGCTCGCCGGGGTGCTCTCCGCGTACGGCATCGGCCTGGCCGACGCGACCGCGATGCGTGAACAGTCGGTGGAGCAACAGCTCGACGCGGTCTGCCGGCAGCGTGTGGAGCGGCTCTGCGCCGAACTGGCCGACCGTACCCGCGAAGCCCTGCGCGCCGACGGCGTCCCCGACTCCGCGATCACCACCCGGGCCCGGGTCCTGCTGCGGTACGCGGGGACGGACGCGGCGCTGCCGGTGGACCTGGACACGGAGAGCGCCATGGCCGAGGCGTTCGCCGCCGCCCACCGGGCCCGGTTCGGCTTCACGATGGACAAGCCCGTCGTCGTCGAGACGGTCTCGGTCGAAGCCACCGGCGCGACCGGTGCCGTGGACGCCACGGGGGCCGCCGGCGCGGCCGCCGGCACCGAGCCCGCCGCCGGCCCCGATGCCAGCGACACCCCACCGCGCCCGGCCGACACCGTCGACCTGTACGCCGGGGGGAGGTGGCAGCGCGCCCCTCTCCACCGGCGGGCGGAGCTGCACACCGGCGCCACCGTCACCGGGCCCGCGATCGTCGCCGAGGACGACGCCACCACCGTCGTCGACCCCGGCTGGCAGGCCGAAGCGGCCCCCACCGGGCACCTCGTCCTCACCCGCCGCGGCCCCCGCCCCGAACGCACCGCCGTCGGCACCCGGGTCGACCCGGTGATGCTGGAGGTCTTCAACAGCCTCTTCATGTCCATCGCCGAGCAGATGGGCGTCCGCCTGGAGAACACCGCCCACTCCGTCAACATCAAGGAACGCCTCGACTTCTCCTGCGCGCTGTTCGACGCCGAGGGCAACCTGATCGCCAACGCCCCGCACATCCCGGTCCATCTCGGCTCCATGGGGGAGTCCATCAAGGAGGTGCTCCGGCGCAACGGGGGCGCCCTGCGCCCCGGCGACGTGTACGCGGTCAACGACCCGTACCACGGTGGCACCCACCTGCCCGACGTCACGGTGGTCACGCCCGTCTTCGACGAGGGGACGCTGCGGTTCCTGGTGGCCTCGCGCGGCCACCACGCCGAGATCGGCGGCATCACCCCCGGCTCCATGCCCGCCTTCAGCCGGACGATCCACGAGGAGGGCGTCCTCTTCGACAACTGGCTGCTCGTCCGCGACGGCCGGCTGCGCGAGGAGGAGACCCGCGCTCTGCTCACCTCCGCGCCCCACCCCTCCCGCGCCCCGGACACCAACCTCGCCGACCTCCGCGCCCAGATCGCCGCCAACGAGAAGGGCATCGCCGAACTGCGAAGGATGACCGACCAGTTCGGGGCCGACGTCGTGGACGCCTACATGGGTCACGTCCAGGACAACGCCGAGGAGTCCGTACGCCGCATCGTCGCCGGACTCCACGACGGCCACTGCCGCTACGAGACCGACAGCGGAGCCGTGATCCAGGTCCGCCTGACCGTGGACCGGGACGCCCGCAGCGCCCACCTCGACTTCACCGGAACCTCCCCCCAGCAGCCCGGCAACACCAACGCGCCCCGCTCCGTCGTCATGGCCGCCGTCCTCTACGTCTTCCGCACCCTCGTCGGCGAGGACATCCCGCTCAACAGCGGCTGCCTCAAGCCCCTGCACGTGACCATTCCGCCCGGCTCGATGCTCGACCCGGCCTTTCCGGCGGCGACCGTCGCGGGCAACGTGGAGACCTCCCAGGCGGTCACCGGAGCCCTGTACGGCGCGATCGGCGGCCAGGCCGAGGGCTCGGGGACCATGAACAACCTCACCTTCGGCAACGACCACGTCCAGTACTACGAGACGATCGCCAGCGGCTCCGGAGCGGGGGACGGCTTCGACGGCGCCGACGCCGTCCAGACCCACATGACCAACTCCCGGCTCACCGACCCCGAGATCCTGGAGTGGCGGCTGCCGGTCCGCCTGGAGTCCTTCGCCGTACGGGAGGACAGCGGGGGAGCGGGCCGGTGGCACGGCGGCCACGGTGTCGAGCGCCGCATCCGCTTCCTGGAACCCGTCACGATCGCCCTGCTCTCCGGCCACCGCCGCGTCCCGCCGTACGGAGCGGGCGGCGGGGAACCGGGCGCGCTCGGCGAGCAGTACATCGAGCGGGCCGGGGGTGGAGTGGTCCCGCTGGAAGGGTGCGACACCGCCGAACTGGACGCCGGGGACGTGCTCGTGGTGCGCACACCGGGCGGCGGGGGATACGGGCCGCCGGGGGCGTGACCCGCGTGCGGGGCAGGGGGCGCCGGGCCGCCCGGAAGCCGTGCCGGGGCTGCCTGACGCCGGTCGCATAAACGCCGTTTCGACCGTTGTCCGTGCGAGGACCTAATCTGTCCCACGTGACTTCGCCTGCCAACACGGACACCGCTGCGCCGCAGCTCAGCGCGGGGCCGCGGCCTGCCCCGGGCCCCGCCGCCGACGAGGGGCTCGCGCGGCGGCTGCGCGCCCTGGCGTGCACGGCGCCGCTGCACGACCTGGACGTCCGCAAGGCGAATCTGGCCGGCGAGTACACGGTGTACGCCATGGCGGAGGTCGCCCTCGCCGCGATCGACCACGTCACGCTCAACATGGACTTCGACACCGGGGCCGACCACGACCAGATAGTGGCCAGGCTGCTGCCCCGCATCGCCGCGCAGGCCCCCGACCGCCCGGCCGCCGAGCACGAGCGGGTCGCCCGCTGGGTCCTGGAGAACCTGATCAACGTCGGCAGCGTCGACCGCGGCTTCCGCGCGGTCTACGGCACCTTCGACACCGCCGGGGTCTACGTCCGCCGCGACTACGACTTCAAGCTCGTCGAAGAGGTCCCCGGCTACGGCGGCACGGTCTACCTCCGCGCCACCGACGAAGCGGTCAACGTCCTCGTCGGAGCGCTGGACACCGATGTCACCAGTGCCCAGATCGCCGCCGAGGTCAAGCTGGAGGTCCTCATCAGCCGGGGCCGCCTCGCCGACGCCCAGCTGGCCGCCGAACAGGCCCGCTACCGCACCGTGCAGTACGCCGAGACCCTGCGCCGCACCCTGGAGGCCACCCGGCGCAACGTCCGCGCGGTCGACTGGCTCCACACCGTCCCGGACATGATCGCCGAGGCCCTCGACCACGTGGCCGACCGCTACCGCCACGAGAACGCGATCCTCACCAACATCCGCAAGGCCCGCGACGAGGCCGAGGACCCCGAGCACAAGCGCCGGGCCGCCGAGCTCGTCGACATCGTCAAGGACTGCATCCGCCGCCACACCCAGCTCCAGTCCCGGCTGCTGGAAGCGGGTCCGCTCTTCCGGGCCGAGCAGGACCGGCAGGCCTTCGCCCCGCCCGCCCGCCACGCGGGGCTCGATCTGTACGGGCAGCTCCTCGCCCCGCTCCTCCCGCTCCCCGTCGAGCAGTCCACCAGGGCCACCGACGCCTTCTTCGCCCACGGCACCGGACTGCGCACCCCCACGTCCGTACGGGTCGGGGACCTGGTCGACCTGCTGCTCACCCCGCCGCTGGAGCGCGAGCACCTGGGCGCGGAGATGCCCGAGCCCGACCTGATCGCCACCCCCGACGACAGCCGGTTCAGCGAGGAGCAGCTCGCCCGCGCCATGACCCTGCTCGACCTGGAGCACGACGCCCCGCGCCGGCTCTCCGGACTGCTCGCCGAGGCCCGCCGCACCGGCGACGCCGATCTGCCGTATCTGGTCGCCCTCCTCGCCGTCCACGCCGCCAGTCCGCCCGTCGGCACCGCCTACCGCCAGGGTGAGCGGCGCCTGCTCTTCGCCGTGGACGACGGCGCGGAGCTGGAGGACCCCGAGTTCGGCGGTGCCGACCTCATCGTGGGCACCGCGCTGCTGGACGCCGTCGGCATGGCAGCCGACCGCCAGGAGGCCTCGTGACCCGCCGCCCCGCGCCCCGTGCGGCCCTTCCCGTCGCGGTCGGGCCCGCTCCTGCCACCGCCCTTCCCGTCCCGAGCTCCGTCCGCCCCGCGCACCCGCACCACATCCGTACCGAGGAGTCCCAGCCGTGAGCGACCACGACGCCGAGCACCCCGACGCGTGGACCGAGCCCCCGGCGCACGCCGGGTCCGCCACGCCGTACGGGGCTCCCGCCACGCCCTACGCCGCCGATGCGGCGCACAGCTCTCCGCTCACCGCCGAGCCGGCCGGACCGGCCCCCGTCACCCCGGCCGACGCCGCCGACGCCGCCCGCCTGGTCTCCTTCGGGCTCCAGCCCAAGCTGCTGCCCGCCCGGGACGCCGAGTACGCCGACCTGCTGCGCCGCTACCGGGAGGAGAGCGCCTTCGCCCGGCTCGCCGACGCCGTCGCCACCGGCCTCGGCCTCGTCGTCCTGGAGGTCTCCCCGCGGGCCGGGATGGCCGTCACGGCGGGCGAGGACTCCGTCTTCGCCGTCCGCATGGGCGACTACGCCCGCCGTGCCTCCTCCGACGCCGCCGACCGGTTCCTGCACGGCCTCGCCCACCTGGCCGTCGCCGCCCTCGCCTTCCCCCGCCCCGAGGACCTCGCCGACGACGCCTACATCGGCCGTATCACGGTCAACGGCGTCGACGCCTTCGTACGCCAGGCCTGCCGACGGCTGGAGGAACGCGCCGAGGAACAGGGCGACAACACCGACCCCGCCAGCGACGCCCCCGGGCTGGAGGCCGGCTGGCGGATCTACGCCCGCCGCAGCGCCACCGGTGCCACCAAGGACGCCCGCCGGCTCGCCGGATCCACCACCGGCATCATCGGCAAGGCCGTCGCCTTCCTCACCGACTCCGGCTTCCTCCAGCGCACCGGCGACGACGCGGGCGGCGCCTACCGCACCACCGCCCGCTACCAGCTCCAGGTCCGCGACCTCGCGGGCAGCGCCGCCATGGCCGAGCTGCTGGAGCTCGGCGTGGTCCCCGTGACCGACGGCTCCGCCACCCTCCTGCCGCCGCCGGACCCCGACAGTGTGGAGCTGGCCGCCGACGCGGGCCTGCCCTTCCACTCCTGACCCCGAACACCCCGCACCCCCCCCATCGCTTCACCCCCGCTCACCGAACGACGAGAGTCCGCCGCCATGTACGAGTTGTCCCGGGTCCGTCTCTACTCCATCGGGCCTGCCGGTGCGCGCTACGCCGACACCGTCCTCGACCTCCGCGGCGTCGGCGCACCCGTCCCCAACCCCGCTCCGGCCCAGGCGGAGTTCTTCGAGGAGGAGCCGGTCGGCCCGCCCCGCCGCCCCGCGCCCGCGGGCGTCCTCTTCCTGGAGAACGGCGGCGGCAAGTCCGTCCTGCTCAAGCTGATCTTCTCGGTGATGCTCCCCGGCCACCGCAACACCCTCGGCGGAGCCAGCTCCGGCGTGCTGCGCAAGTTCCTCCTCGCCGACGACTGCGGGCACGTCGCCCTGGAGTGGCAGCACACCCTCACCGGTGAGTGCGTCGTCGTCGGCAAGGTCAGCGAATGGCGGGGCCGCCAGGTCTCCAACGACCCGCGCAAGTTCGCCGAGGCCTGGTATTCGTTCCGCCCCGGCCCCGGGCTCAGCCTGGACAGCCTGCCCGTCGCCGAGGCCTCCGCCGTGGGCCGCCCCGCCGAAGGCGCCTCCGGCGCCCGCGGCAGGCGGCGCACCATGAAGGGCTTCCGCGACGCGCTGATGGACGCGGGCAAGTTCTACGCGCACCTCGACGTGCACTGGGAGGAGATCCACGACCGCTGGAACGAACACCTCGGCGACCTCGGCCTCGACCCCGAACTCTTCCGCTACCAGCGCGAGATGAACGCCGACGAGGGTGAGGCCGCCGGCCTCTTCGCGGTGAAGAAGGACTCCGACTTCACCGACCTCCTGCTGCGCGCCGTCACCGACACCCGCGACACCGACGGACTGGCCGACCTGGTCAGCGGCTTCGGCAACAAGCTGGGCCGCCGCGCCGAGCTGACCGCCGAACGCGACTTCACCGCAGGCTCCGTCGACCTCCTCGGCCGGATCGTCGAGGCCACCGACACCCGCGCCCGTGCCCGCGACATCCACGCCGGGGCCGAACGACGCACCCGCACGCTGGCCCGCCGCCTCTCCGTCCGCGCAGCCGAGGAGCGCGGCCGCACCGCCGAGCTGGCCGAGCGCGTCACCGCCGCCGCGCACACCGTCACCGAAGCCGAGTCCACCCGGGGCCGCCGCGCCCTGATCGCCGCCGAACTGGCCTACCGGCACGCCTCGCTGGCCCTGACCGCGGCCGAGAAGAGCGCCGCCGCCGGACGCAAGGAGCTGGTCGAGGCCCGCACCCTGCACGCCGCCTGGCAGGCCGCCGAAGCCGTTCTGCGCCACCGCGCCGCCGCCGACCGCTCGGCCAGGGTCGCCGCCGCCATCCGCGAGGCCGAACGCGACGCCGCCCCCGCCCTCGCCGCCCGCTCCGCCGCCGCCACCGACCTCGTCCGCGCCCTGCACAGGGCCGCCGAGGAGGGCGAACGCCTCGCCAACGAGGAGGAGGAGCGCTCCGGCACCCTCCAGGCCACCGGTGAGCGCGCCCACCGCGACGCCACCGTCGCCGCCACCGAGGCCCAGCGCGCCCGCAGCGAGGCCGGACACCTGCGCCAGCGCCTCGCGGAGGTCGGCCAGGAGACCGCCGAAGCCGTCCGGGCCGGCTGGCTCGACGACACCGCGCCCGACGCCGACCCCGCCCGCGCGGCGCTCGCCGCCAGCGACGCCGAACAATCCGCCGTCGCCGCCTGGGACACCGCTCGCGAAGCCGCCCGCTCCGCCGCCGACACCGCCCGTGAGGCGGCCGCCGCCGAGAGCCGCGCCGAGCTGGCCGCCGCCCGCGCCGCCGACGGGGCCAAGGCCGCCGAGCGGGCTTACGAGGACGAGTACCTGGCCGCCGTGTCGATCGCCGCCGACCCCGCCTCGCGGACCTGCTCGGCCTGCCCACCGGCACCGGCGTCCCGCACCCCCGCCGGGAGTCCGGCGACGAGGCGCCGGGCCCGGACCAGGGCGCCGCCCGCGCCACCCCCACCGGAGACGACACCACGACCGGCCACCGCGGCGACGGCACGGGCACCGCGCCCGACGCCTCCCCGGACCGCGCCGTCGCCCTCGCCGACCAGCCGGCCGCCCAGCAGCCCCTGACCGCCGAGGAGTTCGACCGCAGCGCCGACGAACTGCGCGACCTCCTCGACCAGTCCGTCGCCGCCGCCGAACGCCGCCTCTTCGACCTGCGCACCGCCGCCGCCGACGACGCCCGCATCCTCGGCGCGCTCGGCGAGGGCGGACTGCTCCCGCCCGGCCCCGACGTCCTGGCCACCGTCGAGTACCTCGGCGAACACGGCATCCCCGCCCTGCCCGGCTGGCGCTACCTGGCGCAGGCCGTCGACCCGGCCGATCACGCCGCCGTCCTCGCCGCCCGCCCCGAACTCGTCGACGGCGTCGTCATCACCGACCCCGACGCCCACACCCGCGCCCGCGAAGTCCTCGCCGGCGCCGCTCTGCTGCCCCGCTCGGCCGTGGCCGTCGGTACCGCCGCCGCCCTCCTCGCCCCCGTTCCGGCCCCCGGCGCCGAGACCCCGGGCGACGGCGTCTTCCTCGTCCCGCCGAACCCGGCCATGCACGACGAACACGCCGCCGACGAGGAGCGCCACGCGCTGCGCAGCCGCGCCGCCGCCCGCGACGAGGACATCAGGACGCTGGCCGCCCGGCTCTCCGGCGACCGCGCCCTCGCGTCCCGCATCGGGTCCTGGCGCGCCGACTGCCCGCCCGGCATGCTCGCCGAACTGGCCGAGGCCGCCGCCACGGCCCGTACCGCCGCCGAAAGCGCCGAAGCCGCCCTCGCAGAGGTCCGCACCGCCCGTGCCGAGGCCGACGAGTCCGCCGCCGACACCGCCCGGGTCCGCGACGAACGCCAGGAGGCCGCCCAGCGGGCCCGCCGCGCCGCCGACGCCCTGGCAGGCCTGGCCCACCGGCTGCGCGAGCGCTCCGGCTGGCAGGCCCGCCTGCGCGAGCTGGCCGACGAGGCCGCCGAGTCCGAGGCCAGGGCCGCCGTCTGCCTCGACCTCGCCCGCGCCGCCGACGAGGACCGCCGTGCCGCCCAGCGTGCCGGGGACGACGCCCGCCGCACCGCCCGGGCCCTGCGGGCCGAGCGCGCCGAGATCGCCGGAGTCCCCGAAGTCCTCCCCGAGGAGGACGCGTCGAAGGACCGCACCGCCCTGCCCACCCTGCGCGAGGCCTACCGGGCCGCGTCCCAGCTCTACGAGAAGGTCGGCGTCGGCGCCGATCTGCGCGCCGAACAGGCCCGCGCCGAGAGCGACGAGAGCGCGGCCCTGGCCGAACTGGACCGCCTCACCAACAAGGTCCGCACCCGCGCCGCCCAGCTCCTGGAGGGCACGGACGGGGCCGACGGCCCGTCCCGCCAGGCCGCCGCCGCCCGCGCCGAAGCGCATGTCCAGCTCCTGGAGACCCGCGCCTCCACCGCCAGCGAGCACCTGGGACGGCTGCGCGGCGAAGCCGAACGGCTCGCCCCCGACGACGACCGCCCCCATCACACCGAGCTGCCGGACGACCTGGTCCCGGCCGACGCCGAGAGCGCCCAGGCCCTCCTGCGTACCGCCAACGCCGAACTGGCCGACGCGACCGCCACTCTCGACAGCGCCCGCGCCGCCCACAGCGAGCTGCTGCACGCCCACCGCACCGCTGAGGACTCCGCCGGCGGCTTCGACGAGACCGCGGCCCTCCTGCGCGACCTCCTGCGCGACCACGGCGCGGAGGAGGGCGCCGAGGACCCCGGCCCGTACCCCGGCAGCCTGGAAGAGGCCCGGCAGTCCGCGGCCGAGTCCCGCCGCTCCCTGCGCGGCTGCAACGCCGACCTCTCGGCCGCCGAGAGCGCCGTACGGGAAGCGAGCGACATCCTCGTCCGGCACGCCAACTCCACCCGCTACGAACAGGTCCGCACCCCCGCCCGCCAGCAGATCCGCGAACTCCCGGCCTCCGCGCTGCCCGAGCACGCCCGGAAGTGGGCCGACGCCTTCGCCCCCCGGCTGCGTGTCCTCACCGACGAGCTCGTCCAGCTGGAGCGCAACCGCGACTCGATCGTCGACCGGCTGCGCGGACTCGTCGAGTCGGCGCTCACCACCCTGCGCTCCGCCCAGCGACTCTCCCAGCTCCCCGAAGGACTGGGGGAGTGGTCGGGGCAGGAGTTCCTCCGTATCCGCTTCGAGGAACCCGACCAGGCCACTCTCACCGAACGCCTCGGCGAGGTCATCGACGAGGCCACCAGCGCCGCCCTCAAGAAGAACTCCGATCTGCGCCGGGACGGCATGTCCCTGCTGCTGAGAGGGGTCGAGGCGGCCCTGCGGCCCAAGGGCATCGCGGTGGAGATCCTGAAGCCGGACGCCGTGCTGCGCGCCGAGCGCGTCCCGGTCGGGCAGATGGGCGACGTCTTCTCCGGCGGTCAGCTGCTCACCGCCGCCATCGCCCTCTACTGCACGATGGCGGCCCTGCGCAGCAACGACCGGGGCCGCGACCGCCACCGGCACGCGGGCACCCTCTTCCTCGACAACCCCATCGGCCGCGCCAACGCCACGTATCTGCTGGAGCTCCAGCGGGCCGTTTCGGACGCTCTGGGCGTCCAACTGCTCTACACGACCGGCCTGTTCGACACGACCGCCCTGGCCGAATTCCCCCTCGTCATCCGGCTGCGCAACGACGCCGATCTGCGGGCCGGGCTGAAGTACATCAGCGTGGAGGAGCACCTGCGGCCCGGTCTGCCGCAGCAGGACCCGGAGGGCGAGAGCATCCACGGCGAGATCACGGCGACCCGGATGTTCAAACGGGACGAGCAGGCCGCGGCCGAGCTCCCGGAAGCACCGGAGCCCGAGGCCTGAGCCCCGGGCGCTCGACCGGACCCGGAGCCGTCCCGGTCGTTCGCGCTCGGGAGGGGACGGCCGCCGTCGCCGGCCGAGCCCGTCAGGCGCGGGAGAGGCCGCCGGTGCTGTGGCGGCCGCCTATGCCGCCGCCCGTGCCGTCGCGCTCGGCCGCCCGCTCGGCCCGCCGGGACCGGCGCCGCTCACGGCGTATCCGGCGGGCTGTGCTGCTCGGCACCGACACCACGCCGTTGCGCTGGTTCCACACCTGCCTCGTGACCCAGACGTCGAGCACCGCCCAGGTGGCGACCACCGTGCTGGCCACACTGCTGAGCACCATCGGGAAGGCCAGCCAGGAGCCGGTCAGCGTGCTCAGAAACGCGACCATCGCCTGGATGATCGTCACCGACATGATCAGAACGGCGCGCACGGCGGCCGTCCGCACCGCATCGGGCATCCGCCACTTCGCGGCCGGCTCCTCCACCCACAACGGCCGCGGAACCCGTGCCCCCTCGCCGGCCTCCGTCCGCGCGGCACCCGATGCCGCGGCACTCCCGCGTTCCTGCGTACTCACGGTCTTCATCTCCCCGCCACTGTCCGACTTCAGGGTGGCTGCCCGGCTTGCGCCGGTTCTACGCGGGCGGACACGTCCGTCCTGCCGCGCACGACCCCACCGTGCGTCTGCCCCGTACATACGGACGAACCACCCGTGCCGAAGATTCCCCCGAAAAAGCACGCGGAGGGCACAAGAGCTCACGGAGCGAAGAATTCCAGCCAACTGATATGTGCCGGAGTCGCGCAGCCGGGCCCGTGCTCTCTGCCGCTTTCGCGAATTTCATCGCCGGGAAAACCGTGACAACTCATGATCAAATCAAGGGTGTACGGCTGAAAATCATCCGGACGTGTCTTCGAGTTGTCTCGGTGTCAGTAGTAGGCTCGCGCCGTTTATTGACGGAGAAGACAACCCCCGCTGTCTCCGTGCGGGGCCGATCTGGGGGAGGCCATGCGCTTTCGCGGGAAGTCCATCCGCAGGAAGATCGTGGCGTTGCTGCTGGTGCCGCTCGTCTCCCTCACGGGCCTCTGGGTTTTCGCCACCTACATCACCGGCCGCCAGGCCGACGAACTGATGAGCGCCGGATCCATCGTGGAGAAGGTGAGCGAACCGCTGGAGGACACCGTCCGCGCCGTCCAGGCAGAGCGACGGCAGACCCTGGTCTTCCTGGCCGACCCCCGGGCCTCCGACGCGCTTCCCGTCCTCATGGGCCGACGTGCCGCCACCGACCGCATCGTGGGCGAAGTCCGGGCGAACGCCCGGGCCGAGGACGTCCGGGACGCGCTGAGCGCCGCCGACAGCAGCCGCCTGGAGGCGATCCTCAGCGCTGTCGACGGACTGGAGGCGCTGCGCGAATCGGTCGAGAAGCGCACCATCAGCCGGGCCAAGGCGCTGGACTTCTACAACGGTCTCGTCGATCCCTCGTACCGCTTCCTCAACGGACTCCACACCCTGGAGAACGTGTCGATGGACAAGCAGATGCGGGCCCTGGTCGGCGTCTCACGGGCCCGCGAGATGCTGTCGCGCGAGGACGCGCTCGTCGCCTCCGGCCTCATCACGGGCCGCTTCACCACCGCCGAACTGCGCCGGATATCCGGCCTCGTGGCGCAGCGCGAGCTGCTCTACGAGGTGAGCCTGGAGAACCTCCCCGCCGCCGAACGCCGCCGCGTCGAGCAGTTCTGGGCCAGCCCCGGCACCGAACCCCTGCGCACCGCCGAGGACGCCCTGATCGACGCCGGGCCGGCGAAGCGCCCCGGCGCCGTGGACGCCGAACGCTGGGAAGAGGCGGCCGTGCCCGTCCTCGACCGGCTCGCGGGCGACTCCACGGAGATGGGCAACCGTTTCCAGGACCGGGCCGAACCGGCCGCCTACCGGGTCCTCGCCCAGGCCGGCATCGCCGGGATCCTCGGCTTCCTGGCCCTGGTCGTCTCGGTCTTCGTCTCCGTCCGCATCGGCCGTGAACTCGTCCGGGACCTCTCCCGGCTGCGCAAGGACGCCCACGAGGTCTCCGGTGTCCGGCTGCCGAGCGTGATGCGCCGGCTGGCCGCGGGCGAACAGGTCGACGTCGAGACCGAGGCCCCGCACCTCAGTTACGAGCCCGACGAGATCGGCCAGGTCGGCCAGGCCCTCAACACCCTCCAGCGGGCCGCCGTCGAGGCCGCCGTCAAGCAGGCGGACATGCGGCGCGGCGTCTCCGAGGTCTTCGTCAACCTCGCCCGCCGCAACCAGGTCCTCCTCCACCGCCAGCTCACCCTGCTGGACGCGATGGAGCGCCGCACCGAGAACAGCGACGAACTGGCCGACCTGTTCCGCCTCGACCACCTCACCACCCGCATGCGGCGGCACGCCGAAGGGCTCGTGATCCTCTCCGGCGCCGCCCCCTCCCGCCAGTGGCGCAAGCCCATCCAGCTGATGGACGTGGTGCGGGCCGCCGTCGCCGAGGTCGAGGACTACGAACGCATCGAGGTCCGCCGCCTGGCCCGGATCGGGGTGGGCGGCCCCGCCGTGGCCGACCTCACCCACCTGATCGCCGAACTCCTGGAGAACGCCACCGTCTTCTCACCTCCGCACACGGCGGTCCAGGTGCACGGTGAACGGGTCTCCAACGGCTTCACGCTCGAAATCCACGACCGCGGTCTCGGCATGGCCCCCGAGGTCCTCCTCGACGCCAACCTGCGGCTCGCCGAGACCCCCGACTTCGAGCTCTCCGACACCGACCGGCTCGGCCTGTTCGTCGTCAGCCGGCTGGCCCAGCGCCAGAACGTCCGGGTCTCCCTGCAGAAGTCGCCGTACGGAGGCACCACCGCGGTCGTGTTCATCCCGGCGGCCCTGCTCACCGACGCCCCCGACACCCACGGCACGGGTTTCCGCCTGGACCGCCGGGCCGAGCGGGCCATCGGCAGCGGCCCGAACCCGGGGGCGGAGCCGGGCGCGTCCGGCCCGGCCCCCGGCGGGGAGCGCCGTGTCAACGGCAGGTCCACGGTCCTGTCGCCGGTACCCACCGGCCTCACCGGACCGGGCGTCCTGGACGGGCCGGTCGAGCTGGAAGCCCCGGTCGGTCCGCTGGACTTCACCGGCGACCCGCTGGACCGGTCACCCGATCCGGCCCTCGACCCGGCCCTCGGACCCGTCCTGGACGGCGTGTCCGACCTGGAGGACACCGAGAGCGAGCGCGGCGGCATCTTCCGAGCCCGGGACGTACCCCGCGACGGCGATCGTGATCCCCGCCGCGACAAGCACGGCGACCGTGGTCCCGGCCGTGACGCGCACGGCGACCGTGGTCCCCGCCGCGACAAGCACGGCGGCCGTCCGCGCCGGGACACCGACCGGGACCAGCACCAGCAGGCCGGCGACCACGGCGACGGGCCGACCGCACAGGTCCGTCCGATGCGCCCGGCCGGTCCCGCACCGCTGCCCCGCCGCACCCCGCCGACGCTGGTCACCGACCGGGGGCGCCGGGTCGACGCACCGGACGACGACGCGGTCACGCCGTCCGGCAGTGCCACAGGCCCGGTTCCGCGCACCGCGGACCGCGCGCCCGAGGCGGCCGGCGGGACACGTTCCGCCGACGCCCCCTGGACCGTGCGAGCGGCCGCCCACCGCGCCCCGCGGGTCTCCCGTACGCCGGACGTCGCGTCGCGTCCGTCGGACGTCTCCCGCGGGTCGGGCGTCTCCCGTACGCCCGAGGATCCCCGCCCCGCCGGGCCGTCCCGTTCGACCGAGCCGTCGTACGCACCCGAGCGACCCCGCACGCCGGCGCGCGGGCGCGAGGAGGCCCCGGCGCCGGACGCCCCGGCGGCGCCCGACACCATCGGCGGACTCCCGCGGCGGGTCCGGCAGGCCAGCCTCGCCCGCCGGCTCCGTGAGGACTCCGCGGAGCGCACGGTGCAGCGGGTGGGGGTGGTGGACACGGCCGACGACGACGCCGAGCGCGACGCGGACGAGGTGCGCGACCGTATGGCCTCGCTCCAGCGAGGCTGGCAGCGCGGCCGCCGGGAGAACGCCGAACCCACCGAAGCCGCGAACCCCGGGACGGCCGGCAGCACCACGACCTCCGAACCCGCCGGGACCCCCAGGACGACCGGCTCCACCGCGACCACCGAACCCATCGAAGCCGCGAACCCCAGGACAGCCGGCAGCACCGCGAACACCACGCCCACCGAAACCGCCGAGGACGCCGAGAACACCGGCGTTCCCGGCGGCACAGCACCAGGAACCACTCCGGGAGGGGACGGTCGATGACCGCACCGAACGCCGCAGCACACAACCCCGCCCGCCACGGCTCGGGCGAACTGAACTGGCTGCTCGACGAGCTCGTCCAGCGCGTCGCCAGTATCCGCAAGGCGCTGGTGCTCTCCAGCGACGGACTCGCCACCGGCGCCTCGGCGGACCTGACCCGCGAGGACAGCGAGCATCTCGCCGCCGTCGCCTCCGGGTTCCACAGCCTCGCCAAGGGCGTCGGCCGCCACTTCGACGCGGGCCGGGTGCGCCAGACCGTCGTCGAACTGGACGAGGCGTTCCTCTTCGTCACGGCGGCCGGCGACGGCAGCTGTCTCGCGGTGCTGGCCGACGCCGACTCCGACGTGGGCCAGGTCGCGTACGAGATGACCCTGATGGTCAAGCGCGTGGGGGCCCATCTCGCCAACGCCCCACGGACGACCGGTATGCCCGCCGGAGGTTGAGTGTGGCGGGCATGAGCGCCGACTCCCCGCGGGGCGCCGGCCCCGGATCCCCGGACGGGACCGCCGACCCCCAGGCCTCCCGGTGGTACGACGCGGACGCCGGGCCGGTGGTCCGCCCGTACGCGATGACCCGCGGGCGGACCAGCAGCGCATCCCGTCACCGCCTCGACCTGATCGCGCTCGTCGTGCCGGAACCGGCGGCCGACGACCCCGGCCGGGACCAGACGCTCGCCCCCGAACACGTGGCGATCGTCGAACTCTGCAGCGACAGGCCCCAGTCGATCGCCGAGATCGCCGCCGAACTCGACCTTCCCGTAGGGGTGGTACGGGTCCTGGTCGGCGATCTCGTCGAGGACGAGCTGGTGCACGTCACCCGTCCCGTTCCGCCGGCCGAACTGCCGGACGTGAACATTCTTCGCGAGGTAATCAATGGCCTTCGGGCGCTCTAGCCGCGCCAAGCAGCGGCCCGTCGAGCCCGTCACCCTGAAGATCCTGGTGGCGGGAGGGTTCGGCGTCGGCAAGACCACCGCGGTCGGCTCGGTCAGCGAGATTAGACCGCTGCGCACCGAGGAACACCTCAGCGAGGCGGGCCGCCCGCTGGACGATCTCGCCGGGGTCGAGTCGAAGTCGACCACCACGGTCGCGATGGACTTCGGGCGGATCACGCTGCGCGAGGACCTGGTCCTCTACCTGTTCGGCACGCCCGGCCAGGACCGCTTCTGGTTCCTCTGGGACGAGCTGGCCCAGGGCTCCCTGGGCGCGGTCGTCCTCGCCGACACCCGGCGTCTTGAGGACTGCTTCGCCGCGGTCGACTACTTCGAGCGCAGGCGGATCCCGTTCACGGTCGCCGTCAACACCTTCGAGGGGGCCGAGCGGTTCCCCACCGAGACCGTACGGGCCGCCCTCGACCTCGACCCCGAGGTGCCGCTCCTCGTCTGCGACGCCCGGGACCGGTCCTCCGTGCGTGACGTCCTGGTCACGGTTGTGGAACACGCCCAGGAGCGTGCGCTACGGGCCCGCGAGCCCGTCGCCACCTGAGCGGGGGAGCCAACCCGGTACGCGTACGGCCCGTACCCCCGCCGACAGGGGTACGAGCCGCACGTCGCCCGGCGCGCCGGGTCCCGAGTGTTCTGCCGCGATGACGGACAGTCAAGTCAAGGACGGGGAAAACCTGGTGGGGCGCCGGGTTCAGCGGACCGCCACCACCGCCGACCCGTGCCCGAACAGACCCTGGTTCGCCGTGATGCCGACCCGTGCGCCCGGCACCTGCCGCTGCCCGGCCCGCCCCCGCAACTGCCGTGTCAGCTCGCACACTTGCGCGATGGCCTGGGCGGGGACCGCTTCGCCGAACGAGGCCAGACCCCCGCTCGCGTTCACCGGGACCCGGCCGCCCGGCCCGGTCGCCCCCGAACGCAGGAGCCTCGCCCCCTCGCCCGGGGCGCACAGCCCGATGTCCTCGTACCACTCCAGCTCCAGGGCCGTGGACAGGTCGTAGACCTCGGCCAGGGAGAGATCCTCCGGCCCGATCCCGGCCTCCTCGTACGCGGTCCGTGCGATCGAGGAGCGGAAGCTCACGGGGGAAGGATCCACCGCCACCGCCGAGTCCGTGCCGATGTCCGGCAGGTCCAGGACGGCCCTCGGGAAGGTCGGCGTCACGGTGGACACGGCCCGGATCCGCACGGGGTCACGCACCCCGCGGCGCCGCGCGAACTCCATGCTGCACAGCACCAGCGCGGCCGCCCCGTCGGACGTGGCGCAGATGTCCAGCAACCGCAGCGGATCGGCCACCATGGCGGAGGCGGCGACCTCCTCGGCCGTCACCGGGGCGCGGTAGCGGGCGTACTCGTTGAGCGCCCCGGCCGCCGCGTTCTTGACCTTGACCAGCGCGAAGTCCTCCGGGGTGTCCCCGTACAGCGCCATGCGGCGGCGGGCGTAGAGCCCGAAGTACGCCGGGTTCGTCGCGCCGAGCACCCGGAAGCGCAGCCAGTCCGGATCGTCGGGCCGCTCCCCGCCCGCCGGGGCGAAGAACCCCTTGGGCGCCGCGTCGGCCCCCACCACCAGCACCACCTCCGCCAGCCCCGACAGGATCTGCGCCCGCGCCGTGTCGACGGCCTGGGCCCCGGAGGCGCACGCGGCGTACACGGACGCCACCCGCGCCCCCTGCCACCCGAGCGCCCGGGCGAACGTCGCGCCCGCCACGTACCCCGGATAGCCCCCGCGCACCGTCTGGGCGCCGACCACCGACCGGACCTCCGGCCAGCCGATGCCCGCGTCCGCGAGCGCGGCGCGCGCGGCGATCCGGCCGTACGTGACGAAGCCGCGCCCCCACTTGCCCCACGGGTGCATCCCGGCTCCGAGGACGGCCACGTCGCCGCTCATGAGGCGTCCCCGCCCGCCGCGAGGGGCCGCCAGTGCCAGGTCGTGTGCACGGTGCCCGTCGCCGGGTCCTCGTCCAGGACGCCCGGCACCACCTCCACCACCGAGCCCACGGGGAGATCGGCCACACCCACCCCGGGAGCGGCCTGCCCCAGCACCACCATGCGCTCGGCGGCCAGTTCGACGGCGACCAGGGTGTACGGGGTCCAGGGGGTGCCGGGATCGCTGACGTAGGGCGGAGGCGGCCGGTAGCGCCCGTCGGTGCAGGACCACACCGTGCCCCGCTTCGACAGCGGTGTCTCCTCCAACTCCCCGCCGGAACAGCCCGGGTTGCGGCAGTGGCCGTCCTCCCGGGGGAAGTGGACCGTCCGGCAGCCGGAGCAGCGGGTGCCCAGCAGCCGGAAGTCCTCCTCCGCGGCGTCCTCGGTGAACCAGCCGGCCACCACGGGTGTACGCGTGCGCGACAAGGCCCCTCCCGGCACTGGATCTGACGGAACGTCAGAAGTGTGCCACGGGCGACCGCGACGGGCGAGAGGGCCGGCCCGGGGAAACCTCAGCCGAGCAGGTCCTCTCCACGCTCCCCGTGCTTGGCCAGCCACTTCGCCGCGGTCTCCGCCAGCTCCGCGTCCCGCCCCGCGAGCATCATCCCGATCATCTGCGCGTCGCCGCGCAGCGACCACGCCGGATGCCCGAACGTGGCCGGGTTGTTCTTCTCGATCAGGAAGTGCGCGGGCCATGCCGTGCCGTACCCGATCAGCGGCAGGGCGGCCAGGTAGCGCTTCCGGCCCCGCGCGAGCCCGTAGGCGGTCAGCGCGAGTCCGGTCAGTGTGCCGGTCAGGTGCACCCACCGGGTCGCGGCCCGGGAGTGCATCGCGACGTAGTACGGCCAGAATTCCTCGTACGTGTCGAACGTCTGCTGTGACATACGGGCACGGTAGCCGCCCGACCGGCAACCGAACACGCCCCTTTCGCGTCCGAGATGAAGAACGGGCGGCCGGAGCCCACGGGGGTGGTCCCGGTCGCCTGTTCCTCATCGGGACCTGCCTGCCACCCTGCGGTCCACCGGGAAGTCGAAGTAGGTGTCCGGGAACGGTTCGGGCCGGTAGGTGAAGTGCCACCACTCCTCCGGCAGGTTCACGAAGCCCACCTCGGTCAACGTCCGCTTGAGGAACTGCCGGTTGGTGCGCTGGGCGCCCCGGATCCGGGGGTCGTCGGTGTGCGAGAGGGTGTCGAAGCAGTCGTACCCCGTCCCCATGTCCACCGAGTTGTCGGGGAACCGCTCGTCCTTCGGCGCGAAGCAGGGCGTCAGCTTCTCACCCGGACGGTACGGCCTGGTCGGCAGGGCGGGAAGCCGGACCAGGGTCAGATCCACCGTGCTGCCCCGGCTGTGTCCGGACTTCTCGGCGATGTAACCGTCCTCGAACAGACGGGACTTGTCGACCCGCGGATAGAACTCCCGCTTCATGGAACGGTCGTCGAGATCCTTCGCCCACCGTACGAAGTGGTCCACGGCCCGCTGCGGCCGGTAGCAGTCGTACACCTTCAGCGCGTACCCCTGACGCAACAGCCTTCTCTGTGCCAGGTGCAGGGCGCGCGCGGCGGGCCGGGTCAGGATGCACACCGGCTGCCGGTACCCGTCCACCCGCTCACCCATGAAGGTGTGCGCCGTGGTGTAACGCATCTCCTGGATGATCGTCGGAGCCACCGAACGCAGCGCCACGAACCCCTCGGGCGCTCGCGGTCCGGGACGCGCCTGAGCCGTGGGGGAGAGGGCGGTGGCGGCGAGGAGGGCGGCGGCCGCCATGGCCAGGGCGCGCGGAGCGGTACGCATTCCTGTCATGGGCACACCGTCTATCAGCTGGGCGGTCCGCACGGAAGAACCCGTCCGCTACAGTCCCGCCCGTGTCCGAACCCGGCAACCGCCCTTCACCGACCGCCCCGCAGCAGCCGCGCCCCCCGTACACACGGGACTCCCACTGCGGCACCTGCGGCGCCCCTACCCCGCCCTCCCGTCCCACGACGCCTGGCCCCGCACCTGCACGCGCTGCGACACCACCGCCTACCGCAACCCGTTCCCCGTCGCGGTGGCCCTGCTCCCGGTCGACGGCCCGAGCGCCACCGGACTCGTCGTCATCACCCGCACCATCGAACCGCAGAAGGGCGGTGTGGCCCTGCCCGGCGGATTCGTCGACCACGCCGAGGACTGGCGTACGGCCGTCGCCCGCGAACTCCACGAGGAGACCGGCATCGAGGCCACCGCCCGGGACGTCCGGCTCGCCGACGTCCTCAGCGACACGGCAGGCCACCTCCTGGTCTTCGGCCTCCTGCCGGCCCGCCCCCTCGCGAGCCTCCCGCCGTCGGTCCCGACCGGCGAGACATCCGGCTACGAGATCCTCTACGCCCCCCGGCCCCTGGCGTTCCCCCTGCACACGGAAGCCGCCGGCGCCTGGTTCACCGGCCGCTACGGCTGAGGAGGGCGCCGGGCGTTCCGTCCAGGGCCGCCGGACCGGGGCCCGGCCCGCACGGACGCCGGCCCCGGCAGTGGAGCACCCCGTCACGCCCGCCGCCCCGGGCCGGACAAGCCCCGGCAGCGGACTCAAGCCCCGGAAGCCGTCCCCGGGCCGTCCGCCCGCCCGAGTCCCCGCACGCGCACCCGGCAGTCGACCTCCCTCTCCCCGCCGTCCCGCTCCACCACCACGCGATCCCCCTCCCACCGCGTCGCGTACCGCTCGACCTCCGCCTGTGCCCACCCGTCGCCGGCATCCCGCACCACCAGGCCCCCGCCCGTACGCCCCGGCGCGGGCGCCCACACCTCCAGCTCCGGTTCTCCGTCCGCCCCCCGCACCAGAAGCACCGCGCCCGCCCGCGCCAGCACCGGCACCCCCGACAGCGGTGCGTCGACCAGCACCTGGCCCGCCCCCTCGTACGCCCGCCCGGTCACCGTGTCGTACCACCGCCCCCGCGGCAGCCGCACCGCCCGCCGCCGCACCCCCGGCTCCAGCACCGGAGCCACCAGCAGCGCATCGCCCAGCAGGAACGCGTCCTCGCACTCCCGCAACGCCCGGTCGCCCGGCGCACCCCACCACACCGGGCGCACATAGGGCGCACCCGTCAGCCGCGCCACCTGCGACAGCGACACGAAGTACGGGTGCAGCCGCTCCCGCTCCACCAGCGCCGCCCGCGCGTGCTCCAGCACCTCGGGCCCGAACTCCCACGGCTCCCGCCGCCCCGCGTCGATCGCCGAGTGCGTACGGAACAACGGCAGATACGCCCCCAGCTGGAACCACCGCAGATACAGCTCGGGCGACGGGAACCCGTCGAACCCGCCCACGTCCGGACCCGAGTACGGCACCCCGCACAGCCCGAGCCCCAGCACCAGCGACAACGACGCGCGCAGCCCCTGCCACCCCGTCGACACATCACCGGACCAGGTACCCCCGTACCTCTGCATCCCCGCCCAGCCCGACCGCGAGAAGAGAAACGGCCGCTCCTCGGGCCGCAGCCGGAGCAGCCCCTCGTACCCGGCCCGCGCCATCGCCAGCGCGTAGACGTTGTGCGCCTCGCGGTGATCGCCCCCGGCGCCCTCCAGGACGTGCCGGGCCGAACGCGGCAGCGAAGGGTCCCCGAACGCCGCGAAGGACACCGGCTCGTTCATGTCGTGCCACACCCCCGAGAAGCCCTGCGCAAGCCGCTCCTCGTACAGAGATCCCCACCAATCCCGCACAAGCGGATCAGTGAAGTCCGGATAGGCGCAGGCCCCCGGCCACACCTCCCCGACCACCACCCGACCCCGCGCGTCCCGGACATAGGCACCGTGCTCACCGATCTGCCGGCCCGCGTCGAACACCGCGTCGCCGGGCTCCGCCTTCACCGCCGGATCCACGATCGACACCAGCCGGACCCCGTCCTCGCGCAGCTCTTTCGCCAGCGCGGGCAGATCGGGGAACCGCTCCCGGTCCACCGTGAACACCCGGTGCCGGTCGTAGTGGTCGATGTCCAGGTGCAGCACCGACAGCGGCAGCCCCCGCTCCCGGTACCCGTCGACGACCCGCCGCACCCCCTCCTGGCCACCGAACCCCCACCGGGCGTGCTGCGGACCCAGCGCCCAGGACGGCGGCAGCGCCGGCGCGCCCGTCAGCGCCGTCCACCCCTGCAGCACCCGGGCCGGCGTCCCCACCACCACCCAGCAGCGCAGCGGCCCGCCCTCCATCCGCACCTCGCAGGCGCCCGGCCGGTCATGCCCCGAACCGGCACCCTCCTCACCCTCCCGCAGGACCACCCGCCCCGCCCAGCTGTTGTCGTGGAACGCCAGATGCGTCCCCGCGTCCGACACCACCATCTGCACCGGCATCGTCAGATACAGCGGGTCGTCACCAGGACCGAAACGCCCGCCCGGATCGGTGTTCCACAGCCGGTACACCCCGTCCCGCAACCGGGGCCCGCCCGCACGCCCGCCCAGCCCGAAGAACCGCGCGTCCGCCGGCACCTCCGAACGCTGCACCCACCGCACCGGCCCCCCGCCCTCCGGCTCCCACCAGCGCGGCGGCAGCTCACGCCGCAACAGCACCCCGCCCGGCGTCCGCAGCTCCACCGCCCCGGTCCGCGACACCTCCACCGTCAGCCGCTCCGCGACGACCTGCCAGCCGCCGTCCTTGCCCGGCTCCAGCAGCGCCCGCTCGTCCGGCGCGGGAGCCTCGCCCGCCACCGCGTACGACGGCAGCGGCTCCGCGCCGTCCCACGCCCAGAACACCGCACCGCCCACCGACACACGGATGCGCAGCTCCGAACGGGCGAACCGCACCACACCCCCACCGGGCTCCGGCTCCGCACCCGTCGCCGCTCCGGGCACCCGGGCCCGCTCCGCCCCGCGCGCCGGCAGCGCCGCCGCGTCCGCGGCCCTGCGCCGCCACGCCGAACGCACCGTGCGCAGCCCCCGCACGGAACCGACCAACTTCACCCGACGCACCAGGTCACGACCGTCCATGGCGCACACCCTGCCACCCCGCCCGACCGCAGAACCCTCCGTTCAACTCCCGTTCACCCATGTCGGCCGCCGCTCCTCGCCGGCCCCGCGGACGGGGGCCACCCTGGTGCCGCAGACGATCACATGGCATCGTCCGTGTCAGCCGCTCACGCGCACACCCCAGCCCGTGCGCGCCGACGCCCACCCCGCGGACCCGTACAGCCAGGGAGCAGCCCTCATGACCGCAGCCACGCCCGACGCCCCGCTCTGGCAGCCCGGCCCCGACCGCATCGAGGCCGCGGCCGTCACCCGCTTCCAGAACTGGGCCGCCACCCGGTACGGCGCCCCGGCCGACGGCGGGTACGCCGCCCTGCACCGCTGGTCCGTCGACGAGCTCGACACCTTCTGGCGCGCGGTGGCCGAGTGGTTCGACATCCGCTTCTCCACTCCGTACGAGAACGTCCTCGGTGACCGGGCGATGCCCGGCGCCACCTGGTTCCCCGGCGCCACCCTCAACTACGCCGAGCACGCCCTGCGCACCGCCGAGGACCCGGCCCGCGCCGACACCCCCGCCCTGCTGTACGTCGACGAGACCCACACCCAGGTCCCCATCAGCTGGGCCGAACTCCGCCGCCAGGTCGGCGCCCTGGCCGCCGAACTCCGCGCCCTCGGCGTCACCCCCGGCGACCGCGTCAGCGGGTACCTCCCCAACATCCCCCAGGCCGTCGTCGCCTTCCTCGCCACCGCCGCCGTCGGCGGCGTCTGGACCTCCTGCGCCCCCGACTTCGGCGCCCGCAGCGTGCTGGACCGCTTCCAGCAGGTCGAGCCCGTCGTCCTGTTCACCGTCGACGGCTACCGCTACGGCGGCAAGGAACACGACCGCACCGGGACCGTCGCCGAGCTCCGCCGCGAACTGCCCACCCTGCGCGCCGTCGTCCACATCCCGCTGCTCGGCACCGACGCCCCCGAATGCGCCCTCGCCTGGGCCGCCCTCACCTCCGCCGACACCGAACCGGTCTTCGAACAGGTCCCCTTCGACCACCCGCTCTGGGTCCTCTACTCCTCCGGCACCACCGGCCTGCCCAAGGCCATCGTCCAGTCCCAGGGCGGCATCCTGCTCGAACACTTCAAGCAGCTCGGCCTGCACTGCGACCTCGGCCCCGAGGACCGCTTCTTCTGGTACACGTCCACCGGCTGGATGATGTGGAACTTCCTCGTCTCCGGCCTCCTCACCGGCACCACCGTCGTCCTGTACGACGGCAGCCCCGGCCATCCGGACGTCAGCGCCCAGTGGCGGGTCGCCGAACAGACCGGCGCCACCCTCTACGGCACCTCCGCCGCCTACGTCATGGCCTGCCGGAAGGCCGGCATCCACCCGGGCCGCGACTTCGACCTCTCCCGCGTCCAGTGCGTGGCCACCACCGGCTCCCCGCTCCCGCCCGACGGCTTCCGCTGGCTCCACGACGAGGTGGCCGAGGATCTCTGGATCGCCTCCGTCAGCGGCGGTACCGACGTCTGCTCCTGCTTCGCCGGAGCCGTCCCCACCCTCCCCGTCCACATCGGCGAACTCCAGGCCCCGTGCCTGGGCACCGACCTCCAGTCCTGGGACCCGGCGGGCAAACCCCTCGTCAACGAGGTCGGCGAGTTGGTCGTCACCAACCCGCTGCCCTCCATGCCCATCCGCTTCTGGAACGACCCCGACGGCAGCCGCTACCACGACAGCTACTTCGACATGTACCCCGGAGTCTGGCGGCACGGCGACTGGATCACCATCACCGACCACGGCTCGGTGATCATCCACGGCCGCTCCGACTCCACCCTGAACCGCCAGGGCGTCCGCATGGGCTCCGCCGACATCTACGAAGCCGTCGAACGGCTCCCCGAGATCCGCGAGTCCCTCGTCATCGGCCTGGAAGAACCCGACGGCGGCTACTGGATGCCGCTCTTCGTCCACCTCACCGAAGGCGCCACCCTCGACGACGACCTGCGCGCCGCGATCAAGCAGACCATCCGCGACAACCTCTCCCCGCGCCACGTCCCGGACGAGGTCATCGAGGTCCCCGCCATCCCGCACACCCTCACCGGCAAGCGCATCGAAGTTCCGGTCAAGCGCCTGCTCCAGGGCACCGAGCTGGCCAAGGCGGTCAACCCGGGCTCCGTCGACAACCTCGACCTCCTCCACTTCTACGCAGACCTGGCGGCCAAGCGCCGCGCGTGACGTCACTGTCAGTCCCCCTGATTACGCTGAGTGAGCAAGGATTCACCGCGCACAGGGGGACACATGGCGCAGACCGACAACACCAGGCGCAGCACCCAGCACAACGCCTCGCACCAGGCGGCACACGGCAAGAAACGCGGCAGGAGGCACGGCACCCCGCACACCACCACCCTGCGACGCACCCTGCGCCGCGAAGCACCCAGCACCGTCGGCCTCCTCGTCGACGCCCAGGACTTCGCGGCCATGCGGCGCTACGGCACCTTCCCCTTCGACGACCACACCGTCTACCTCCAGCAGGTCGAGGCCCTGCTCAAAGCGCTCACGGCCCAAGGCGTGCACACCACCGTGGCCCTCTTCGACCCGGAGGACTACGAGGAGTTCTGCGCCGAGTCGGGCCTCGACGCCGACACCGGGGCGAGCCGCAGCCGCTTCACCGCTGAGATCGCCGCCGCCGGAGCCACCGTCACCTACACCGGCCAGGACATCGGCGACCTCATCCCCGTCCTGGTCTCCCGCGCGGTCCGCCAGGCCACCTGGGAGTACGCCACCCTCCTCCTCGCCGACCTCGGCACCTGCGCCGACTGCGGCCAGGACATCAGAAGGGCCGCCTTCGACCGCGCCTCGCACCTGCTGATGCGGCTGCTGGAGACATCGGGGCCGGGCACCCACCACCTGGTGTGCAGCGTCCCGACGGAAAGCGACCAGCTCCTGGCCGTGCTCCACGCCCACCGCGACCGCGCCGGACCGGCCCGTCTCGACAGCGCGGAGGGCGCCGAGTTCGCCACCGTCCTCGCGGTGGCCGTCGCCCTCGCATCACGCGGGGGAGTGGTCCTGCGCACCAGCGCCCCCGACAGCCCCGACCGCGTCCACGGCTGGCGTCTGGCCCACGGCGGCCTCGCCCCGCTCACCGCAGGCGAGGTCTTCAACGCCTACTGCACGGACGCGGACACCGGGGAGCCCGTCTCCCCGGAATCCGGCGTGGAGTACTGCGCGGGATTCGACATCGGAGCCGAGCCACCGGAAACCCACCACTGACACCGACACGAAGACACGACGAGCGGCAAAGAAGAGGGAGGGGCCTCCCGCCGACGGCGGAAGACCCCTCCCTCAAGAACCGCTGCCCCAGCGCGCCTACTCGCCCGAGAGCACGGCCTGCGCAGCGCTGCGCGCCTCGTCGGCCGAGTCGGCCGACCGAGCGGCGTTCGCCGCCCGCTCGCACTGCGCCAGCGTGAACTTGGCCAGCGTGGCCCGCACATAAGGAATGGACGCCGCCCCCATGGAGAGCGAGGTGACACCCAGACCCGTCAGCACACACGCCAGCAGCGGATCGGCGGCGGCCTCCCCGCAGACACCGCAGCTCTTGCCCTCGGCACGAGCGGCCTCGGCGGACAGCGCCACGAGATCCAGCAGCGCCGGCTGCCACGGGTCCTGGAGCCGCGACACCGCGCCGACCTGACGGTCCGCCGCGAAGGTGTACTGCGCCAGGTCGTTGGTGCCCAGCGACAGGAACTCGACCTCCTGGAGGATCGACCGCGCCCGCAGAGCGGCCGACGGAATCTCCACCATCGCGCCGAACTTCGCCCGCAGCCCGGCCTCACGGCACGCGTCCGCGAACGCCTTGGCGTCGGTGCGGTCGGCCACCATGGGGGCCATGACCTCCAGGTACACCGGCAGCCCTTCGGCGGCCTTCGCCAGCGCGGTCAGCTGGGTACGCAGCACCTCGGGGTGGTCCAGCAGGCTCCGCAGGCCACGGACGCCGAGCGCCGGGTTCGGCTCGTCGGCCGGGGTCAGGAAGTCCAGCGGCTTGTCGGCGCCGGCATCCAGCACGCGCACGACGACACGCCCCTCGGGGAACGCCTCCAGCACCGCGCGGTAGGCCGCGACCTGCTTCTCCTCGGAAGGAGCCTGCTTGCTGTCGTCCAGGAACAGGAACTCGGTACGGAACAGCCCGACGCCCTCGGCCCCCGCCTCGACCGCAGCGGGCACATCGGCCGGACCGCCGACATTGGCCAGCAGCGGCACCTTGTGCCCGTCCGACGTGGCACCGGGACCGGTCGCGGCGGACAGCGCGGCCTGACGAGCGGCGGCGGCGGCCTCCATCTCGGCCCGCTTCTCCGCACTCGGGTCGACGAAGATCTCACCCGTGCTGCCGTCCACCGCGACGACCGTGCCCTCGGCCAGCTCCCCGGCGCCGGGCAGTGCCACCACGGCCGGAACTCCGAGCGCCCGAGCCAGGATCGCGCTGTGGCTCGTCGGACCGCCCTCCTCGGTGACGAAACCGAGCACCAGCGTCGGGTCGAGGAGCGCGGTGTCGGCCGGCGCCAGGTCCCGCGCGATCAGCACGTACGGCTCGTCACTGTCCGGCACGCCGGGCATCGGCACGCCGAGCAGCCGGGCCACGATCCGGTTCCGTACGTCGTCGAGGTCCGCGACCCGTCCCGCCAGGTACTCCCCGGCATTGGCGAGCAACGCCCGGTACGCGGCGAACGCGTCGTACACCCCGCGCTCGGCGGTGCTGCCCACGGCGATACGCCGCTCGACATCGGACATCAGCTCGGGGTCCTGCGCCATCATGGCCTGCGCCTCGAGCACGTGCTGTGCCTCACCACCGGCCAGATTGCCGCGCGCGACCAGATCGGCCGCCACGGCCTCCACCGCCTGCCGAGCCCGCCCCTGTTCGCGCTCGGCCTCCTCGGCGGGAATCGATTTGGCGGGCGGCTCCAGCACCGCCGTACCCATGTGCCGAACCTCGCCGATGGCCACACCGTGGCTCACGCCGACGCCTCGCAGCGTTGTCTCCATTTCACCCGTCTCCGGTTGTGCGGTGACCGAGTCACCGCGGTGGTTGTGCAACTGGCTGGTGACTGCGCCCGAGCGCTACTGCCAGCCGAACAGCGTGTCGCCGATCTTCACGTCCCCGTCCTCACGGACATCGGAGAGCGACTCGGCAGTGGCCTCCAGGGCCACGATCGGGCAGATGGGTGACTTGCCGGCGGCCTCGACGGCGACCGGGTCCCAGCGCACGATGCCCTGACCCCGGGTCACGGTGTCCCCCTTGTTCACGAGGAGCTCGAAGCCCTCGCCGTTGAGCTGGACGGTGTCGATACCGAGGTGCGTCAGGACCCCGTGCCCGTCGGCGTCGACGACGACGAACGCGTGGGGGTGAAGGGAGACGACGATGCCGTCGACCGGGGACACGGCCTCGGAGGGCTCACGTACGGGGTCGATGGCGGTGCCGGGACCGACCATCGCGCCGGAGAAGACCGGGTCGGGAACCGCGGTGAGTCCGATGGCGCGTCCAGCAAGAGGGGACGTCACGTTGGTCATGGGGAGCCTCCCAGGGGGTGGAGATTCAGGTGTCGCCGCCGCGACTGATGGGGGACGGCGTACTGCTCAGCAGAGTAAGTCATATGAAGTCCCGGTTCCGCCCGAGACCTACCGCTTGGCAGACCTAGGGGTGCACCAGAAACGATTTGCCTCGGTCCCCGACGGCCTGTACTGTCGTACCCCTGCCTGACCCCAACGCGACTCTGAGTCGGGGGTCGGCGGCGACTTTCAAGCCAGATCCTAACCATGAACCCTCCTTCGGCATGCCCGCAGGCCGTGGTCAAGGAGACGGAAAAGGCCTGATAGAGTCGGACTCGCCGGAAAGGAAAAGCGCGAAAGCGGTGGACCTGGAAAGCGAAACTGCACGGCCCGCTTCGACCGGGAATCGGACACGGAAGAGTCTGATAGAGTCGGAAACGCAAGACAGCAAGACAAAGAAAAAATGAAGGGAAGCGCCCGGAGGGGCCCGGTGATACGGGACCGAAGGAAGCGTCCGTTCCTTGAGAACTCAACAGCGTGCCAAAAGTCAACGCCAGATATGTTGATACCCCGTCTCCGGCCGTTTTGGTCGGGACGCGGTTCCTTTTGAAATACACAGCGAGGACGCTGTGAACAACCGGTCTCATTCCGACCGGTTGTTCCGCTCTCGTGTGTGTGCACCCGATCACGGGTAAACATTCACGGAGAGTTTGATCCTGGCTCAGGACGAACGCTGGCGGCGTGCTTAACACATGCAAGTCGAACGATGAAATCACTTCGGTGGTGGATTAGTGGCGAACGGGTGAGTAACACGTGGGCAATCTGCCCTTCACTCTGGGACAAGCCCTGGAAACGGGGTCTAATACCGGATACCACTTCGTCCCGCATGGGACGGGGTTGAAAGCTCCGGCGGTGAAGGATGAGCCCGCGGCCTATCAGCTTGTTGGTGGGGTAATGGCCTACCAAGGCGACGACGGGTAGCCGGCCTGAGAGGGCGACCGGCCACACTGGGACTGAGACACGGCCCAGACTCCTACGGGAGGCAGCAGTGGGGAATATTGCACAATGGGCGAAAGCCTGATGCAGCGACGCCGCGTGAGGGATGACGGCCTTCGGGTTGTAAACCTCTTTCAGCAGGGAAGAAGCGCAAGTGACGGTACCTGCAGAAGAAGCGCCGGCTAACTACGTGCCAGCAGCCGCGGTAATACGTAGGGCGCAAGCGTTGTCCGGAATTATTGGGCGTAAAGAGCTCGTAGGCGGCTTGTCACGTCGGATGTGAAAGCCCGGGGCTTAACCCCGGGTCTGCATTCGATACGGGCTAGCTAGAGTGTGGTAGGGGAGATCGGAATTCCTGGTGTAGCGGTGAAATGCGCAGATATCAGGAGGAACACCGGTGGCGAAGGCGGATCTCTGGGCCATTACTGACGCTGAGGAGCGAAAGCGTGGGGAGCGAACAGGATTAGATACCCTGGTAGTCCACGCCGTAAACGTTGGGAACTAGGTGTTGGCGACATTCCACGTCGTCGGTGCCGCAGCTAACGCATTAAGTTCCCGCCTGGGGAGTACGGCCGCAAGGCTAAAACTCAAAGGAATTGACGGGGGCCCGCACAAGCAGCGGAGCATGTGGCTTAATTCGACGCAACGCGAAGAACCTTACCAAGGCTTGACATATACCGGAAAGCATCAGAGATGGTGCCCCCCTTGTGGTCGGTATACAGGTGGTGCATGGCTGTCGTCAGCTCGTGTCGTGAGATGTTGGGTTAAGTCCCGCAACGAGCGCAACCCTTGTTCTGTGTTGCCAGCATGCCCTTCGGGGTGATGGGGACTCACAGGAGACTGCCGGGGTCAACTCGGAGGAAGGTGGGGACGACGTCAAGTCATCATGCCCCTTATGTCTTGGGCTGCACACGTGCTACAATGGCCGGTACAATGAGCTGCGATGCCGCGAGGCGGAGCGAATCTCAAAAAGCCGGTCTCAGTTCGGATTGGGGTCTGCAACTCGACCCCATGAAGTCGGAGTTGCTAGTAATCGCAGATCAGCATTGCTGCGGTGAATACGTTCCCGGGCCTTGTACACACCGCCCGTCACGTCACGAAAGTCGGTAACACCCGAAGCCGGTGGCCCAACCCCTTGTGGGAGGGAGCTGTCGAAGGTGGGACTGGCGATTGGGACGAAGTCGTAACAAGGTAGCCGTACCGGAAGGTGCGGCTGGATCACCTCCTTTCTAAGGAGCATCTAGATTCCGCAAGGAATCCAGAGCCACTACGTCGGCAGATGTCCGACGGTGGTCAGCTCATGGGTGGAACGTTGACTATTCGGCACGACAGGTTGATCACTGCTAGTACTGCTTCGGCGTGGAACGTGGTGAGGGATCGGTTGTGTCGGGCACGTTGTTGGGTGTCTGAGGGTACGGCCGTAAGGCAGCCTTCTGATCCGGTCCCAGTGAACTCGTCCGGTTTCGGACGGGGTGGTGGGTGGCTGGTCGTTGTTTGAGAACTGCACAGTGGACGCGAGCATCTGTGGCCAAGTTTTTAAGGGCGCACGGTGGATGCCTTGGCACCAGGAACCGATGAAGGACGTGGGAGGCCACGATAGTCCCCGGGGAGCTGTCAACCGAGCTGTGATCCGGGGGTTTCCGAATGGGGAAACCCGGCAGTCGTCATGGGCTGTCACCCGCTGCTGAACACATAGGCAGTGTGGAGGGAACGAGGGGAAGTGAAACATCTCAGTACCCTCAGGAAGAGAAAACAACCGTGATTCCGGGAGTAGTGGCGAGCGAAACTGGATGAGGCCAAACCGTATGCGTGTGATACCCGGCAGGGGTTGCGTATGCGGGGTTGTGGGATCTCTCTGTCATGGTCTGCCGGCTGTGAGACGAGTCAGAAACCGTTGGTGTAGGCGAAGGACATGCGAAAGGTCCGGCGTAGAGGGTAAGACCCCCGTAGCTGAAACATCAGCGGCTTGTTTGAGAGACACCAAGTAGCACGGGGCCCGAGAAATCCCGTGTGAATCTGGCGGGACCACCCGCTAAGCCTAAATATTCCCTGGTGACCGATAGCGGATAGTACCGTGAGGGAATGGTGAAAAGTACCGCGGAGCGGAGTGAAATAGTACCTGAAACCGTGTGCCTACAAGCCGTGGGAGCGTCGCTGGCAGCACTTGTGCTGTCAGTCGTGACTGCGTGCCTTTTGAAGAATGAGCCTGCGAGTTAGCGGTGTGTAGCGAGGTTAACCCGTGTGGGGAAGCCGTAGCGAAAGCGAGTCCGAACAGGGCGTTTGAGTTGCACGCTCTAGACCCGAAGCGGAGTGATCTAGCCATGGGCAGGTTGAAGCGGAGGTAAGACTTCGTGGAGGACCGAACCCACCAGGGTTGAAAACCTGGGGGATGACCTGTGGTTAGGGGTGAAAGGCCAATCAAACTCCGTGATAGCTGGTTCTCCCCGAAATGCATTTAGGTGCAGCGTCGTGTGTTTCTTGCCGGAGGTAGAGCACTGGATAGGCGATGGGCCCTACCGGGTTACTGACCTTAGCCAAACTCCGAATGCCGGTAAGTGAGAGCGCGGCAGTGAGACTGTGGGGGATAAGCTCCATGGTCGAGAGGGAAACAGCCCAGAGCATCGACTAAGGCCCCTAAGCGTACGCTAAGTGGGAAAGGATGTGGAGTCGCAGAGACAACCAGGAGGTTGGCTTAGAAGCAGCCATCCTTGAAAGAGTGCGTAATAGCTCACTGGTCAAGTGATTCCGCGCCGACAATGTAGCGGGGCTCAAGCGTACCGCCGAAGTCGTGTCAATCCAGCATGAGGGCCAACGCCCGTTGGGTTGGGTAGGGGAGCGTCGTGTGCCGGGTGAAGCAGCCGCGGAAGCGAGTTGTGGACGGTTCACGAGTGAGAATGCAGGCATGAGTAGCGATACACACGTGAGAAACGTGTGCGCCGATTGACTAAGGGTTCCTGGGTCAAGCTGATCTGCCCAGGGTAAGTCGGGACCTAAGGCGAGGCCGACAGGCGTAGTCGATGGACAACCGGTTGATATTCCGGTACCCGCTTTGAAACGCCCAGTACTGAATCAGGCGATGCTAAGTCCGTGAAGCCGGCCCGATCTCTTCGGAGTTGAGGGTAGTGGTGGAGCCGATGAACCAGACTTGTAGTAGGTAAGCGATGGGGTGACGCAGGAAGGTAGTCCAGCCCGGGCGGTGGTTGTCCCGGGGTAAGGGTGTAGGACGCACGGTAGGTAAATCCGTCGTGCATGGAGTCTGAGACCTGATGCCGAGCCGATTGTGGTGAAGTGGATGATCCTATGCTGTCGAGAAAAGCCTCTAGCGAGTTTCATGGCGGCCCGTACCCTAAACCGACTCAGGTGGTCAGGTAGAGAATACCGAGGCGTTCGGGTGAACTATGGTTAAGGAACTCGGCAAAATGCCCCGTAACTTCGGGAGAAGGGGGGCCATTTCTGGTGATAGCACGTGCTGCTTGAGCTGGGGGTGGCCGCAGAGACCAGCGAGAAGCGACTGTTTACTAAAAACACAGGTCCGTGCGAAGCCGTAAGGCGATGTATACGGACTGACGCCTGCCCGGTGCTGGAACGTTAAGGGGACCGGTTAGCTGCTCTTCGGGGTGGCGAAGCTGAGAACTTAAGCGCCAGTAAACGGCGGTGGTAACTATAACCATCCTAAGGTAGCGAAATTCCTTGTCGGGTAAGTTCCGACCTGCACGAATGGCGTAACGACTTCTCGACTGTCTCAACCATAGGCCCGGTGAAATTGCACTACGAGTAAAGATGCTCGTTTCGCGCAGCAGGACGGAAAGACCCGGACCTTTACTACAGTTTGATATTGGTGTTCGGTTCGGCTTGTGTAGGATAGGTGGGAGACTGTGAAGCGGCCACGCCAGTGGTTGTGGAGTCGTCGTTGAAATACCACTCTGGTCGTGCTGGATGTCTAACCTGGGTCCGTGATCCGGATCAGGGACAGTGTCTGATGGGTAGTTTAACTGGGGCGGTTGCCTCCTAAAGAGTAACGGAGGCGCCCAAAGGTTCCCTCAGCCTGGTTGGTAATCAGGTGTTGAGTGTAAGTGCACAAGGGAGCTTGACTGTGAGACCGACGGGTCGAGCAGGGACGAAAGTCGGGACTAGTGATCCGGCAGTGGCTTGTGGAAGCGCTGTCGCTCAACGGATAAAAGGTACCCCGGGGATAACAGGCTGATCTTCCCAAGAGTCCATATCGACGGGATGGTTTGGCACCTCGATGTCGGCTCGTCGCATCCTGGGGCTGGAGTCGGTCCCAAGGGTTGGGCTGTTCGCCCATTAAAGCGGTACGCGAGCTGGGTTTAGAACGTCGTGAGACAGTTCGGTCCCTATCCGCTGTGCGCGTAGGAATATTGAGAAGGGCTGTCCCTAGTACGAGAGGACCGGGACGGACGAACCTCTGGTGTGCCAGTTGTTCTGCCAAGGGCATGGCTGGTTGGCTACGTTCGGAAAGGATAACCGCTGAAAGCATCTAAGCGGGAAGCCTGCTTCGAGATGAGTGTTCCCACCTCCTTTGAGGGGTTAAGGCTCCCAGTAGACGACTGGGTTGATAGGCCAGATGTGGAAGCCCGGTAACGGGTGGAGCTGACTGGTACTAATAGGCCGAGGGCTTGTCCTCAGTTGCTCGCGTCCACTGTGTTAGTTCTGAAATAACGAACGGCTGTGTTGTTGTCCGGTTGGTTTGATTGTTTCATAGTGTTTCGGTGGTCATTGCGTTAGGGAAACGCCCGGTTACATTCCGAACCCGGAAGCTAAGCCTTTCAGCGCCGATGGTACTGCAGGGGGGACCCTGTGGGAGAGTAGGACGCCGCCGAACAATTATTGTGGGAGAGCCCCGCACCGTGATGGTGCGGGGCTTTTCTGCGTTCCGGGCCCAACCAGCAGGCCACCCGCCCGCACACCCCCCTGCATCCGACGGCGGAAGCTGAGGGTAAGGTCAGGAGGCATCATTGGCACGTTCTTCACAGGAGGCTCCCGGGTGGAGGTCCAGGAGACCCGGGTCCAGACGGACCGGGTCCTCACCATCCCCAACATCCTCAGCATGGCTCGCCTTGTCGGGGTACCGCTCTTCCTGTGGCTGATTCTTCGCCCCGTCTTCGGAGGGCCCAACAGCGACAACTGGGCGCTGCTGGTCCTGATGCTCAGCGGCATCAGCGACTACCTCGACGGGAAGCTCGCCCGCAAGTGGAACCAGATCAGCAGCCTCGGCCGGCTGCTGGACCCGGCGGCCGACCGTCTCTACATCCTGTCCACCCTGGTCGGCCTCACCTGGCGGGAGATCCTGCCCCTCTGGGTCACCGCGCTGCTTCTGGCCCGGGAACTGATGCTTCTCGTGATGGTGGCCATCCTGCGCCGTCACGGCTATCCGCCGCCGCAGGTCAACTTCCTCGGGAAAGCTGCAACCTTCAACCTGATGTACGCCTTCCCCTTGTTGCTGCTCAGCGACGGGAGTGGTTGGCTGTCCACACTGGCTGCCGTTTTCGGATGGGCGTTCGCAGGATGGGGTACAACGCTCTACTGGTGGGCAGGAATCCTCTATGTGGTTCAGGTCCGCCGACTCGTGAAGGCGGACGCAGTAGCCGATTGAGCTCGTTGATGCGGTGCCGCGCAATGTGGCCGGCCCGCGGCAGATGGTGTGAATGATGCCCCGACGGGCGAAGTCGGCTGACCGTCGTCTCTTCTAGGAGGACGTTTCCGACATGAAGGCCGTCGTGATGGCTGGTGGCGAAGGCACACGTCTTCGCCCCATGACCTCGAGCATGCCCAAGCCGCTCCTGCCCGTGGCCAACAGGCCGATCATGGAGCACGTCCTGCGGCTGCTCAAGCGGCATGGGCTCAGCGAAACCGTAGTGACCGTCCAGTTCCTCGCCTCCCTCGTCAAGAACTACTTCGGGGACGGCGAGGAGCTTGGAATGGAGCTCACCTATGCCAACGAGGAGAAGCCGCTCGGCACCGCGGGCAGTGTGAAGAACGCCGAGGAGGCGTTGAAGGACGACACGTTTCTCGTCATTTCCGGTGACGCGCTCACCGACTTCGACCTCACCGACCTCATCGCCTTCCACAAGGAAAAGGGCGGGCTCGTCACGGTCTGTCTCACCCGGGTTCCCAATCCGCTGGAATTCGGCATCACCATCGTGGACGAGAACGGGCAGGTCGAACGGTTCCTGGAGAAGCCGACCTGGGGGCAGGTCTTCTCGGACACCGTGAACACGGGCATCTACGTCATGGAGCCCGAAGTCTTCGACTACGTCCAGGCTGACACCTCGGTGGACTGGTCCGGCGACGTCTTCCCTCAGCTCATGAAGGAGGGCAAGCCCATCTACGGCTACGTCGCCGAGGGCTACTGGGAAGACGTCGGCACCCACGAGAGCTACGTGAAAGCCCAGGCCGACGTCCTGGAACGCAAGGTCGACGTGGAGATCGACGGCTTCGAGATCTCCCCCGGGGTGTGGGTCGCCGAAGGAGCGGAAGTCCACCCCGACGCCGTGCTGCGCGGTCCGCTGTACATCGGCGACTACGCCAAGGTCGAGGCCGACGTCGAGATCCGCGAGCACACGGTCGTCGGATCGAACGTCGTCGTCAAGACGGGGGCCTTCCTCCACAAGGCCGTGGTGCACGACAACGTCTACATCGGACAGCACAGCAACCTCCGCGGCTGCGTGGTCGGCAAGAACACCGACATCATGCGTGCGGCCCGCATCGAGGATGGCGCCGTCATCGGTGACGAATGCCTGGTCGGCGAGGAGTCGATCATCCAGGGCAACGTCCGGGTGTACCCGTTCAAGACCATCGAGGCCGGCGCGTTCGTCAACACCTCGGTCATCTGGGAGTCCCGGGGACAGGCGCACCTCTTCGGGGCGCGCGGGGTCTCCGGAATCCTGAACGTCGAGATCACCCCCGAACTGGCCGTGCGGCTCGCGGGGGCCTACGCCACGACCCTGAAGAAGGGCTCCACGGTCACGACCGCCCGTGACCACTCCCGAGGCGCCCGTGCTCTCAAGCGGGCCGTCATCTCGGCCCTCCAGGCCAGCGCCATCGACGTACGCGACCTGGAGAACGTACCGCTGCCCGTCGCCCGCCAGCAGACCGCCCGGGGCAGCGCCGGCGGCATCATGATCCGTACGTCGCCCGGCGTGCCGGACTCCGTGGACATCATGTTCATCGACGAGCGGGGCGCGGACCTCTCGCAGGCGCAGCAACGCAAGCTCGACCGGGTCTACGCACGTCAGGAGTACCGCCGTGCCTTCCCCGGGGAGATCGGTGACCTGCACTTCCCGTCCAGCGTCTTCGACTCCTACACCGGCTCCCTCCTGCGGAACGTCGACGTCGAGGGCATCGCGGAATCCGGGCTCAAGGTCGTCGTCGACGCGTCCAACGGAAGCGCCGGGCTCGTTCTGCCCAGCCTGCTCGGACGGCTCGGAGTGGACGCCCTGACGATCAACCCCGGGCTCGACGAGGCGCGGCCCACCGAGTCCGCCGACACCCGGCGGGCCGGTCTGGTCCGCCTCGGGGAGATCGTGTCCTCGGCGCGAGCGGCCTTCGGGGTGCGGTTCGACCCGGTCGGCGAGCGGCTCTCCCTCGTCGACGAACTCGGCCGGATCATCGAGGACGACCGGGCCCTGCTGGTCCTCCTCGATCTCGTTGCCGCCGAGCGGCGCAGCGGTCGTGTCGCCCTGCCCGTGACGACCACACGCGTCGCCGAGCAGGTGGCGGCCTACCACGGCACCCAGGTGGAGTGGACGACCACCTCGCCCGACGACCTGACCCGGGTGGGCCGTGAAGAAGACACCATCTTCGGAGGAGACGGGCGCGGCGGGTTCATCGTTCCCGAATTCAGCAGCGTCTTCGACGGGACCGCCGCCTTCGTCCGGCTCATCGGCCTCGTCGCGCGTACCCAGCTCACCCTGAGCCAGATCGACGCCCGCATCCCGCGGGCGCACGTCCTGCGCCGCGACCTGGCGACGCCCTGGGCCGTCAAGGGGCTCGTCATGCGCCGGGTCGTGGAAGCGGCCGGGGACCGCAGTGTGGACACCACCGACGGGGTCCGGGTGGTCGAGGCGGACGGTCGGTGGGTCATGGTCCTGCCCGACCGGGCGGAAGCCGTCACCCATCTGTGGGCGGAGGGTCCGGACGACGCCTCGGCCCAGGCCCTCCTCGACGAGTGGGCCGCCGTCGTGGACAGCGCCGGAGACTGAGGTGAGCGCCGGTGCGCCGCGTCCCCCGGGCAGGGGACGCGGCGCACCGGTGGGGCCATTCGGCGGCAGCCGTGATGACGTGCGACGATGTGCGGCATGTCGCAGCAGTCCCCCGATCGGAGCACCGCCCCGCCGTCCGCGCGCCCCGACGCCTCCATGTCGCTGCTGAACAACGTGATGGACCACAGCCTCGACGACGGCTACGCGGAGGCCTCGGCGCGGCGCAAGGCCGACGGGAGTGCGGGGCTGCCCCGGACGCTCACGTCGAAGCTCGGCCTGGCGGCCGGACTGGTGGTGGCCGCCCTGGTCGTGACCCTCGGCGCCGCCGAGGCGCGGATCTCGGCCCCGGTCGTGGCCAAGGAGCGCGAGGAGCTGATCGACCGGATCAATGCCGAGACGGAGGCCGCGGACACCCTGGAGTCGAACGTCGACAAGCTCCGCGCCGATGTGAGCGAACGCCAGCGCAAGGCACTTGAGCGGCACGGCGGGGACACGGGACACCTGGTGGCCCTGCTCGCCGGGGCGACCCCCGTCGAGGGCCCCGGCGTGAAGCTGATCGTCGACGACGCGAAGAAGGCCGGTCAGGGAGGCGGTGGCCCCCGGGAGTCCTCGGGCTTCGCCGACACCGGAAGGGTGCGCGACCGCGACATGCAGCGCGTCGTCAACGGCCTGTGGGAATCCGGTGCCGAGGCCATCGCCATCAATGGGCAAAGGTTGACGGCCCTGTCGGCCATCCGCGCCGCCGGCGACGCCATACTGGTCGACAACAGACCGCTCGTACCGCCGTACACGGTGCTCGCGGTGGGGGACGGGAAGAAGCTCGCGACCGCGTTCCAGGACAGCGCCGACGGCCAGTACCTGCAGGCGCTCAAGGAGAGCTTCGACATCCGCACCAGCATCTCCGACCAGGCGAAGGTCCAGCTTCCGGCGGCGCCGAGCCTGATCGTCCGTACAGCAGAACCGAAGGCCGCCGGCAGTGGTGCGGCAGACACAGGGAAGGGCACATCGTGATCGCCGTACTGGGCCTCGTCGTGGGAGTCGTGGTCGGACTGTTGGTCCGGCCCGAGGTGCCGGCGGTGGTCGAGCCCTACCTGCCGATCGCGGTGGTCGCCGCGCTCGACGCCGTGTTCGGCGGTCTGCGGGCCATGCTCGACGGCATCTTCGTCGACAAGGTCTTCGTGGTCTCGTTCCTCTCCAACGTCGTGGTGGCCGCGCTGATCGTCTTCCTCGGCGACAAGCTGGGCGTCGGCGCGCAGCTCTCCACGGGCGTGGTGGTCGTGCTCGGTATCCGGATCTTCTCCAACGCCGCCGCGATCCGCCGGCACGTCTTCCGGGCGTGAGGCCGATGAACAACGAGCCGATGAACAACGACGAGACCCCCCGCAGCGAACGGCCCGAGGGCGGCGCGTCCGCCGTCCCGGACGCCCCCGCGACGCCGCCCCCGGCCACGGAGGCGACCGGCCGGCAGCGGCTCAAGGCGGGCCTGTGGCCGCCGCGGCTCAGCCGGGCCCAACTGATCGTCGCCGTGCTGCTGTTCGGGCTCGGCCTGGGGCTTGCCATCCAGGTGCGGTCCACCAGCGACGACAGCGCGCTGCGCGGCGCCCGGCAGGAGGACCTGGTCCGTATCCTCGACGAGGTCGACGACCGGACCCAGCGCCTGGAGGACGAGAAGCAGCGCCTGGACGACCAGCGCACCGAGTTGGAGAACAGTTCCGACCAGGCGGAGGAGGCCCGGAAGCAGACGCTGGAGAAGGAGCGCCAGCTCGGCATCCTCGCGGGCACCGTCGCGGCGCAGGGTCCCGGCATCACGCTGACCATCACCGACCCCGCGCGTGCGGTCGCGCCCGACATGCTGCTCGACGCCCTTCAGGAGCTGAGGGCGGCGGGGGCCGAGGCGATTCAGGTCAACGGGGTGCGGGTGGTCGCCAACACCTACTTCTCCGGGGAGGCCGGTAACGTCCAGGTCGACGGGAAGAAGATCGAAGCACCGTACGAGTTCACGGTGATCGGCAAGCCGCAGGATCTGGAGCCCGCCCTCAACATCCCCGGCGGTGTGGTCCAGACACTGGAGAAGGAGCAGGCCACCGTGCTCGTGGAGAGGTCCGACGACATCGTCGTCGACGCCTTGCGACCTGCGCAGCAGCCTGACTACGCTCGGTCGTCCTCCCCGTGAACGGGGTGAGCGTGGGGGCCGCTCGACCAGGTCGGACGGTTGCGGGGGGTCGCCGCACCGGATTGGTGGTGCGTGGTGGAAACTGTCGGGTGGATACGGACGTTGTGAAGATGTCCGGGTCGGCAGGTGTGTTCAATCAGGGTTCGTCCTGCCCCACGGGCGGGTCTATGTCGGTCAAGGGGAATCGCCCGTGAAGTTGTTTGCGAAGTTGTTCGGGAAGAGTGCACGCGAGGACAGCAACAGTGCTGCCCGCCATCGCGCTCCGCGCCACGCTCAGGGCGAGGAGCAGGAGGCGGAGCGTCCGCTCTTCCGCGACGAGGTGTCCGGAGCCCCGGGGGGTGACGGCGTGTCGGCTGTTGACCCTGCCGGTGCCGGACGCATAGGTTTCGGCGCACCATCAGCCTCGACTGCGGGTGGAGGGTTCACCCCGGAGGGCTCGTCGATGCCGGTCTGTACGAGGTGCGGTCACCGCAACGCGGAGACCGGCAAGTTCTGCTCCAACTGCGGTGCGCCGCTGCGGGGCGGCGTTCCCGAGCGCCCCTCGGAGACGACGTCCACGATCTCCATCTCCGGCCTTGAGGCGTACGAGGCGGAGGCGACCGGGCAGACCGCTCTGCCCTCGCTCTCTCCGGAGGCCCAGGCCGCGGTCGACGCCCTGCCCGCGGGCTCGGCGCTGCTGGTCGTGCGGCGCGGCCCGAACTCCGGCAGCCGCTTCCTGCTCGACAGCGATCTGACCACGGCCGGCCGTCACCCGCAGAGCGATATCTTCCTCGATGACGTGACCGTGTCGCGGCGCCATGTGGAGTTCCACAGGAGCCCGGAAGGTAGCTTCACCGTGGGCGATGTCGGCAGCCTCAACGGCACCTACGTCAACCGTGAGCGCATCGATTCGGTCCCGCTGTCCAACGGCGACGAAGTCCAGATCGGAAAGTACCGCCTGGTCTTCTACGCCAGCCCGCGGGGCGTGTGACCGGCCCCCGGACGCCGTCCGGGGGGACCCCCAGGAAGGCCCATGCTGCGAACACCGACAGGCGGTGCCGGACACGGCACCGCCACCGCGGAAGCGCGACCGATGAGCATCGGGACAGTGCTCATCCAGTTGCGTGAGGAGTTTCCCGAAGTCACCATCTCCAAGATCCGGTTCCTGGAGGCCGAGGGGCTCATCGAGCCGCAGCGCACTCCTTCCGGATACCGGAAGTTCGCTCCGCGTGATGTGGAGCGCCTCGCCCAGGTGCTCCGGATGCAGCGGGATCACTATCTGCCGCTGAAGGTCATCCGGGAGCACCTGGACGCGCTGGCCCGGGGGGAGCAGCCCGCTCTGCCCTCGCCCGGTGCGCAGCGGGACCTCGGCGACGGGGTGTGGGAGGCCGGCCCGGGTGCCACGACCGCCGCCCGGATCGGGAGGGCCGAGCTGCTCGCGGCCGCCGAGGTCGACGATGACCGGCTGACCGAGTGGGAGTCCTACGGGCTCATCGTGCCGTCCCCGGACGGCGGCTACGACGCCGAGATGGTGACCGTGGCCAAGCTGGTGGCGGATCTGGGTCGTTTCGGTCTGGAACCACGTCATCTTCGGGCCATGCGTGCCGCTGCTGACCGGGAGGCGGGCCTGGTGGAGCAGGTGGTCGCGCCCCTGCGGCGGCACCGTAATCCGCAGACCAGAGCCCATGCCGAGGCCACCGCGAACGAGCTCGCCGAGCTGTCCGTACGGCTGCACGCGGCGCTCGTGCAGAGTGCCCTGCGCACCCGTCTGCACTGACCTCGGCGGTGCCCGACTACCCAAACATGGCGAGCACGTCCTAGGGTTGCTGTGTGAACGAGCTCGACGTTGTCGGTGTCCGGGTGGAAATGCCCTCCAACCAACCGATCGTTCTCCTGCGTGAAGTGGGAGGCGACCGGTACCTCCCCATTTGGATCGGTCCGGGGGAGGCGACCGCGATTGCCTTCGCCCAGCAGGGCATGGCTCCCGCCAGGCCGCTGACCCATGACCTGTTCAAGGATGTGCTCGAGGCCGTGGGCCAGGAGCTCACCGAGGTCCGCATCACGGACCTGCGCGAAGGGGTCTTCTACGCGGAGCTCGTCTTCGCCAGCGGAGTCGAGGTGAGCGCCCGGCCCTCCGACGCCATAGCGCTCGCCCTGCGGACCGGCACGCCCATCTACGGCAGTGACGGCGTGCTGGACGATGCGGGTATCGCGATCCCCGACGAGCAGGAGGACGAGGTGGAGAAGTTCCGCGAATTCCTCGACCAGATCTCTCCGGAGGACTTCGGTACGAACAGTCAGTGACCGTCCCGCGAGGCGGTGCCGTCAGCGCATCCGACAAGCCTTTCCCGGAAACGAGACACGGGAAACCACTCTCAGGGTGATTATCACTCGGCGTGCCGAGTGTGGCGATCGTTGACGCACCCCGGGTGACTGCCTACCTTCGAGTGGGCAGGTCAAGGACGGAGGTCGGCGTGAGAAGCAGCGGCGACGGTACGGCGGCGGGTGGGCCGTATCCGCAGCACGGCAGTGGAGCCGACCACGCCATCAGGCAGCCGGTTCAGCCGGCGGTGGTGGCAGGGGGCGGCAAGGCGGCGAGCGGTGCCGAGGACATCGGCTACCGCGGGCCGACGGCGTGCGCAGCGGCGGGGATCACCTACCGCCAGTTGGACTACTGGGCACGTACGGGACTGGTGGAGCCCAGTGTGCGCCCGGCCTACGGGTCGGGCACCCAGCGTCTCTACAGTTTCCGGGACGTGGTCCTCCTCAAGATCGTCAAGCGGTTCCTGGACACCGGGGTCGCACTGCAGAACATCCGCACCACGGTCCAGCACCTGCGGGACCGTGGCTTCCGGGATCTCGAACGCATGACGCTGATGAGCGACGGGGCCTCGGTCTACGAGTGCTCCTCGCCCGACGAGGTCGTCAGCCTGCTCCAGGGCGGGCAGGGGGTCTTCGGAATCGCCGTCGGCGTCGTGTGGCAGGACGTGGACGCGGCGCTCTCCCAGCTGCACGGCGAGCGCGTCGACACCGGCGAGACGCTCATCGGCCACAACCCCGCGGACGAGCTGGCCCGGCGGCGTAACCGCGCGGGCTGAGCGCCCCGGGCGGGCGGCGCGCACGACGCGGCCCTGCGGCGGACACGGGACGGTCCGGTGCCCCACGGGGTGCCGGACCGGCCCGTTGTCAGTGCCGTAGGGCAGCATCGACGGTGTGAGACCCGCGCCCACCATCCTTCACCTGGACATGGACGCCTTCTACGCGTCGGCGGAGCAGGCGGCCAAACCGAGTCTGCGTGGCAAGGCGGTCGTGGTGGGCGGTCTCGGTCCCCGGGGAGTGGTCGCCACCGCCTCGTACGAAGCCCGGCGGCTGGGCGTGCATTCGGCGATGCCCACCGCCCAGGCCCGGAGGCTCGCGCCGAACGCGGCCTACCTGGTGCCCCGCTTCTCCCTGTACCGGACGGTGAGCGACCAGGTCATGGAGCTGCTGGGGCGGCTTTCTCCCCTCGTGGAGCCGCTCAGCCTGGACGAGGCCTTCGTGGACCTGGAAGCCGGCGGGACAGCCGACGACCCGGCCTCGGCCCGTGCCACGGGGGAGGGGCTGCGCACGGCCATCCGCGCCGTGACCGGTCTGAGCGGCTCCGTCGGACTCGCGGGCTCCAAGATGCTCGCCAAGATCGCCTCCGAGCAGGCGAAGCCGGACGGACTCGTCCTCATCGAGCCGGGCACCGAGCGCGAGCTGCTCGCCCCCCTGTCCGTACGCATCCTGCCGGGGGTCGGTCCGGCCACCGGTGACCATCTCCGGCGTGCCGGGATGACCACGGTCCACGACCTGGCCGAGGCGGGCGAGGCGGAGCTCGTACGGCTGGTCGGCAAGGCGCACGGCCACGGGCTCCACCGGATGGCGCTGGGGCTCGACGACCGGCCGGTGGTCGCCGAGCGGGACGCCAAGTCCGTGTCGGTGGAGGACACCTTCGACGTCGACCTGCACGACCGGGTGCGGGTGCGCGCGGAGGTCGAGCGACTGGCCGTGCGGTGCGTGGAGCGGCTGCGCGCCGCCGACCGGTCCGGCCGCACGGTGGTGCTGAAGGTGCGCCGCTACGACTTCTCCACGCTGACCCGCTCCGAGACGCTCAGAGGCCCCACCGACGACCCCACCGTGGTCCGCGAGGCGGCGGGGCGGCTGCTGGAGTCCGTCGACACCACGGGTGGCGTACGGCTTCTCGGGGTCGGCGTGACCGGGCTCGCCGACTACACCCAGGAGGACCTGTTCGCCCAGGCCGCCGACGCCCGGGAGCTCGCGCGGCGGGCCGCGGAACACGAGGCGCCGGCCGCGGAGGGCGGCGCGGAGGAGACCGTCCCGGAGCCCGCGGCGGACGGCGCCGAGCAGCTCGCCGCGCGGCGCTGGCCCGCCGGACACGACGTGCACCACGAGGAGCACGGACACGGCTGGGTACAGGGGAGCGGGATCGGCCGGGTCACCGTCCGGTTCGAAAAACCGTGGAGCGCACCCGGCCGGGTCCTCACCTTCCGGACCGACGACCCCCTGCTGCGGCCCGCCGACCCGCTGCCGCTCGTCCGCGAGCCGCCCGACTACTCCTCCTGGCCCGCCAGCCTGCCGAAGTCCCGGTCGTCCGGCGCCGCCTTCTCCGGGGGAGAGGAGTCCAGCCCGTAGTGCCGGTAGAGCTGCAGCTCCTGCTCGGGCGACAGGTGCCGGCCGACGCCGAAGTCCGGGGCGCCCTTGATCAACGCCCGGTCGAAGGGGACGCGCAGGGCGTCCTCGACGAATTCACTGGGCTCCAGCGGGACGAAGGCGTCCCTGCTGAAGAGTCCGGTGCGCACGGCCGCCCACTCGGGCACACCCGTCGCGTCGTCGAGATAGACCTCATCCACCGTTCCGATCTTGGCGCCCTTGCGATCGAACGCCTTGCGGCCGATCAGGCGGCGTGGATCGATATCCGTCTGCACGGTGCCTCCCACTGGTCGCGGACTGCTCACGGCGGTCCCTGTCGCTCCACAGCACCAGACAAATGCAGATCCGTGGTGTCGGCCACTCGAGAGCTCCGGCGCGGGGGCCGCTGGTAGGCTGGCAGTGGCTGCTGACCCCGTGCGGGAGAGTCCTCCGGTGGAGAAGCCGGAGGCGCCGAAGGAGCAACTCCTCCCCGGAATCTCTCAGGCCCCCGTACCGCACGGACGAGGTCACTCTGGAAAGCAGGGCGGATCCGTGCGGGCGCAGGCCCAAGTGGACCCGACCCTCACCGACGGTGAAAATCGGCTCGCCCCGGGCGGGCCGGTGAAGCTCTCAGGTTGAGATGACAGAGGGGGAGGCCGTCCGGGCACCCGCGCCGCGGTGCCCCTCGCAGGTCGTGACAGACCAGGAGGCCTCCACATGACCCCCCGTCGCACTCCGCTCTCCCAGCTGGAGCAGGGCATTCCGTTCGAGCAGCGCCACATAGGCCCCGATGCCGAGGCGCAGGCGAAGATGCTCGCCCAGGTCGGCTACGGCTCCCTCGACGAGCTGACCGCCGCCGCCGTGCCCGACGTGATCAAGAGTGCGGAGGCCCTGAACCTCCCCTCGGCGCGCACCGAGGCGGAGGTGCTGGCCGAGCTTCGCTCGCTGGCCGACCGCAACGAGGTCCTGGCCCCGATGATCGGCCTCGGCTACTACGGCACCTTCACGCCGCCCGTCATCCTGCGCAACGTCATGGAGAACCCCGCGTGGTACACGGCCTACACGCCGTACCAGCCGGAGATCTCCCAGGGCCGGCTCGAAGCACTCCTGAACTTCCAGACGATGGTCGCCGAGCTGACCGGGCTGCCCACCTCCGGCGCCTCCCTGCTCGACGAGGGCACGGCGGCCGCCGAGGCGATGGCCCTCGCGCGGCGCGTCGGCAAGGTCAAGAAGGGCGTCTTCCTGGTCGACGCCGACACCCTGCCCCAGACCGTCGCGGTCATCGAGACCCGCGCCGAGCCCACCGGCGTCGAGGTCGTCGTCGCCGACCTGAGCGAGGGCATCCCCGCCGAGATCGCCGAGCGCGGTGTCTTCGGTGTGCTGCTCCAGTACCCGGGCGCCTCCGGTGCCGTGCGCGCCATCGAGCCCGTCATCGAGCAGGCCCACGAGCTGGGTGCGATCGTCACCGTCGCCGCCGACCTGCTGGCTCTCACCCTGCTCACCTCGCCCGGCGAGCTCGGCGCCGACATCGCGGTGGGCACCACCCAGCGCTTCGGCGTCCCGATGGGCTTCGGCGGCCCGCACGCCGGCTACATGGCGGTCCGCGAGAAGTTCGCCCGCTCCCTGCCCGGCCGCCTCGTCGGCGTCTCCGTCGACGCGGACGGCAACAAGGCCTACCGCCTGGCCCTCCAGACCCGCGAGCAGCACATCCGCCGCGAGAAGGCCACGAGCAACATCTGCACCGCGCAGGTCCTCCTCGCCGTGATGGCCGGGATGTACGCGGTCTACCACGGTCCCGAGGGGCTGCGGACGATCGCCCGCCGCACCCACCGCTACGCCGCGATCCTCGCCGCCGGTCTGCGCACCGCGGGCGCCGACGTCGTGCACGGCGCGTTCTTCGACACCTTGACCGTCCGGGTTCCCGGCAAGGCCGCCGGCATCGTCGCCGACGCCCGCGAGCGCGGGGTCAACCTCCGCCTCGTCGACGCCGACCACGTCTCCGTCGCCTGCGACGAGACCACCACCCGCTCCCAGATCTCCGCCGTCTGGGCGGCCTTCGGCGCCGAGGGCGACGTCGAGGCGCTGGACGCCACGGTGGCCGACACGCTGCCGGAGGCGCTGCTGCGCTCCGACGACATCCTGACCCACCCGGTCTTCCACCAGCACCGCTCCGAGACCGCGATGCTGCGCTACCTGCGCAGGCTCGCCGACCGCGACTACGCGCTGGACCGCGGCATGATCCCGCTCGGCTCCTGCACCATGAAGCTGAACGCGACCGCCGAGATGGAGTCCATCACCTGGCCCGAGTTCGGCGCGCTGCACCCCTTCGCACCGGCCGAGCAGGCGCAGGGCTTCCTCACCCTCATCCGTGAGCTGGAGGAGCGCCTGGCGGAGGTCACCGGCTACGACGCGGTGTCCATCCAGCCCAACGCCGGCTCCCAGGGCGAGTTCGCGGGTCTGCTGGCCGTCCGCGCCTACCACCGGGCCAACGGCGACGACCAGCGCACCGTCTGCCTCATCCCGTCCTCCGCGCACGGCACCAACGCCGCCAGCGCCGTCATGGCCGGCATGAAGGTCGTCGTGGTGAAGACCGCCGACGACGGTGAGGTCGACATCGCGGACCTGCGCGCCAAGATCGAGCTGCACCGCGACGAGCTGGCCGTGCTCATGATCACCTACCCGTCCACGCACGGAGTGTTCGAGGAGCACGTCGCCGACATCTGCGGCGAGGTGCACGACGCGGGCGGCCAGGTGTACGTCGACGGCGCCAACCTCAACGCGCTGGTCGGGCTGGCCAAGCCCGGCAAGTTCGGCGGCGACGTCTCGCACCTGAACCTGCACAAGACCTTCTGCATCCCGCACGGCGGCGGCGGTCCTGGCGTCGGCCCGGTCGGCGTCCGCGCCCACCTCGCCCCGTACCTCCCCAACCACCCGCTCCAGCCCGGCGCCGGCCCGGAGACCGGTGTGGGCCCGATCTCCGCCGCCCCGTGGGGTTCCGCGGGCATTCTGCCGATCTCGTGGGCGTACGTCCGCCTGATGGGCGACGAGGGCCTCAAGCGGGCCACGCAGGTCGCCGTGCTGGCCGCGAACTACATCGCCAAGCGCCTGGAGCCGCACTTCCCGATCCTGTACAGCGGCCCGGCCGGACTGGTCGCGCACGAGTGCATCGTGGACCTGCGCCCGATCTCCAAGGCGACCGGTGTCTCCATCGACGACGTCGCCAAGCGCCTGATCGACTACGGCTTCCACTCGCCGACCATGTCGTTCCCGGTGGCCGGCACGCTGATGATCGAGCCGACGGAGAGCGAGGACCTCGCGGAGCTCGACCGGTTCTGCGACACCATGATCGCGATCCGCGCCGAGATCGAGAAGGTCGCGTCGGGGGAGTGGAGCGCGGACGACAACCCGCTGTCCAACGCCCCGCACACCGCCGCCGTGCTCGGCGGTGACTGGGAGCACGGCTACAGCCGTGAGGAGGCCGTCTTCCCCGCCGGAGTGTCCGCCGCCGACAAGTACTGGCCGCCGGTGCGCCGCATCGACGGGGCCTTCGGCGACCGGAACCTGGTCTGCTCCTGCCCGCCGCTGGACGAGTACGACAACTGAATCCGCCTGTCGCAGGGCGCGCGCCGTGAGCGGTGCGCGCCGGACACGCGTCGGGGCCGGTGCGGAGATCTCTCCGGGCCGGCCCCTTATTTTCGTACCGCTTCCCGCAGGGCCGTCGGCTCTCTCGGTACGACCGCTCTCAGGCGGCCTTCACCACGCGGCCGGCTGCCGACGGCCGGTGCGGCGCGATGATCTGCCCGTCGGGCAGCAGCTCGCCGGTGTCCTCGAAGAGCAGGACGCCGTTGCACAGGAGACTCCATCCCTGTTCGGGGTGGTGGGCCGTCAGACGGGCGGCCTCCCGGTCGGGCGAATCGGCGGTGGGGCAGGGTGGCTGGTGCTGGCACATGGATGCGTTCTTTCGCTGCGTCGAGTCGAAGGTCCTGCGGCTGGATGAGTCGTTCATGGCCGCCCCCGTATCAGTCGGTCCGGTCCCAGTGTTGCCCCACGAGGAAGAATCCGCAGGGATTTCGCCGCAGCACCCGTACTCCTCCCATGACGCATCACCCGCGCGGACGGTTCACCGCAACTGCACTGTCCCTCCGGGTGGTTCGGGGTGGCCGGATGGGACTAGTCCGAACGGACAGCACGGCGCCCCCGCGGTGGCCCCTTCCCCGCCGCCCGGAGTGCGGGGGCGGAAAGAGGCGCCGCGGGGGCGCCGTGCCCGGGTCCTGCCGACGTCGCTCAGGCCGAGCTGAGGAGCGGCCCCGGGGACACCCGCAGCGAGATCACGGGGAGCAGATCGGCGACCCGGTGCGGGCGGTGGGCCGCGATGCCCGGCGGGGCCGGCGCCAGGGGCACCAGGACGTCCGTAGGCGCGAGCACTCCGCCGGAGGGATCCGCCGTGGTGTCGCCGTGCAGCCACAGGGTGAGCATGTACAGCTCCGGGATCGACAGCAGCCGCGCCTGGCAGCCCGTGGACGACGCCTCGGCCTGCCGGACGGCCAGCTCGGTCGAGGCGAGATAGGGGCCCTCGAAGAAGTGCGAGAACGTCCAGCCGTCGGGCGTGAGCACGGTGTCCGCCGCAGCGACCGCGCGGCCCTCGCTCCGGATGAGGAACCGCCAGGCCGCCAGCCGGGTGAGCGGCGCCGTCCCGGTGGGAGCGATCCGGTCCAGCACGTGCACGGGAAGCGGTAGTTCGGGGCTCAGCGGTCCCTGGACGGACCGCAGGGCGGGGGTTCGGGCTTCGCGGACGGCGGTGGGAGAACCGAGGGCCGCGAGAACGCTGCGCAGGGCGGGCGCGGGAGCCGGGGGAACATGCAGCGGCATAGTGGGTCGCCTCTCACTTCGGAGACACGGTGGAGCTTGGGCGGGTGCAGACGGCGCTGTCGGCGTACGGGCCGGAGAAGGCCGGTGACGGGCGAGTCGTATCAACTCTCTGCCTCGTTGAGCGCAGTTTATATGACGCGTGTTCACACGGTGTTTCCGCTAGCAGTCGGGGATATGTCCCGCAAGGCGCCATCCGGCCTTCGAATCGCGGTATTCCTGAGGATTTGATCGGGCGCGGCCGACGCCGACCTGGGGACCTTCCGGTGGCACGGACGGCCGAAACTCATCGGTGTTTTCGCCACGCATGATCCGGCCGAAAATGCCCCGCGCCGCATGCCGCGGGAATGTGCCCCCGGTCTCCTGCAACCAGACTATCGGGTTTCGGAGGCCCGCGGGGGCGTTACGGATCACTCCCGCTGGGCATTATCGATCGTGATGCGAGCGGCCCGGGTCGCGGGCCGCCCACTGGAGGAGGGACCCCTCGATGGGGGAGAAGGTCGTGGCGGGAGCCGTTGACCTGTCCGATCGACAGGCGTACCGGACGAAGCTCAACCGGTGCCTGGAGGGGCTGGGGAGACTTCTCGAGGAGCGGAGGTTCGACCGTCCGCGGAACTTGATGGGGCTGGAGATAGAGCTGAATCTCGCGGGTTCCGACGGGATGCCCCGGATGATGAATCAGCAAGTGCTCCAGCGCATCGCGAGCCGGGATTTCCAAACCGAACTGGGGATGTTCAATCTCGAAGTGAATATAGTCCCCCACCGTCTCGGCGGCCGGGTATTCGATCAGCTCTCGGAGGAGTTGCGGACCGGCCTCGCCTATGCCCACCGGAAGGCGGGTGAGGTGGACGCGGGGATCGTGATGATCGGAATCCTGCCCACGCTGGGGCAGCACGACGTGGTGTCGGCGAATCTCTCGGACGTGGACCGCTACACCCTGCTCAACGATCAAATGGCGGCCGCCCGGGGGGAGGATTTCGCCCTGGACATCGAAGGCGTCGAGCGACTGGTCTGTACGTCGCCCTCGATCGCCCCGGAGTCGGCCTGCACCTCGGTCCAGCTGCATCTCCAGGTGACACCGGCCCGGTTCTCCGACGTCTGGAACGCCGCGCAGGCGATCGCGGGCGTCCAGATCGCGCTGGGTGCCAACGCCCCGTTCCTGTTCGGCAAGGAGCTCTGGCGCGAGTCCCGGCCGCCGCTGTTCCAGCAGGCCACCGACGTACGGCCGCCGGAGCTGGTGAACCAGGGCGTACGCCCCAGGACCTGGTTCGGGGAGCGCTGGATCAGCTCCGCCCGCGAGCTGTTCGAGGAGAACCTGCGGTACTTCCCGCCGCTCCTGCCGATCTGCGACGACGAGGACCCCCTGAAGGTCCTGGACGAGGGCGGGGTGCCCGAGCTGGGCGAGCTGGTGCTGCACAACGGCACCGTCTACCGCTGGAACCGCCCGGTGTACGGGATCGCCGACGGTGTTCCCCATCTGCGGGTGGAGAACCGCGTCCTGCCCGCCGGTCCGACGGTCACCGACGTGGTCGCCAACGCCGCGTTCTACTACGGGCTCGTACGGGCGCTCGCCGAGGAGTCCCGGCCGGTGTGGAGCCGGCTGCCGTTCGAGGCAGCCGAGGAGAATTTCACCGAGGCCTGCCGGCACGGCATCGAGGCCGAGATGCTCTGGCCCCGTTCGGGCCGCTCCGGTGGACTGGCCAGGGTTCCCGCCGTGCAGCTGGTGCTGGAGGAGCTGCTGCCGCTGGCCGCCGCCGGACTGGACGCCTGGCACATCGAGCCGGCGGACCGGGACCGCTGTCTCGGGGTGATCGAGGAGCGGTGCAAGCGGCGCGTCAACGGGGCCTCGTGGCAGGTCGCCACGTACGACCGGGCCTTGGAGGCCGGGCTCGGACGGGACGCGGCACTCGCGGCCATGACGCGGCGCTACGCCGAGCTGATGCACGCCGGGGAGCCGGTGCACACCTGGCCGGTGGGGTTCCCGGCACCCTGAGGCGGCGGCGTGAGCGGGCAGCGGACGGGACCGGCAGGAGGCCCGCCGCTCCGGTGCGGCTGGCCCTGCGTCCGCCGCTCAGGGGTGGTGCGGTGCTGGTCCCGGGGCCGTCACTTCTGGGTGCTGTGGCTGCTCCGCGGACTGTCTCTCCCGGGCGCTGCGGCTGGTCCCGGACCGTCACTCGCGGGCGGCATGGCGGTTCCGTCCCGGCGCCATGATCGCCTGGAGGATCACCGCCCGGATCGCCGCCCGGATATCGGCCTGGATCACCGCCCGGATCTCCACGGGGTCGCTCACCTCGTAGCCGTCGCCGCCGGTGACCCGGGCGATCCCGGCGACGTCGTCGCGGTCCGCGTCGGGTCCGACTGCGGTCGTGATGACCGGGACGGGGCGCTCGGGGGTCGGCGAGTTCCTTCAGCTCGGCGACGAGCAGCTCGGTGACGAGCCCGCTGCGCGTCACGCTGTTCGCGTCCTCGTCGGAGTCGGAGTGGGAGCCGTCGGTGAGGGTCACCAGGGTCGCGCCGGGTCCGCGGCGCCGAGGCGCACCCGGTCCGACCCGAGGACCCCGGCCACCAACTCGGCCCAGGGGTACGTCTTACGGGGCCGGCCCAGGTCCCGCGAGGCGGAGGGCACCACGGCCACGGCCTCCGGCGAGGTGGCCACCGGGTCGGACGGGGAGACGGGGATGCCCTCGCCGAACCCCTTGGCCCGCTCCAGCCACAGGCCGGAGTCGGGCAGCCGGATCTGGAAGTCGGGTTCGCCCCCCGCCGCCAGGGCCTCGGCGCCCTCGTGCGCACCGCGGGCCCGCACTTGCACCGCCGGGCAGAGGCGGTCGGCCTTCACCTCGTCGGCGCGGGCCTGCTCGGCCAGGGAACGTACGGCGGGGCGATGTCCGGGGACGCGACCACGGACAGGTGCACCGCGGAGTCCTCGCAGGACTCGGAGAACGACGACAGGCCGTCCGAGGCCGCGACGGCCGTCCCCGTCGCCACGGCCAGCACGAGCAGGGTGGCGACGGCGACCGTACGACGCCGATGCCGCGTGCTCGGGTGACCCGGCGTGCCTCCGCCATGTGGCTGTCGGGCAAGCTATGACGTCCCATGTCGGTGACACCCCTCCTGGAGGATCAGAGAAGGGAATGGGGGACCCGGCCATCAGCGATGAGTGGTCGTCCCCCGGCCTGTCGCACATGATCTTCGTACCTGTATTCGAGACCCTGGCGGGATGGTCGGTGGCATGAGACGCGATGGCAGAACAGAAGGCAGGTGTGCAGGTGGAGGCCGGGCGCGTGGCTGATTCTTCTTCCCAAGAGGCCGTGTCACGAACGATCTTGCGGTCCGAGGTGGTGCTGGTCCTGGCGCTCTCTCTGGGGGCCAGCGTACTGTCGGCCCTCATCAGTTTCATCGGATCGCTGACGAAACCGGGAGGATTGAAGGACCAGGCGGCGACGCTCAACGGTTCGTACGCCCCGGGCCGTCCATGGCTTGATCTGGCATGGCAGATGTTCGGGATCGCAACGGCTCTGGTGCCGGTCGCGCTGGTCGCGCATCTGCTGATCAGGGAGGGAGCGGGCCTGCGGGCCATCGGCTTCGACCGGGACAGGCCCTGGTCCGATCTCGGCCGGGGAACCCTGGTCGCGGCCGGCATCGGCAGCGCCGGCCTCGCCTTCTACCTGGTCGCCCGCGCCACCGGGTTCAATCTGACGGTCGTTCCCGAATCCCTGCCCGACGTCTGGTGGAAGTTCCCCGTACTGATCCTGTCGGCCATCCAGAACTCCGTGGTGGAGGAGGTCATCGTCGTCGGGTATCTGCTCCGCAGACTCGGGCAGTTGGGCTGGACGCCGACGGCCGCCCTGGTGGCCAGCTCCGTACTGCGCGGGTCGTACCACCTGTACCAGGGGATCGGCGGTTTCCTCGGCAACGTGGTGATGGGCGTCGTCTTCGTGCTGCTCTACCGGCGCTGGGGCCGGGTGGGTCCACTGGTGGTCGCGCACGCGCTCCTGGACATCGGGGCGTTCGTCGGGTACGCGCTGCTCGCGGGCCGGGTGGACTGGCTGCCGACGCCCTGAAAGCTCCTCCTTCGCTCAGGCCCGGGCGTGCGGGAGCGGCCGGCGAAAGTTCGCTGGAAGTGTCAGGGGGCAGCAGAGTGGCCACCCGGGTTGGCAGTGGGGCCGATGGTCCGTCCCCGCACCGCCGACCAATGGGTTAATTCGGCTGTCCCGCTCCTGAAGCTTGTTTGCATGAGGTCTCTTCTCATTCTTCGTAAAAAGGGGAACTCATGCGTGTGCCCGGGAAGGGCCTGGCCGAGCCGGGCCGCCATGCCGGAAGACGCCGGTCCGGCGGCCGCGTGCTGGCGGGTGTGTTGGCGCTCGCCGCGTCGTTGGGGGCCGCCGCCTATGCCACGGTCCCACCACCTGTGCCCGGCAGCTCCGTCATCACGGTGAAGACGGGCGGTGACCGGACCGGGGGCTCGGCAGTCGGCCCGCTGGCCGGGGTGAGTCTGGCCCTGTACTCGTCGGAAGATGCCGCCACACCCATCGCCGCGCCGTGGGCCCAGTGCACATCTGACGCGGATGGCGACTGCAGCTTCGTCGTACCGGACACGGATGGCGGCGGCGCCAACGAGGGTGCCCGCTACTACGTCGGTCAGCCCGAGAACGGGGCGCCGGCCGGCTGGTACACCAACACCTCCCTGCGGACCGGGGCGGGAAGCGGGTCGGGGTCGGTGCAGTCCTCGTACCGGTTCCCGACGCCCGCCTTGGAGGACGGTCGGACGTACTCCTCCACCGGCGACTTCATGTTCAGCAGCGACTACGCGGCCACCCCGTATGTAGCCTCCGGCGGGATCTGGCAGCAGTCCCGCAACAACCCGGAACTCCCCGAGCAGTGCGGCCTGGACGTCGCCCTCGTCCTGGACCTCTCCGCTTCCGTGGGAAGCGCGCTGCCCGATCTGAAGGCGGCGGCGAACGGGTTCACCGATGCGCTGGCCCAGACCCCCTCCCGGATGGCGCTCTTCTCCTTCGACCGCGGCTCACCCAGCACAGGCACGGCGAACCACCCCGAGCTGATGCCGGTCTCCACGCAATCCGGGGCCGACGCCTTCAAGGACCTGTACGCCGACTGGGCCCTGGGCTCGGGCACCAACTGGGACCAGGGCCTGTACGCGGTCGCCAACGCCGACCCGCGGTACGACGCGGTCGTCGTCCTCACCGACGGCAACCCCACCTACTGGAACAACCCTCGTCAGGGCGACGGATCCCACACCCACTTCGCCGACGTCGAAGGCGGGATCTTCGCCGCCAACGCGGTCAAGGCCAAGGGCTCCCGCGTCGTCGCCGTGGGCGTCGGCCGGGGCGTCGAAGGCGTGTCCGGACTCAACCTCCGAGCCATCTCGGGACCGGAAGCCTTCGACGGCAGCAATCCGCTCACCGCCGACCACTACCAGACCGCCGACTTCGCCGGCGCCGGCCAGGCACTCACCGAACTCGCACTCAGCAACTGCGCCGGGACGCTGTCGGTGGTCAAGCAGATCGTGCCCGAGGACAACACCGGTGAGGACGTCACCGGGTCCACACCTGCCGGCGAGGGCTGGGAGTTCACCGCGACCACCACGACCCCCGGCATCGGCGGGCTCCCCGACACCCAGGAGACCACAGCCGACCGTACGGGTGCTGTCTCCTTCAACCCCACCTACCCGGCCGGCACCGACTCCGCGGACATCGCCGTGACCGAGGACCAGCGCCCCGGCTACGACCTGATCACCCAGGGCGGACTCAACGCCGTCTGCACGGATCTCGACACCGGCGAACCGGTACAGGTCACCAACACCGGAACGACCGGAAACCCCGGCTTCGGCGTGGACGTCCCCCGCCTCTCCGCAGTCAGCTGCACCATGTACAACCGGCCTCAGCAGGACGAGGAAGCCGAGATCACCGTCGAGAAGGAATGGCTCATCGACGGAGTGCCGTACGAGCACGACGACCGCCCGGACGGCTACGAAGCGAACCTCACCCTGACCGGCCCTGGTGCCGACGGCCCCACTTCCCAGGAGTGGGGTGCGGACCGTGACGGCTACACCCTCGGCGACACCACGACGATCGCCGAGACCGTCACGGTACCCAACGCGTGCACTCTGGACAGCAGCCGCATCGTCTCAGCCAACGGCAGCCCGGCCGACGAACCCCTGCCCTACGAGGCGCAGCTCACCGAGACCGAGAACACGTTCACCGTACGCAACACCGTGAGCTGTCTCGACGAGGACGAGTCCCGGCTGACCCTGGTCAAGCGCGTCATCAACCAGCACGGCGGAACCGCGCAACCCGGCGACTGGACCCTGTCCGCCGACGGCCCCGAAAATCTCTCCGGCACCAGCGGCAGCGCGGCCGTCACCGACGTGACGGTGCCTTCCGGCACCTACACGCTCGGCGAGACCGGCGGCCCCGAGGGCTACCGGCCGACCGGCTGGGAATGTGAGGACTCCGAAGGCGACGACGTACCGGTCACCAACGACCAGGTCACCCTCGAAGCAGGAGACGCCGTCACCTGCACCCTCACCAACAAGGAACACAGCACACCTCCCTCACCCACCCCGACCCCGCACCCCACAGATGACTACGGCTACGGCCACGGGGACGACGGATACGGCAACAGAGGACACTGACAAGACCGATCCAGTCGTCCCAGCGTTCACCCCGGCCCCACCGACAGACTGGAAGGCGCGACCGAAAGACGAAGAGACAGGCAGCGATCGCCGACCCCGGCCAGGCCGGGGTCGGCCGTCTCATTTCCGGGCCAAGCAGGAAAAGCTTCGATCTCTCCCCCGGGCACGGTGTGCCCTGCGCCTTCTGGGCCTCGGCAGGCAGGCGCGACCAGGGAAGCCCGCGAGGTAAAGCCTCTGCCGAGCCTTGAGAACAGCTGCTGAGCCAAGACGAACGTCGCGGCCGTCGCCCTGCCGCCGTGGTGGACGTCGCGCTCGCCGTCCGCCGATACCGGTCGGCGGACCTTCTCGGACGCCGGTCGGCAGCCGCTGCCGACCGGCGTCAGAGCGAGGTGAGCAGTTCGCCGTCGATCACGGTGACCGCGGTGCCGGTCAGCTGGGTGCGCTCACCGCGCAGGGTGGTGCGGACCAGCCCCGAGCGGGCCGACGCCTGGAGCCCGATGAGGTCGTCGCGGCCGAGGCGGGCCGACCAGAAGGGGGCCAGCGCGGTGTGGGCGCTGCCGGTGACCGGGTCCTCGTCGACGCCGACGCGCGGGAAGAAGCCGCGCGAGACGTAGTCGTAGCCCCGGGCGGGTTCCTCGGCCGCGGCGGTGGCGATGACGCCGCGCCGGGAGTGCGTCGCCAGGGCGGCGAAGTCCGGGGCGAGCGCGCGTACGGTCGCCTCGTCGCGGAGCTCGACCAGCAGGTCACCGATGAGCTCGCCGGTGTCGTGCACCGACACGGGGTCGCCCCCGAGGGCGTCGGCGAGTCCGTACGGCACCGGCTCCTCGGACAGCGGGGCGGTGGGGAAGTCGAGGGTGATGCCGCCGGCCCCGTGGGCGGTCGCGCTCAGGATCCCGCACCGCGCCATGAAGCGCACCGGGCCGGTTACCAGGCCCGCGGTGTGCAGGACGTGGGCGGTGGCGAGCGTCGCGTGCCCGCACATGTCGACCTCGGTGACCGGGGTGAACCAGCGCAGCGCCCAGTCCGCCGGGCCGCCCGGCGGCAGCGGGTGGGCGAAGGCCGTCTCGGAGAGGTTGACCTCGGCGGCGATCTCCTGAAGGCGTTCGGCGGCCGGGTACGCGCCGCTCTCCAGCAGGAGCACACCGGCAGGGTTGCCGGAGAAGGGGCGGTCGGTGAACGCGTCGACGATGCGAATCCTCATACGCCGACCGTAGGACGGCCGCGCGGAGAGCGGCCAAGGCCAATTCACGGTGTCTGGCCCCTGGCTCTCCGGCGGCTCCGGAGGCGGCCGGGGCCTCAGCGGCTGGGGGTGCCGCCGTTGCGGTGGGGGAGGCCGGGCCGGGTGTCCAGCGACCAGATGTGCGCACAGCCTGGGCACTGGAGGTGCAGGACCGGGCCGCTGTTGGCGATCAGGTGGCGCCAGTGCTCGCCGCAGGTGCGGCGGTCCGCGCAGATCGTGCAGTGGCGGGCGTCGTCGCAGGCGGGGCAGGCCACCCAGGCGCGGCGGGCCGGGTCCGCCTGCGGGTCAACGGGCAGCCGCACGGCCGGGATCCTCCTCCGGCAGGACACCGGCGGCCACCAGCCGGTCGTAGGTGCGCTGCTGCTCGGCGTCCAGGCCGGAGTACAGCAGGGCGTAGGCCTCGTTCTCGCTGCGGAGGACGGCCGCCGGATCCCAGTCGGGCCCCAGCGCGGCGACCACCTCGGCCCGTCGCCGGGCTTCCTCGAAGGTCAGGTCGATGGTGAAGGGGATGAGCTCGGCTGTCCTGTCCTGGTGCATGGCTGCGCTTCCGGTGCGGGGGGTGAATTCTCACCATCTGTACCAGGGGTGCGCGGCAGCGGGGAAGGGTGACCTGAGTCGCCCGGCGGTGGGGGGACGCGCCGTCCCGGGGGCCGTGCCGGATGGACTGGCGGGGGAGGGAGGCGGGTTGTCCGTACGGCGGCACCGGTGGCGACCCCCGCGGCTCGTGGCCTTGTGGCGCAGGTCATAGCGCGAGCGCTTCGGCGGGGCGGCCGCCGCAGGGAGCGGTAGCGCTTCGGTCGGCCGTTCGCAGGGGAACGAACGAAGCTGTCCCGCCCACCGCCCAGGCCTGCCCGGTCAGGTCAGGCCCGCTCCGCCTTCCCCGGCCCGGTTCGTGCGCCGGGCCGGGCCGGGGAAGGCGACGTGGCCGCGTCAGGCGACAAGAGCGTGGGCCAAGCGGTACGGCTTCGCGGTGGCATCAGCCACAGGCCGCCACCGCGGTCCCGTAGGTTTCCGAAGCCCGATCGCCGGTCGTCGAAGGTCATATGCGGCGCGGTACGGCTCCGTCCTGCCGGCGGTAGAGGTCGCGCAGCAGGGAAATCTCGGCGCCGTGATGGATCAGCTCCCTGTTGACGTGCAGGACCCTGTTCTCCAGGGGAAACCGCTCAGGGCCCACCGTGGGCGGATGGTCCAGGTCGGTGTCCGAGAGCCCGCGGACTCCCGCGTTCCATCTCCCGTACATCTCGTCGAGCTGCTTCAACGCCTCGCCCGCGGTCCCTGCGTAGGCGAAAGTCCGGGAGTCGACGTCCTGGCCGCCGAAGTACCATGCGACCCGATAGCCCAGGCACGAGACGATGATGTGTGCCAGCCGCCAGGCGATGGTGGTCACCGGTGCCGGGGTCGGCGCCGTTGCCGGGGCGGGGGGCGCGGAGTCCATCGTCCATTCGCCCGAGCCCGTCGGCCCGGGGGCGGTCGATCTGCCGCGCGGGCGGATGCTCCAGCAGTCACGCACCGGCTCCCAGAAGTACTCCTCGTCCGTGAGGCCGTCCAGCCGTGGCCGCAGGTTCTCGCGCCAGTGCCAGTCCAGCTGCTCGGCGAGCCGCTCGCTTCTTGTCATCGCCGCACAGTATCGGCCCGTCGAACGGCGTGAGCGTCGTCTGCGGTCGTCGACACCCACGACACAGGGCATCGGCCATGCGTGATCCCGCAGCCTTGCCGTCCGATAGTTTCCGATATATCGTTGACGCATCGCGACAGATCAATGATGGAAAGGGGCGTAGCGATGCGTTCACACGGACATGGATACGAGCACCGGCCGGGGCACGGCGGGCCCGGTCATCACGGTCGAGGCGAGGGGGACGGCCGGCGGGCCGCTTTCGGGCCGTTCGGGCCGCCCTTCGGTGGTGGTCCCTTCGGTGGTGGGCGCGGCCGTGGCGGCGGCGGTCGGGGGCGAGCGCGGCGCGGTGACGTGCGTGCGTCGATCCTGGCTCTGCTGAAGGACCGTCCGATGCATGGTTACGAGATGATCCAGGAGATCGGCGAGCGCAGCGGCGGGGCCTGGCGGCCCAGCCCCGGCTCCGTCTACCCGACGCTTCAGCTGCTGGAGGACGAGGGGCTGATCGTCAGTGCCAGCGAGGGTGGCAAGAAGCTGTTCACGCTCACCGAATCCGGGCGGAGTGAGGCCGAGACCGGCCCCGAGGCTCCGTGGGAGGAGGCCGGGCGCGGTGTCGACTGGGAGGGCGTTCATGAGATCCGGCAAGCCGGATTCGGTCTGATGGAGGCGTTCGGGCAGGTCTGGAAGACCGGCTCGGCCGATCAGCGGCAGAAGGCGCTGACCGTCATCAACGACGCGCGTAAGAAGCTCTACCTGATCCTCGCCGACGAGCACTGACGAGCACTGACGAGCACTGGCGAGCACTGAGGTGAGCGCCGGGCTCCGCGTGGCAGGCGGTGCGGCGCGGCGGACGGGCGGACGGTGCGTGCGGGGCCCCGCGGTGACGAATGCCGCGGGGTCCCTGTGCGTAGCGTCCGGGTGTGGCTCACGGAGTCACGAGCCCGCCGAGCTTGCGCAGTGACTCCTGGAGCGCCGCCGTCGCGGAGTCCGTGAGCTTGCCGCCCATCAGGGAGACCGCCGCGCCGGTGAACTCCCCGTCGATGCGTACCGTCGTGGCGTCGCCCTCCGGGGTCAGTGAGTACCGCATGGCCAGGTTGACCCCCATCGGGCCCTTGCCCCGGGTCGCCAGCAGGCGGCCCCGCTCTAGGGCGTCGACCGTCCAGGACACCTCGGCCGGGAAGCCCATGAGCCTCATGTTCTCCTCGTAGGCGGCTCCGGGCTTCAGTTCGGCCGGGCCGCCCCCGGGGAAGTCGGTGTGGGTGGCGTTCCACTCCCCGTACGACGCGTAGTCCGTCAGGCGGTCCCAGACCTTTCCGGCGGGTGCCTCGATGCGTGCCTCGGCGCTGACTTCGGCCATGCGACCACCCCTGGTCCGTCCGGTATCGGTGGCGTGGAACGTAGCGGGGGCCGCGCCAACCTTCAATACTGATGAACCGTCAGATCTGCTGGGGCTGCCGGTGCCACCAGATCACCGCGGCGTCGAAGCGGTCCGACGCCCGGGGGTGGGGTCCGTCGTCGTGGCAGTGGAAGGCCGTCCAGAAGAGATCGGCGGGCAGGGCGTCGTCGGGTGCGTGTACGCGGTAGACGTACTGCAGCCCGTCCTGGGCGAGCAGCGCGACCATCCAGAACACCCGTTCCTCCCCTTCCTTCCCCGCTGTGTGCGTTGTGGCGTGTGGGACGTGTGTGCGGCGGTCCGCGGTTGCCTGCGGGGCGTGCGATGCAAGGCGGCGCGCGCCCCGCAGGCCGCAGGGTTGCGTCGTCGGGCGCGATCTCATCCGCAAGGATGACGGATCGCTCTGCCGTGCCCAACTTCGGTGGGATGCGTAATGGGTCGCTCCGGCGATGCCTTTCGGCCCGGGGACTGATGGGGTAGAGGGGTGCAAAACCGGACGCCGCGGATCCCTGAACAGCCCGCACCGAGCCATCCCGAACTCGATGCCCGCTTCACCCATGAACTGGCAGCGGTGCTGACCGGTGCGCGCAGGCGCGCGCTGCGGGACGGGGACCGTCAGGTCGACACCGCCCACCTCCTCCACTCCCTGATCGAGACGGACCCCGAGGTCCGTGAGGCATTCGACGGAGGGCCGCAGCTGGCCAGGGTGCTCGGCTATCTCGTCCAGCGCAGCATCGGCTACGGACTCCGCTGGCAGGGCTCCGTCGAGGACTCCGGGGCCGTGCCCGTGGTGCGTGCACCGGCCGCCGACGGCTGGTCGCCCTCGGCGCTGGCCGCGATGGACGACGCGCTGTACCGCGCGGCGTCACGCGGCGAGGGCCGGGCCGCCGGTCTCGACCTGCTCGCCGCGCTGGCCGCCGACGCCGAGTCCCGCGCGGTGGAGGTGCTCGCCCGCGGGGGCGTGGACGCCGGGTGGCTGTCCGGGCGTGTGGCGGGGGTGCTCGCGGCCGGGGAGGCGCGGCGCGGCTGAGGCGCTTGGTGCTCGCGCCCCGGGGCGCCGTCTCGACAGGTGTCACGAGGATGACGGTGCTGTCGGCCGGTGCCATGATGTGCCGATGCACGCGTCTTCGAGGTTTCAGGGCAGAAGCGCAGGGCTGGGGCTCGCCCTGCTTTCGGCCTTTGCGTTCGGTGGTTCGGGAGTGGCGGCCAAGCCGCTGATCGAGGCGGGGCTCGACCCGCTGCACGTGGTCTGGCTCCGTGTCGCCGGCGCCGCCGTGGTCATGCTGCCGGTCGCCTGGCGCCACCGGTATCTCGTACGGGAACGTCCCGCCCTGCTCGCCGGGTTCGGTCTCTTCGCGGTGGCCGGGGTCCAGGCGTTCTACTTCGCCTCGATCTCCCGCATTCCCGTCGGGGTGGCGCTCCTGGTCGAATATCTCGCCCCCGCGCTGGTCCTCGGCTGGGTCCGCTTCGTGCAGCGCAGGCCCGTCACCAGGGCCGCCGCCGTCGGTGTCGTGCTGGCCGTCGGCGGACTCGCCTGTGTCGTCGAGGTCTGGGCCGGGCTCAGCTTCGATCTCCTCGGACTGCTGCTCGCCCTCGGCGCCGCCTGCTGCCAGGTGGGGTACTTCGTCCTGTCCGACCACGGCGGACAGGACGGCCGGTCCGGGGAGGGTGAGGGCGAACAGGCCGAACCCCCGCACCCCGTCGGTGTCATCGCGTACGGACTGATCACCGGCGCGGCCGTCCTCACGGTCGTCTCCCGCCCCTGGGGCATGGACTGGGCGCTGCTCGGCGGCAGCGCGCGCATGAACGGCACCGACGTTCCCGCCTGGCTGCTGCTCGGCTGGATCGTGCTGCTCGCCACCGTCCTCGCGTACGTCACCGGGGTCGTCTCGGTCCGGATGCTCTCGCCGCAGGTGGCCGGGGTCGTCGCCTGCCTCGAAGCGGTCATCGCCACCGGGCTGGCCTGGGTGCTCCTCGGCGAGCACCTCTCCGCGCCGCAGCTCATCGGGGGATTCGTCGTGCTGTCCGGTGCGTTCATCGCGCAGTCCACCGCCCCGAAGCCGCCCTCGGGTCCGGTGGCCGCCGGAGCCGGAACCGGGGCGGTGGCCGGGCCGGTCGAGGGGGAGTTGTCGCACGGCCGGGCCCCGCATTAGTGTGATCGCCATGCATCTGACTGTGCTGCCGCCGCCTGCCGCCTAGCGCGCGCGGCCACTCCTGACGAAGACCGGGCTCGGGCAGTCCCCGAGCGGCTCGTCGCTGCCCGCGTGCGGAGCCGAGCGACCTGTCACCCCGTCTTCCGCTGGAGAAGTCACATGCCCTTTTCCGCTTCATCCGCGCTGCCCGTCGGGCGGAGCCTGCTGTATCTCGTCGTCGCCGGAGTCGCCTGGGGCACCGCCGGCGCGGCCGCGTCCCTGATCTTCCGGGTCAGTGATCTCGGCCCCCTCGCCCTGTCCTTCTGGCGCTGCGCGGGCGGTCTCGTCCTGCTCGCGGGCGCGCTCGCGCTGCGTCCCCGCCGTACGCCCCGTGAGCCCGAGCCCCGGCGTCGCCGGGTGCTCCGCATCCTCGGAACCGGCATCGGGCTCACGGTGTTCCAGAGCGCGTACTTCGCGGCGGTCGAGGTCACCGGCCTCGCCGTCGGCACCGTCGTGACGCTCGGCGCCGGGCCCGTCCTGATCGCCGTCGGGGCGCGGGCGCTGCTGGGCGAACGCCTCGGCCGGGGCGGTCTCGCCGCCGTGACCGGGGCTCTGACCGGACTCGTCGTGCTGGTCCTGGGCGGCGAGGGCGGTGACGTGGTGCCGGCCGGGGTGCTGCTCGCGCTGCTGTCCGCCGCCGGGTACGCGGCGATCACCCTGCTCACCCGGTGGCTCGGGCGGGACGGTGGTGGCGGCGACCCGTTGACGACCAGCGCCTGGGCGTTCGGTATCGGAGCGGTGGGCCTGCTCCCCATGGCCCTGGCCGAAGGGCTGGTGCCGCACACCGCCGAGACCGGGCAGGTGCTGTGGCTGATCGTCTATGTGGCGGCGGTCCCCACGGCCCTCGCCTACGCGCTGTACTTCGCGGGAGCGGCCGTCGTCCGGGCGGCCACCGTCTCCGTGATCATGCTCCTGGAGCCGGTGAGCGCGGCCGTCATCGCGGTGACCGTCCTGCGGGAGCGGCTGACGGTGGCCACGGTCCTCGGCACGCTGCTCCTGCTGACCGCCGTGGCCGGACTGGCCCTCGCCGAGGCGCGCGGCGCGGCGGTCGCCCGCCGGAAGGAGCCCGCGGTGGTGTGACGGGCTTCTTCCGGCGAGAGCCGGAAGGCGTCGGCGGAGGCCCCGTACCTGTGGCGGCCGGTCTCCGCCTGGCGTGCCCGTGGCGCTTGGCCGGCCTGCGTCTGTCCCTGGTGTGTGGCCGGCCCGCGCCTGTGCGCCGGTGGGGGTCTGGTCGGCCTCCGCCTGCGTGGTTGTGGCGTGCGGGGGGCCTGCGCCCGTGTGGCCGGGGTGTGGCCGGCTTCCGCGTCGGTGACGTCGTGACGGCCGGTCTCCGCCGTCGTCAGAATGCTGACAGATAGTCCGGTATGCCGACGGCAGGGTCCAGGTCGTCCGCCGGGACCGGCGGAGCGTAGCCCCGGGTGAGCGGCACGATGCCGGTCCAGTGCGGGAGGGCGCCGTCCTCGGGCTCGTCGTTGGGGCCGCCGGTGCGGACCTTCGCGGACACCTCGTTCAGGTCCAGCCGGATCACCGCGGTCGCGGCCAGCTCCTTGCCGTTGGCCGGGCGTGAGTCCCGGGAACGGCCGGGCACCACCTGGTCCACGATCGCGTCCAGGGCGAGCCGCAGCTCCTCGGGGTCGGTCACGGTCACGGCCGTGCCGTGCACCACCACCGAGCGGTAGTTCAGCGAGTGGTGGAAGGCGGACCGGGCCAGCACCAGCGCGTCGACATGGGTGACCGTCAGGCAGACCGGCAGCCCCGGATCCGCACCGTTCGCCGCCCGCAGCGGTCGCGAACCCGTAGAGCCGTGGACGTACAGCCGCTCGCCCACCCGGCCGAAGAGGGTCGGCAGGACGACCGGAGCGCCGTCGCGCACGAAGCCCAGGTGGCAGAGGTAGGCCTCGTCGAGGATCGAGTGGACCAGCTCCCGGTCGTAGGAGGCACGGTCCCTGGCCCGGGTGGGGACCGTGCGGTCGGTGGGCGTGTAGGGGGCGGGGACGCCGGATCCCGGGGCCCCGGAAGCGGTGCCTTCGGGCACTGCGGTGTGCGACATGGCCATCTCCATTGCATTAGTGCATAATATTGTTTGTGCTAGGAGAATATCGGATCACAGGGCGGCGTGCATCGGAGATCGCTGCCGCCATCGAGCGCGGGGTGGGCTCCGGAGACCTCCCGCCGGGGCATGTGCTTCCGCCCATGCGGGAGTTGGCCGCGCGTCTGGAGGTCAACCCCAACACCGTGGCGGCCGCCTACCGGACGCTGCGCGAGCGCGGGGTGATCGAGACGGCGGGCCGCCGTGGGAGCCGGGTGCGCGACGCCCCGGCCAGCACTTCGCGCGGCTCCCTGCGGATCGAGGCGCCGCCGGGCGTCCGGGACCTCGGCACGGGCAATCCCGATCCGGAGCTGCTGCCCGGCCTCGGACCGGCGCTCGCCGCGGCCGCCGCCGCAGATGCGGAGAGCCGCGGCCTGTACGGGCAGGCTCCGGTGGTCCCGGAGTTCGCCGCGTACGCCCGCGCGGCGCTGGACGCCGACGGGGTGCCCGCCGGGCCGGTCGCCGTGACCTCCGGCGCCCTGGACGGGATCGAGCGGGTTCTCGCGGCGCATCTCAGGCCGGGCGACACGGTGGCCGTGGAGGACCCCGGCTGGGGCAGCGTGCTCGACCTCGTACCGGCGCTCGGGCTCCGCGTCGCGCCGGTCGGCGTGGACGACTCCGGGCCGCTGGCCGCGGAGGTGGAGCGGGTGCTGCGGGCCGGGGCGCGGGCCCTCGTCGTCACGTGCCGGGCACAGAACCCGACCGGTGCGTCGGTGGACGCCCCGCGCGCCCGCGAACTGCGCGCGGTCCTCGCCCGCCACCCGGACGTGCTGCTGATCGAGGACGACCACGGGCACGCCATCGTCGACCTGCCGCTGTGCCCGCTCGCCGGGGTGAGCGACCACTGGGCGTTCATCCGCTCCGTGGCCAAGGCGTACGGCCCGGATCTGCGGGTCGCCACGCTCACGGGGGACGCCGTCACGGTCGACCGGGTGGAGGGCCGGCAGGGGCTCGGGCCCGGCTGGGTCAGCCGGCTGCTGCAGCGCGCCGTGCTCCAGCTGTGGACGTCCGGCGCCGTCGACACCCGTACGGTCGCGCGTTCCTACGGTGATCGCCGGGACGCGCTCATCCAGGCACTGGCGGAGCGGGGGGTCAGTGCCCGGGGCCGCAGCGGGATGAACGTGTGGGTGCCCGTGAGCGACGAGACCGGGGCCGTCGCCCGGCTGCTCCACGCGGGCTGGGCGGCGGCCCCGGGGGCCCGCTTCCGGTTGGACACGCCCCAGGCCGTCCGGCTCACCGTCTCCCCGCTGGCCGCGGCGGACATCGGTCCCCTGGCGGACGCGGTGGCCGCCGCCGCGGGGCCCGCCCGGCCCGTCAGCTACGGCTGAGGCGGGCGGGGTCCGCGTCCGGCGGGCTCGGGTTTTGGCCCGGGGCCCGCGCCGGGGCGGTGGTCCGGAGGGGGCGGCTCTGGGTGAGGGCCGCCCCGGCGAGGACGACCAGCGCTCCGACCGGGGTGTTCCAGCTCAGCCGCTCGCCGAGGAGTGCGACGCCCGCCGCCGTCGCGATCACCGGGATGAAGTACGTGACCATCTGTGCCGTCGTCGGACCGACCTCCTGGACCAGGCCGTACTGGAGCAGGACCGCGAGGCCCGTGCCCAGCGCCCCCAGGGCGATGACGGAGAGCGTGGGCAGAAGAGGGAAGGAAGCGGGGGCCGTGGTGAACAGCGGGGTCACCACGGCCAGTTGCAGCGTGGCCAGGCAGAGTTGGCTGCCGGTCAGCGCCAGCGTCGACGATCCGGTCCCCGCCAGGGTACGCCGGACGTAGATCCAGCCGACCGGGTAGCAGAGCGAGGCGAGCAGGGCCATGCCCGTGCCCGGGAGATCCAGGCCGGAGAAGCCCTGCCAGGCGCCCAGCACCGTGAGGACACCGAGGAAGCCGACGCCCAGACCTGCCACCCGGCGGCGGGTCGGGCGGTCCTCCGACAGGGCGACCACCGAGAGCGCCATGCCCCACAGAGGCGAGGTCGCGTTGCAGATCCCGGCCAGCGTGGAGGGGATCGTCAGCTCCGCGTAGGAGAAGAGCGAGAACGGCAGCGCGTTGAGGAGAAGCGCCGCGACCGTGAGGTGCCCCCAGGTCCGGGCCGAACGCGGCAGTCGTTCCCGGCGCATCGCCATGGCGGCGACCAGTACCGCCGTACCCGCCAGCAGACGGCCGAAAGTGACCTGGAACGGGGCGTACCCCTCGGTCCCGACCTTGATCAGCAGAAAGCTGAACCCCCAGATGAGCGAGAGCCCGGCGAACCGGATCCGCCAGTCGAGAGCCGGGCGCCGGGCGGCCGGCGCCGGTGTGGTGCCCGGCGCCGACGGTGCGGTCGGGACGGGAGGGGGCGGGGCGGATGCCGGGGCGGTGGCCCTCGGCTCGCAGGGAGCGCTCATGAGGTCCACCCTGACGAAGGAGACGTCGTAGAACAAGCGAATGTTTCTGCGGTGGACCATGTAGCATCGCTTACATGTTGAACCTGGAGCGGCTGCGTACCCTGGACGCCCTCGCCCGGCACGGTTCGGTGAGCGGCGCGGCCGACGGGCTGCACGTCACGACGTCGGCGGTCTCGCAGCAGATGGCCAAGCTGGAGCGCGAGGTGGGGCAGCGGCTGCTCGCCAGGAACGGCCGAGGCGTCCGCCTCACCGACGCCGGCCGGCTGCTCGCGGACCATGCCGCGCGAATCCTGTCGCAGGTGGAGCTCGCCCAGTCCGACATCGAGGCCCAGCGGGGCGAGGTCGTCGGCGAGGTGCGGATCTGCGCCTTCCCGACCGCGGCCCGGGGGCTCTTCCCCGCCACGCTCACCTCCCTGCGCACGGATCACCCCGATCTCACCGTCCGTACGCTGGAGTTGGAGCCCGAGCAAGGGGTGCGGGCGGTGTTCCGCGGGGACGTGGACCTGGCCGTGGTGCTCGACTGGAGCAACAAGCGGCTGCCCGTGCCCGGTGGGCTGACCAAGGCCGAACTCCTGGACGACGCACCGGACATCGCGATGCCCGTGGAGCACCCGCTGGCGGACCGCGACGAAGTGGACCTGGAGGACTTCGCGGACGATCCATGGGTTTCCTGGCCGGAGGGCGAATTCTGTTACGACTGGCTGATGTTCACCCTGCGCTCCCGGGGCATCGAACCGCGTATCGCCCATCTGGCCGGTGAGCACCACACGCAACTCGCTCTGATCGCGGCCGGGTTCGGCGTCTGCGTGGCCCCCAGGCTGGGGCGCGGCCCCGTGCCCGACGGGGTGCGCCTGGTCCCGGTGCGGCAGACCATGCGGCGGCACGTCCACGCGGTGTGGCGCACGGACGCGGACCGCCGCCCGTCGGTCCGTGCCGCGGTGGCGGCACTGCGTGCGGCGGGGGCGGGTGTGGCGGCCGGAGGCGCATGAGCCTTCGGGCTGGGGGGAGCCCCGGCCGGGACGACCTCCGGGTCGCGCTCGGAGCGCGATGATCTCCGGGGCCGGTGCTCAGCGGAGGCCGGCGAGCTTGCGGAAGTCCCAGGAGGTGATCTTCTCCGGAGTGAGCCGCAGCCAGGCGTGCCGCCCGTCGTGCGGCATCTCCGTCAAACCGAAGTACTTCGCCGGGAACAGCCGCTCCGGCTCCAGCAGTTCGGGGCAGGGCTCGCCCGTCCGGGGCGCCTCCCCGACGAACTCCGCCCGGCCGGTGAGCTCCACGCCGCGCAGCTGCTCGTACGCTTCGCCGTCGTCCACGACCACGGCGATCCTGGCGTCCTCGCGCAGCTGGGACCAGCGCAGACTGCGCGTGATGGAGTACAGCCAGAGCGAGCCGCCGTCCCAGACGAACCACAGCGCGCCGATGTGCGGGGCGCCGTCCGCGCCGAGTGTCGCCACCCGGCAGGTACGCTGTTGGCCGAGATACGCGTCCCGCTCCTCGGGCGTCATCATGATCCGGCGGCCTCGTCGCTGGGTGTCGGTCATGGCCGCCCTCTCCTCGATGTCCACGCTGCTGACCGGGTGTCAGGAATCCAGGAATCATGGACGCTCTTCCTCCATGACGCAATGGCCGCTACTCTCGCGCGCCCGGTCCGTCCCCGGAACCCGCCGGGGACACAGGAGAGGAGTGCTGGTGCCGTCGAGGCAATCGCACGAGCGGCTCACCGCGCTGCTCGCCCCCGCCACCACGGTCCTGCTGACCGTCGAATGCCAGCAGGGCGTCGTGGGGCCGGACAGCGCCCTGCCCGAACTCGCCGCCGTCGCACGCTCGTCGGGCGCGCTGGCCAACATCGCCCGCCTTGTCGCCGCCGCCCACGCGAGCGGCGTCCAGGTCATGCACGCGATCGCCGAGAGCCGGCCCGACGGGCGCGGCGGCAACCGCAACGCCCGTCTGTTCCACGCCGCCGCCCGGCTGCCCGTGCAGCAGCACACCGGCAGCACCGCGGTCCGGGTCGCACCCCCCATCGAGGTGGCCGACGAGGATCTCGTCGTCCGCCGCCTGCACGGACTCTCGCCCCTGACCGGCACCGATGCCGACCCGCTGCTGCGCAACCTCGGCTGCCGCACGCTCGTCGTCACCGGCGTCTCGGCCAACATCGCCATCCCCAACGCCGTCTTCGACGCGGTCAACCTCGGCTACACGGCCGTCGTCCCGGCCGACGCCATCGCGGGGGTGCCCGCCGAGTACACCCCCGCCATGGTTCGCAACACCCTGGCCCTGGTCGCCACCGTCACCACCACGGACGCGGTCCTCGGCGGCTGGCGGCGACCCCGCAGACAGGGCGCGGCTACGCCAGCCTGATCGAGTCGCCCTCGACGGTGATCTCGCGGGCGGGCAGCGGCTGCGTGGCGGGCCCGCCGGTCGGACTGCCCGTGGCGGCGTCGAAGGTGGAGTTGTGGCAGGGGCAGGTGATCGTCCCGGCCGACACGTCCTTGACCGCGCAGCCCTGGTGGGTGCACGTGGACGAGAAGGCTTTGAACTCGCCCGGCTTCGGCTGGGTCACCACCACCTTCTGCTGCGCGAAGACCACTCCGCCGCCCTCCGGGATGTCGGCGGTGGCGGCGAGCACCGCACCGCCCTGCTCCTCGCCCCCGCTCCCGGGCTGCTCGACCGTCTCGGACCCTTTCGCATCGTCCGATCCGCCGCACGCGGTGAGGGCGGCAGCCGCTCCGGCCGCTCCCGCCGCGGCGATGACCCTGCGGCGTCCGAGGAGGCTCCGGTGCTCCTGCGCTGCGCTCATCGCGGCCTTCCCTTCGTCGGTGTCCCCGTGTCGGGTACGTCGGTCAGAGGTACGTGCCCTGCGACCGCGATGTTCACGCCGACGACCGCGCCCTCACGGCGGAGACCCGGCCCGCCAGGCCGTAGCCGTGGTCGGGCGTGCGCGCCTACGCGTCAACGGCGCCAGAAATGCCAACGGACCGCACGACGCAACCCCGGCAGCGCGTCAGGCGCCCGACAGCGCCCCACTACCTGCCGTGGAGCGCCCGTACGGACACCTCGGAGATCTCGCACCGGACAGCCACCCGGTCCAACGCGCGGCCCTCAACCCGAAGGGTCAAGCCGGGCCCACCCAGGACCGAAGATCGGAACTCGCGCGGCGGATCCAGGCTCAGCCGATGATCGCGACCGGGGCGTCCCATGCGTTGCGGTCGACTGTGATGGTGTAACCGCCCCGTGTTTCCCTGCTGTTGACCATGTACTGATGGCCGCGGCTGTGGTTGGTGTACTGAGCGGGGTTCCACGGCCAGTCGGTGGTGGTCGTGTTCTTCTTGTTCCACAGTGCGTACCAGAGGTTGCCTGGCAGGTCCGTCTTGTTCGGGGCGGTGGCGATGGCCTTGGCGCTGGAGCTGCTGAAGCCGTAGAGGCCGCTTCGGTAGGTTGCGTTCCTCAGCGTCTTGGTGAAGGAGCGTACGTAGGTGAGGGTGGCGTCGTTGCACGCCTTGTCGGTGATGTCGTACGACTCCATGTTCAGGTAGATCGGGCTGCCCGCCTTCATCCCGAGCGCTGATGCCTTGGCCACCGCGTCCTTCGCGTTACGTGCACCGACGGAGGCCGCCGTGGAAGCGGTGAACCTCTCCGGATTCGCGCTCTTCTGGCAGGGAGGCTGCGCCCCCACGTAGAGCGGGATGAGCTTCCAGCCGGTCGAATTGACCGACTTCACCCAGGACTTCGTCAGATGGGGCTGGGCGCAGCCACGGTTCTTACCGCCGATGTAGACAGCGGCGGCACCGTAGAACTTCGTGTTCCACGCCTTCATCGCCGCGAGCGAGGGTGCAGCGCACGTATCGAAGGCTCGACCGGTGTACGTCTTCTGGGCGGGCCAAACGCCGGCCGCCATGGATGTCTCCGCTGCGATCCCGGCGCCCGCAGCCGCGACGACACCCGTCGTCGCCCAGGTGATGTAGCGGCCCTTCTTGGACAGCCGATGTCTGGACAATCCCCACCCCATTCGTAGGGCGGCTTACGGCCGCCGTGAATCCGCCGTGCTCTCAGAAGCCGGCTTGCGCTGCCCCGCAACGTGACCGCCGTCCGGGTGCGGCGTCTGTGCAGTGACGCGGTCTCCGCTTCGGATGCCCTGAGCGGATCGGAGAATAGCCGACATCCGTGTCGTGAGGTGAGCAGGGTCGCGTGAGCTCGGCCGGCAGTGTCCGGGAGGACACCGCGCTGTTCGCGCTCGTGAGGGCGGCGAGCGAGGTAGGCATCGACGGTGCTGCGGATGTCGTGGTGCGACAACGGCGTGGGGCTGCATCGGCAGGGCCGGGCGAAGGCGTGCCGGGGCTCGGTGCGCACCCCCGCGGTCGACCGCGGGGGTGCGGAGGTGTCCGCCGGTGGTGGGCCGGTCGGCCGGCTGGTGGCGCGGGGCGGTGGCCTCATCGAGGTCCGTGGTCGGTGGCCCGGTCGCAGCCGGCCTTCCGGTCGAGTGGGTCATCCCTGGTCCGGCACGGTGGGCGCGGTGGGGCGTGGGATGGTCGCGCTCGGGGCATACTGGGCGGCCTGGGCGTCGAACATGGCGGCGTACCGGCCGCGGGCTGCGATGAGCTGGTCGTGGGTGCCGTGTTCGGTGAGGCGTCCGTTGTCGAGGACGTGGATCTGGTCGGCGTGGCGGACGCCGGACATACGATGGGTGACCAGGACGACGGCTCGGTGGGGAGCGGCGAGCCGGCGGATGCGGTCGAAGGCTCGGATCTCGGCTTCGGGGTCGAGGGCGGAGGTCGGTTCGTCGACGATCAGGACGCCGTCGGCTTCTGATGTCGAACTGCGCCAGTGGGTGCGGGCCAGACCGACTTTCTGCCATTCTCCGCCGGAGAGTTCGATGGCGCCGCGGAACACGCGGGCCAGCAGGCTGCGCAGGCCGTCGGGGAGTTTGGCGATGACGGGGCCGGCGGCGGCATAGGCGACCGAGGGCTCCAGGTCCTCCTCCGCCGCGGGGTGGTCGGGGCGGCCGAGACGGATGTTCATCGCGGCGGTCACGGGCCAGCGCTGGAAATCCTGGGTGAGCAGAGAGACCCGCGAGAAGACCTGGGCCCGGTCGAGGCCGGTGACATCCTCCCCGCCCCAGCGCAGACTTCCGGAGGTGGGCAGCAGCATGCCGGAAAGGATCTTCATCAGGGTGCTCTTGCCGGAGCCGTTCTCGCCCACCACCGCGGTCACCGACCCCATCGGCAGGGTCAGGGACACCCGGTCCAGCGCGAGGGTGTCACGGTCGGGGTAGCGGTAGGTGACCTCATCCAGAACGACCTCCGCGACGCGCTCCGGGACGGGCGCACCGCCGGTGGGCAGCGTCCGCCGGCGGGCCTGGGTGAGGAAGCGGCCGTGGTCGCGGACGTAGAGGCTTTCCTCGTGGAGCTGGTTGATGTTCATCACCAGCGCACCCAGGCTCGCCGAACCGGTACGTACGGCGATGACCGCGGTCCCGGCGACTGCGAGGCTCATGTGCCCGGCCGTGATGAGCCAGAACATGGCGCCGTAGGTGGCCGCCATCGCCAGGCCGGAGAGAGCGGAGGCCACCCATTCGGTCAGGGCCTTGCTGGAGGCGAGGCGTTCCTGTTCGGCCTCGGCGCTCTCGGCCATCCGCTCGTAGCGGCTCAGGAGGAAGGCGCCGACGGCGTGCAGGCGGACCTCCTGGGCGGCGGTGCGTTCGGTGAGCAGACTGCCGATCAGACGGCCGGCCCGTACGTGCTCGATCCAGCTCATCACCGACACGTACCGCTCCTGTGCCACGCGCATCGCGCCCCAGCCGCGCGGGGCGGCGATGAGGAACAGCAGGGGCAGCAGCACCGGGTGGAGCACGGCCAGCACGCCGGCGATGGTGACCAGGGAGATGAGGCCGTTCAGTGCGGCGACGCAGGCGCCGATCATGCGGCGGGCGGCGCCGGGGCCGTGCTGGGCGATGTCGACCAGGCGCCGGAAGTCGGGGTCGTCGATGGCTTCCAGTTCCACGTTGGCGGCGGCGGCCAGGTACTGGGTGGTGGCGATCCGCTCGACTTTGGGCTCCAGCCGTCCGGCGCGGGAGGTGGACCATGCGGACAGGGCGGAGTTGACGGCACCGATGACCGCGGCGGCCAGGAGAGCGGGCAGCAAGGCGTGCAGACGCTCGCCGACGCTGCCGCTGCCGGCGAGCAGGGCGTGCATGACGGCGTTCACGGCGAGCAGGCCGGCGGCGGCGGCGATGCCCTGGCCGACCTCGCTCACCCCGACGGCGAGCAGGGCACGCCGGTCGGCCTGCCACGCCATGCGCAGCGTGGCGCCGACGAGGGACGGCATGGAGCGCAGCGCGGACATCATGGTCAGGTCCAACGTGGCGTGCTCGTGCTGGGACCAGCCCATGTCATAGCGCAGGGGGCCGCCGAACAGCTCGCGCTCGGCGTCGGACACCTGCGGGTCGGCCATCCTGACGGGCCCGAAGAACCTCTTCACCGGGCGCCTCCCGCAGGCCGGTCGACGGTCCGGCAGGACGGGCCGTGGGTGAGCGTGTGCGAGATCGTGGCCGTAGAGGGACGGCAGTCGCGTGACGGTCGCTCCGTCAGCACCCGGAAGAGCCCTTCGTTCCTGTCCGGCTCGGCGTGGTGGTGGGTGAGGCCGCAGAACTCCTGGTCCGCGCTGAGCCGGACCCCCGTCTCCTCCTTCGCTTCGCGCCGCGCAGCGTGAACAAGCGGTTCGCCCGGCCGTAAGCAGTCGCCCACGACGGAGAGCGGGGTGGCGCCCGAGGAGCCGGTGGAGTGTTCGAACGCCGGACGAAGGAGGGCGGGGAGGTGTACGGGAATCATGGGGACTCCTCGAAGGCGGATGCGGACTGGTGATCGGGTAACGGGCGTTCCCGTGTCCCCGTAACGGGTGGAGGCGGGCGAAATCTCGAACTCGTATGCGAACGCCGGGCTTTCCCCTTCTGCGGTCTGATGGGACCGGCTGTGATGCCGTGTTCGACCACTCATGTGGGTTGCGTCGGTGGCTCGGTGGCCCGGGTATTTCCTCGGCGGTGATCACCCTCGGTTACTATGCTCACTTCATGCCGGAGGCCGGCGGCAACGGCGCGGCGTCATCGACGGTCTGCTGGGGGAGCGGGGGAGGCAGGCCCGCGGCCGAAGCTCCCCGGATGCTCCCCGGCGCCGCCGACCGCTGATCCCTGCCCGACGCCCCGGAAAATGGTCCGTGGATGGCAAGGCTGAAGAGATGGGTGGCCTGGGAAAGTGCTGGAAGAGGTCGTAGCGACCCGTTACGTCACGCCTTTGCGTGAGGGCGGCTCGCTCCCCGGAATCGTCGAGGCCGACGATTCCGGCACGTACGTCATGAAGTTCACCGGGGCCGGACAGGGCCGCAAGACGCTCGTCGCCGAGGTCATCTGCGGCGAGCTGGGCCGTCGGCTCGGACTGCGGGTGCCGGAGCTGGTGACCATCGAGCTGGACCCGGTCATCGGGCTGGCCGAGCCGGACCAGGAGGTGCAGGAACTGCTCAAGGCGAGCGGCGGACTGAACCTCGGCATGGACTACCTGCCGGGCTCGTTCGGCTTCGACCCGCTCGCCTACGAGGTCGGCGCGGCCGAGGCCGGCCGGATCGTCTGGTTCGACGCGCTGATCAACAACGTGGACCGTTCCTGGCGCAACCCCAACCTGCTCGTCTGGCACGGCGACCTCTGGCTCATCGACCACGGCGCGACCATGATCTGGCACCACAACTGGCCGGGTGCCCAGGCGTCCGCGGCCAAGCCGTACAACGCCTCGGATCATGTTCTGGCCCCGTTCGGCCCGGACATCGCCGCTGCGGCCGCCGAGCTCGCCCCGCTGGTCACCGAGGAGCTGCTCACCGAGGTGGCCGCCGATGTGCCGGACGTCTGGCTGGCCGACGAGCCCGGCTTCGACTCCGCCGACGCGGTGCGCCGGGCCTACGTCGCCCCGCTGCTCGCGCGGGCCGCGACGATCCACGAGCGGATCACGCTGGACGCGCCCACCGCGACCCGGCCCTCCCAGGCCCCGGGCTGGCTCACCGACCGGCTGCCGCCCCGGCGGAACCGGGCCGCGGAGGACGACCGCGCGGCAGCGGTCGCCCGCACCGGTGAGGAGGGCGGCCGATGACGCGGCGCGACGTCTTCGAGTACGCGCTCCTGCGCGTCGTGCCCCGGGTCGAGCGGGGTGAGTGCTTCAACGCCGGAGTGCTCGTCTACTGCCGGGCCCGGTCGTTCGTCGCCGCCCGGACGCATCTCGACGAGGCGAAGCTGAGGGCACTGGACCCGGACGCCGACGTCATCGGGGTCCGGGCCGCCCTGCGGGCTGTCGAAGGGGTCTGCGGAGGAGGCGCGGAAGCCGGGCAGGCGGCGGGCGACGACGCCGGCCGGCGGTTCAGGTGGCTGATCGCCCCGCGCTCCACGGTCGTCCAGCCCGGGGCGGTGCACAGCGGGCTGACCGCCGACCCGGCCGGTGAGGTGGAACGGCTGCTCGACCTCCTCGTGCGCTGATCCGCGCCCCGGCGGGACCTCGGCGGCCCACCGGCGGGCCCTCCCGCCCGGTGTGACGTACGGCCCGCCGGGGCGTGCGCCGTTGACACCGGGTGCCAGGGCTTCTAGCGTCTCGACTGCTGAAGGTACTAAGCGGTTGCTCAGCCGTCGAGGGCTCCTTTCCGCCGGGAAGTGTCAGGGCCGGCCGGGAACACCCCGATGTCCGCTGGGCCGCTATCCAAGGGCGAGGAGAACCAAGCATGTCCACCACCGAGCAGCGCGTCGCCATCGTGACGGGAGCGGCGCGGGGCATCGGCGCCGCCACCGCCGTACGCCTCGCGGCCGAGGGCCGCGCCGTCGCCGTACTCGATCTCGACGAGGCGGCCTGCAAGGACACGGTCGAGAAGATCACCGCCGCCGGGGGGGCCGCGCTGGCCGTCGGCTGCGACGTGTCGGACGCCGGTCAGGTGGAAGCCGCCGTCGCGCGGGTCGCCGCCGAGCTGGGCGCGCCGACGATCCTCGTGAACAACGCGGGCGTGCTCCGCGACAACCTGCTGTTCAAGATGAGCGAGTCCGACTGGGACATCGTGATGAACGTGCACCTCAAGGGCGCGTTCCTGATGGCCAAGGCCGTCCAGGCGCACATGGTCGAGGCCGGGTTCGGCCGGATCGTCTCGCTCTCCTCCTCCTCGGCCCTCGGCAACCGGGGCCAGGCGAACTACTCCGCGGTCAAGGCGGGGCTCCAGGGCCTCACCAAGACGCTCGCCAAGGAGCTCGGCAAGTTCGGCGTCACCGCCAACGCCGTCGCGCCCGGCTTCATCGTCACCGAGATGACCGCGCAGACCGCAGAGCGCGTCGGCATGGGCTTCGAGGAGTTCCAGGCGGCGGCCGCCACGCAGATCCCGGTCCAGCGCGTCGGCCGTCCCGAGGACGTCGCCAACGCCATCGCCTTCTTCGCGGGCGACGACGCGGGCTTCGTCTCCGGCCAGGTCATGTACGTGGCCGGCGGACCCCTCAACTGAGCCGAAGGGCGGCGGACATCATGACGGTGCAGGACAGCGGAAAGGTCGCCCTCGTCACGGGCGCCAGCCGGGGCATCGGCTACGGGATCGCCGAGGCGCTCGTCGCCCGCGGCGACCGGGTCGCCATCACCGGACGGGGCGAGGACGCCCTCAAGGAGGCCGTCGAGCGGCTCGGCGCCGACCGGGTCATCGCCGTTCCCGGCAAGGCGCACGACGAGGCGCACCAGGCCGCGGCGGTGGAGCGCACGATGGAGGCGTTCGGCCGGGTCGACTACCTGGTCAACAACGCCGGGACGAATCCGGTCTTCGGGCCCATGGCCGAGCTTGATCTCAACGTGGCCCGCAAGGTCTACGAGACCAATGTGATCTCGGCGCTCGGCTTCGCCCAGCAGACCTGGAAGGCCTGGCAGAAGGAGAACGGCGGGGCGATCGTCAACATCGCCTCGGTCGCCGGCGTGGCCCCGTCGCCGTTCATCGGCGCGTACGGGATGTCGAAGGCGGCCATGATCAATCTGACCGCCCAGCTGGCGCACGAGTTCGCCCCGGTCGTGCGGGTCAACGCGATCGCCCCGGCCGTGGTCAAGACGAAGTTCGCCGAGGCGCTCTACGAGGGCCGCGAAGCGGAGGCGGCCGCCGCCTACCCGCTGGGCCGGCTCGGCGTGCCCGAGGACATCGGAGGTGCGGCGGCCTTCCTGACCTCCGCGCAGTCCGACTGGATCACCGGGCAGACCCTTGTGGTCGACGGAGGAATTTTCCTCAACGCGGGCGTGGGCTGAGAGCGGCCTGGCCCGATTTGGCCCTGATTGAGCCAAGTGCCCCGCCGGGTCCGCGGATTGACCTGGTGGGGCGCTGCGGTATGGTCTGCCGACCCATGGCTGATCGAGGAGCGTGCACGTGTTCTACCGGGCCAGTCTGCAGGCTGCTGCAGCCCTAGCTTCCCTTTCTCTGCTGGCCGGCTGCGGTCTCCTTTCCGACAGCGGATCGGAAACGGACCAGAGGATAACCGTCGGGACGACCAGCTCCCCGTCCACGCTCGATCCGGCGGCGGCCTGGGACGGTTCCTGGGAATTGATGCGGAACGTTTACCAGACCCTGGTGAGCTTCCCCACCGGCAGCACCAGCCCGGAGCCGGACGCGGCGGAGGAGTGCAAGTTCACCGACGCCACGAGCATGGCGTACCGGTGCACGCTCAAGAAGAACCTCACGTTCTCCAACGGCGAGAAGCTCGACGCCGAGGCCGTGAAGTACTCCATCGACCGGATCGTGGACATCCACTTCAAGGGCGGCCCGGCCGGGATGCTCGGCTCGCTGGACCGGATCGAGACCAAGGGCGACGACACGGTCGTCTTCCACCTGAACAAGTCCGACGCCACGTTCCCGTTCATCCTGGCCACGCCTGCCATGTCGCTCGTCGCCCCCGGCGACTACCGCAGTGACAAGATCCGCGACGACGGCAAGGTCACCGGCTCCGGCCCGTACCTCCTGGAGTCCTACGCGGACCGGAAGACCGCCGAGCTGAAGAAGAACCCGAACTACAAGGGCTTCGCCAACCGGAAGAACGACGCGGTCACCATCCGCTACTTCGAGAAGTCCGCCGACATGGTGAGCGCGCTCAAGGCCGACGAGATCGACGCGACCTACCGGGGTCTGACCGCCGAGGAGGTCGTCAGCCTGGAGGACAACAAGGACGACAACGCGGGCCTCCAGATCGTCGAGAGCACGGGCGCGGACATCCGCTTCCTGGTCTTCAACCCGAAGGACCCGGCCGCCGCGAACCCCGCCGTCCGCAAGGCCATCGCCCACGTCGTGGACCGCGACGCGCTGGTCGCCAAGGTCTACCGGGGCACCGCCGAGCCGCTCTACTCCATGATCCCCAAGGGTATCGCCGGGCACACTACGAGCTTCTTCGACGCCTACGGCGACCCGGATGTGAAGAAGGCGAAGAGCGTCCTCTCCGAGGCCGGTGTCACCGAGCCCGTGAAGATGACCTTCTGGTACACCACTGACCGCTACGGCTCCGCCACGGAGCCCGAGTTCGAGGAGCTCAAGCGGCAGCTGGAGGCATCCGGACTCTTCAAGATCACCCTGCGGGGCGAACCCTGGCAGAAGTTCCAGGAAGGCTTCAACAAGGGCGAGTACCCGGTCTTCGGCCGCGGCTGGTTCCCCGACTTCCCGGACCCCGACAACTTCGTCGCCCCGTTCGTGGGCCAGGAGCCCGTCACCGGCAGCCCGTACATCAACAAGGAGATCACCCAGCAGCTGATCCCCGCCTCGCGGCAGGAGAGCGACCGGGGCGCGGTCAGCAAGCAGTTCGAGCGGGCCCAGGAGATCCTCGTCGACGACGTCCGCCTGCTGCCGCTGTGGCAGGGGAAGCTGTACATCGCCGCGGGCGAGGACATCGGCGGCGGTGAGCGGGCCCTCGACCCGCAGACGGTCATGCAGATGTGGGAGCTGTACCGCAAGGCCAGCTGGTAGAGGCCCGGCGGAAGCGACGACGGGCCTCCTCGGGGGCCCGTTGTCAGTGGTGGCCGGTAGGTTCTTGGATCAAGAACCTGTTGCTCACCGGAGGTTGTGGACGTGACCGATATCGACCTGCTGCCCGATTCCTGGCGCGGCGTCCTCGGCGAAGAACTGCAGAAGCCGTACGTCAAGGAGCTGGCGGACTTCGTCGAGGAGGAGCGGGCCAGGGGGCCCGTGTATCCGCCGCGCGAGCAGGTCTTCGCCGCCCTCGACGCCACGCCCTACGACCGGGTGAAGGTCCTCGTCCTCGGCCAGGACCCGTATCACGGCGAGGGCCAGGGGCACGGGCTCTGCTTCTCCGTGCGGCCCGGCGTCAGGACGCCGCCGTCGCTGCGCAACATCTACAAGGAGATGCAGCAGGAGCTGGGCCTGCCCATCCCCGACAACGGCTATCTGATGCCCTGGGCCGAGCAGGGCGTCCTCCTGCTCAACGCCGTGCTCACCGTCCGGGCCGGCGAGGCCAACTCCCACAAGGGCAAGGGCTGGGAGAAGATCACCGACGCCGTGATCCGCGCCGTCGCCGACCGGCCCGACCCGGCGGTCTTCGTGCTCTGGGGCAATTACGCGCAGAAGAAGCTGCCCCTGATCGACGAGGAGCGCCACATCGTGGTGAAGGGCGCGCACCCCTCGCCGCTGTCCGCCAAGAAGTTCTTCGGCTCCCGCCCCTTCACGCAGATCAACGAGGCCGTGGCCGCCCAGGGCCACCAGCCGATCGACTGGCGGATCCCCGACCTCGGCTGACGGAATCCCCCGCGGTGGCATCCCCGCGCCCGTGTCTGACCGGTTGCGGGGAAGCCCGGCGCTAGAGATCGTCTTCAAAGGTCAGATCCAGAGCATGATGGAGGCGATGGTGACGGCCGCCTGGTAGGACTCGCGGGTTTTGTCATAGCGGGTGGCCAGTCCGCGCCACTGCTTGAGGCGGTTGAAGCAGCGCTCGACGACGTTGCGGCGGCGGTAGATGCACCGGTCGAAACCGGGCGGCCGTCCGCCGCGTGTGCTGCGGTTCAGCCGGCCCAGGATCTGGTCGGCGCGTTCGGGGATCGTGTGGGGGATGCCGCGTCGTCGCAGGTAGGCGCGGATCTTTCGAGAGCTGTAGCCCTTGTCGGCGACCACGTGGTCGGGCCGGGAGCGTGGACGCCCGGACCCGACTCTGGGCACGCTGATCGAGTCCATCACCTTCTCGAGGCGGGTGCAGTCGTTGGCGTTGCCGCCCGACAGGACGAAGCCGAGAGGACGGCCGCGCCCGTCGCAGGCCAGGTGGACCTTCGTGCTCAGTCCACCACGGATCGGCCGAGGGCGTGATCACCCGCTTCGTCCCTGTCGACCGCCCCCTTTTGCCGCCGGCGGCATGCTGGTGGGCCCGAACGATGGTGGAGTCGACCGACACCAGCCAGTCGATGTCCCCGGCCGCGTCCTTCTCCGCCTGGACGGCCCGCAGCATGCGCGAGAACGTCCCGTCCAGCGCCCACCTGCGAAAACGTGTGTACAAGGTCTGCCAGGAGCCATAACGTTCCGGCACATCACGCCAGGCTGATCCGGTCCGCAGCTTCCACACGATGCCGTTCAGTACCAGCCGGTCGTCCGAACGAGGCCGCCCCGCAGTCCCCGAACTCGGCAGCAACCGCGACAGCACAGCCCACTCGGCATCCGAAAGCTCATGACGACGCACCATGACAAGCATGATCCCTCATCACCTGATCACCTTTGAAGACGATCTCTAGGGGGTGACTGACAATTCCGGTCTGATCAGCGAGATTCGGCTGAGCTGGCAATCCGGAGGTGCGCCGATCGGCTGGGGGGGACTGGGCAGTGGCTACGAACGGCGGGCCAGTAGATGGGCGTCGAGGAAGCCCCGATCAGAGGCTGGATCGTGGAGCAGCCGGGCGAAGGGATCGAGCCCAGCATCGCCCAGCAGTTCGGCGAGGCGATCCACCGGCCAGCTGTAGGCGGGCGCCACCTTGTGGTCGAACCGGACCGGTTCTAGTTCGTCAGTCCCGAAGAAGGAGACCAGGATCAGACCGTCCGGTGCCAGGACGCGTACCTGTTCGGCGAGCAGCTCCGGTAGTTCTCCCGGAGGGGTGTGGATCATTGAGTAGTGGGCCAGTACGCCGCCGAGCGCGGCGTCCTCGATCGGCAGGGATTCCATCCGCGCCTCTTGGAAGCGCAGCGCCGGATGGGCCTGCCGGGCGTGGTCGACCATGCCGGGGGCAAGGTCGAGTCCGAAGGCGTCCAGGCCGAGTTCGTGCAGCATGGCTGTCAGATGTCCGGGCCCGCACCCGACGTCCGCTGTCCGCAGGTTGCCCGTCGCGCGCACCAGTTCGGCGAAGGTGCCGATCATGGCCCGGGAGAAGGGCTGTGTCTCCAGCCGGTTTGCGAACAGCGATGAGTACAGCTCGACGACACCGTCGTAGGCCGTCCTGGTCTCGTCCTGACGATTCGCCACGGGCAGGACTATATAGCCGGTCTGATAATTGATCTTGTGGCAGGTCGAGGTGAGTTGACGGATGCGGCATGGAGGCGGATAGAGCCCCTTTAGCCTCAGGTGGACGGACGGGGCCGTCCGTGGCGTGATCACCGGCAGGTGGTCAACGGGGTGCTGTGGCGGCTGCGGACCGGGGCTCCGTGGCGGGATCTTCCCGACCGGTTCGGGCCCTGGCAGACCGTCTACGAGCGGTTCGCCCGCTGGGAGGCGGACGGCACCTGGGCACGGTTGCTGGAGCACGTTCAGGTCCGCGATGACGCGGTGGGCCGGGTGGAATGGAGCGTCTCCGTCGACTCCACCATCAACCGAGTCCACCAGCACGCAGTCGGCGCCCGCAAAAAGGGGATGCGAACGGGGACGAACTGGAAGATCCGGGCCGCTCGCAGGCGCGCCAGGCCATCGGCCGCTCCCGAGGCGGACTGACCACCAACGTCCATCTCGCCGTCGATGGCCGGGGCCTGCCCCTGTCGATTGTGCTCACGCCCGGCAACGTCAACGACGCGACGGCGTTCGGCCAGGTCCTCGACGGCATTCGCACCCCGCGCCTCGGCACGGGCCGTCCGCGCACGACACCGGACCGTGTGCTGGGTGACAAGGCATATTCCAGCAGGGCCATCCGCCATCTGCTGAGGCGCCGGGGCATCGCTGCCACGATCCCCGAGCGCCGGGACCAGGCGGCGAACCGCCACCGACGCGGAGCCCTCGGCGGCCGACCGCCGGCCTCCGACAAGGTCACCTACCGTGACCGCAACGTCGTCGAAGGATGCTTCGCCCGCCTCAAGCAGTTCCGCGCGATCGCGACCCGGTTCGACAAGCCCGGCGACCGCTACCGTGCCGGAGTTGTCCTGGCTTCCTTGATCCTCTGGCTCCGCGAGTCCACGGGTAATCATTTGTCAGACAGGCGCTAGCGTCGGGTACGGAAGCCCGCTGCCAGGGGCCTGGCGCTGGGCGGACGGGTGGCCGGCCGGACGGGGGCCGGGCTGGACGGGCTGGACGCGCGACGAGGAGACCGCAGTGGTGGAGCAGCAGGAGGCGTCCGAGGACGCCGTCATGACCAGGATCGGCCAGGCGATCATGCTGCTCCATGGAGGCGACCGGGAGGAGGCCCGCAACCGCTTCGGCGCGCTCTGGGCGGAGCTCGGAGCGGACGGCGACGCGCTCCACCGCTGCACCCTCGCGCACTACATGGCCGATACCCAGGACGATCCCGGCGACGAGCTGGCCTGGGACCTGCGCGCCCTGACGGCCGCCGAGGGGGCGACATGCGGATGGGCGGCGGAGCACCAGGACATTCCGGCCGTCCGGGCGTTCTACCCCTCACTGCATCTCAACCTCGCGGCGGACTACCTCAAGCTTCAGCGCCCCGACTCCGCCCGCATCCACCTTCAGCGGGCCCGCGCCGCCGCCGAAGCCCTCGCGGACGACGGGTACGGCGGCGGGGTCCGCGCGGCGATCGACCGCCTGGAGCTCCGTCTGCGGGAGCAGTGACCCCGGGGAGCCGACAGGATCCCCGGGGCAGGCGGGCAGGCGGGCAGGCAGGCGGGCAGGCGGGCAGGCAGGCGGGCAGGCGGGCAGGAGTGTCAGTGGCCGTACGCCTCCGAGCAGATGCGGGCCTGCGGGCTGTCCGCGGGCCAGCCGCCGTATCCGCGGCCGAGCGCGCACACGTCAGCGCCGCCGGGGACGCCTGGCAGGTCCGGCACGGCGACGGACGGGACCCCCGGAGCCCGGTCGGGTGCCCGCCGCCGCGGCGGATCCGCGCGCCCGGGCGGCCGGGCGGCACCCGCGGGTCCGGCACGCCCGGCTTCCGAGGGGGAACCCGCGGCCGGAGGCGCGGGGGAGGCGGCGCGGGCGGACGGCCTGCTCGCATCCGGTACGACCGCCAGCTCCTCGTGGCCGGGCGGCTGCACGACCTGCGGAGCCACGTCCTGGGCCGACCCGGTGGTTCCCGGACCGGGAGGCGGGGACGGAGCGGTCCCGGGCCCCACCGAGACGCATCCGGAGACGGCGGTGACCGCCAACCCGGCCAGGAGCCGCGCGGTGATTCTGGTTCTCTGCACCCGGGTAACTCTGCGCTGCGAGCCCGCTCCGGGGGACCCGGTGGGCGGGGAATGGCCCGCACGAGTGACCCGGTCAGCACGACGCCCCGGCACCGTGCCGACCGGGGCCGGCGCACCGCACGGACCGGGGGCGGCGCACCCCACGGACCAGAGACGGTGCACCGCACTGTGCCGACCGTGCACGGCCTCCTGCGCCTCCGACCGTGCACAGCACCCCGCACTGCACCGCACCGTGCCGACCGGGGACGGCGCCACCGGCGTCGGACCGGGCCCGTCGGAGGCCCGGGGAGAATCCGGGCCCGGTGGCTCTGAACGCGGAGGGCGGCATGGACGCCCGGCCCGGTCGCGTGTCCGCGAGCCCCGCGCACTGCGCCATGGGCGTCTCGCGGTGGTGGTCCGGCCGGCCCTCCGGCAGCGGGTCCTCGGCGGCGTTGATCGCGGCTTCTGGGCGTCCGGCAGAAGTCATGGGGACAGGGTGGTCCTTGAACATGGGCCTGGCCAGGGGTTTTGCGGGCCGGCCGGCAGCAGGGCCCGAGGTGGCGGCGACGTATGCTGCCCGGGCGCGCACAGCCGCGCACAGCGGCCCGGCACGGCGACAGGGAGACCCTCGTGAAGATCGGTTGCATCGGACTCGGCGATATCGCGCAGAAGGCGTACCTGCCGGTGCTCACCGCCGTACCGGGGGTCGAACCGCACCTGCAGACCCGTACCCCCGCCACGCTCCGGGCGGTCGGTGACGCCCACCGGGTTCCGGACGAGGGACGGCACGAGACCCTCGACTCCCTTCTCGGCGCCGGGCTGGACGCGGCCTTCGTCCACGCCCCGACCGCCGTGCACCCGCAGATCGTGGAACGCCTCCTCGACGCCGGTGTCGCCACCTATGTCGACAAGCCGATCGCCTACGAGTACGCCGAGTCCGAACGGCTGGTGAACCTCGCCGAGGAACGCGGGGTGAGCCTCGCCGTCGGCTTCAACCGCCGTTTCGCCCCGGGTTACGCGCAGTGCGCTGAGCACCCGCGTGAACTGGTCCTCCTGCAGAAGAACCGGGTCGGGCTGCCCGAGGACCCCCGGACGATGATCCTCGACGACTTCATCCATGTCGTCGACACCCTGCGCTTCCTGGCCCCGGGCACCGTCGACCACACCACTGTGCGGGCCCGGATCGTGGACGGTCTGATGCACCACGTGGTGCTCCAGCTGTCCGGCGACGGGTTCACCGCGATCGGCATGATGAACCGGCTGAACGGATCGACCGAGGAGATCCTCGAAGTCTCCGGCCAGGACACCAAACGACAGGTACTCAACCTCGCCGACATCGTCGACCACAAGGGGCGGCCCTCGGTGCGCCGGCGCGGTGACTGGGTGCCGGTGGCCCGGCAGCGCGGCATCGAGGCCTGCGTGCACGCCTTCCTCGACGCCGTCCGCCGGGGCGAGCGCCGCGAACGCCCCGTACACCGGCCAGTCGCCGAACCGTCCGTAGAGCGTCTCCCCGCGGGCCAGCGGCAGGTCGAAGACCTCCGCCGCGCTCGCGCCCGTGCCGAGCGGGCGGCCCACCCGCTCACCCCGGGGCCCGTACGCCGCACTGATCCCGGTGAGTGTGGCGTGGACCGTCGGGCGGCCGTTCTCGGCTGCCCGCAGCGCCCCCAGCGACGCGTGCTGGGCCGGGGCCCAGCTGTCCTGGAACGTCGAGGTGGCGGACTGGGCCACGAGCACCTGCGCACCGTCGCGCACCAGCCTGCGGCTCATGTCGGGGAAGGCCGTCTCGAAGCAGACCAGCGGGCCGATCCGCAGCCCCCGCTCCCCGTCCGGCACGGTCATCACCACCTGGCGGTCGCCGCGCAGCCGGTCCTCGCCCGCCGCCTTCCCCACGGACGTCGCCCAGCCCAGCAGGGAGCGGGCCGGGACGTACTCGCCGAAGGGGACCAGACGCATCTTGTCGTAGCGGTCGCCGGTCGGCCCGTCGGGACCGACGAGCACCGCCGACTTGAAGATCCCCGACCGCCCCGAGCCGTCCGTCTGCCGGGCGTCCACATTGACCAGCAGATCCGCGCCGACCCGGCGGGACAGCTCCGCCAGCCGCCGAGCGGTCTCCGGGCGCTCCCACACTCCTGCCCCGATGCTGCTCTCGCCCCACACCACCAGGTCGACCCCCCGGCCCGCCAGTGCGCGGGTCAGCTCCTCGCCCCGGTCGAGGCGGCGCGCGACGCTTCCCGGCCCCGCCACGATCCCCGGCTGCACGACGGCGATCCTGACCGTGTCCGCGTATCCGGGCCGGGGCGCCCAGGCCCAGATCGCGGTGACGGACAGGGCGCACAGCAGGAGCAGGACCCCGGCGGTCCTACGGGCGGGGGGAGCGGCGATCAGCAGCGCCACGCAGGTGTTCACCGCCAGCACGAGCAGGCTGACCAGCCACACCCCGCCCACCGAGGCGACCCGCAGGGCGGGGGAGACCTCCCACTGGCTCGCGCCGAGGAGCCCCCAGGGCCCGCCGAGCCCTTCCCAGGACCGCACCAGCTCGATCAGCAGCCACCCGGAGGGCACGACGACCACGGCGGCCACGGCGCGCCGCGCGGAGGGGGAGCCGCCGAGCAGCCGGGACACCAACAGCCCCCAGGGGGCCCAGAGCAGCCCGAGCAGGGCGGCCAGCAGCACGATGAAGACATGGAGGCTCGGCACCAGCCAGTGGTGCACGGCGATGACGAACCCGATCCCGCCGATCCATCCGTCCAGCACGGCGCGGCGCGGCGAGCGTGCCGTGCGGATCAGCAACAGCCAGGGGACCAGCGCCAGGTAGGCGAACCACCAGAGCCCGGGTGCGGGGAAGGCCAGGGCGGGCAGCGCCCCGGCGAGCAGCAGCGCGGCGGCCCGCGGCCAGGGGGACACGAGCCGGCCCGCGCCGGCGGAGTCCGGGCCGCCCGCCGAGGACCGGCCTCCGGAGGTGGGTCCGGACGTGCGTCCTCCGGCCGCTTCGCTCCCGGCCGCGTCGCTCCCGGCCGTGTCGCCCCCGGCCGCGCCGCCCCAGGTCGGGTCGCTCCCGGTCGTGTCGTTTCCGGGCGGCCTGTCACCGGGCGGCCCGCCGCCGGGCGTGGGTCCTCCGGTCGTGTGGCTCCCGGTGGGGGCGCCCCCGGACGGCCCGCCGACGGGCCCGCCACCGCCGGAGCCGTTGCTTCCGGAGGTGTCGGCCGCGTTCCGGCCGACCCGGAGACGCCCGCCGCGGATTCGCATGCCGTGCCCTCCTCGGTCCTGCGCGGGCGGGCGACCGCCACCGCCGCGTCGACCCCTGGGTACCCAGTGTGGGGGAGGTGATCCCCGCCGGACACAGGACGCGGGCCGAGCGGGGCACGGCGTGCGGCTCTACGGGCCCGGTGCCCGGCGCCACTTCTCGTGGACGGTGACCGTACGGATGAGCCAGCCCGCCTCCGCTCGATGCAGCGTGAAGGTGTAGCGGCCGCCGGTCACGAAGTCGGGCGTGGCGGTGCCGGACCGGCCGGGAGGGGCTCCGTCCGGGCGGTCCGCCGCCTGCCGGGCCAGGCACATCGGGTTGAGGTAGTCGGCCCGCACCTCGGCCCGGTCACCCGCGTAACCGCCCAGGTCCTCCAGGTCGATCCGGCGGTTGACGATCAGGTGCTGGCGTACGGGGAAGAGACGCATCGTCTCCTCCAGCCACCGGGCGACCTCCCCGGCCGGGCCCTCCACCCCGCCCGCGCCCCGGTAGTCCGCGCGGCCGTCCGGGGTGAACAGGGCGTCGTAGTCCGACCAGGCCCCGTCGTCGACGGCCACCGCGTATCCGGTGATCACCGCGTCGATGGCGAGCCGGTCCATCACGGTCGCGAGCGCCGCACGCTGAGTCATCGGTCAAGTCTCGGTCAAGCCGCCCGCCACGCCAAGGGGCCTGCGTCCACGGAGGCGGAACAGCCTCAGCAGGGGACGACGGCGACCGGCCCCAGCGCATGCGTGACCGCCGTCTGCGCCACCGGGGACAGCCCGAGCCCGAGCGATTCGCCGCCCCTCCGGCGGCCGATCACCGTCAGGGCCGCCGTCGCCGACGCGGTCACCAGGGTGCGCGAGGCGGAGCCGTTGACCGGCTCGCGGACGATCTCCACCTGCGGATACCTCTCGTGCCAGCCCGAGGTCAGCTCGGCCAGGGTCCGGGCGGCGGACCCCGCCGCCTCCCGTCGGTCCAGGACGGGGCCGCCCGCGAGCATCGAGGAGAACATCGTCCAGCCGTGGACGATCCGCAGCCGGGCACCCGGCCGTGAGGCCGCGGTGGCGAAGGCGAACTCCAGGACCGCCTCGCTGCTCTCGTCGGCGGCCACCCCCGCCACGATGTCGGTGAAGGCGTCCGCGTCCGCGCCCCTGCCGTCGTCCCCCTCGGGGCGGTCGTCCTGCACCACGACGACGGGACAGCTCGCCATCGACGCGGTGGCGAGGCTGTTGGAACCGATCATCAGGGAGCGGAAGCCGCCGAGTCCGCGTGAGCCGACCACGATCATCGACGCGTCCCGGCCCAGCGAGACCAGGGCCGCCGACGGGAAGTCCAGCGGGGCCAGCGTCGACGGCCGCAGCTCCGGGGCGATGAGCGCGCTGCGGCGCACGGACTCGGCCAGGAGCGCATCGGCCTCGCGCCGCCCGGTCTCCTCGTCGACCTGCCGGGTGAGCGGGCGGACGTGGACGATCAGCAGCGGCAGTCCGCGCCGTACGGCTTCGCGGGTGGCCCAGTCCAGTGCCTGCCGGCTGTGCGTGGAGCCGTCGACGGCGGCGATCACGGGAAGATCATGCGTGGTCATGCCCTGAGCGTACGTCGCCGGGCCGACAGCGCTCGCCCGTGGTACCCCACGCCCTCCGCGGCCGGTGGTCCGGTGGTCCGTCAGTCGTGGTTGTGGGTGGAGGAGGTGTCCTGCGGGGGCACGCTGCGCCCGCCGTCCCTGCCACTGGCCACCACGGCGACCAGGGCGACCACGATCGCCGCCACCACGAGCCGCCCGCCCAGCCGCAGTGTCCACCCCGTACGGGCCCCGGCGGTCGTCCCGGGCCGGCCGGGCAGCTTCTCGGAGCGGCGGGCGGGCCGCAGCAGCCGCAGGAGCAGCAGCGCGGCGATCGGCAGCTGGAGCAGCCAGACGCTGGTGCGGAACCAGCCGTCGTACCAGACGTTGGTCCCGTACAGCAGGGTGTGCCAGACGCTGAGGACGTAGACGACGATCACGCAGCGGTGCAGCACCCGCCAGGTCTTGGGGCCGATGCGGTGGCGCACGTAGAAGAGCAGACCGAGCGGGATCGCGAGGTAGAGCGCGGCCTGGCCGACGGGGATGGCGACCTGCCCGGTCCCGGAGTCGTAGCCGCCGGGGACGAAGGCCTCCACGAAGGCGGTGGCGACGGCGGAGTTCCAGGCGGCCGTGTCGTGGCGGACCAGCTCGGCGGCGAAGAGCAGGGCGTGGGCCGCGATCAGCGCGATGGTGTTGAGGCTGGTGGTGCGGTGCAGGCGTTCCAGCCGGGGGCCCGACAGCGGCAGGCGGCCCGGCCGCGGCCCGGACAGCATCAGCCCGAGGATGACCGTGCCCCAGGCCCAGAGCAGCGCGGACCAGCCGAACGCCTGGCTGAGGAAGTACATCCAGAAGCCGCCCGCGTCGGCCATGAACGGCATCACGGTGACCGTGGAGGAGGTCTTGTTGCGGATGCGCACGTAGAGCAGGACGAAGAGCGCCGCGGTGATGACGAGCGCCACCAGCCCGTCGGGCCACGAGGACCGGAGATCCGAGCGGAGCGTCGGCCGTCTCGGCTCTCCCGGCAGGCGGGGCCCGGGGACCTGGCGGTCGCCGGGTGCGGTGCTTTCGGACGTCTCTGCGGCCGCTGCCGGTTCGGGGGCGGGGGGCGGATTCGTCATGCGGCCTCTTCGGTGCGGGGGTGGGGGGGCGGGTGCGGCGGCCCCGGGCCACGAGGCGCACGCAGACGCGTTGTTGGAGCAGTCGGGCGGCGGGAGAGAAAAGTTCCCTCCATTGTCGTGTGACATGGATCACGCTGCGGTGCCGGTGGGGCAAACGAGGTGAACTCCCGTTGTTTCGGCATCTGGTGCCCTTCTCGCCGGGGCGGGTGCGGCTGGCACCATGACCGCCATGGGGGCCGGAACCGCACTCCGACTCGGGCGCACGGCGCTGTTCGCGGTCGTGTGCGTCGCCGTGTCCGGACTCGGACATGCGCTGATGTCCGGCGCGCCCCTGCCCCTGCTCGTCCAGGCCGCCTCGCTGCTGCCGGTGTGCGGGGCCGGATGGTGGCTCGCCGCGCGGCGGCGAAGCGCTCCCGTGACCGTCGCCGCCCATGTCCTGGGCCAGTTGGGACTGCACGCTGTCTTCTCCGGCGCCGGACCGTGGGCGCCGCCCGGCGCGGGCGCGCGGCACGCGGGCGGCGGGCATCACGCGGCGGGCGCGATGGACCACTCCGCGCACGAGGTCCCGATCGGCGGCCCGTCGGACCTGATGGGCCTTCTGGCCGCGTTCGACGGGGCCGTGTTCACGCTCGGGATGGCCCTCGCCCACGCGCTGGCCGGGCTGGTCTGCGGCTGGTGGCTGTGGCGCGGCGAGGTCGCCATCACCCGGCTGGGCCGCTGCCTGGTGCTCTTCGTCCGCGCCCCGCTGCGGACGGCCTGGCGCCTGTGGGCCGCGACGCCGCCCGCCCCGGCACCGCCCGCCCGGCGGCGCACCCGGCGTCGGGCCGGCCGCCGTCCCCGGAACTTCTCGCCCTGCACACCCTGTCGCGGCGCGGGCCCCCGCCGGGCCTCCGCTCCCTCTGACCTCATCCGTCCTCCGCGCGCCGGAGGCGGTACGGGTGTGCGCCCTCGCGCACACCCGTGACAGGCATGCCGGTTCACCGGGCCCCGCCCCCGCGGCGCGTCCGGAGCGGAACCGGTCACCGGAGCCGGGCGACCGCTGCCCCGGCTCCGCAAGGACGCGAAGGACTGCCGTGACACCTCCCGCACCCGCACCACCGACCGCAGCGCAACCCGCCGTACCCCTGGCCGGCGTACGGTCCGCCGCCGCTCCCGCACCACCGCCGGCCGGCGCGCCGACCGCCCGGCCCCCCGTCTCCCGGCCGCCGGTCCTCCGCGCGTCCGCCACTCGTACGCCCCGCCCCCGGGTCCCGGCCGCCCGCCGGAACGACGGCCAGATCACCGACTGGGCGCTGGCCGCGGGCGGCGGGGACCGGGAGGCCGCCGACCGCTTCGTCCGGGCGACCTACGAGGACGTGCGCCGCTTCGTCGCCTACCTCAGCTCCGACTCCCCGGGCGCCGACGACCTGGCCCAGGAGACCTACCTGCGGGCGATGAGCGGACTGGCCCGGTTCGCGGGGCGTTCCTGTGCCCGGACCTGGCTGATGTCGATCGCGCGGCGCGTCGTCATCGACCGGCACCGGGCCGCCGCCGTACGCCCCCGGGCCGCCGACACCGCGGACTGGCAGACCGCGGCGGAACGCGCCCAGCCCCGTCATCTGCCGGGCTTCGACGAGTCCGCGGCCGTGCTGGACGCCCTGCGCCGGCTGGACCCGGCCCGCCGCCAGGCCTTCGTCCTCACCCAACTGCTGGGCGCGTCCTACGAGGAGGCCGCGGCCGCCGCGGGCTGCCCGGTCGGCACGGTCCGCTCCCGCGTGGCGCGGGCCCGCCGCGAACTCGCCGGACTGTGGCGCGGGGAACCGGCCGGCCCGGCCGACCTCGTCACAGCAGGTTAGGGGGCCTCCGGTTCAAGCACCCTCCGCCCGGGGCCCCGCACGGTCCCGGGCGGTACGGCGGCGGAGCAGCAGGGCCGACGGCAGCACCAGGCACTGGAGGCACACCACCGCCCAGAACCCCCGCGCCGAACCCGCCGCCTCCGCCGCCCCGTACAGCTGACCGCCCACCACCCCGCTGACGAACGCGCCGATGCCCGCCGCCAGCCGCTGCCGCCCGAACACGCTCGCCGGGGCGGCGACCGAACGGGCCAGCGCCTCCAGGTCGTTCTTCAGGAAGAGCACGATCTCCCCGAGACACAGCAGCACCCCGCCCACGGCGATCCCCGCGTGCCCTCCCGCGCCGATCGCCGCCATGCCCGCCGCCATCGCCCCGAACCCCCACCGCAGCGCCGCCGGGTAGCTCAGCGCGGCGACCCGTTCCGCCAGCAGCGGCTGCGCGACGACGAGGAGCGCCGCGTACCCCGTCAGGACGGCCCCGTAGAAGGCGGCCGACGTCCGCGGGACCGCGTACAGCGCCAGATAGTGCTGGAAGAACATGAACGCGTACACGCTGAGCACGGTCACCACGAACGGCGAGGGCCCCGGGCGCGGCGCGTCCGGCACCCGGTCCGGGGCGGCGGACCGGGGCACCTCGCCCCGGTCCGCCGCCCCGGCGGCAGCAGCGCGTGCCCGGCCCCGACGAGCGCGAACAGCCCCGCGACGCAGGCGAACAGCACCCCGGGGGAGCCCAGCACGAGCGGCGCGGCGGCGGGCGGGCCGAGCGCCATCCCCGCGTTGAACGCCGAACTGCTCGCCGACAGCAGCCGCGGGCGGCCCCCCTCAGGAGCCCCCTCCACCAAGTACGCCTTGTTCGCCGGGAGATACAGGGCCGCGCCCGCCGACACCAGCAGCAGCGCCCCGACGGCGAGCACCGGGCGCGTCAGCCCCGGGACGAACGCCGCGAACCCCGCCGTACGCAGCGCCAGCGCCAGCAGCATCGAGTGCCGCAGCCCGATCCGCGCCACCACCGGACCCGCGACCACACCCCCGGCGAACTGGATCAGCGAGGCCACCGCCAGCACGAGGCCGACCGTGCCGAGGCCGATGCCCAGCCGCTGGTGCAGCAGCACCGACACGTAGGGCAGCACGGCGAAGCTGCCCAGCGTGATCAGGAACGAGCCCGCCAGCAGGAACCGCTGAGGACCGGAGAACGGCCGCCGCACACGCGACTCGGGGGACGCCTTCGCGGGCAGCGGCCTCACCGCACCGTGCTCACGGCGCCGCGGCCACGACCGGGCGCACCCGCACGGCCGCGCTCCACGCCCGGTGCTGGGCCAGCTCCGCCGTCCGCCCCTCGGCCAGCACCATGCCCGTGCAGCCGCGCTGGTCGCCGACGTGGACCACGCTCTCGCCGGGCTCACGCACCGGGAACCACTCCACCGACCCGGGAAACGCGGCGAGTTCGTCGAGACCGAGCCAGCCCTTCAGCACTCCGGGCCGCTCCGGGTACACCAACACGAAGCCGTACGCGGGGCCTTCGGCGTCGAGCGGGGCGTCCAGCAGCGCCGGGCGGCGGCCCAGCGCCTCGTCCGTCATCGCCGTGTAGACATTGGTCCCCAGTGTGCGGCAGAGCACCTCGCCGACCAGCGCACCACCGATCCTCCGGTTGATCTCGACCAGTTCGGGTCCGTCGGCGGTCAGGATGAACTCCACATGGGCGAAGCCCCGTTCGTGCCCGGCCGCCGCCAGGACCCGGCCCACCCACGTCTCGATCCCGGCCCGTTCGGCCTCCGGCAGCGCCACCGGGAACGCCGCCGCCTCCTCCCGTACCACCGCGGCCCGGGACGTCTGGCGGCTCAGCACCCCGAGCAGCCGGGTCGTCCCGTCCCAGCTGAGGGTCTCCGCGCTGTACAGCGGACCGGCGAGGAACGCCTCGGCGAACAGCGTTCCCGTCAGGCGCTGTCCGGCCGCGTCCGCCAGGGCCCGGTGCAGGTCCTCCTCGTCGTGCACGACCCACACGTGGCGCGACGAGGTGCCCGCCGAGTCCTTCAGGACCGCGGGCAGCCCCACTGCCCGCAGCACCTCCCCGGCGCCTTCGGGACCCGGCGGGACGGCTACGGCCGTGCTGCGGCTCAGCCCGCGCGCGTGGAGCGTCTCCCGGACCCGGCGCTTGTCCCGGAGCAGCGCCACGGACGTCGGATCCGGCCCCGGCAGTCCGCGTTCGCGGGCGAGTTCGGCGGCCGGCAGGCTCCAGGTGTCCGTCGTGTTGATCAGCCCGGCCAGGTCCGGCACGGCGGCCAGCGCCCGGCGGACGGCGTCCTGGTCCCACGTGTCGGTATCGACGACGTCCAGCGCGTCCGGCGGCAGCACCGCCAACTCGTGCCGGTAGACCGCACGGTCACCGGTCAGCAGGCACAGCCGGTGCCCCGCCCGTGCGGCGGCCTCCGCCATCCGCCCCAGACCGAAGGACAGGGACTCCAGTGCGACGATCGTCATGGCAGCAGCTCCACGCTCGGTACGGAGGAAGGGGAGGGAGACGGGGAAGGCGACGGGGAGGAAGGGGACGAGGAGGGGGAAGGGACATCGCCCTCGGCGGTCCGGGCCCCCTCGGAGGCCCACGTCCCCTCGGCGGTCCTGGCGGCCTCCGGAGCGCCCCGCCCGGCCCACTCCATCACCGACCACGGCGGCCGCAGGTCGTCCGGCGAAGCGATCGTCCGGGGCCGCAGTCCCGCCGGGTCCAGGGCCTCGGCGTGCCGGGCGAACACCCGCTCCGCGTACCGGTGTCCGGTGTCTGCGCCCAGCACCAGATGCAGCCGCCCGGGGTCGCGGGCCGCTTCCCAGGAGGCCGTCAGATGGGCCGCTCCGGTGGAGAGTCCCGCGAACACCGCGTGCTCCCGCAGCAGTCCGACCGCCCCGGCCATCGCATGGCGGAAGTCCAGCCAGTGGACCGTGTCGTACAGCTCGTGGCGGACGTTCCCGAACGGGATCGAGCTGCCGATGCCCGCGATGATCGCCTCCGGGTCCTCGAACCGCTCGCTCCCGAAGGTCACACTGCCGAACGGCTGGATGCCCACCAGCCGCACCGGGCGCCCCGACTCCCGCAGCGCACGCGCCAGTCCACCGGTCGACGCACCCGTGCCCACCGCCCCGACCACGGTCAGCGGACCTTCCGGCAGCGCCCCGGCCAGCAGCTCCGCGAACTCCCGGTAGCCCTCGTGGTGGATCCCGTCGTGGTACTGCCGCATCCAGTGGAAGTCGGGCCGTTCGGCCAGCAGCCGGCGCACATGCCGGACGCGCAGCTCCTGGTCCAGACGCAGGCTCTGCGAGGGCGGCATCGCGTCGACCGTCGCGCCGAGGATCTCCAACTGCGCCCGCATCGTGGCGTCCACGGTGGTGGAGGCGACGATGTGGCAGCGCAGCCCGTAGCGGTGGCAGGCCATGGCGAGGGCCAGCGCGTAGATCCCGCTGGAGCTGTCGACCAGGGTCTGCCCGGGGACCACCCGGCCCCGGCGCAGCAGTGAACGGACCGCGCCGAGCGCCGCGTACACCTTCATCGTCTCGAAGCGGGCGAGGACGACGTCGTCGGTCAGCCGGACCAGGTCGGGGGTCTTCACCGCGTCGGTGATGTGGCCGTGGACCACCGCGGCGGTGGAACTGCGCGGACGGGCGTCCGCCCCGGCCCTCACGTGCGCCGCCCGCGCACGACGAGCCGGTCCGAGTGCTGGTCGTAGCCGGACGCGTCGAAGCCGCCGAAGCACTCCACGTCGGTGAAGCCCGCGCTCTCGAAGAGGGCGTGCAGCTCGGCCGCCGAGTAGAGCCAGGAGGTGATGGAGGCGGTGCGGGCGGTCGTGCCGCGCACCAGCGTCCAGTCGGTGCGCAGCCGCCGCCAGCTGTCGAGGACGGTGTCGCGCTGGACGACGTAGGCGCCGTCGGGCAGGTCGACCGCCTTCGGCCGCCCGATCCAGCCCGCCAGCACCTCCTTGCCCATCACGTCCACCAGGAGCTGCCCGCCCGGTGCGAGGCTTTCACGGGCGTTGCGCAGCACCCGCAGGTTGTCCTCGGCCTCGTCGAAGTAGCCGAAGGACGTGAAGACGTTCAGGATCACGTCGAAGGCGCCCGGCTCCCGGTACGTGAGCATGTCGGCGCGCTCCAGCCGGACGGCTGCGCCCGCCGCGTCGCAGGCGGTACGGGCCCTCTCCAGCATCGACGGGGACAGGTCGACGCCCGTCACCTCGTACCCGCGGCCCGCCAGCGGCACCACGAAGAGGCCGGGGCCGCAGCACAGGTCCAGGACTCTCGTGCCCGGCGGGAAGTCCAGCAGCGGGGAGGACGCGACCAGGGCGGCGGCGGACCCGGCCCGTGCCGGTGGGAACATCGTCGCGGCGAAATCCGACCAGAGCGCGTCGTCCTCGTACCAGTGCATGCCTCGCGGTCTCCTCCCGGGCCCGGGCCCCGTGGGTGTACTGCGGCGGTCGTTCCGGCGGCCGTGCCGTCGCACCGGCCGCCGCTTGCGTCACCGGGAGGCCGTCCGCACCCGGTGTCTCTTCAGTAGTCGGCCGCCCCGGCCGGGAAGTTCCCGGGTGATCACCGGCCGGTCCGTCGGGCCCGACGGACCGGGCCCGACGGACCGGGCCCCACGGCGCGCGGGAAGGGCCTCACGGGCGGTTCCCGGCCGGTGTGCAGGCGACGTAACCGGCGTCGTCAGCCCGGTGTCATCCCTGGGTAACGGGCCTTTCCTAGATTCGGGAGCGACCACCGCCCGCCCCGCGTCCCTCCGGGAACGCCCGCCCCCGAAGGGCCCCGCACATGACCGTGCCGCCCCCGCCGCCGGACGCCCCCGCCACCGACCGGGTGCGTACGGTCTGCTCGTACTGCGGTGTCGGCTGCGGGATCGTCCTCGACGTCGCCGCCGGACCCGACGGCCGCCGCACCGTCGTGAAGGCGTCCGGCGACCAAGCGCACCCGTCCAACGCCGGACGGCTGTGCACCAAGGGGGCGACCGGGGCGGACCTCCTCGCCGCCCCCGGCCGGCTGACCACCGCCCTGGCCCGCGCCGACCGCAGCGAGCAGCCCGCCCCGCTCGGCCGGGACGCCGCCATCGCGGAGACGGCGCGCCGGCTGCGGTCCGTGCTGGACACCCACGGCCCGGACGCGGTCGCCCTGTACGTCTCCGGCCAGATGACGCTGGAGGCGCAGTACCTCGCCAACAAGCTGGCCAAGGGGTTCCTGCGGACCAACACCATCGAGTCGAACTCCCGGCTCTGCATGGCGAGCGCGGGCAGCGGCTACAAGCTGTCCCTCGGCGCGGACGGGCCGCCCGGATCGTACGAGGACTTCGCCCACGCCGACGTCTTCCTCGTCACCGGCGCCAACATGGCCGACTGCCACCCGATCCTCTTCCTGCGGATGATGGAGCGCGTCAAGGCGGGAGCGAAGCTGATCGTCGTCGATCCCCGCCGCAACGCGACCGCCGCCAAGGCGGACCTGCACCTGCGGATCAGGCCCGGTACCGATCTGGCCCTCCTCAACGGCCTGCTGCACCTCCTCGTCGAGAACGGGCACACCGACCCCGCCTTCATCGCCGAGCACACCGAGGGCTGGGAGCGGATGCCCGCCTTCCTCCGCGACTACCCGCCCGCCGTCGTCGCGGGGATCACCGGCATCGCGGAGGACGACATCCGGCAGGCGGCCCGCTGGATCGGCGAGGCGGGGGAGTGGATGAGCTGCTGGACGATGGGGCTCAACCAGTCCACCCACGGCACCTGGAACACCAACGCGCTGATCAACCTGCACCTGGCGACCGGCGCGATCTGCCGCCCCGGCAGCGGACCGTTCTCGCTCACCGGCCAGCCCAACGCCATGGGCGGCCGCGAGATGGGCTACATGGGACCCGGACTGCCCGGCCAGCGATCGGTCCTGTCCGACGAGGACCGCGCCTTCACCGAGGAGCTGTGGGGCGTCCCGACCGGCACCCTGCGCGCGGACGGCTCGGGCAGCGGCACCGTCGACATGTTCCGGCGCATGGCCGAGGGGGAGATCAAGGCCTGCTGGATCATCTGCACCAACCCGGTCGCCTCGGTCGCCAACCGCCGGACCGTCATCGAGGGCCTGGAGGCCGCCGAATTCGTCGTCACCCAGGACGTGTTCGCCGACACCGAGACCAACGCGTACGCCGATGTCGTCCTGCCCGCCGCCCTCTGGGCCGAGTCCGAGGGCGTGATGGTCAACTCGGAGCGCACCCTCACCCTCTCCCGCCGTGCCACCGACCCTCCCGGCGAGGCGTGGCCGGACTGGCGGATCATCGCCGAGGTCGCCTGCGCCCTGGGGTACGAGGACGCCTTCGGCTACACGAGCGCCGAGGAGGTCTTCGCCGAGATCACCCGGGCCTGGAACCCGCGCACCGGCTACGACCTGCGGGGCGTGACGTACGAGCGGCTGCGTGAGACGCCCGTCCAGTGGCCGAGCGCGGACGTCGAAGGGCCCGCCCGCAACCCGGTGCGCTACCTCAACGACGGCGTCAGCCAGGAGCTGACCGTACGGTCCGACGGCCGCGTGCCCAGGCTCGCCTTCCCGCTGCCCGGCGGCCGAGCCGTCTTCCACGCCCGCCCGCACCTGCCGCCGGCCGAGCTGCCCGACGAGGACTTCCCTCACCTCCTCAACACCGGGCGGCTCCAGCACCAGTGGCACACCCTCACCAAGACCGCGAAGATCACCAGACTGAACCGGCTGGACCCGGCCCCCTTCGTGGAGATCCACCCCGACGACGCGACGGCCCTGGAACTGGCCGAGGGCGACGGCGTCGAGGTCGCCTCGCGCCGCGGCCGCGCGGTGCTCCCGGCCCGGATCACGGACCGGGTCGCGCCGGGGGAGTGCTTCGCGCCGTTCCACTGGAACGACCTGTTCGGCGAGTACCTCGGCGTGAACGCCGTGACGAACGACGCGGTCGATCCGATCTCGTTCCAGCCGGAACTGAAGGTGTGCGCGGTCCGGCTGGCGAAGGTCGCGGCTCCGGCGGTGCGGCCGGCTCCCGCCACGCCGGACCGGACGGCTCGTGCGGACGCTGCGGGGCTCGCGGACCGGATGGGGCTTACGGGGCGGCCCACGCGATCGGGAGAGCGGACGGGGCTCGCCGATCTGACGGGGCTGGCGGGAGCCCTGGGGCTGCCGGAGACCGCCCCACCGGACCTGACGGACGCGGAACGCCGCTATCTGGCCGGATTCCTGGCGGGCCTCGGCGCCCGCCCGGCAGGCACCCCGGTGCTTCCGGCCGACGCACCGTTCGCCCCGGACCACGCCCTGTGGGTCGACGGAGTGCTGGCCGGCGCCTACTCCCGGCTCCCGGACCCCCCGGGACCCGGGAGCGGGACCGCGCCACCGGAGAGCACCCCGGAGAAACAGGGCGGCCGCCCGGTCGTCGTCCTGTGGGCCTCGCAGACCGGCAACGCCGAGGAGGCCGCAGCGACGGCCGCCCGGACGCTGGCCGCCGAGGGGTACCGCACCACGCTCCTCGGCATGGACGACGGCACGCCCGCCGCACTGCCGAGCCCGGCCGACGTCCTCGTCGTCACCAGCACCTTCGGCGACGGCGACGCCCCCGACAACGGCTCCGGCTTCTGGGAGTCGCTGAACGCCCCCGAAGCCCCGCGGCTGGAAGACGTCCGCTACGCCGTACTCGCGCTCGGCGACTCCGCGTACGACGACTTCTGCGGCCACGGCCGCCGCCTGGACGAACGCCTGGGCGAACTGGGCGCCGAGCGGCTGGTCCCGCGCACCGACTGCGAACCGGAGTACGAGCAGCCCTTCGGCCAGTGGCTCAAGGAAGTCAGGGTGGCACTGGAGGCGACGCCACCGGAGGGCACCTCGGGGCCGGAGGCCACGGCGCCGCCGACGAGGCCCGCAGCGGCGACGGCGCCCCCGGCCGGCAACCAGCCCGCCCGCCCCTCCAGGGCGGCACCCGTCACCGCCCTCCTCACCGCGAACCGCCTCCTGAGCCGGCCCGGCGCCACGAAGGAGGTCCGCGCCTTCACGATCGACACGCGTCACGCCGACACGCCCCTGACGTACACGGCCGGGGATGCCCTCGGCGTACAGCCGCGCAACTGCCCCGACCTGGTGGCCGAGTGGCTTGCCGTCACCGGGCTCGACCCCGCGGCCGAGGTGGACGTCGAGGGGCACGGCACGGTCGCGCTGGAGACGGCCCTCCACCGCCACCTCGACATCACCCGCATCACCCCGGACCTGCTGCGCCTGGTCGCCGAGCGCACGGGGGACCGGTCCCTCAAGAAGCTGCTGCGCCCCGGCAACAAGGGCGAGCGGGACCGGTGGACGTGGGGGCGCCAGGCGGTCGACGTGCTGGCCGAGCACCCGGTCCGGGCCACGGCCGCCACCTGGGCCGAGGTCCTGGGACCGCTGCGGCCCCGGCTGTACTCGATAGCCTCCAGCCCGCTGGAGGACCCGCACCGGATGCGTCTCACGGTCTCCGTGATCCGCTTCGGGAGCGACCGCGGCCGGACGCGGAAGGGCGTCGCCTCCACGTTCCTCGCGGACGGCCGACCGGACAGCCCCGTCCCGGTCTTCGTCCAGCGCAACGACCGCTTCCGCCCGCCCGCCGACCCGGCCACCCCGATGATCATGGTCGGCCCCGGCACGGGAGTCGCCCCGTTCCTGGGCTTCCTGGAGGAACGCCGCGCACTCGGCCACCCCGGCGCCAACTGGCTGTTCTTCGGCGAGCAGCACCGCGCCACGGACTTCTACTACCGGGAGGAGCTCGACGCGATGAGCCGCTCGGGCACCCTCACCCGACTGGACACCGCCTTCTCCCGCGACCAGCGGGCCAAGGTCTACGTCCAGGACCGGATGCGCGAGCACGGAGCCCAGCTCTGGTCCTGGCTCCGCGAGGGCGCCCACCTCTACGTCTGCGGTGACGCCTCCCGTATGGCCAAGGACGTCGACCGGGCGCTGCGTGACATCGCCGTCGCCCACGGGGGGCTCGACCCCGACGCCGCGACCGCCCAGGTCAAACAGCTAGCCTCGGACCGCAGATACGTACGGGACGTGTACTGACGGGACGAGGGAGTACGGGGATGGCGTGGGCGGAAGTGCCGGTGGACACGAAACCCCCGGCGGCGGGCGCGGTCCTGCTGACGGGCATTCCCGGCAGCGGCAAGAGCACGGTGGCCGCGGCGCTCGCCGCCCGGTTCGCCGCCTCCGCCCACATCGAGGTGGACGCCCTCCAGGAACTCATCGTCTCCGGCGGCCGGTGGCCCTCGCCCGACCCGGACGAGGAGGCGGACCGCCAGATCTTCCTGCGCGCCCGCAACGCGTGCCTGCTGGCGGACAGTTTCGTCGCCGCGGGCTTCCTCCCGGTCATCGACGATGTCGTCGTACGCCGCGCCCACCTCGACTTCTACCGCGCCACGCTCACCGCGGGACCGCTGCACCGCGTCATCCTGGCCCCGGGCGCGGAGAAGGCCCGGGAGCGCAACCTGGCCCGGGACAAGAGGCTCACGACGGACTGGTCGTTCCTGGAGACGGCGATGCGCGACGAGCTGGCCGACGAGAAGATCTGGATCGACAGCGCGGCCCCGACCGTGGACGAGACGGTCGACGCGGTCCTGTCCGCCACCGGCCTGACTCCGACGGTGTCCTGATGCCCACGGTGCCCTGATGCCCACGGCGCCCTGACATCACCGGCGTTGTCAGACCCCCGCCGTACGGTGGAACCATCTATCCGCGCTGCTGGCTGCTGCGCTGCTGGATCGCCCCGCCCGGCTGCTCCCGGGCGGGGCGCACATCCGTCGGGTCAGGAGACGTCGCCGCGGACGCTGTCGCCGATGAGACCGTCGGTGTACGTCACGTACTGGGCGTCGAACGTGCCCTCGGCGGTGACGGTTCCGGTGACGTTCTCGCCGGGGGAGAGCGTCATGGCGTCCAGTTGGTCCTCGTCGACGCCGAGTTCGACGGTGTGCTTGCTGCCGTCGGTGTCGGTGATGGTGACGTACAGCGGGTTGACTTCGATGTCGTTCTTGCTGTTGTTCGTGATGGTGACCCGGACGCTGGTGTAGTCGTCGCCCTGGGCGAGGACGCTCTTCTTGAACGCGACGGCCTTCGCGGTGACGGTCACGGGAGCCTTCTCGGCCGGTTCCTCTTCCTTCGGTTCGTCCTTCGTCGCTTCCCCCTGGGCGGCCGACGGCTTCATGGTCGACGATTCGTTGCCGTCGCCCCCGCCACTGGCGACCATGGCGATCACGGTGATGAGGACGATCAGGCCGACGATCCCGAGGCACCCGAATCCGATGATCTTTCCGGTCTTCCTCTTCCGCGGCGGAGGCGGCTGCTGCCCCCACCCGGGCTGCTGCGGCTGACCGGGCTGCGGCTGCTGGTACGTCATGTGTCCCCCTTGTGCGGTTCGTGGAGGCATGACCGTAGCGACTCGTCGGCGAGGGAGGGGCTGGTTGTTCTGGTGGTGACGGAGGTGTGACAAAAAGGTGGAGGAAGTCCCGATCGCCCGTTCTGTACTCGAACTGATGCCGGTTTCCGGAGTCCCGGTCGACGCACGGCGAGTGGCTCGGCCCGCCGACTCACCCGTGTGCCGAACCAGCTTCTGCGTGTGTGGTCGCCCGGCGGGCAGTGGCCAGATCGCCACGACCCGGGCGGACGCCGCACTGCACTGCGCGGCCTTCGAGCCGACGACGGGCGAGGTGCTGGTGGCCAGTGCGGCCGGCGTCGTGAGCCCGGGGATCATGGAGACGTGGACGAGAACCGAAGGGCTGGGACACCATGACGGAGAAGACTTCCCGTGACTCGGGCGGTGCGATCGGCGCACCGGTCATCCTGAGCAACGAGCCCGGCTCGTTCTCCCGGGGCGTGCTGGCCGAGCGCCACCCTGCGCTCATCCAGCAGGTACGGGACGCCTTCCCGTACGGCCGCCGACAGCGCGAGGCCCTCGACGCCCTGCTGGACGAGATCACCAACGGTGTGATCGAGCCGCTCGGCCCCTCGGAGCACGACTGCGAGCGCTGGGCGGACTGGGGCCGGGAGCACTTCGGGCGTTCGTGGTACGACGCCCCGTTCCTGTGGGCGGAGAGCTACTTCTACCGCAAGCTGCTCGGCGCGGTCGGGTACTTCGGCGACGGGCCGTGGCAGGGAGTGGACCCGTTCGCCCCGTTCAAGCAGGCCGAACTGCGAGGCGGGGCAGTGGAGGAGGAGTTGCGGGCCCTGGACGCGCTCGCCGACGTTCCGGTCCAGGAGCGGGCCACGGCGCTGCTGCACGCGTCGCTCTGGGGCAACCGCGCGGACCTCGGCTTCAGCATCTCGGCGGGGGAGGCGGCAACGACCGGCGCCGCGAACCGAGGGCTGGTCGCCGACGACGGGGCCACGCTGTGGCAGCTCCTGCCCGCCGGCGCCTCGGCCACCGTAGCCGTGGTGGCCGACAACGCGGGACGTGAGCTGATTCCCGACCTCATCCTCATCGACCATCTCCTCGAACACGGGCACGCCGAGGGGGCTGTGCTCTACGTCAAGCCCGACCCGTACTACGTCTCCGACGCGATGACGGCTGACGTGGTCGACTGCCTTCGGCGCCTCACCCGGGCCCCCGGCGAAGCCGGCCGCATCGGCGGCCGCCTCTGGACAGCCATGGCCGTCGGAATCCTGGAGGTCCGCACCCACCCGTTCTTCTGCGCTCCGCTGCCGTACGGGCAGATGCCCGAGGACCTGCGCGCCGCGTTCGAGGGCGCCGCGCTCACGATCCTGAAGGGCGACCTCAACTACCGCCGTCTGGTGGGCGACCAGCAGTGGCACCCCACGACCCCCTTCGCCGAACGCACCCGGTACTTCCCCGGGGCCGTCGCGGCGCTCCGGACCCTGAAGTCCGATGTCATCGTCGGCCTGGAGCAGGGGACCGTGGATGATCTCGAACGGGATGGGGATGCCTGGCGTACGAGCGGTACCCACGCGCTGATCCAGGTGCGGGCGTAGACCTGGGTGAGGGCTTCGGGCGGGGCCGCAGGCTCCTCCCTCCTGCCTCGGTGTCGCGGTCGCCGGGCCATGCGTGCGGCAGGGGGCATACCGTAAGGCGTGCTTCCCCGGCCGCCTGCCGGCGGGCCCGCCGCGTGATCGGGCCGACGCCCACCACGGCGAACGCGCGGGTGCGGCTCAAGCCGCACCCGCTCCGCCGGGACAGGGCCAGAGGGCCGTCTCGTACGTTCTGGTCGTTCGGGGTTCGGCGGCCGGTCGGAGGTGGGACGCGTTCCGCTCCGAGCGCCTGGAGGGGCGCCGAACTGCTCGAACGATCAGCTCATCCCTTGATGAACTCGATGATCTCCGGGGCGATCTTCTTCGGGGCCATGACGACGGCGCCGTGGTTGAGTCCGGGCAGAGTGCGGTGGTCGGCCTGCGGCAGGATCTCGGTGACGGCGAGGGCGGCGCGCCGGAACGCGGCCGGGCTCTTCCCCCCGGTCAGCACGCGGGTGCGTGCGGCCACCCCCTTCCACTCCTCGGTGTCGAGCGGCTTGCCCTGCTGGGTGTCGCCCATGACCGCGATGTCATAGGGAAGAGTGCCGGCCAGCTCGGTGAGGTTGGCCCACATCTTCGGCATGAGCTTCATGAAGAACACGGCGATGCCGGGCATGCCCTGCACTCTGGTCATGAAGTACCTGACCGCGTCACTGCGCCGGCCTTCCGCGAGCATCGCGCTGATCTGCTGGGCGAGATCCCTCGGCGGCCCGTCGTCGCCTTCGGCGACGACGAACGGCGGCTCGTAGAGAGCCAGGCGTTCGACGTTCACCCCGGCAGCGGCCGCGCGCAGGGCGAGGACCGCTCCGGAGGACGAGCCGAACAGTGACGCTGAGCCGCCGACGTGTTCGACCAACGCGGCGATGTCTTCGATCTCGCGGTCGGGGGCGTAGGCAGGAGCGTCACCGCTGGCCCCCCGTCCCCGCCGGTCGTAGTTGATCACAGTGAAGTGCCGGGCGAGGAGAGCCGCGAGTCTGGCCGTGTCCGAGCGGTCCGCCAGCGCCGAGGCGACCAGGACCACGGCCGGACCGCTGCCCGACTGCTCGAAGGCGATCTCGGTGCCGTCCGCCGAGACGACACGGGCCTCGGTGCTGGGTGACTGGTCTCGCGCTGTTGCCATGTTCATCTCTCCGGTTCATCTGGGGGCCGTACCACCGTGGTGTGCGTTACCGCCCCTAGGACTCCCGCAGCGCAGAAAACTCATCGGTGCGTCAGGCGCTCCCGGACGCGGCTTGCCGACGTCCGCATGTGACGATGCGGCAGCTCGCCAGGCCGTCATCCACGCCGGCCCGACCCATCACCGTCGCCGACGGCAGCTGTCCGGGCACCGCGCTCGTGATGCCTCACCGACGCCACGGACCCGAGGCGCTGCCCGGCTGGAAGCAGGCCCCCGCACTCTCCTCGAACAGGTCCGCCGCCCCGGTTCAGCCGCCGGATTCGCCCGCGTGGTGTACGACGACCCAGGGGGCAGCCTCGAATACCGCACCTCTGCAATGACGCTCCCCGCCAGTCGGCGCCCATGACTGGACGCCCGAACGCCGCGAGGCCTACGCCAACGACCTCGACGCGGAGCGCTCCCTGGTCGTGGTGACCGCGAAGACCAGCAGGTCGAAACCAGACAAGGACCCGGCCGCCTGGATGCCGCCCGCCCAGTCCGCAACGTGCACCTACCTCGCCGACTGGACCGCCACCAGACTCCGCTGGGGCCTGACCGCCGACGAGACCGAACACGCGGCCCTCCTCGAACTCGCCGAGCCGTGCGCCGACTCGACCGTCGAGTACGAACCCGCCACGTCGCTTGTTTCGGGGGTGGGAGACGTGCAAGCCCGGACGGCACTGCGAATGCCCAGCTCAGCGGTATGCACTGGTGAGTGTCGGATGCGCGACAGGTGTCGCGGACTGGGGCAGGGGGTCTGAGGGCTCCGCCCTCAGGTCCCGACGAGGCCGGCCGCCGCCCCGCAGACCACGGCGCCCAGGGTGCAGAGGTCGGCGAACCAGGAGATCCTGAACTTCTTCGACATCGGGGCAGTGCTTGCATGAGAGCGGTGCTGCCTGACACGCGCCTCGATGCGTTCGACCGCCCGGTCTGCGGAGCCAACGAAATTGTCGATCAAGGAGCCTCCGAAGGAGGTCGCGTGGATCTCGTGTCCCGCGCGCGTGAGGATGTTCAGCGTCCCGCCTCCGCCTCCGCCTATCCGTGCGATGTCCGCGTAAGGGACCGCATAGGTCATCAGCGGATTGATGACGACGAGGCTGTCCGTGCGCAGTGTGATACGAGAGCCGCTGACACGCTGTGTGAGGGCGACGATTCCGAGGGAGACGGCCACGCCTGACAGCGGACCTGCTGCGAAGCCCGTGGAGAAACCCGCCGCAACGAGTCCGGCTGCCACGGCCCCGAAAATGAAAGTGAGGGACCAGGAAAGGATCTTCTGAGAGATCCGCCGCAGAGTCTCGTCGGAATTTTTGCGTGACATGGGGAATACGCTCTTGCTGATCTTGATGGAGGTCCCAGGGATGCGGAGAGGACCGAACCCGCCCCTCCGCCTGGTACGGCGAAGGGGCGGGGCTCGGGTAGGTGCTGCTACTCGGGGCGGATGAGCTCCGTGACGAAGCGCATTCTATGCGCGCTGTCCAGGTCGATCTCGCCGTACCCGTGAGACGGCCACGCGACCTGGTCATCGATCCAGGGCACGGTCACGGAACGGTACGTCGCGTCCCCGCACAGCGTGGCCTCGCCGATCGGTGCCGGGAGGTCCCGGAACCGGTGCCGGATCGGCCCGTATTGCAAGGGCAGCGTCCCGATCGGCTCGGCGTTCTTACCACCGGTGAGCGGGAAGAACACCAGCCAAGGGGCTTCTGAGGTGTAGCTGTGCAGCAACAGGTACCGCACCGTCTGTCCAGGCTCCCGGCGCGCGACCCTGGCCATGCGCCAGGCGCGCCGTACACCGATGGCGACGAACCCAACCCCGATGAGGGTGATCAGAGGCAGGGTGGGGAACCAGACCGGCAGATCGTCCGGATACACCTGGATCGCGTAGATGGCCATGGCATCCATGACAAGGACGATCAGCAGGGTCTGCGCGTGCGCGGCCCTCTGCAGCCCTCGTACCCGCCACCAGGCGACCCGCCGGACATCCGCCTCCGGCCGGAGGGTCGGCTTCTCCAGCTTGCGGTAGGCGGCCTGACTGGTGGCGGCCTCGGCCATCTCCCGGTGCGAAACCGCTGTGACGTCGTCCGTCATGTGTTCTCCCAGCCTCATGTCAGCAGTAGCTCGAGCCGGTGACGGACGATATGGCGCAGGTCGCGATGCCCATGCCACCTCCGACGCCGAACTCGATTCCGCGGACGAACGGGTGGGCCCCAGGCCCCGCCCCTCCGCCTGGTCCGGCGAAGGGGCGGGGCCTGGGTGGGTCCTGCTACTCGGGGCGGATGAGCTCACTGACGAAGCGCATGTCGTGGTCGCTGCCCAGGCAAATCTCGCCGTACCCGGCGGACGGCCATACGACTTGGCCGTCGATCCAGGGCACGGTCACGGAACGGTACGTCGCGTCCCCGCACAGCGTGGCCTCGCCGACCGGAGCCGGGAGGTCGCGGTACAGGTCCCGGGTCGGCCCGTACTTCAGGGGCAGTGTCCCGATCGGCTCGGCCTCGTCACCTCCGGTGAGCGGGAAGAACACCAGCCAGGGGGCTCCCGACACGTAGCTGTGGAGCAATAGGTACCGCATGGTCCGGCCCGGCTCCTGTCGCGCGACCCTGGCCAGGTGCCGGGCGCGCCGGACTCCGGTGAGTACGAATGCCAGGACCCCCAGCGATATGAGAGGCACGAGTGCAAACCAGAACGGCCGGTCGTCGTCCGGAACCACCTGGGTCGCGTAGACCGCGAGGGCGTCCGTGCCAAGGATCGTGAGCAGGATGGGTGCGTGGGCGGTTCTTTGTAGTCCTCGCACGCGCCACCAGGCGACTCGCCGGACGTCGGCCTCCGGTCGGAGGGTCGGCTTTTCCAGCTTGCGGTAGGCGGCCTGACTTGTGGCGGCCTCGGCCATCTCCCGATAGGAGACCGTTACGACGTCGTCCGTCATGTGTTCTTCCCGCCTCATGTCAGCAGTAGCTCGGGCCGGCGATGGACGGTATGGCGCAGGTTGCGACACCCGCGCTGCCCCCGACGACGAATTCCGTACCGCGGACGAACGGATCACGGCCAGGCGCCGCGTGCCTGCCTCTTCCCGCTGCGTGGCGACCTCTGGACAGGTACTCGGTGATTCGTCCTGAGTTTACGCCCGCCTTCCAGGACATTGCGGCGGCGGCTCCGGCGCCCAGACCGACCGTGCCCATGAGCAGGTTGTTCGAGAACTGTTCTCCTGCGTAGTCCAGCCCGTGCGTCTTCAAGTCCGCCAGTGCCTTGGCGGTGATCACCACGGCGGCGGCCAGGGCACAGATCCCGAGTGAGACGAAGCAGGCCGCGAAGGCAGCAACATCGGCGATGGTCCGCCAGTTGTCACCGACCCACTGGCCGAACGCGGAGTCTCTGACGCTGCCCCAGGCGTTGCTGACGTTGTCCTTCGTGTTGTCCCAGGCGTTGCTGAAGTTGCCCTTCATCAGGCTGACCCAGACGCCGTCCTTCTTGCGCTGTTCTCGGTCCGCCTTGGCCTTGGCCTCGTCGAGGGCTTTCTGGCGGTCGTCGCGCTGCTGTGCGGCGCGCTGCTGGGCGTGGTTGTCGTCGATGAGGTAGTGGGTGGGGTTGGCCTGGTAGGCCGCGTACTTCTTCTGGGACTCGGGGTCGGACTTGGGTGTCTGCTTCCAGTTCCACTTGCCGTTGTCGTAGGTGTACCCGGCGTCCATGCCGCGGTCCTTGGCCCACTGGTTGTCACGGTCGATGCCCTCGCCGGTGGGGCCGAGCGGGCGGAGTCCGTCCGGGTCGGAGAAGGTGACCGGGGAGTTGTTGGCGTAGCTGTAGCCGTTCAGCGACTGGGGCTGGTCGAGGGCGAGGAGCGGGTCGACGCTGATGAACTGGCCGGTCGACGGGTCGTACTCGCGTGCCCCGATGTGGGTCAGACCTGTGCGCTTGTCGGCCGTGTTGCCGAGGAAGCCGCTGTCCGTGGGCCAGTCGCCGCCCGTGGTGGTGCCACGGTGAGCGCCGAACGGGGTGCTGCGGCGCTTGAGCGGAGCTTGGGTGTCGGAGGCGATCGCCAGGGATTGTGTGCCGTGGTGGTCGCCCGCGAGGTAGAACAGCTTGTGTGTGCCCGACTCATTGGTGCGGACGGCGATGGTCTGGCCGGCCGCGTCGTAGGTGCGCTTGGCCCAGGTGGTGCCGTCGGCCTTGAGGTGCAGTTCGGTGGCCCCGAGGTGGAGGACCCGCTCGCCGCTCTCGGTGGCGCGGATCAGCAGGGTGCCGTCGGCGTCGTAGAGGTAGTCGGTGTCCTTCCCGCTCTCGGTGACCTTGGTGAGCTTGCCCTCGGGCGACCAGGCGAGGTCCTGGCTGCCGGTCGTACCGGGGCGCTTGGTGGTGTTGCCGGTGGCGTCGTACGCGTAGCCGGGGGTGAACAGCGCGCAGCCGTTGCTGCTGGTGCCGGTGAGGGTATGGGGCTTCGCACCGGTGTAGCAGTAGTCGGTGGCGGTGACTCCCGCGGCGGTGTGCTGCGTCTGGCGGGTGCGCTGTCCCGCGTCGTTGTACGACCAGCTGGTCCAGTAGGGTGCTGGGCCGCCGAGGGCGGTGGCGCTGCGGGTGTCCGAGCACTTCTGCGATGACGGGGTCCAGGCCTCGGTGAGGCGGCGGTGGCCGTCGTGGGCGAAGCACTGGGTCTCGGCGGCGGCGCTGCCGCCGAGCGTGGTCGGGTCGGCGATGGAGGTGATGTTGCCGGCGTCGTCGAAGCCGTAGGTCAGGTCCTGCAGCATGTAGGGGTGCGTCTGGTCCGTGACGTGGCTGCGGGTGAGTCGGCCGGTGCCCTGTTCGTAGGTGTTGGTGACGTAGACGTTCTTGGCGCCCGAGCCGCCGGTGCCGAGTGTGAGTTGCTGCACCTGGCCCAGGGCCGAGTAGTCGGCGGCCCGCAGGTAGCCGGTGGTGCCGGTGACCGAGGTGACGTTGCCGAGGCCGTTGTAGCCGTAGTCGACGATCTCGGAGGGCAGCCCGCCGAGCGCCGGTTCGGAGCTGTTCTGCAGAGTGCCGTCGATGTTGTAGTAGCTGGTGAAGTCGACGGTCGCGGGAGCGCCTGCGGTGACGAGCGGGTCGTTCGACGGCAGCGTGAGGCGGGTTCCGGTCGGCCGGGACAGGCTGTCGTAGGCCGTGACGGACTTGGTGTACGCGGCGCCGGTCTTGCCGCCGACGTAGCGGGTCGTGCTGTCGGGCAGGCCCTTGAAAACGCCGTCGTAGGTGCGGGCGGTCAGCTGGTTGGCGTCGGTCTTGGAGCCCTTCCAGGTGCCGGTCTCGCGGCCCAGCTCGTCATAGGCGGTCACGACGGCCGTGCCACGGGCGTCCGTGGTCTTGACGGGTTGGTCGAGGGCGTCGTACGCGGTCGTCGAGGTGCCCTTGTCCGGGTCTCCGGTGGTGGTCTGGCGGCCGAACAGGTCGTAGCCGTACGTCCACTTGGCGCCGTCGGGGCCGGTGATGGACCTCTTCTTGTCGTCGAGGGTGTAGGTGTACTTCACCGAGGCGTAGCCGTTGCCGAGCGTGCCGCCGTACTGGGGGTCGGCGGGGCTGGTGGACGTGTACTCGCGGGACTCGACCATCCGTCCGCGGGCGTCGGTGATGGTACGGGTGGCCGTGCCGCCCTGGACGGCGCTGGTGGCGGTGGAGTCACCGGTGTAGCTCGTCGTGGTGGTCCATTTCTCGACGCCGTAGACGAGAAGCGTGCTGGAGACGGTGCGGCCGGCGCCGTCGAAGACGGTCTCCGTCTGCGTCGGTGCCTCGCCGTACTCTGCGCGGGTGTACGTCCCGTTCGGCAAGGTGGTGGGGTCGAAGATGTCCGTGTACGTCTCGTGGGCGTGGCCGCGCGAGTCGTAACGGGTGTCGGTCAGCAGCCGGCCGCCCTGCGGGGAGGGCGCCTGCGTCTGCAGCGGACGCAGGAGTGCGTCGTACAGCGCGTAGCTGGTGTTGTAGCTCGTGCCGTCGGCCTTGAGGGACGAGGACGCCACCCACGACGGGGCATTCGCCTGCATCCGGTAGGTGAAGGTGGTGGTCGCTGCCTGGCCCCCGCTCTTGGAGCGGTTGGGGCCCCAGACGGCGGTCAGTCGGCCGAGGGCGTCGTAGGTGCGCTCGGTCTTTTTCAGGTTCGCGTCGTAGGAGCGGACGGGGACGGCACGCCGCGGGTCGAGGAAGTCGACTGTGCGGAAGCCCTTGGCGTCGGTCTTGATGGTCCGGGTCAGTGGGCCCGCGGTGGCGGGGGTGTAGGCCGTCGACGAGGTGTGGCCTGCGGAGTCGGTGGTCGACAGGGTGCGGCCCAGGACGTCGTACGTCTCGGTGGCGAGCGTCTGCCAACTCGGCGCGCCGGTGCTGGTGTAGCTCTTGGCGCGGCCGGTCCAGGTGGCGAGGCCCTTGGTGGGGGTCTGGTCCTCGGTCCAGGTGGTGGCGTTCGGGTCGTCGTAGACGGTAGCGGTGTCGGAGAGGACGTCGCCGCGGGTGCCGGTGTCGGCGGGCAGGTCGAGGTCGGCGTCGTCGACGGTGCACTTCTCGCCCACGGTGCGGCTGCGGGAGACCAGGTCGGTCAGTCCGGCAGCGGTGTTGCGGGCGTACCAGGTGCGGGTGCAGGTCTCGTCCCCGGCGGTGCCGTACAGGCCGGAGTCGTAGACGGTGACCGGCATGCCGTAGCCGTCGAAGGTGGTCTGGACGGCCCGGCGGCGCCAGGAGTCCGAGGCGGTCAGATACGTGTAGGTGGTGGTCTGCTTTGTGCGGACGTACCGGGCGACGTGGTCGGCGGAGTCCGGTACGCCGGTCTGGCGCGCGGTCTCCTTGGACCAGGGCTGGTTCGCGGTGACCGAGATCGGCTGGGTGCCGTTGTAGACGACCTTCTCGCGCAGCTGTCCGGAGTACTGGTCGCTGTCGGTGAGGGTGGCGAGGCCGACCGAGGGAGTGGTCAGCGGTGCGAGCTTCACCGACTTGGTGGTGCCGTCCTTGTTCTTGTCGCCGTTCATGCCCTGCATGTACAGGGAGACTGTCTTGTGCTGCGGCTGAGTGGTGCCCTTCGCGCCGCTGTGGACGGTGACCTGGCGGTAGCCGCGCCAGTCGGACCAGGTGCGCTCGGCCTTCGGGGTGAAGGGGGAGTCGCTGTGGTGCCAGGCGGCGCCCGCGTAGGAGTAGGAGTTTTCGACCGTCTCGTTGTGACCGGCCGGATCGGAGGTGGTCACGGCGAGGACGCGGTACTTGTGGAACCAGTCGATGGAGGCTTCCTGTGCGCCGTTGATGTTCCAGTACTGCGGGTAGCAGTTGCGGCTGTTGGTGTCCTCGGCGGCACCGAGGACCTCGCTGCGGACGCACTCGGGTGCGGACAGGGTGACCGTGGTGATGGCGCCGGTCTCGGAGGTGACGGTGGAGATCCTGGGCCGGGTCAGCGGCAGGATGTCGTCGGTGGCGTCCACCCGGTTGGGCAGCAGCTGGTAGGTGAAGGTGACGGGAGTCACGGCCTTGGCGGTGCCGGCCTTGGCGGTGCGCTGGAGCGACTTCAGGGTCAGCACCTGATCGGAGGAATCGCCGATGTCACCTCCGTCGAGGTACTGCTGGGTGAGCTTCCAGGAGTCGACCGGATCGTAGGCGGTGGTCGAGGCGTTCCAGGTGAAGGTGTTGACGCCGGTCAGCCGCTTGCGGGAGAAGAAGGAAGGCGAGGTCGTGTAGCAGTCGGCGGCGTCCTTGGCGCAGAGCGCGTCGAAGGGGACGTCCGGCCAGTTCTCGGCGGTCGCCTCGGTCAGCGTGCCGCAGTCGGCGGCGGTGCAGCGCTCGGCGTGCGCGAACGTGACCTTCGCGTCGGCCTTGTCGGTGAACAGGGCGTCGGCGCGGAGACCGTACTGGATCTCCTTCAGGTAACCGCCGCGCGTGTAGGACGCGTTCGCCGTGGTCGCCTTGTTGCGGGGGTAGTGGTTGGTCTCGGTGGTGTACCAGTAGGTGGCGGCGTTGCCGTAGGGGTCCTCGACGTAATCCAGGTTCCAGCGCCAGGCCTGGGTGGCCCAGCGGTCGGCGAACGTGGAGCCCTTGGAGTAGCCGGGCTCGCCGGAGTCGTCGCCGAACACCGGCACGGTCCACGCGGAGTTGGTGCGCTGGGTGGTGGCGCCGTCGAACTTGTTCAGGCCGAAGACGTACTTCGTACCGTCGCCGGTGGTGACGGTCCAGTACTCGCCGTTGTCGTCGCCGTTGTCGGCGCCGGTGGAACGGATCACCTTGGACGCGTCGTCGTCGGACAGCCGCCACGCCCCGGTGGTGGCGTCCTTCACCAGCTTCGAGGACTTGCCGTTCAGCACCAGGCTGGCGTTGTCGTACTTCCAGCACTGGTCGTACAAGCCGCTGTGGCCGTCCTTGTCGCAGCTGCCGTAGGCCCGCTCGACGTAGGACTCGGTGATGCTGAAGCCCTCACCGGTCGCGCTGCCCTGGTTGTTGCTGGTGGCGGTGCGTCCGTCGATGCTGCCCGAGTCGTAGGAGAGGGAGAGCGACGGGGCGGGTCCGGCGGCCGCCGAAGGCAGCGGGAAGTCATGGGACCAGGAGAACGATCCCGAACTCTTGCCGGCCTCCCACGACGATGAAGCCGCCAGCGGGGTGGCTGCGTAGTTTCCTGTTCCGGACGCGGACGGGCCCGAGCCGCCGGAAGCGGTCAGGGCGAAAACGGAGCCGCTCTCGACGCTCTGCGTGGACACACCGCCCACGTCGGCGCGGTCGAGCGAAACGGCCGCTGTCAGGGTGTGCGCGGAGAGATCGTTGGCAGACTTCACGGGGGTCTGCGCCCGGCACTTCGCCTTCTCCGGCGTGGTCAGCGCACAGTCGGGAAGCTGGACGAGCCGGAGCCGGCCGCCCCAGCCGCCGCCCACGGCGCTGGCGATGGTGCGGTAGTCGATGCGTAGATCGGCCTGGCCGGGCTTCTCGGCGGCGGCGGTCAGCAGGACGCCGGTGATGCCGACACGCCGGGACGCGTCCTGGTCCAGCACCGTCACCTCGACGGCGCCGCCGGCGTTCTTCGCGCTGGTCTTGTTCTTGCCGGCGGAGACACTGACGGGCAGTCCGCCCGGCTTGGCGGCGCCGGACTCGCCCGGGACGAGGTCGACGGTCGCCTTTCCGCCGGAGGGCCAGGAGGCCCTGCGTTCGGCCGATGCCTTGCGGGCGAGTGTGCCGTCCGCCTTCCTCTCCTTGGCCACGCGCGCGCGGTCCTTCTTCGCCCCGCGCCCGGACACCTCCTCGACCTTGCTCGGCCGGGTGTCCGGCACATCGGGACGGCCGAGGGCCTCCGCTGCCGCGGCAACCGGGGTCAGACCGGCCGGGATGGCGAGCAACAGCGACAGGACGGTCGCCACCGGTCGGGCCCGGAAGCGGGCTCTGCGCCGCTCCGTTCTGCCCGGTGGCCTCGTCGGAGCGGGTATGCCGAATGTCATGAGTGCCTTCTTCGTCAGGTCCCTGAAGCGGGGGACGACAGGTGGAGTCGGCGGCAGGCGCAGCGTGCGCGGACCGGGCGAACCGGAGCAGGCCCGACCTGGGCCTGCCGCAGGGGCGTACCGCCGAGGCTGTGCATGGGGTACGCAGCCCCTCGAGGGGCCGTCGGACGACGACGGCCCTTCGAGGAGGGTCAGTCGCCGATGAACTCGGTGATCTGCGTCGGCGAGGCCATGGCACCGGCCCACACACGCAGGTCCGTCAGGCGGGCAGGCAGGTGGTGCTGCCAGGAGCCGTCGTCGAACGCCGTGCCGACGGCGAACTCGCCGGAGCCGGGCGCCGGGGTGAACGGGGCGGCGTCGCCCTGGCGGTTGTGACCGAGGTACAGGCCGACCTTCGGTTCTCCGCCGTCATGGGTGTCGAACACACCGGTCAGCCGGACCGGGCTGTCGAGCGCAGCGGGGGCGCTCGACGCCGCCGAGGTGAGGGTGCCGTCACTGTTGAGACGTCCGAAGTGCCATGTGCCGACCGGGACCGTGCGCTCCTCGAAGGTCTCCTCGTCGAGGACCGTCTCCTTGCCTGTCAGCTTGAACCACAGGCCCCAGCGGAGCCGTCGGCGGTGCGCTGGCCGAGTACCTGGCCGGTGTACCCGACGTTCTTGGCCGACAGTGCGGCACTGTCGAGTTCGGCCAGGGTGGTGACGGTGAACGAACCCGTGTCGTCCACCACCGGCCCGGGGGCTGTACCCGCGTCGTCCGTGCCGTCGAGCACTATCTGGCCGCCGGAGACGGTGGCCCCGCCGGAGAGGGTCAGGGTGCGCCCGTAGCCGGAGGCGCCGTCCGGGACGGTGGTGCCGCTGCCCTGGGCGGCCGACCAGTCGGCCACCAGCTCGGCGCCGGCGAAACCGTCGGAGGTGAGCAGCTTCGCCTCGTCGGCGATCTCGGCGGCGCTCAGCGTCCGCTGCCAGACGGCCACCTCGTCGATGGATCCGAGAGCAGGGTCGGTGTACACGTCCGACCAGAGGACGCGGCCGATCTGGAGTGGCCCCGTGGAGGCCCAGGCGGTCGTGTAGGGGGCGGTGCCCTGCAGCCGGCCGTTGACGTAGAGGGCCACGGTCTTGGCCGTCGCGTCGTACACGCCGGTCAGATGGGTCCACACGCCCAGGGTGGCAGGGGCTGAGGACTTCACCCGACTGTAGGCCCAACTGCCGTCCTTGGGAGCGTCGTTGTCGACTGCCCGGAAGGTCCACGCACCGCCGCTCTGCTCGTAGCCGAGGTAGAACAGGCTGCGGTGGGTGCCGTTCTGGCTGACGAACGTGCGGTTGCGGCCGGTCTGATCCATGCGGACCCAGGCGGAGACGGTGTAGGAGGAGCGGGTCTCCAGGACCTGGCCGGAGCTGGCCGCGTACCCGCCGCTGCCGTTGAGGGCGAGGCCCCTGTCCGTGACCGGCGCGGGCAGCTTCGTGCCGTCGGCATCGTGGGTGACCAGCCCGCGCCGACCGCGGTCGTCGCGGGTGGCGGCACCGCCCAGGGACGCGTCATGGCCGGCGGCAGTGGCGTCCAGCGCGGTGCCGGCGGACTCGTCGAAGTGGTACCGCGCGACGGGGCCGGCGCCCGCGGCGACCAGGAAGTCCACCACGTTCTCCGCACCCCAGCGACCCAGGCCGTCCTTGGCCTGCACGTAAATCCGGTAGGTACCCGAGCGGTCCGGGGTGACCGTGGCGGTCACCGTGGCTCCGCTCAGTGGCGTCCAGCCGGAGGTCTGCGTCAGCCGGTACTGGTACGCGACGATGTCGGTGTCCCCGGTCGCCGGAGCGAAGCCGAAGGTCCCCTTGGCTCCCGGCCCGCCCGCCGCCTGGCAGGTGTTGGTGGTGCACTCGCTGTACGGCGCGCCGAACGTGATCTTCGGTGCCTTGGGGGCGGTCGGGTCGACCTGGAAGTAGCACCAGCCGGTGGTCGAGGCGTTCGACGGGCCGGCCAGGTAGTCCGTCCCATTGTCGTAGTACGAGCGAGTCCAGGCCCGGTAGCGGTAGAGCTTGCCCTCACTCAGTGTCGACCACGACAGCGTCTGCTTGACGTTGTCGCCCACGAAGCCACTGGTCGGCCGCAGTTCGCCGTTGCCCGCCGGGGTGTCGGACCAGGTGCCGTCGCTGTTCTTGTGGTCGACGTCGTAGAAGATCCGCAGCTTGGCACCGGACTCGCCGCCCGCCTTGGTCTGCGGGGTGGCCGTCAGGGCCGGGGTCGGGTCGGAGACGATCGAGGGAGCGGACTCGCTGGTCGAACACACCTGTCCGGTGCCGGCGACCACACCGATGTTGCTCGGCTTGTCCGGCAGGCCGACGTACGTGATGGCGAGCACGGCGTCGTTCTTGAAGCGCTTCCAGGCGGAAGTGTCGGACTCGTCATGCGCTCGCAGCTCCAGGGTGAGCCGGGAGAACTTGCCCGCGGCGAAGTCCCGCACCGTCGGGGTGAGATTCTCGTTGGTCTCCTTCGGATTGTCGTTGAACTCGATGGCCGCCGCCGGCTGCGAGGGGCTGCACGCCGTGCCCCGCCCGGCCGAGACGTGCCGGTCGACCATCCAGTCCAGTTCCTTGGGTCGTGACGACCAGGTCGTGGACGCGGAGATGTTGTTCGTACGGACCAGGTCAACCCAGCGGGCGTCACAGGTGAACGACCAGGTCTCCGTGGCACGGAACGTGGCGTCCAGGACCTGCTTGCCCTTGAGGTTGGCGGGCGAGAACTCGAAGTACAGCCTCTGGACATAGCCGGGGCCGCAGTAGTAGCCGCTCCAGGTGCCGCACTTACCCACGCCCGCGCCGCGGCCGTCCGAACCGTTGCCCCAGCCGTACGATTCGTAGCCGTCGGAGCGCAGAAGTGTGCGCTCCGACTCTCCCCACGTCACCGTCGGGTCGATGTACAGGGGGTACTGATCGGGAGTCGTCTCGCGGATCAGTTCCGGATCGGGGACGACCGACACCGAGTCCCGGTCGATGCTCGTCTCCATGTCCGCGACGAGGTCGCCCTGGCCCGGCTGCTGCGAGCGGTCGACGTACCCCTCGCCCGAGTGCCCGCCCTCCGTACCGGTGGTCGAGGGGCCGGTCGGCCCTTCAGCCGGGGCCGGGGCCGATCGGAGGATTGCCGGACTGGAGGAGGCATCGGCCAGTCCTGCGGAGTTCCACATCTGCGCGGCGGGGGCGCGGAACACCGTGCGCCCCAACTCGTCGGTCGCGGCCATGGTCTCACCCGGCATGCCGCGCACGGTCAGGCCATCAGCCTTGAGCCCGTATTCGATCTCACGGAGCTTCGGATTGCTCGCCGCCTCGGGAGTTCTGACCACCAGGACCTGGCGGAACCCCTCCACGGTGGCAGTCATCTTGAGGTCCACGTCCGGCAGCACGTTCTTGTAGAGCGCACTCGAACCCTCCAACTCGGGCTCGGGGAGCTTCCCCGGCCAGCCGAACTGAAGGGAGCGGCCCTGCTTGGAGATCATCACCAGATCGGTGCCGTCGCCGCCGCCGGAGAAGTCGATGTCCACGGCAGCCGCCTTGGGGGCAACTGAACCGTCCGCCTTGCGGACCAGCGTGTCATCCGGCTCCTGCCAGCCTCCGCCCGGCCTGGCCACGCGGATGGGTACGGACGACTCTTCAAGAGTGAAGGAGAAGCCGTCCGGGTTGGCATAAGTCGTCGCGCGTTCCGTACGCTCACCGACGACTTCCACACGCTGTCCGGTTTGTTTGGCCTCCGCGAGAGCCTTGTGCCCCTCCGAGAGGACGGCTTCGTCCGCCGCCGCGGCCGGAGCCCCCGCCAGTGCGGGAAGTCCTCCGATGAGAGCCGCGGCCACCATCCCGGCGATCGCGCGTCTGCCGGTGCCGGATCTATCGCCCCGCCGACGGCGAGGCCACCTCCTGGTCACAAGAACTCTCCACATGTATCGCTCACCCAAAACGGAAGCAGAAGCAAAGCCGCTTGATCACCGTCGAGGCAAGTAACAGGGAAGGGAGGTGCCGCACCATGAGGAGTCATGGAAAATCAGGCCATAGAGACCGACCCTCCGGTGGAACATTCACGTAGAAGTCGGAGGAGCGGCGACTGTGAACGTTTCCCGCATGCAACGCAACTGACGCGTCGCCATATAGCGGATGAGAGTTTCGGGGGGACCTGCAAGTCCGACGTCGGACAAGGTGCGGCGGGGAGCTGTTCGTGATGGAAAAGCAACTTTCGCTTCGGAGGGTGTGTCCCTCTGTGACCAGGCAGACCAGGATCGCCGGTGACCGTCCCGTCCGGGCTTGTGGACGCGCTGGTGAACACGGTGCACCTGGCGATCAACGCGGCCGCCCTGACGTGGTGGGGTTGCAATGGCACGTCCCCGGTCAGCAGCCGGGGATTCTCCTCCAAGGCCCAGACCCCTCGCTGGCGATAGTGGGGACGGTCGGGCGCCGTCCGGCGCAGAGCCTCGCCGACCGCATCACAGTCGGCGCCCGGGGCGACCGCGGTGATCAGGTCGTGAACGACCGCGACAGGATCGCGGTGGTCGTGGTCGGGATACATCTTGCAATCGGCACCGGGGGAAACGCGGAGGGCATACCTTCCCGGTGATCCCTTGAAGGTCTCCGAGGGGGCCCGCGTTCGCAGCGCGCCCACGTCCGGATGGTGGCAAGCTCCTGGCCCGAGAGTAGTGAACGCCGACGGCAGTAACGCGCGCCATCTCCAGTGCATCCAGAGGAAGTCGAGGCCGCGCAGCGCCAAGCCGAGGAGAAGGTCGCCAAGGCCAGGGCCGACCTGGAGCGCGCCCAGGGAGAGCTGCGCACGGTGAAGGCCGGCACCCGCACCACGGCGGCCGCGCCCGGGCAGCCATGGCCGCGGTGAGCGCCGATCCGGGCGGTGCCCACACTCCGGCCACACTCGCCCGGCTCGGCAGAGTCTCGGTCCGGCATCTGAGCCGGCCGTTCCGCGGCGAGACCGGACTCTCGCCGGCCCAGTACGTCGAGTCCGTACGCCTGGAGGCCGCCCAGGCACTCCTGACCTCCGGCACCGGTCCCATCGAGGCGGTGGCTGACGAGGCGGGGTTCGGTTCGGCCGAGACGATGCGCCGGGCGTTCCAGCCGACGCTGGGTCTCTCCCCCACCCACTACCGTGCCCGGTTCCGGACGACGCCGCGACGGCGGCGACTGCGCCTCTGACGGAGGCGGCGCGACAGGTGGACGACTGAGCCTCGCCCCCGTACGGACGTACCTGGGAACGTCTTCGGGCGGCCCGAGACCTGGGGCGAGGCCACCGAGGCGACCGTCACCAACACCGACCGGTACGGGACGGCGACCGCGCAGGCGTGGGACCGGCTCCATCCCGGGCTGACCCGCCGGGCCGCGTGGCTCGCCACGAGGGCCCGCTGTCCGTCATCGAGAGCACCGTCATCCGGTTGACAGTCGAGAAGCTGCCCGGGGGAGGGGTGAACAAGCCCGTCTTGCTGTGGTGTTCGGGCACTGGCGCTGCCACGGATGACGTTGACCGGTGCTGGCAGGCGTTTCTCCGCCGCTTCGACGTGCAGCACACTTCCGCCTCCTGAAGCAGCCCCTCGGCTGGCCCCGGCCGAAGCTCCGTGACTCGCAGGCAGCCGACCGCTGGACCTGGATCGTCCCGGCCGCACACGCCAGGTCCTCTGAGTTGGATGGATCGGCATCCTGAAGGACGCCGAGACCGGGGCCGGTCGGCCGTGAGGGCGTCCGACCGGCGGGTGTGCGCAGCGGCGGCCGTCGTCCAGCTGGCGGTGATGCCCCATCCGGGGGCATGGCCCTGCTGGGCGCTACGCGGGTTTCGGTGTCGTGGTCATGGCCTGGCGCGTACGCCGGTAGGTGTCCGAGGCCGATACGGGACCGAGTTCGGGGTCCCCTCCGCCGCCGGTCGGCCCAACTGCATCTCCGGGGCCGGCGGTGCACAGGGGACCGAGTCGAGGGCATTGCGGTATGAGGCGGCGGGCCGGGCCGGGCGAGAGCGGTGGTCAGGTTGTCGAGCAGGCTACGGGGCCGGCCTGATGGTGACCGTCGACAACTCGAAGCTCGGTTTGTCGAGGACAGTGTCGGGGTGCGGGCGAGGTCGCCGTGGTGGTACTTCATGATGGCGCTCGTCAGGAACTCGCGGCTCTGGTGAATCTCCCAGAGTTCTTCCGCAACGACTTGCTCGGCCCAGCCGGGCAGGTCTTCAGTGGTGTGCACGGAGGCGATGAACTCGTCCAGCGCGGCGGACCACGCCGCGAGCTGAGCCTGGTGGTGCTGTACGAGGGCATCGACGCCTGCTGCTCCTCCCTTGGCGGCGGCCTCACGCAGGTGAGCCTCCTGGAGGCAGCCTTCACGAGTCTCGTGTCGGCGGTCCCTCTCTGTCAGCCTTGAGTGAGACGTCCCGCTTCGCGGGGTTGGCCTGAGAGGGCACGACAGGAGAACCACCCCCTCATGACCAGCACCAACCCCGCCGGACCCGACCCCCCGGCCGAAGCGCCGCTCCTTCAGTCCCGAGTACAGCTGCGGATCGTGGCCGAGTACGACGCCGCGCCCAAGAACGAGAGGGGCGCGATTCCGCGCCGCGAGCGGCTGTACAACTCGCACGTCAAGGAATCGACTCCGGCAGACGGCACCGGAAATTCTCCCGGTACAGCGCGAGGTCCTCGGTGCTACCTGTGAGGCCCCGGTTCAGCCACCGGATTTCGCCCGCGTGCGGGCTCAGCGCGCCGGACCAGACCAGCGCGAAGATGACGATGCCGAGCAGGATCCGGTAGATCACGAAGGGCATGAAGCTCTTGGTGGTGATGAATCTCATGAACAACTATGTCGACGTGTCCTGAGCGGTCTTGACCTGCTGTTTTTTACCACTTTTCAAGATCGAATAGTAGGGCAGTGAGAGATGGCGCCTTCCAGTGCTCTCTCGCTGGCCGCGAAGCGCAGCCACCTGCTTTGCAGCGAATCGGCAATCTCCTGCTCCACGGCCAGGGCAACGTGCGAGTAGAGACCTTCCACGCCGGCGACCTCGCGGCCCATGCGGGTCTCCACGGCGATGCGACTGTGTCGATCTTCGTCCAGCCATTCCTTGCCGCCGTGGCGAAGCAGGTACAGCCGCTTACGGGCGTTCGCGGTCGCGGGGAACCGGCCCCTGACCCGCGGCCGAACTGTCCGACAAGGCACTGGCCGCAGTGCGCGCGCCCCGGTTGCTCACGAGCCCGGATGAGATTGTCGGCAAGGGCAGGATGCATGAGGCCGACTGGGACGACAACGGTGCGCCGGATGAGCTGATCGGCACGTGAAGAGCTGTGCCGCGGTGACCTGCATGCCCTGGCGGTCTCCGGAGGCGCTCCAGCGGTCACCGCGCCCCAGCGGGCGCTGGCCGCGTTTCTGCGTCTGCCCGCCGGGTGATCTCCGCACCGGGGCACCGCTGCTCTGGCACTCGTGCCCGTACGGGGCGGTGTAGCCGGTGGTCGGGGGCACGGTCGCCTCAGGTTGTCGGTGCCGTCGGCTAGCGTGCGAGGTATGCGCTACTTCAATACGGCCGGGCCGTGCGTCCCCACGCGTCACTACATGGTGCCGGCCCAGGAGCGGCTGCCCAGGGCCCGCGGGTACATCGAGCAGGGCCAGTACTTCGTGGTGCACGCGCCACGGCAGACCGGGAAGACGACGGTGCTGGCGGCGATGGCCCGGGAACTGACGGCGTCGGGCCGGTACGCGGCGCTGCACTTCTCGTGCGAGAGCGCGGAGGTGGCCGGGGAGGAGTACGGCCAGGCCGAGCTGCTGGTGCTGGAGGCGATTCGGCGGTCCGCGGAGTCCGCTGGGCTTCCTGATGAGCTCGCGCCCCCCGCCTCCTGGCCCGACGCGGTGCCCGGGTCCCGGCTCACGCGGGGGCTGACTGAGTGGGTGCGGAACTGTCCGCGTCCGCTGGTGCTGTTCTTCGACGAGATCGACGCGCTGCAGGGACAGAGTCTGCGCAGTGTGCTGCGTCAGTTGCGCGACGGCTTCACTGTCAGCCGTGGCGGCTTCCCGGATGCGGTGGTGCTGTGCGGGCTGCGGGATGTGCGCGACTACAAGGCGGCCTCAGGTGGGGACCCGGGACGTCTTGGCACGTCGAGTCCGTTCAATATCAAGGTCGCTTCGCTGCGGTTGGGTGACTTCACTGAGCCCGAGGTTGTCGAGCTGTACGGGCAGCACACCACGGAGACGGGGCAGGAGTTCACCCCGGATGCGGTCCAGCGTGCTTTCTGGTGTACCCAGGGCCAGCCGTGGCTGGTGAACGCGCTGGCCCGGGAGATCGTCGAGGAGATGGCGATCCCATCGGATACGCCGGTCACGGCGGAGCATGTGGATGAGGCGAAGGAGCGATTGATCCTGGCGCGTGCGACGCATCTGGACTCGCTGGCCGCGCGGCTGGGGGAGGACCGGGTGCGGCGGGTGATCGAGCCGCTGATCGCCGGCGAGCTGCCGCAGGAGGCGAGCACCTACGACGACGATCTGGCCTACGTTCGTGACCTGGGGCTGATCGCCGCGGATTCGCCGGTGCGGGTGGCCAACCCGATCTACAAGGAGGTGATCGTTCGGGTCCTGGGCGTCAGGACGGAATCGGTCATCACCGCCATCCCGAGTAGTTTCCGGTTGCCGGACGGCCGGATCGACATGGACAAGCTGTTGCGTTCGTTCGCGGAGTTCTGGCGGGAGAACGGGGAGATCCTGGCCACTAGCTCGACGTATCCGGAGGCGGCGGCGCAGCTGGTGATGATGGCCTACCTGCACCGGATCGTGAACGGGGCGGGTTTCATCGACCGGGAGTACGGGGTCGGCCGACGGCGCGTGGACCTGCTGATTCGCCAGCCGTACACCGCTGCCGACGGTTCGCGGGCGGTGCAGCGCGAGGCGCTGGAGCTGAAGGTGTGGCGCCAGGGCCGCACCGACCCCCTCGCCGAGGGGCTGGCGCAGTTGGACGACTACCTGGACCGCATGGAGCTGTCCACGGGCACCCTCGTCGTCTTCGACACCCGCCCGCAGGCAGCCCCGGTCCACGAGCGCACCGCCTTCTCGCAGAAGACCACGCCCTCCGGGCGCACCGTCACCCTGCTGCGTGCCTGACGGCCGGGAGACCTCAGTGCGTTGCGGCAATGGGGGTCCCTGTTCGATGAGCAGGGACTTCCAGCAGCGCTAGGGTTTCCGGGACAGAGGGAATGGCACGCTGCCGACCGGGGGAACGAAACACCATGGGACACGGAGCACGCAAGCAGCTGGCGAAGCTGCTCGATGCCTCGGAGCGATGCGGGGACTTCAGCACCCGCATCGAGATGTCCGCCCGCGCGCTGCGGATCGAGGTCGACGGCGTCGGGGCGCTGCCCCTGCCGTTGCGCGCTCCGGTCACCAAGAAGCTGATCGCGCAGGCCCGGCAGGCCCGCTTCGGCCGCGGTGAGCAGACCCTGGCCGACACCAGCGTGCGAGATACCTGGGAGATCACCCCGGACCGGATCACCCTGGGCGGCCCCGACTGGGACCGCACCCTGAGCGACGTCCTCGACGGCGTCCGTACCGCGCTCGGTCTGCCGCCCACCACCGTCCTGCGGGCCGAACCGCACGCGCTGCTCGTCTACGGCAAGGGCCAGTTCTTCCTGCCGCACCAGGACTCCGAGAAGGACGACTCCATGGTGGGCACCTTGGTGGTCTCGCTGCCCTCGCACCACACCGGCGGCGAACTCGTCGTCTCCCACGCCGGCCGGAGCGTCGTCCACCAGGCGTCCCGGGAGAAGCTGACCTTCGCTGCCTACTACGCGGACTGCCTGCACGAGGTCAAGCCCGTCAAGTCCGGCTACCGCGTCACCCTCACCATGAACCTCCTCGCCGAACGCACCCGCCCGGCCGGCGAGGACGGCGGTGGCCCGGCCGCCGACCTGGCCCACTGCCTGACCGAACACTTCACCGAGCCGGCCGAAGAGCGCTACGCCTACGGCCGCCGGAAAACGGCGCCCCCGAACCGCCTCGTGTACCTGCTGGACCACGAGTACACCCAGCGTGGCCTGGACTGGGACCGCCTCAAGGGTGCCGACGCCACGCGTGCCACCCGGCTCCGCCAGGCCGCCGGGCAGGCAGGCTGCGAGGCGGTCCTCGCATTGGCCGAGGTGAAGGAGACTTGGGACGCCGTACCGCCCTACGACCGCTACGACTACTACGGCGATGTCGAGCACTTCGACGGCTGCGAGGACGAGGAGTGCGAGGGTGAGTGCCTCCTCGACCCCGAGGGGGAGCCCGGGGCCGAGCGCCGCCGCAGTGGCGACTTCTCCGACTACGAGCTGGGCGACCTGATCGACGACGAGATCACCCTCGACTGGTGGACCCGCCCCGACGGCGCCGACGGTGAGCAGATCTCCCTGCCCGTCTCTTACGCCGAGGTGTGCGCCACCACCGAGAACAGGGACCTCACGCCCTACCAGTCCGAGTACGAGGGCTACATGGGCAACTACGGCAACACCCTGGACCGCTGGTACCGGCGGGCCGCAGTGGTGCTCTGGCCCCGGCAACGCTCGTTCGCGGCACGCGCCGAGGCCGGCTCCGAGGGAGCCCTGCGAGAACTCCAGGGCCACCTGGACACCGGGGAGTTGGAGCTGGCGCGTACGCTCGCCCGGTCGCTCGCCCCGATCTGGAAGCATCGCGCTTCGGGCGAAGCGGCCGCTCCACTCTTTACTGCCGCCCTGCACGTCGCGGTGGGACTGGAGGAAGCGGACACCGCCGCGATGCTCCTTGCGCCCTTCGGGGTGGAGACCCTGGGCGAGCGACACGTCCCCGATCTCGCGGAAGCGGCCGCACGGTACGGGCGGACGTGGTCGCGCGAGGCCGTCGGCAGCTGGTTCGGCCCGGTCGCCGCGTACACCGGGGCGGATCGCGCAGCGTGGCTCGAGTCTCTGCCCGGCCTCTGTGCCGCGCTGCGGACCGCTGACGGTGACGGAGACGCGGTGGCGGCACTGCTGGTGGAGGGCGTGTGGCAAGCGGCCGAGCAGCAGCTCACCGGCTGGCTCGACGTGGGCCGCGAGGTGGAGCGCCGCGGGGGCATGGAACGGCTGGGAGCTCCCTTGGCCCGCATCCTGCAGGCGTGCGACCCGAAAACCGCCGACACCATCGGCACCGCGCTGTGCGGCCTGCCGGACACCGCCCTGCAATGCCTGCTCCCGGCCCTGCGCACTGCGGCCCACCGACCGACGACCGTACGAGACGGGGCACCCGCGGCCCACGCCTTCCAGACGCTCGCCGACCACTGCGAGGCCCGGCTCACCACGGCCGTCACTCGCCCCGTACGCGCGGCGGACGACTGGTCACTCACCCCGGCCGGTACCTGTCGGTCCGGCTGCGGCCTCTGCCCCGACCTCGACGCCTTCCTCACCTCCCGCACCCGTCGGGTCATGGATTGGCCGCTCGCGAAGGACCGGCGCCGCCACATCCACAGCCGTATCGATCTGGCCGGCCTGCCCGTGTCCCACACCACCCGGCGTCAGAGACGCCCCTACACCCTGGTCCTGACCAAGACGAACGCGGTGTTCACCCGTGAGCAAGCGGCCCGCATCCGCGCCGAGACCGACCTGGCGTGGCTGCGGGAGAAATGGCCCCGGCCCCGCGGCTGAAAGGGGACAGACAAGCCCCGCGGCTCGCGCGCCTGGAACGGCAGTCCGCACCCGGGACGCGGATGCCGCCGCGTCCCGGCTGGCCGCGCATCGCCACCTGCCGGTACCTCGCGGCCGCGCAAGCCTGGGCGGCCGGCGGACCGGCGCCGGACGGGTAGGCCATCGGCTCGATCACCCCGTGGGAATCTACGCGAAAACGGCCTCTCCACGGACGCGGATCCGGATCATGGAGGGGTGGAGGACTGGTACGACTGTAACGACCTGGCCGAACTGCGCATCCGCCTCGATGTGGCGCTCGAAGAAAACGCCGGACTACGCGCGGAGCTCGCCGAGGTGCGAGCCGAGAATCGGCGTCTGCGCACCCGGCTGGGAGTTCCCGCACCCGACGCGCCACGGGCGCTGGCTCCGGTCCCCGAGCCTCCCCCACCGGTCATCACGGAAGGCGGCCACGGGCTGCCGTACGCGGACGCGTCCTCCGGGACGGAGGCCAAGATCGCCCTGTTCCGGGCGCTGTTCGCCGGCCGCGAGGACGTCTACGCCACCCGGTGGGTGAGCGCGAAGTCGGGCCGGACGGGCTGGAGCCCCGCCGAGGACAACCCGTTCGCCAAGAACAAGGCCGATGCCGAGCGGGTGTTCTGGCCGCTGACGGACCGGGCCGTCTACAACCACCTCTCCCGCCCCGAGCCCGGCGCCCGGGAGACCCACCTGGGGATGTACCCGCTGCTGGCTGATGACACCTGCCGGCTTCTGGCGGTCGACTTCGACGGCAAGGACGGCAGCGACTGGCGCGGCGATGCGGCCGCCTACGCCTCCGCCTGTCACGACGCCGGTGTCCCCGCCCTGGTGGAGGTCTCCCGCTCCGGGGCGGGCGCGCACGTGTGGACCTTCTTCACTGACCCCGTCGCCGCGGTCACCGCCCGCACGCTCGGGATGGCGCTGCTGCGCCGGGCGATCGACGTCCGCGGGCAGATGACGTTGTCCAGCTACGACCGGCTCTTCCCCGCCCAAGACCTGCTGCCGACGAACGCCAAGGGCAACGCTCGTTTCGGCAACCTGATCGCGCTCCCGCTGCAGGGGGCCTCCCGCCTCAAGGGCACCACGGTGTTCTGCGACCCGCACACCTGGGAGCCGTACCCCGACCAGTTCGCGCACCTGTCCCAGGCCGAGCGGCTCTCCCCGGCTCAGGTCGAGGCGCTCGTCGACAAGCTCGGCGAGGTCAAGGCGGGCCCGTCGGCGACCGCGCCGGTCCTGCCGCCCAAGCCCCGGCGGCGCGCGCTGGGCAAGGCCCCCGAGGTCGTCGAGGCGCGCTTGTCGGCGATGCTCGCGATCTCCACCAAGGGCCTGCCGGCCGCCTTGCTTGCCGCGCTCAAGCACACGGCGTCGTTCCACAACCCGGAGTTCTACCGACGCCAGAGCCAGCGGTACTCCACCTGGGACACCCCGCGCCTGGTCTGCTCTTTCGACGCCACCGACCCGGACTGGCTGAGGCTGCCGCGCGGGCTGCGCGACGAAGCGGCCCAGCTCATCGCCGCCGCCGGCGGCACACTCACGGTCACCAGCGAACTTGCGGACGCCGCGCTGATCAGCGCATTCTTCACCGGCGAGCTGACCGAAGTGCAAGCCCGCGTGGTCGACGCGGTCAAGGGTCACACCAGCGGAGTGCTCGTGGCGCCGCCGGGCTCGGGCAAGACCGTGATGGCCTGCGCGCTGATCGCCCACCACAAGATGCCCACCGCGATCATCGTCAACCGCTCCGAGCTGCTGTCCCAGTGGCAGGACCGTCTGGCCACGTTCCTCGATCTCGGCGAGGGCCGCGTCGGTTCCTTGGGCGCGGGCAAGGACCGCCGCAGCCACGTGGTCGACCTGATCATGCTGCAGACACTCAGCCACCGCGACGCCCCCGACGGCCTGCTGGACGGCTACGGCCTGGTGGTCGTCGACGAGTGCCACGCCGTGGGCGCCCAGGGGGCCGAGGCCGCGATCCGCAAAGCCCGCGCCCCTCGATGGATCGGCCTGTCGGCCACCCCGTATCGGGCCGATCAGATGGATCCGCTGATCACCATGCAGTGCGGACCCATCCGACACGAGATCGCCGACACCAGCGCCTTCGCCAAGCACCTCATCGTCCACCCCACCTCGTTCACCACCGACGAGCCGGGCAACGACGGCGCCTCCTTCCAGGCGATCTACAGCGAACTCGCCGCGAACTGCGACCCCAACACCCAGATCGCCGCCGACATCGCCGACGCCTCTCGGCGCGGACGGTGCAGCCTGGCCCTGAGCAACCGAGTCGAACACCTCCACCAACTCGCCACGTCCCTTGCCGCGCACGGCATCGAACCGCTGCTCCTGCACGGCGGTATGCCGCCGGCCGAGCGAGCCCGGGTCCGCACCCGCCTGGCCGATGAAACGACCACCCCGCCGGTGCTGCTGGCCATCGACAAGCTGGCCGGCGAAGGATTCGACGCCCCCAGACTCGACACCCTGTTCCTCACCAGCCCGATCTCCTTCAAGGGACGGGTGATTCAGCAGGTCGGCCGGATCATGCGCAACACCGAGACGAAGAAGTCCCACGTCGAGGCCCACGACTACCTCGACGCGGACGTGCCCTGGCTGGAACGCATGCACCACAAGCGTCGCCGCATCCTCGAACGCCGCGGATTCACCGCCACGAACCCCGAGACCCTGCTCCAGCCGCCCGCCCAGCCCGTTGTCCCCGCGCGCCACCGACCGGAGCCCTCACAATCCGCGCCGACACCGCCGGTGGCCGAGGTGCGGCGGTGGGCCAAGGACCAGGGGATGGACGTGCCACCGCGAGGCCGACTCCGCAGCGACATCTGGGACGCCTGGCACGAGGCCCATCCCCCGGCTCAGCCGGTCTGCTGATCCGGTGCGCCTGCGGACGTGGGGCGAGGGTGTCCACGGTCAGTCTGTGACGAACGACCTGAACACCCTCGCAACGGCACTCTACGTCCGGATCGACGACACGTTGCAGGCTTCGCCGGAACTTGCCCCGTGGCGCCCGGCGGTCGGGATCGCACCCACTCTCAGTGACTCCGAACTGCTCACCCTCGCCGTAATGTCGGCGCTGCTCGGCCACACCTCCGAGCGGCGCTGGCTGCGCCGTGTCGCGGCGGACTTCCGCGGCATGTTCCCCTACGTACCCGGCCAGTCCGGCTACAACAAGCGGCTGCCAGCGGCCTCGTCGCTGGTCACCCGCATGATCCGGATCCTGGCGGCGGACACCACGCTGTGGAGCGACGATGTCTGGGTGGTCGACTCCACCCCGGTCGGCTGTGGCTGCTCGCGAGAGACCGCGAAGCGCTCCGACCTGGCCGGCTGGGCGCAGTACGGCTACTGCGCGTCGCACTCCCGGTACTTCTGGGGACTACGGCTGCACCAGGTGTGCACGATCGGCAGGCTGCCTGTGCTGTTCGCACTGACCGGTGCCAAGGCCGACGAGCGCGAGACGTTGCGCGACATGCTCGACACCGCGCCGGACGTGACGGCCTCCCGCTCCCGGCAGACGATCACCGGTGACGAGAACTACTACGGCCGCGAGTTCGAGGGGGACCTGACCGAGCGTGAGCTGGTGCTGTTACGGTCGGCCCGCAAGGGAGAAGCCGAGCGGGCCGGGGCGCATCTGTTCAAGCCGCTGCGGCAGGTCAGAGAGTCGATCAACCAGACCTTCAAGGGACAGTCCTGGTCGACCGCGGCGCCCCGGGCGGCCCGGTCCGCAGCCGCTTGATCAGTAGCTCGACCATCTGAAACGGTACGAGGTGTTCGGCGGCGCCCCGACGCTGCCGGGCACGACGGAGGCAGCCCGCCCGAGCACCTCCATGTCAATCCGGCGCACCCTCGCTCACTCACCGCGTCTACGCCTGCGAGTCCTCCTTCAGCCCCGACATCGTCTGGACCCGCCTCGACCACGTCGACTTCACCCGCGCCGCCCGCCTCGACTCGACCGGCGACAGCCTGGTCGGCGATGTGACCTGCCGCTACGAGCCCCGCGAACCGTTCGCCTTCGTCCTTGCTGGGTCGTGAGGCGGCTCGCGGCTCGTGAAACCGTGCCCCGGCGTCCGGCAGAGAGTCAGGGTACGAGGCTGTCGAGGTCGATGCCGAGGGGGATGGGGACGGAGACCTTCAACCGGTTGCGGTGGATGCCGGTGGCCACGTAGCTGCTGGTCATGACGTCGAGTTCGTAGGTGTGGACGGTGGGGGCGCCGGCCTCGTCCTCGACGCGCCAGAAGTGGGGGATCCTGGCCTGTGCGTACTTGAAGGGCTTCAGGGACCGGTCGCGGTCCGCCGACTCCTCCGAGACGACCTCGATGACCAGGGCGACGTCCTCGGGCGCGTACCAGGTCCGGTCGGGGTCGTAGGAGGCGGTGGTGAGCAGGATGTCGGGCTCGGGGCGGCTCTTCTTGTCGAGCCGGACGGTCATCTCTCGCTCGGCGTCGAACCCGTCGGGGGCGGCCTGGCGCAGGGCGAAGGTCAGGTTCTCCACCAGCCGGGCGTGCCAGGAGCGCTGCGGCGACATCATGAAGATCAGGGCTCCGTCGATGAGTTCGGTGTGCCGCGGCGCCTGGGCGAGGCGGTCGAGGTCATCGGCTTCCCAGCCGCTGATCCTGGGCGGGATCATCCAGTCGGGGAGTTCGGCGGTCACGGTTTCCTCCAGGCGCCTCGAAGAGGTCAGGGGCCTTCATCCCGGATCGTCGCGGACGCGGGCCCAACGCTGGTGTCAGCGTAGTCGGCGACCGGACCTCTCACTCGGCCCGTGTGGGTCCGACGCGCCGGACGCCAGTGATCATCTGGGCGTGGATCCGGACGACGTGGTCCATGGACGAGCGGCTTCGGCGGAGTGGTGCACGTCAGCTTGAGCATCGGGTCGAGGTTGGCCGACACCAGGCTCGCGATGTCGCAGTGGAGCCCCCCGTACTTGTCGTCACAGGTCAGGGCCCCCGCAAGTGGTGCCCTGACGAACGGCGGTGCAGCGGCTGGTCCCCGGGTTCCGCCGAGCCGTGCGGAGCGTCAACTGGTGCTGGACGCGGCCTCGACCGGCTCGCTCGGGACCTGGTCGACAGCTCGGAGTACCCGGATCGCCCTGGACGCGGACGGCTGGCCCTACAGTCGGTCGACCTCACCGGCGATGCCTGGGACACGGTGGATGAGCGGCCGCGTTTCCTCGTGGCGAAGGTCCGGCCTAGGCCGGACCTGAATCTCAGCTGACCCGCTCCACCCGCTGTGCGGAAGGGTCCGCACAGCCGTGCGGACCCTTCCGCGTCATCCCCTACTTTGCGGACGCACACGTCCTAGTGGGGCGTATCCCGCCTCCCCGGTGGGAGATGAGTGGGAGACAAGTGGGAGATGATCATGGCGCGATGCTGCAATCAGGTGCACGGAAATGCTAGATCGCGACCCGTGCGGCGGCCCGGTCAGCCGCCGGATTCACCTGCGTGCGGGCTCAGTACATCGGCTCCCACCAGCGCAAACAGCACAATGCCCAGTACAATCCGGTACCACACGAAGGGCATGAAGCTCTTGGTGGTGATGAATTTCATGAACCACGCGATGACGGCGTATCCCACGAAGAAGGCCACCAGAGTCGCGAAGATCGTCGGGCCCCAGGAGACATGCCCCTCGCCCACGTCCTTCAGCTCGTACACGCCCGAGGCGAGCACCGCGGGGATGGCCAGGAGGAACGAGTAGCGGGCGGCCGACTCGCGGGTGTAGCCCATCAGCAGGCCGCCGCTGATCGTCGCGCCCGAGCGGGAGACGCCGGGGATCAGCGCCATCGCCTGGCAGACCCCGTAGATCAGACCGTCCCTGACGCCCAGGTCCTTGAGCGTCTTGCGTTCCTTCACCACCCGGTGCCTGCCGCCCGTCTCGTCGCGCGCGGCCAGCCGGTCGGCGACGCCGAGCACGATGCCCATGACGATCAGCGTCGTCGCGATCAGCCGCAGATCGCGGAACGGGCCCTCGATCTGGTCCTTGAGCGTGAGTCCCAGCACCCCGATGGGGATCGAGCCGACGATGACCAGCCAGCCCATCTGGGCGTCGTGGTCGCTGCGCATCGCACGGTCCGTCAGGGACCGGAACCAGGCCGACAGGATGCGCGAGATGTCCTTGCGGAAGTAGATGAGCACCGCCGCCTCGGTGCCGATCTGGGTGATCGCGGTGAACGCCGCCCCCGGGTCGTGCCAGCCGGCGAACGCGGCCGTCAGGCGCAGATGCGCGCTGGAGGAGATCGGCAGGAACTCGGTGAGTCCCTGAACAAGTCCCAGGACGAATGATTCGAACCAGCTCATGGGGCTTAGGCCATCCCGGAGGTGATCGTGCATCGGCCACGGACGACTGGGCCCGTCAGCTGTGTGCAAAGTGCGGAGTGCGGTCAAGGACATCGAGGTCGCGGGCAGCGTATCGCCTGAAGGTGAACGTCAGACCGACTGGACCGGTCATCCACGTGCCGTCGTACGCTCAGCTGTCCGGTGTGTCCCGGCCCAGCCCGTGGCGTCTGCGCCAGGCCACCAGCGCCCCGCCGAGAGCGGACAGCACGATGAAGCCCATGGCGGCCAGGAACACCGGCGAGGTCGGCGACGCGGCCTCGCTGCCGGCTATCACGTACGCCGCGGTGTTCGGGATCGACCCGAGACCGGTGGCCAGCAGGAACGGCGGAGCGCCCATGCGGGAGGTCGCCGCACAGTAGTTGGCCGCGGCGAACGGCACGCCGGGGAAGAGCCGCAGCGCCAGGACCGACCGGAAGCCGTGCCGGCTCAGCACCCCGTCCGCAGCCGTCAGCAGTCTTCCGCGCAGCAGGGTTCGCAACGCGTCCTGACCCAGCACCCGGCCCAGCATGAACGACACGCCCGCTCCGAGGACTGTGCCCGCGAGCGCCGCCGCCAGCCCCGTCTGCGCACCGAACAACGCGCCCGCGGCGATGTTGAGCAGCGGGCGCGGCACGAACGCCACCGTCAGTGCCCCGTACGCGAGGCCGAAGGCCATCGCCGCCGTGCCCCCGGTCAGCTGGGGCGGCCAGCCGGACGCCAGCAGCCGCTGTGGCTCGAACAGCAGCATCGTCGACGCGGCCCCGAGCAGGACGACGACGAGCAGGGAGAAACGGGACCACGGCGACAACAGCGCCCGGGAGAGGCGCAGGGCCGGACCGGCGGCGGGCCGGGCGGCGGGGACGGGGTCGAACATTCGGGGAGAGTAACCGAAAAGGATGTGTGATCGCCGTAATGTGCGTCCCGTGACCCCCGCCGCCGACATCCCCGCCCCGCCGGTCAGCAGCCTCGCCGACGTCGTCCTGGAGCGGCTCGTCGCCGCCTATGCCCCCGCCGCCGACCCCGTACGGGCCGAGGGCGCCGCCGCGTACATGAAGCACGTCGCACCCTTCCTCGGGATCCCCGCCCCCGAGCGCCGGGCTCTGGCGCGGACCGTGCTGGCGGGTACCGCGCGGCCGGACGAGCGGGACTGCACGGCGATCGCGCTGCGCTGCTGGCGGCTGCCCGAGCGCGAGTACCACTACTTCGCCGTCGACTACCTGCGCCGCCACGCGGGCCGTTGCTCCTCCGGCTTCCTGCCCGTCCTGCACCACCTGGTGACCACCGTCCCCTGGTGGGACACGGTCGACCTGCTCGCCGCCCATGTCGCGGGCCCGCTGGTCACGGCCGACCCGGCGCTCGCCCGGGAGATGGACCGGTGGATCGACGACCCCAGCCTGTGGGCGGCCAGAACCGCCCTGCTGCACCAGCTGCGCTACAAGGAGGCCACCGACGCCGACCGGCTGTTCGGCTACTGCCTGCGCCGCGCGGACCACCCCGACTTCTTCATCCGCAAGGCGATCGGCTGGGCCCTGCGCGAGTACGCCAGGACCGACCCCGCCGCCGTACGCGAGTTCGTCGACGGCGCGCGGACCCGGCTGTCGCCGCTCTCCGTGCGCGAGGCGCTCAAGCATCTCTGAGCCCCAACACCCCGTGGGCGTCGGAAAACCATTCGACGTGGCCGCCGCGCCCGGCCATGATCAGGGGCATGTTCCGGTACGCCTTCCTCGCAGCGCCGTCCGCAGTCGCGGACGCGCCGAAGGCTGCCGTGAACGACGCGGCCGCCGAGGCATTCGCCCCGACCGCATTCGCCGCAGCCGCAGCCGCAGTCGCTGCAGTCGCAGTCGCAGTGGCGTTCGCCGCTGCCGCAGCACCCTTCGACGGCGCCCGAAGCTGACCCTCCCCCGACAGTCCGGCGGACCCCGCAAGGGGAGGGTCGGCGGGGCCCTGGGGTCTTCAGTCTTTTCTCAGCTTCGCGTGCTTCAGAAGGAACGAGCCATGTCCAAGACGGCTTACGTGCGCACCAAGCCGCACCTCAACATCGGCACCATGGGCCACGTCGACCACGGCAAGACCACCCTCACCGCCGCCATCACCAAGGTCCTCAGCGAGCGCGGCGGCAGCTCCACCTCCTACGTGTCCTTCGACCGGATCGACCGGGCCCCCGAGGAGGCCCAGCGCGGCATCACCATCAACATCGCGCACGTCGAGTACGAGACCGACACCCGCCACTACGCGCACGTCGACATGCCCGGCCACGCCGACTACATCAAGAACATGGTCACGGGTGCGGCGCAGCTCGACGGGGCGATCCTCGTCGTCTCCGCGCTCGACGGGATCATGCCGCAGACCGCCGAGCACGTCCTGCTGGCCCGTCAAGTGGGCGTCGACCACATCGTCGTCGCCCTCAACAAGGCCGACGCGGGAGACCCCGAGCTGACCGACCTGGTCGAGCTGGAGGTCCGCGAGCTGCTCTCCGCGCACGGGTACGGCGGCGACACCGTCCCCGTGGTCCGGGTCTCCGGGCTCAAGGCGCTGGAGGGCGACCCGCGATGGACGGCGGCCATCGAAGGACTGCTGGACGCCGTCGACACGTACGTACCGATGCCGGTGCGCTACACCGACGCCCCGTTCCTGCTGTCCGTCGAGAACGTCCTGACCATCACCGGCCGGGGCACCGTCGTCACCGGTGCCGTCGAGCGCGGCACCGTCCGCGTCGGTGACCGGGTCCAGGTGCTGGGCGCGGACGTCGAGACCGTCGTCACCGGACTGGAGACCTTCGGCAAGCCGATGGAGTCCGCCGAGGCCGGGGACAACGTCGCGCTGCTGCTGCGCGGGGTGGAGCGCGACCGGGTCCGGCGCGGCCACGTCGTGGCCGCGCCCGGCAGCGTCACGCCCAGCCGCCGGTTCACCGCGCAGGTGTACGTGCTGTCGGCGAGGGAGGGCGGCCGGACCACCCCGGTCGCCACCGGCTACCGGCCGCAGTTCTACATCCGTACGGCGGACGTCGTCGGGGACGTCGACCTCGGCGAGGCCGCGGTCGCGCGCCCCGGCGACACGGTCACCATGACCGTCGAGCTGGGCCGCGACGTGCCGCTGGAGTCCGGCCTCGGCTTCGCGATCCGCGAGGGCGGCCGCACGGTCGGCGCGGGAACGGTCACCGAGCTGCTCTGAGCCCGACGCGGCCCGTCACCCCTGGTCCGGGGTGGCGGGCCGCAGTGCGGGGGAGGCGACAATGGAGAGGTGAACGAGCCGATACCCGTCATCCGCGAGGTCGACTGCGGCACCGCCCGGCTGCTGCCCGACGTGGACCGCGACCGGGCCTGGCTGCTCACGGTCGACGACGCGCCCCAGTCCTACGTCGACCTCGACGACCCGTCCCATCTGGAGTTCGAGTACGTGAGACGGCTCGCCCACGTCGTGGACGGCGCGGCGGAGCCGGGCGCGCCGCTGGACGTCCTGCACCTGGGCGGCGGCGCGCTGACCCTGCCCCGCTATGTGGCGGCGGCCCGCCCCGGCTCGCGGCAGGACGTCGTCGACGCCGACCGGGGGCTGCTGGGGCTGGTCCGGGAACATCTGCCGCTGCCCGGCGGGAGCGGCATCACCCTGCACGCGGCCGACGCCCGTGCGCGGCTGGAGGCGACGGCTCCCGCCTCCGTCGACCTCCTGATCGCGGACGTCTTCGGAGGCTCCCGGGTTCCGGCGCACCTCACGTCCGTCGAGTACGCGCGGGCGGCCGGGAGGGCCCTGCGCGCGGACGGGATCTACGCGGCCAACCTGGCCGACAGCGCGCCGTTCGCCTTCCTCCGCTCGCAGGTGGCGAACTTCGCCGCCGTCTTCCCGGAGCTGGCGCTGGTCGGGGAACCGGCCGTGCTGCGCGGGCGGCGCTTCGGCAACGTCGTCCTGCTCGCCTCGTACGCGCCGATCGACGTGGACCCGCTCGTCCGCCGCTGCGCCGCTGACGCCTTCCCGGCGCGGGTCACCCACGGCGCCGCGCTGGCCCGGTTCACCGACGGGGCCCGTCCGGTGGCGGACGCGGACGCGGTCGCCTCGCCCGAACCGCCCGACGGGGCCTTCAGCGTCGGCTGAGGCTCCCGGCGGGCGGTTCGGGCGAGGCGGGGTGGTGGGGGAACGCGTTGCGCGGTGCGGGTGTCAGCCGGTGGGCTCACCCGCGAGGCGGACCGTGCTCAGGATCTGCTGGATGGTCGTGTCCGGCAGCTCGTCCTTGACGCCGGTGGCGGCGTAGAGGGCCCAGGTCGAGAAGTCACCCTTGGCGTTCTTGAAGGAGAACGCGATGGACTTCCCGTCGCTGTCGCACTTCTCCTTGTTCGCCAGTTCCAGGGCGGTGGCCTCCGCGACACTGCCGGAGAGCCCCGACTTGGTGGTGAAGGGCTTGGCCTTGCCGATCTTGACCTTGGACTTCGGGTCGAGCTGGGCGTAGGCGGCCCAGACCCAGTTGGCGGCCTCGTTCCGCGCGGCCTCGTCGGTGTTCTTGGCGCCCTGGGCGCCCTTCGTCCCGACGCCGGCGAGCCCGGTGTCCTCCTCGCGGCCGTCCCCGTCGGAGTCGTCGACGCACCACTTGCTCTTGTAGTAGGCGGGCGCGGAGAAGCCGGCGACCGGCGACCCGTCCCCCTTCTTGGCGTCCTCGAAGCCGGCGAACGTGCCCGAACTGGCGACCTCCCAGTCACCGGGAACGTCGAACTGCGTGCCCCACTTGGGGTTGGTGACGACCTTCCAGCCCGGGATGAGCGGCTTGGGGTCGCTGTCGGAGCCCCGCGGGTTGTCCGCGGGCGGCGCGGAGCCGGTGGCCGTGTCGCTGGGCTTGGCACTCGGCGACGCGGACTTCTTGTCGTCGGCGACGTTCTTGCCGTCGTCGTCCTTGCCGAGCACGAGGAAGCCGGTGACGCCCGCCGTGACCACGACGGCCAGCGCCGCGACGATCGCCACGATCGTCGTCCTCTTCTTGTCGTCGCCGGGCTTCGGTCCGCCGGGCGGCCCCGGAACGGCGTACTGCGGTGCCGTCGGCTGCTGGTAGGGATTCGGCTGCTGATAGCCGGGCTGCCCGCCGGGCGGGCCCTGCGGGTACCCGTAGCCCGGCCCCGCGGGCTGCCCCGGCTGACCCTGCGGCGGATACCCCGGCTGCTGATAGGGATTCGGCTGCTGGTACCCCGGCTGCTGGTACGGGTTCTGGTTCTGGTCCTGCGGGTTCTGCTCGCCCCCGGGCGGCTGCGTTCCTGGCCACATGGCCAGTAACCATAGATGGGCGCGGTGCCCACTGCTACGGCCGCCCTGTACCGGAGCCGTCACAAGGGGATGGCCAAACGGTTCTACTGGTGAGTAACCTTCGGGCATGAGCGCAGAACAGATGACCGTGGGCGAGATGCTCGTCGCGACGGTTCCGATGGCCCGGACCCTCAACCTCGAATTCCTGGAGACCACCCCGGAGCGGGCCGTCGTCCGCCTGCCCGACCAGGCGGATTACCACAACCACGTCGGCGGACCCCACGCCGGAGCGATGTTCACGCTCGCCGAGTCCGCCAGCGGCGCGATCGTCATCGCGGCCTTCGGGGACCAGATGTCGCGGGCCGTGCCGCTCGCCGTGAAGGCCGAGATCGGCTACAAGAAGCTCGCCATGGGCGAGGTCACCGCCACCGCGACCCTTGGCCGCCCGATCGCCGACGTGGTCGCCGAGCTGGACGCCGGACAGCGGCCGGAATTCCCCGTCGCCATCGAGATCACCCGCGCCGACGGTGCGGTCACCGGCGAGATGACCGTCGTGTGGACCCTGCGCCCCAACGGCTGACCACCGCCGTCCGACGCGGGGCACCGCACGGGCGGACGCGAGGAACCGTGCGTGCGTGAGACCGGGCCGCCGCCCCTCCTGGAACGGGAAGGGCGGCGGCCCGGTCTCCGTCCGGCGGGCGCCTTCCCGCGACGCGCGTTCCGGCGGCGCGGAAGGCGGACGTCAGCCGCTGTGCGCCTCGCGGTGCGCCTTCGCCAGCTCCACGTATCCCGCGGCGTTGAAGCGGATGCTCTCCAACTCCTCGGCGGTCAGCGGCCGCTTCACCTTCGCGGGCACCCCCGCGACGAGCGAGCCCGGTGGCACCCGCATCCCCTGCGGGACCAGAGCCTGCGCCGCGACCAGGGAACCCGCGCCGATGTGGGCTCCGTTGAGCACCGTGGCGCCCATGCCGACCAGCACGTCGTCCTCGATCACACAGCCGTGCAGCACCGCGTTGTGGCCGACCGAGACCCGCGCGCCCACCGTGAGCGGGAACCCGGGGTCGGTGTGCACGCTGCAGTTGTCCTGGATGTTGCTGTCGCGCCCCAGCGTGATGGGGCCGCAGTCGGCACGCAGCACGGCCTGGTACCAGACGCTGGACCCCGGGGCGAGCGTCACCTCGCCGATCACCACGGAGGTCGGGGCCAGAAAAGCGTCCACGTCGATGTCCGGCTCCTTGCCGCCCATGCCCGTGATCAACGCCTGCTCCGCCATCGCCTGCTCCTTCGCGCCGGTGTGGTGCTCCTGGGCCCTCTCCACCGGATCGGGCCGGCTCTCACGGTAGGCGACGGCCCGGGGCGGGCGCCGCGCGGTGGGGCGAACATCACAGGTCACGGCGGGGATCGCCGACCGCGCCGCCGACTACCGTGAGCGCGTGCCGAAGAACCGAAACACGTTCTCCCTCCTCGCCCGCCTCCCGCGCCGCGCCGCCTCCCGCGCGGTCCACCTCGGCTGGGCCTGGGCGCAGCGGGCGGGCGCGGTCACCGCCGAGCACCCCGGGCGGCTGCGGTTCGGCGCGATCGGCGCGGGCACCCGGCTCGCCTTCCCGCAGGGCACCGTGTTCGGGGAGCCGTGGATCGAGCTGGGCGCGCACTGCATCATCGGCGAGCAGGTCACCCTCACCGCGGGAATGATGCCGGACCTGGACCTGGGGCCCGACCCGATCCTCACCCTGGGCGACGGGGTGGTGCTGGGCCGTGGCAGCCATGTGATCGCCGACACGACGGTGACCATCGGCTCGGACACGTACTGCGGTCCGTACGTCTACATCACGTCGACCAACCACAGCTACGACGACCCGCACGAGCCCGTGGGCAGGCAGTGGCCCCGGATGGAGCCGGTGGCGATCGGGCCCGGCTGCTGGATCGGCACCGGCGCGGTGATCCTGCCCGGGGCCCGGCTCGGCCGGAACGTGGTGGTCGCGGCGGGCGCCGTCGTCCGGGGCGAGGTCCCGGACCACGCGGTGGTCGCCGGAGCCCCCGCCCGCGTGGTGCGCAGCTGGGACCCGGAGAGGGGCTGGCAGCCGCCCCTGCGTACGCCGGCCCCCGTGCCGATCCCGGAGGGCGTCACGCCGGAGCAGTTGCTCGCCCTCGCCGAGCTGGACGAGGTGCGGGAAACCCCGTAGGGCCCCTGAACGGCACGGGGGGGCGGTGGAGTGCACCGTACGGCAGTCGGCAGTGCAATATTCTTGACCCCGGCACGCGCCGTACGCGAGCCGGCCACCCGCACCTCGCTCTGCAGCACCCGGGTATTTCCGCAGTCGCCATCCACCGCAGGGACGGTACGTGTCCGACCTCGATCAGCTCACCCAGTCGCTGGCCCGCAACCTCAAGCGCTGGCGGGGTGAGCGCGGCTTCACCCTCGACGCCCTCGCGGCGCGCGCCGGAGTGAGCCGAGGGATGATCATCCAGATCGAGCAGGCGCGGACGAACCCCAGCGTCGGGACCACGGTGAAGCTGGCCGACGCGCTCGGCGTCGCCATCACCACGCTCCTCGACCACGAGCAGGGGGCCCAGGTCCGGCTGGTCCCGGAGAGCCGGGCCGTGCGCATGTGGTCCACCGAGGCGGGCAGTTCCACCACGCTGCTCGTCGGGGCGGAGGCCCGCGGCCCGCTCGAACTGTGGACCTGCCGACTGGTGTCCGGGGAGGGCACCACGTCCGACCCGCACCCCGAGGGCACCGTCGAACTCCTCCACGTCACCGAGGGGGAACTGACCCTCCTCGTCGACGGCTTCGCCCATGCCGTCCCCGCCGGGACCTCCGCCACCTTCGAGGCGCACGTGCCGCACGGCTACCGCAACGAGGGCGGCCCTCCTGCGGTCTTCACCATGGCCGTCGCCATCCCGCCCGTCCGCTGAGACGCCTTTCGCGAGGCCGCATTCCCCTACGCGCCTTTCGCCGGGACGTCCGCCCGCCGGGACGTCCGCCCGCCGGGACGCCCACCCGCCGCGACGCCCGGCCGCCGGGACGCCCACCCGCTGCGATGCCCACCCGCTGCGATGCCCACCCGCCGCGATGCCCACCCGCCGCGATGCCCGCCCGCCGGGACGCCCACCCGCCGCGACGCCCGGCTGCCCGGATGTCCGCCCTCCGGGACGCCCGGCCGGTCCCGCCCCGCCGCTGTTAGCGTGAGCGCCATGCGCGCACCCATCGGCACCTTCGAGGACGCCGCTCCCGCCACGGAACGGCTCGGCCTGCTCCCCGCCCCGGTCGTCGCGGCGCTGACCGCGGGCTGGGGCGAGTTCACCGCCGAGCAGTTCGTCCACGTCGACAGCGACCCGGCCGTGGCCGACACCGCCGTCTTCGCCGAGCACCACGGCGTCGAACTCCTCGACACGTCGGCCAACTGCGTCGTCGTGGCGGGCAAGCGCGGCCAGGACGTCACTCTCGCCGCCTGCGTGGTGCTCTCCCGCACCCGGGTCGACGTCAACGGCGCGGTGCGCAAGCACCTCGGCGCCCGCAAGGCCTCCTTCGCCCCCATGGACACGGCGGTCGGCGAGAGCGGCATGGAGTACGGCGGCATCACCCCCATCGGCCTGCCCGCCGCCTGGCCGCTCCTGCTGGACCCGGCCGTCGTGGACGAGGAATGGGTCCTGATCGGCAGCGGCAGCCGGCGCGGCAAACTCATCGTCCCCGGCAAGGCCCTCGCCGCTCTCCCGGGCGCGGTCGTCGTCGAGGGCCTGGGGGTCTGACCCTTCCCCGGCGGGCGGGGCGTCCGGCGCCTCGCCCGGAGTGGCCGGGGCACGCCCTCCTCCGCGCGGGCCGGAGTACCCGGCGCCCGCCCCCCCCGGGCGGTGGGTCAACGCCCGGCGGTCCGGTGCTCCGTGAGCCAGCCCGTGGCGAAGTCGACGGCGGGGCGGAGCCGGACGAGCCGGCACCCGGCCGCACCCACGCTTCCCGTACGTACGTCCCCCTCGGCGGCGGCCTGTTCGAACGCCGCGCCCAGCGCGGCGAAGTCCCCGTCGTCCAGGGCGACATCCTCGTACTCCCACCAGCGGCGCCCTCCCCGCGACGCCACCACGCAGCGGTAGGTCCGGCGCGGCGGTCCGGGCATCCGGTACTCGCCCAGGTGGAACGCCGTACACGTGGCGTAGCCGGTGCCGAGCAGCAGGATCCGGGCATCCGCCTCGTACAGCCGGGCCAGTGGCGAGTCCTCCCCGAGGTGGCAGTCGGGGCGGTGCCCGGCGAGCAGCCGCCCCGCCCCGGGGCCGAGCGCGGCGAACGAGGTCTGCGGATGCGCGCTGCGCCCGGCCCCCGCCGCCGTCCGTACGGTCTCGGCCAGCGCGCCCATCGACGGCGCGGGCGTCAGCACCGGGTCGTACGCCGGCATCGCGGCGCGCACGGCGTCCACGGCCCCGGCGTCCAGGCCCCGCACCCGCTCGCGGTAGTGCGGGGAGGTGTCGGAGTTCTCCGGGGTGAAGGCGGGGACCACCACCGTCCCCGAAGGGCCGACGGCCCGGCGCAACGCGTCCAGCACCCCCCGCGCCCCGTCCGCCACCGGCCCCAGCGACCGCAGCGAGGCGTGCACCAGGAGGACATCACCGGGCCGAACGCCGAGCGCGGTCAGCGCGGCTGCCGTCCGGGCCCTCCCGGGCACGTTCCCTGCGTCCGTCACGGCGGGGATTCTGCCCACCCCGCGGCGCGCCCCACACCCGGGCGGCTCAGGCGCGCGTGCCGAGCCGCGGAATCTCGATCGCGGGGCACCGGTCCATGACCATCTCCAGGCCCGCCGCGCGCGTCCGCCCGAAGGCGTCCGGGTCCACGACGCCGAGCTGGAACCACACCGCCTTCGCGCCCACCGCCACCGCCTCGTCCGCGACGGCGCCCGCCAGCTCGCTGTTGACGAACACGTCCACCACGTCCACGGGGAAGGGGATGTCCGCCAGCGAGGCGTACCCCTGCTCCCCGTGCACCGTCTCGGCCTTCGGGTGCACCGGCACTACCCGCTTGCCGAACCGCTGGAGGACCCGGGCGACGCCCCACGCCGCCCGGGAGGAGTTGCCCGACAGTCCCACCACCGCCCAGGTGTCGCCCGTCTCCTGGAGAATCCGGCCGATCGTCGCGTCGTCCGCGTACGGCCCCACCGGGCCGCCGCCCGGCTCGCCGTCTGCTGTCCCGCCGCCCGTGCGACTGCCGTCTGCGTTGTTCCTGGCGTCTGCGTCCATGCCGGGACAACCGGCGGCCCCCGTCTCCCCATTCCCGCCGGGACCCGCCCCCGGGGCGGGACATAGGGTGGACGGATGCAGGAGCAGTACCGGACCGTCGCCCGCGCGGGTGTGCACGAGAGCGAGATCAACCGATCCCGCTTCCTCTGCTCGCTCGCCCCCGCCGCAACCGAGGAGGAAGCGCAGGACTTCGTCGCCCGCGTCCGCAAGGAGCACCCGGCCGCCTCCCACAACTGCTTCGCGTACGTGATCGGCGCCGACGCCTCCGTGCAGAAGGCGAGCGACGACGGCGAACCCGGCGGCACCGCGGGCGTCCCCATGCTGCAGATGCTGATGCGGCGGGAGGTGCGGTACGTCGTCGCGGTCGTCACCCGCTACTACGGCGGGGTCAAACTCGGGGCGGGCGGGCTGATCCGGGCGTACGGGGGCGTGGTCGGCGAAGCCCTCGACGCGCTCGGCACCCTCACCCGGCAGCGCTTCCGGCTCGCCACGATCCGGGTCGACCACCAGCGGGCCGGAAAGCTGGAGAACGACCTGCGGGCCACCGGGCGCGACGTCCGCGAGGTGCGGTACGCCGAGGCCGTCACCATCGGGATCGGACTGCCGGACGCCGATGTCGAGGCGTTCACCGCCTGGCTGGCCGACACGACCGCGGGCACCGCGACCCTGGAGCTGGGCGGCGAGGCGTACGGGGACGTGGCCCCCTGAGGTGAGGGCAATCCCACGGGGGCGAACATCATGATCGATGCGGGTTCGGGAGCCCGGCGGCGTTAGCGTGGTCGGTGCCGGGCGGGATCACGGGCCGCCGGTACGTGGCCCACGGGGTGGAGGACGACGACGATGCAGGCCGAAACCGGCGGAGTGATGGCGTGAGGCTGCTGCACACCTCGGACTGGCACCTGGGCAGGTCCTTCCACCGCGTCTCCCTGCTGGATGCCCAGGCCGCCTACCTCGATCATCTGGTGGCCACCGTCGAGGAGCGCGAGGTGGACGCCGTCCTCGTCGCGGGCGACGTCTACGACCGGGCCGTACCGCCGCTCACCGCCGTCGAGCTGTTCGACCGGGCGCTGCACCGGCTCGCCGCCGCCGGTGTCCCCACCGTGATGATCTCCGGCAACCACGACTCGGCCCGCCGGCTCGGCGTCGGCGCCGGACTCTTCGAACGCGCCGGGATCCATCTGCGGACCGACCCCGAGGGCTGCGCCACCCCCGTGGTGCTCGCCGACGACCACGGCGACGTGGCGTTCTACGGGCTGCCCTACCTGGAACCGGCCCTGGTCAAGGACGTCCTGGGGGCGGGCAAGGCCGGTCACGAGGCGGTGCTCACCGCCGCCATGGACCGGGTCCGCGCCGACCTCGCCACCCGCCCCGCCGGAACCCGCTCCGTCGTCCTCGCGCACGCCTTCGTGGCGGGCGGCGAGCCCAGCGACAGCGAACGCGACATCACCGTCGGCGGGGTCGCCGCCGTCCCCGCCGGGGTCTTCGACGGCGTCGACTACGCGGCCCTCGGCCATCTCCACGGCTCCCAGCGGGTCACGGCCAGGGTCCGCTACTCCGGCTCCCCGCTCGCCTACTCCTTCTCCGAGGCCGACCACCGCAAGACCATGTGGCTCGTCGACCTCGACGCCCGCGGGGACATCGCCGCCGAGGAACGCGTCGACTGCCCCGTGGAGCGGCCCCTCGCCCGGCTCCGCGGCCGGCTCGACACCCTCCTGGAGGACCCCGCCCTGGACCGCCACGAGCACGCCTGGGTCGAGGCCACCCTCACCGACCCGGTGCGCCCCGCCGACCCCATGGCCCGCCTCGCCCGGCGCTTCCCGCACACCCTCAGCCTCGTCTTCGACCCCGAACGGCCGCCGGACGACCCGGGGGCCTCCTACGCGCAGCGCCTCAAGGGCCGCGACGACCATCAGATCGCCGAGGACTTCGTCGCCCACGTGCGCGGCGGCAGCGGACCCAGCGACCTCGAACGCACCGTGCTGCGCGGCGCGTTCGACGACGTCCGGGTGGACGGGACCGTGCGCGAGGTGTCCCGGTGAGACTGCACCGCCTGAGCATCACCGCCTTCGGCCCGTTCGGCGCCACCCAGGAAGTCGACTTCGACGCCCTCTCCTCCGCCGGCCTCTTCCTGCTCCACGGCCCTACCGGCGCGGGCAAGACCTCCGTCCTGGACGCCGTCTGCTTCGCCCTGTACGGGGCCGTCCCCGGCGCCCGGCAGAGCCCCGGGGCCTCCCTGCGCAGCGACCACGCGCCCGTGGACCTGCCCACCGAGGTCCAGCTGGAACTGACCGTCGGCGGCCGCCGCCTCGAAGTCACCCGCAGCCCCGCCCAGCCGCGTCCCAAGAAGCGGGGCGACGGCTTCACGATGGAGAAGGCCCAGAGCAGGCTGCGCGGCTACGACCCCGAGCGCGGCTGGCACGCCCTCAGCACGTCGCACCAGGAGATCGGCGAGGAGCTGTCCCAGCTCATCGGCATGAGCCGGGACCAGTTCTGCCAGGTGGTGCTGTTGCCGCAGGGCGACTTCGCCCGCTTCCTGCGCTCGGACGCCGAGGCCCGGGGCAAGCTGCTGGGCCGGCTCTTCGACACCCGCCGCTTCGCCGCCGTCGAGGAACGCCTCGCCGAACTGCGCCGGGGCGCCGAGGCCCAGGTGACCGCCGCCGACGAGCGCATCCTCGCCCTTGCCCAGCGCATCGCCCAGGCGGCCGGCCCGGCCGGGGCCGAGGCCACGCCGATCACCGCCCGGCCCGGTGAACCCGGCCTGGCCGAAGCGGTGCTGGAGTGGGCCGCGGTCGCCCGGTCCACGGCCCGCGAACGGCTCGGCATCGCCCACCGGGTCGTCGCCTGGGCCGAGGGCCGGCAGCGTGAGGCCCGCCTCGCCCTGGACGCCGTACGCGAACTCGCCCGCCTCCAGCAGCGGTACGAGGAGACCCGGCTGCGCTCCGCGGCGCTGGAGGAGCGGCGGCCCGAACACGACCGCTGCCAGGAGCAGCTGGAGCGCGCCCGCAAGGCCGACCGGGTCGCCCCCGCCCTGGAGCTGCGCGAGGAGGCGGAGCGGGCGTACCGGGCCGCGAGCGACGGTCTCGGCCGGGCCAGGGAGCTGCTCCCCCCGGAGCTGCGTGACGCGGACGCCGGCCGACTGATCGAGCTGGAGCGGGGGTTCCAGCAGGAGCTGTACGCACTCGACGCGGCCCGCGACGCCGAGGAGCGCAGCGCACGGATCGACGAGGAGCGCGTCCGGCTCGACCGGGAGGCCCAGGCCGACGGTGAGCTGATCCGCGAGGCGGACGCGTGGCTTGCGGACTGGGACACCACCCGTGCGGCCCTCAAGGGACGCATCGACGCCTCGCAGGAGGCCGCAACCCGCGCCGAGCAGCTCGCCGGACTCCTCGTCCCGGCCCGCCGCCGCCTGGACGCGGCGGTCCGCCGTGACGCGCTCGCCACCGACGTGCGGGAGGCGGAGGAGCGGCTCGCCGGCGCGCGCGAACAGGAGCTGGACGCCCGGAAGTCCTGGCTCGACCTGCGGGAGCGCCGGCTGCGGGGCATCGCGGCGGAGCTGGCCGCAGGTCTGATCGAGGGCGAGCCCTGCACGGTCTGCGGGTCGGCCGGCCACCCGGCCCCCGCCAGCCCCGGCGACGGTCATGTCGACCGGGCCACCGAGGAGCGGGCGCTGGCCGCCCAGCAGTCCGCCGAGGAGGCCCGCGCCCGAGCGGAACAGCAGCTCGCGCTCGTACGCGAACGGCACGCGGCGGCGGAGACGGAGGCCCGGGGGGACGACGCTTCCGCCTCCTCCACCGTGGCCGGACTCGCCGTGCTGGTCGACCGGTTGGCCGGCGAGCACGATGAGGCCCACCGGCTCGCCGCCGCGACGAACCCGGCACGTGAGGCGCTCACCGCCGCCGAGCGCGAGCACGCCCAGCGGCTGGAGCAGCGGCAGGAGGCACACGGGCGGATGTCCGCCCGTACCGCCGCGCGCGAGGCACTCGACGCCGATCAGGCCCGCCTGGAGGAGCAGATCGCCGCGGCCAGGGGCGGGTCGCCGTCCGTGGCGGCGCACGCGGAGCGGTTGACCCGCCGCGTGGCCCGCCTCGCCGACGCCGCCGAGGCCGTACGCGCCGAACAGGACGCGGCCCAGCGGCGCAAGGAGGCCGACGACCGGCTCTCCGACGCGGCGTTCCGGGCCGGCTTCGACACCCCGGAGGCCGCCGCCGCGACGCTCCTCGACGCTTCCGCCCAGCGTGAGCTCCAGCACCGTATCGACGCCTGGCAGGCCGAGGCCGCCGCGGTGGCCGACCGACGCGCCGAGCGCGACGCCCGCGAGGCCGCCGAACAGCCCGCTGCCCGACCGGCAGTGGCACAGAGCGAGTTCGAGACGGCGGAATGGCTCCTGCGTGAGGCGTCGTCCGCCCTCGCCGCCGCCGATGAGCGCTGCGCCGAGCTGACCCGGCTCTCCCGGCAGGCCTCCGACGAGGTACGGCGGCTGGGGCCCGTGCGCCAGGAGTACGAGCGGATCGCCCGGCTCGCGGGTCTGGCGGCGGGGACCTCCGCCGACAACGAACGCAAGATGCGCCTGGAGGCGTACGTCCTGGCCGCCCGCCTCGAACAGGTGGCGGCCGCCGCCACCGCCCGGCTCCAGCGGATGTCCTCGGGCCGCTACACGCTGGTCCACTCCGACGCCCGCACCGGCGGCCGCCGCGCCGGACTCGGGCTGCATGTGGTCGACGCCTGGACCGGCAGCGAACGCGACACCGCGACCCTGTCCGGCGGCGAGACGTTCTTCGCCTCGCTGGCTCTCGCGCTGGGCCTCGCCGACGTGGTGACCGAGGAAGCCGGTGGCGTACGCCTGGACACCCTCTTCATCGACGAGGGGTTCGGCAGCCTGGACGACCAGACGCTGGACGAGGTCCTGGACGTACTGGACTCCCTGCGGGAGCGGGACCGCAGCGTGGGCATCGTCAGCCATGTCGCCGACCTGCGCCGCCGGATTCCGGCCCGGCTCGAAGTGGTGAAGGAACGCCAGGGCTCATCCGTCCGCCACCGCCTGTGACGACCTCGGCCTGTGCTGCCCGGGTGTCCCGCCCGGCTGGGGCCGCGGACCGACGGCCGGGGGGCATGGCATGGCGCCCTGCGTGTCCCGCCCGCGCGGGGCTGCGTCCGGTGTCAGCGGCCGATCGCGCGGCGGGGGAGCGGTGAGGAGTACACGATGCTCGTGGTGACCGAGCCCAGCGCCCCGATCCGCCCGGTGGTCTCCTCCAGGTGCTTCATCGAGCGGGCCGTGACCTTGAGGACGAAGCAGTCGTCGCCGGTGACGTGGTGGGCCTCGATGATCTCCGGCGTGGTCTCCAGCAGATCGTGGAAGGGCTTGTAGTTCCCGTTCGGGTAGCGCAGGCGGACCAGGGCGAGAAGGGGCAGCCCGAGCCGGTCGGCGTCGACCACCGCCGCGTACCCGCTGATCACCCCCAGCTCCTCCAGGCGCCGTACCCGCTCCGTCACGGCACTCGGGGACATGGACACGGCACGGGCGAGCTCGGCGAAGGTGGCGCGGCCGTCGCGCTGGAGGACATCGAGGATGCGCCAGTCGGTGGCGTCCGGGGAATAGTCGGTCACCTCCCCGAGGGAACAGGGAAATCCCCGGTGAATCAAGAGTGGTGCCGGGGAATCTCACTTCCCGGTCCGCTTTCACGGTCATAGATTCATGGGCATGACCTCGCACTCCACGGCCCTGGCCGCCCACCCCGTCCTGCGCGTTCCGCCCGCCTCGCCCGCCGTCGCGGCCGCCTACTTCGGCGCCTCGCTCGCCTTCCACGCGGACGTCTCCGACGTCGCCTCGGCGCTCGCCGCCGACGGCGGGGCCGGGTTCGTCGTCCTGGACAGCCGCTCCACCGCGTCCTGGGACCAGGGGCACGTCCCCGGGGCGGTCCACCTGCCCACCGCCCTGGTCCCCGAGCAGGCCGCGACGCTCCTGGACCCGGCCGTCCCCGTGGTCACGTACTGCTGGGGGCCGGGCTGCGACGGCGCGACCCGCGCGGCCCTGGCCCTCGCCCAACAGGGTTTCCACGTCAAGGAGATGCTCGGAGGCTTTGAGTACTGGGTGCGCGAGGGGTTCGCCTACGAGACCCGGGAGGGCGGCGCGCGGCGCGCGGCCGATCCGCTGACCGCTCCGGTCGACGCGGCCGACTGCGGCTGCTGAGCCCGCACGGGCCCGGGGTGCCCGCACCCCGGGCCCGTGCGGGATTCAGTGCGCCCGGCCGGCCCGTCCCCACCCCTGGAGAATCCGGACCGCGCCCACCGCAGGCCCGGTCAGAGCCGTGACAGCTCGTCCACCAGGTCGTCCAGGCCCAGCGACCCCTGCGAGAGCGCGGCCATGTGCCACGCCTTCAGGTCGAAGGCGTCGCCGTGCGCGGCGCGGGCGTTCTCCCGGCCGAGCAGCCAGGCGCGCTCACCGAGCTTGTAGCCGATGGCCTGGCCGGGCATCGACAGATAGCGGGTCAGCTCGCTCTCCACGAAGTCGGCGGGCCGGCCGCTGTGCTTGCCGAAGAACTCCTGGGCCAGATCGGGCGTCCAGCGCTCGCCCGGGTGGAAGGGGGAGTCCGCCGGGATCTCCAGCTCCAGGTGCATGCCGATGTCGACGATGACCCGGCAGGCGCGCATCATCTGGGCGTCCAGGTAGCCGAGCCGCCGTTCCGGGTCGGGCAGGAACCCCAGCTCGTCCATCAGCCGTTCCGCGTACAGCGCCCAGCCCTCGGCGTTCGCGCTCACCATGCCGACCGACGCCTGGTAGCGGGAGAGGGTGTCGGCGACGTGCGTCCACTGCGCGAGCTGCAGGTGATGGCCGGGAACGCCCTCGTGGTACCAGGTGGAGACCAGGTCGTACACGGGGAAACGGGTCTCGCCCATGGTGGGCAGCCAGGTGCGGCCGGGGCGGGAGAAGTCCTCGGAGGGGCTGGTGTAGTACGGGGCCGCGGCGCCGCCGGGCGGGGCGATCCGGGACTCCACCTTCCGTACCCGTTCCGCGAGGTCGAAGTGCGTGCCGTCCAGCGCCTCGATCGCCTCGTCCATCAGGCCCTGGAGCCAGTCGCGGACCTCGTCCACCCCCTCGATGTGCTTGCCGTGCACATCCAGGTGGGCGAGCGCCTCCCAGGGCCCGGACCCGGGCAGCACCTTCTCCGCCTCGGTCCGCATCTCGGCGAGCAGCCGGTGGTACTCCGACCACCCGTACGCGTACGCCTCGTCGAGATCCAGATCGGTGCCGTTGTACAGCCGTGACCACCGGGCGTAGCGCTCCCGCCCCACCGGGTCCGGGGCACCCTCGATCGTCGGCGCGTACACGTCCCGCATCCAGTCCCGCAGCGCCAGCACCGAGGCCGTCGCCCGCCCGGCGGCCTCGTCCAGTTCCGCCCGCAGCGACGCGGGCCCCGGCGCGACGAACCCGGCGAAGAACCCCTCGCCCTCACCTTCCCCGCCCCACTCCGTGAGCTGTCCGACGAAGGTGGCGGTCGCGCGGGGGCCGCCGTACAGCTTGCGCTCCAGTCCGAGCGCCAGCGACGCGCGGTACCCCTCGTACGCGGCGGGCACCGCGCGCAGCCGCTCCACGACCGCCGCCCAGTCCTCGTCCGTCGCGGTGGGGGTGAGGGTGAAGACCTCGGTGATGCTGTGGGCGGGCGACGACAGGTTGGAGACGGCCCGCAGACTCTCCTCCGCCTCGTGCACGGCGAGTTCCGCCGTCAGGCGCTCCCGCAGGAGCCGTCCGCAGCGCCGCTCCGCATCGCTGTCCGCACCGGGAAGCCGCTCGGCGGCGTCCAGCTTCCGCAGCGTCGCGCGGATGAGGTCGGCGGAGGCCGCCCGGCCGGCCGGTGAGAAGTCGGGCAGCCGGCGCGAGCTCTCGGGCACACCCAGATAGGTGCCGGTGATGGGATCGAGTTCGATGAGTGCGTCGACGTAGGCGTCGGCGACCTGACGGGGCAGTGCGCTGCTCGAAGTGTCTGACATGCGGACATCCTCGTACGGCGGCGGCCTCTCCGTCATCACCGGGGCCCTCCGGCGGCCCGGTCCGGGCGGTCAGTTCGCGGAGGGCGGAAGCAGCGGACCGCAGTCCCACTGCTGGAAGATCAGCCGGGTGTCCACCCGGGCGACCTCGCGGCGCGAGGTGAACTCGTCCAGCACCAGCCGTTGCAGATCCGCCGCGTCGGCCACCGCCACCTGCACCAGGTAGTCGTCCGGTCCCGTGAGGTGGAACAGTGCGCGCGACTCCGGCAGCGACCTGATCCGGTCGACGAACGGGCCGATCAACTCCCGGCGGTGCGGCCTGACCTGCACGAGCAGCAGCGCCTGGAGTCCCCGCCCGAGCTTCGCCGGATCGAGGCGCAACTGGTCCCCGAGGATCACCCCGCTGCGGCGCAGCCGCGCCACCCGGTCCAGACAGGTCGAGGCGGCCACGCCGACCTCGGCCGCCAGCTCGCGGTACGTGGTCCGCGCATCGTTCTGCAGCAGCCGCAGAATCTGCAGATCCACCGGATCGAGAGCGACAGAATCGGACATACGGCGAACGTAACACGGGGATCAGCCGCTACGAACCGGTAACTGTTCAGAGTGACGCCATGGACAACGAAGTCTCGATGACGCCCCCTGCGCCCACCTCGTCCAGGGCTCTCGCCACCGAAGCCGTGCACGCCGGACGCGACGACCTCGCCTCCCTCGGCCTGCACGCCCCGCCGATCGACCTGTCCACCACCTACCCCTCCAGCGACTCGCGCGACGAGGCGATGCGTATCGACGCCTTCGCCACCACCGGGACCCTCCCCGACGGTCCGCCCGTCTACGCCCGGCTCGACAACCCCACCACGGGCCGCTTCGAGACGGCGCTCGCCCGGCTGGAGGGGACCGACAGCGCGGTCGCCTTCGCCAGCGGGATGGCCGCCCTCACCGCGGTCCTGCTCGCCCGCGCCGGCCAGGGGCTGCGCCATGTCGTCGCGGTCCGCCCGCTCTACGGCTGCAGCGACCATCTGCTCGCGGCCGGACTGCTGGGCACCGAGGTGACCTGGACCGACCCGGCGGGCATCGCCGACGCCATCCGCCCGGACACCGGTCTGGTGATGGTGGAGACGCCGGCCAACCCGACCCTGGCGGAGGTCGACATCGACGCCGTCGCCCACGCCTGCGGAACCGTGCCGCTGCTGGTCGACAACACCTTCGCCACCCCCGTCCTGCAACGCCCCGTCGAACACGGCGCGCGCATCGTCCTGCACAGCGCCACCAAGTACCTCGGCGGGCACGGGGACGTCATGGGCGGCGTCGTCGCCTGCGACGAGGAGTTCGCCGCGACGCTGCGCCAGGTGCGGTTCGCCACCGGCGGAGTGCTGCACCCGCTGGCCGGCTATCTGCTGCTGCGCGGCCTGTCCACCCTGCCGGTGCGCGTCCGGGCGGCCTCCACCACGGCCGCCGAACTCGTCCGCAGGCTCACCGCCGACCCGCGGATCGCCCGGGTCCACTACCCGCGGATCGGCGGGGCGATGATCGCCTTCGAGGTGTACGGGGACCCGCACCGGGTGATCTCCGGGGTGCGGCTCATCACGCCCGCCGTCAGCCTCGGCAGCGTGGACTCGCTCATCCAGCACCCGGCCTCCATCAGCCACCGCATCGTGGAGGAGGGAGACCGGCGGGCCGCGGGCGTCGGTGACCGGCTGCTGCGGATGTCGGTCGGTCTGGAGGACGTCGAGGACCTGTGGGCGGATCTGTGCCAGGCGCTCAGCGACGGGCCCATTCCGTCGGCGCGGACGGCCGAGCGGCCCCTTCACGCGTCAGCCGGGCAGTGATGACGAGCGTGCCCTCCTCGATCTGGTAGTCGAGGGGCAGCTCCAGCGCACGCATCGCGGCCACCATGCCGGTGTTGCGGGACTGCGTCACCGCGTACACGCTGTCGCAGCCCGCCTCCTCGGCCAGTGCCACCAGGCGGCGGAGCAGTTCGGAGCCGATGCCCCGGCGCTGCCAGTCGTCCTCGACGAGGAGGGCCACCTCGGTCTCGTCGCCGTCCCAGAGGAGGTGGCCCAGCGCCACCAGCTTGCCCGACGCCGTCTGCACCGCCAGGGTGCGGCCGAATCGGGGGCTCAGCAGGTGGTCGAGGTAGCGGTCGGCGTCCGCGACGGGACCGTGGTAGCGCAGGCCCAGGGTGTGCTGCGAGCAGCGGTCGTGCATGGCGCGGGCGGCGGCGAGGTCGGCGCGGTCCGCGCGGCGCACGGTGATCTCGTTGCCCTCGGGCAGCGTGAGGACGTCCTCGCTGCGCGGTACGCGGGGACCGAGCCGGGCGTCGAGCTCGACCAGGGCACGCGCCCGGGCGAACTCGGTGGGCGTGAACGGCAGATAGGGCCGCTCGACGGAGATCACCCCGCCGGACGGGTCCCGCAGTCGCATCACCGTCTCCTCCAGCACGCCCTCCACCGGGGCGCTCTGCCCGGTGGCGCGGCCCGTGACGGAGACGGCGGGCAGCGAGTGGATGGTGCACCGGCCCAGCAACTGGCGCAGGGCGAGCGGCAGCTCGGCCGCGTCGAGCGCCGTCCGGGTGGCCAGTGACAGCACCCGGGTCGGGGTGTCCACCAGATCGTGTGCGTCCGCCCGCTCGATCCAGGTGGAGGCGCCACCCGCCGCCGCGATCTCCCGGGACAGTTCCTGCGCCTGGAGCGAGGCCGGGGCCCGCAGCAGGAACTCGTCGACGGTGCCGTGGGCGAGCGGGTGCGTCTGGAGGGTGAGGATGTCGACGCGGAGCCCGGCGAGCGCCGTGCACAGCGCGGCCAGACTGCCCGGGGCGTCGAGCACCGTCGTCCGCATCCGCCACAGCGTGGTCCCGGTCTCCTCGGCGCCCGCGTCCCCGGACCCGCCCGTCGTCGCACCGGCCCCGACCGGCACGGCATCCGCCTCGTCGGACGGGGGTGCGTGACCGTGGCGCCGGGCCCACCAGGTGTGGAACGCGGCGGTGGCCACCAGCGCCACGGCCGAGGCCATGAGCAGGTAGGGCCCGTCCGGCTGGTGCCCGATCAGGTTGGCGATCGCGTCGGCCACGGCGACGGCGGTGAACAGGGCGGCCAGTTCGATCAGGTCCCGCCGCCAGTGGTGCGGACGGCGGGCGCTCTTCGCGGAGGTCACATCAGTCATGCCCTCACTGTGAGGGAAGGGTGTTGCCTGATCACGAACGCCTTGTGACTGATGGGTTACGTGTCGATCTGGTCCGCTATCGTCGGTTTTCGGTCAGATTCCGGGACCGGTCGCCTGGCGTTCCCGCACCCGCGGCCGTCCACGCGCGGGCCACCCGGGCTGCTCCCGTCCGCGGGCCCCTGATCGCCGATTGCCGACCGCTGACCCCTGACCGCCGGTCACTGTCCGACGCGGCCCGGCCGGAGCACCTTCGTGAACAGCACCGAACCGCCCTGGGCCCGCAGCCGCACCGTCAGCTCCGCACTGCCCCCGTCGATCTCCACCTCGCCGAAGTACTGGGGCGACTCCATCGGTGAGACGTTGGCCCGGTCCGGGGCCCGTACGAAGACCCGGTCGGGGCCGAACGTACCGTCCAGCGCGTTGGCCGGGAAGCCGCCCGCCGCCAGCGGACCCGACACGAACTCCCAGAACGGTGCGAAGTCCTTGAACGCCGCCCGTTCCGGTGCGTAGTGCTGGGCCGAGGTGTAGTGGACGTCGGCCGTCAGCCAGACGGTGCCGGTGATCCTGCGGTGCTTGACGAAGCGGAGCAGCTCGGCGATCTGGAGCTCCCGCCCGAGCGGGGCCCCCGGGTCGCCCTGCGCCACCGCCTCGAAGTCCGTCGCCCCGTCCGGGACCACCAGGCCGAGCGGCATGTCGGCGGCGATCACCTTCCACTCCGCCCGGGAGGCGGCGAGCGAGCGCTTCAGCCACCGCAGCTGCTCGGCGCCGAGGATGCCCGTCGTGTCGTCGGGCTGCCGGTTGGGGGAGTTGGCGTTGCGGTACGACCGCATGTCGAGCACGAACACGTCGAGCAGCGGTCCGTGGTGGACGACCCGGTACATCCGCGACCGGCGCCCGGAACCGTACGACGGCGCGGCCGGCACGTACTCCTGGAAGGCGCGCACGGAGCGCGCCGCGAGGATGTCCACGTTCTTCTCGGTGTAGCGGGCGTCGTCGAGGATCTGTCCGGGATACCAGTTGTTGCGCACCTCGTGGTCGTCCCACTGCACGACGGAGGGCACCTGCGCGTGGAAGCGGCGGACGTTGTGGTCGAGCAGGTTGTAGCGGAAGGTGCCCCGGTACTCGTCCAGCGTCTCGGCGACCTTCGCCTTCTCCTCGGTCATGACGTTGCGCCAGATCCGGCCGTCCGGCAGCGTCACGCTCTCCTCCAGCGGGCCGTCCGCGTAGACGCTGTCGCCGCTGCACAGGAAGAAGTCCGGGTCCAGGCGGCGCATCTCCTCGTACACCCGGTAGCCGCCGATGTCCGGGTTGATGCCCCAGCCCTGCCCCGCGATGTCGCCCGACCACAGGAAACGCACCCCGGACCGCCGCCGGGCCGGGGCGGTGCGGAAGGTTCCGTACACCGGTTTCCCGGTACGGCGCGGATCGGCCGGATCCGCGAGCGTCACGCGGTAGTGCACCTGCTCGCCCGGCGGCAGCCCGTACAGCGGCGTGGTCCCGGTGAAGTCCCCTCCCGGCCCGAGCGCCGGCCCGTGCCACCGGCGGACCCGCCGGAACGACTCGGTCGCCGAGGTCTCCACCAGCATCCGGGCCGGCCGGTCCGAGCGCACCCACAGCAGCGCCGAGGAGGAGGTGACGCCGCCCACCTGCACCCCCCAGGACGCTTCGGGCCGGCCCGACAGCCGCAGCGCGGGCGCCGCCGATGCGGCCGCGGGCGGGAGGGCGAGGGCCGCCGGGGCGATCAGCGAACCGCGCAGGACGGCGCGGCGGCCGGGAGAGGGGACGAGCGGACGGTGCGGGCGATGGGACATCGAAGCGCCTCCAGCGAGGTGGTCGGACGGTGCGCCGTACGGCAAGAGCCGCGGCCTCGCCCGGTACGGAGCCGGTCTGCGCCATGCCTAGTGCCTCGCGGAGGCCGGATCCCGAACCCCGGGTGAACGGCGCCCGTCGGCCGGGTCCGGGACGGGTCTGGGGCGGGGGAGGAGGCAGGCTGGCGGGTCGGCTGTACCCGGTCGGCTGGACCCGGCCGGCCCGGCGGTCTGGTCCGGGCCGGTGGGCCGTCGGACCCAGCGGGTCCGGCCCGGTGTCCGTGCGCGGCCGGTCCGTCCGGGTCCGGCCCATGAGGCCGGCCGGCCCGGCCGTGCCGGTCAGCCGGGGCGGGCCCGTCCGGTCAGCCGGAAGAGGTCCGTCCGGTCCGCCACGCGTCCGCCAGCGCGGCGACCCCCCAGGCGATGTCGCCGGGGGCGAGATGGGCGTACCCGAGAACGAGCGGCAGGGCGCCGTCCCCGGAGTCGGCCGTTCCGTAGTCGCGCAGCGGCCGCACGGCGATGCCCGCCCCCGCCGCCCGCTCCAGGAAGACGTCCTCGGGACCGTACCGAGCGGGCAGCCGGGCGATGATGTGGAGCCCTGCCGCGATGCCGCTGACCGCCGTGCCGGGGAAGTGCTCGTCGAGCGCGGCCACCATCGCGTCGCGTCGTCCCCGGTAGGCCCGCTGGCAGCGCCGCAACTGCCGGTCGTAGCCGCCGCGCACGATGACATCCGCCAGAACCGCCTGGTCGAGCACCGGGTTGCCCAGATCCATCGTCCGTTTGCGGGCGACGATCCGCTCCGTGAGGGCGGCGGGGGCGACCAGCCAGCCGAGCCGCAGACCGGGGGCCAGCGACTTGCTCACGGAGCCGGTGTACACCACCCGCTCGGGATCCAGCCCCTGCAAGGCGCCCACCGGGGCCCGGTCGTAACGGAAGTCCCCGTCGTAGTCGTCCTCCATGATCACGGCGCCGGTGTCCCGCGCCCAGCCCAGCAGGTCGCCGCGCCGCCGCGCGGAGTAGCCGATGCCGGTGGGGAACTGGTGCGCGGGCGTGGTCACCACCGCGCGTACGCCGGAGCGCTCCAGGGGCGCGAGGGCGAGGCCCTCGTCGTCGAGAGGCAGCGGAACCGTGCCGAGGCCGGTCGCCGCGAACAGCGAGGAGTGCTCCGGACTGCCGGGATCCTCCACCCCGACCGCGACCGCGCCCTCGTCCCGGAGGACGAACCCGAGCAGGGTCGTCGCCTGGGCCACCCCCGAGCAGACCACCAGCCGCTCCGGATCGGCCACCACACCCCGGCGCCGGGCGAGCAGTCCGGCCAGCGCCTCGCGCAGCTCCGGCAGCCCGCGCGGATCCGGGTAGCCCAGCGCGCCGTGCGGCAGCCGGCCGCACACCGTCCGCTGGGCGGCGGCCCACGCGCTGCGCGGGAAGAGGGACAGGTCCGGGGTGCCGGGCCGGAAGTCCACGCGTGCGCCCGCCACGCCCGGCGCACGGTCGCGCACGGGGCGCTCCGCCGCCCGTACGCCCTCGCTCACCCAGGTGCCCGCGCCCCGCTCGCTGCGCAGATAGCCCTCCGCGACGAGCTGCTCGTAGGCCTCGGTGACCAGACCGCGCGACACCCCCAGATCGGCGGCGAGTTCACGGCTGGAGGGCAGCCGCGTGCCACCCGCGAGACGGCCCGAGCGCACCGCCTCCCGGAGCGCGGACCGCAGCGCGCGCCCCCGCCCACGCGCCGGCACGGCAGCGGCGGGCAGCAGCAGCTCCCAGGCCGGGGAGAGGGAGTGCGGCGCCGGGTGACGCGGCCCGGCCTGTGCGCCGGACCCCGGCCCGGTGCCGCGGTCGGCCCCCGCCCCGAGATGGGAAGTGGTCCCCGAACTCGTCATGGAAGTGGACCTTAAACCGGTCCGTCGCCGACCCTAGCGTCGGCCCCATGAACGCGACCTCTCTGCGCGGGGCCCTCCTCGCGGCCCTCGCCTGCGTGCTGGTGGGGGCATCCTTCACGGCCAACAGCGTCCTCGGCGACTATCCGTACGCCGGCGGCCAGGCGCTCCGCTACGGTCTCGCCGCGCTGCTGCTCATCCCGTTCCTGCGCCGCGATCCGGACGCGGCGACGGCCCGGCTCCGACGCCTCACCCGCCGCCAGTGGGGGCGGATCGCGCTGCTCGCCGCGGTGGGCATGGTCGGGTTCAACCTGGCGGTCCTGACGGCCGAACGGACGGCGGAGCCGGCTGTTCCGGGCGTCTTCGTGGGCTGTGCGCCGATCGTCGTCGGCGTGCTCGTCCCGCTGCTGGACGGGCGCCGTCCGTCCCGCGTCACCCTGTACGCGGCGGGCCTCGTCGCCATGGGGGCGTTCACCGTCCAGGGCTGGGGGCGCACCGACCTGGCGGGCGTGCTGTTCTCGGTGGGCGCGCTCGCGGGCGAGGTCGGCTTCGCGGTCCTGGCCGTTCCGGTGCTGCGGCCGCTGGGCCCGAAGCTCCTCTCCGCGGCGGTCTGCGGTGTCGCCGCCGTCGAGTCGGCCCTGCTCGGCCTGCTGCTGGACGGCGGCTCACTCCTCCGGGTCCCGACGGCCGGTGAGACGGCGGCCCTGCTCTGGCAGGCCGTGGTCGTCACCGTGATCGGCTTCGTCTGCTGGTACAGCGGGATGCAGCGCATCGGGGCAGAACGCGCCACGCTCTTCTCCGGGCTGATCCCGGTCTCCGCCGCCCTGACCGCCCCCATGGCCGGAGCGGGGACGTACGGCCTCGCGCAGGGCGCGGGAAGCCTCCTGGTCGGCGCCGGTGTGGCGTACGGCTCCGGTGTCCTCGGGCGGCGCGGGACGCCCGCCCCGCGACCGTGCAGCCGCGCGGCGGGCGTCCCGGGCAACGGCTCAGCGGCTGGTGTCCAGGATGACGCGGGCGACGCGTGCCGGGTCGTCGTTCATCGGAACGTGCCCGCAGCCGGGCAGCCGCACGAGCCGGGCGCCGGGGATGGTCCGCTTGGCACGGACGCCCTGCCGGCGCAGCAGGATCCGGTCGCGGGTGCCCCAGGCCACGGTGACGGGGATCCCTTTCACGTCCTCGCCGAAGAGGGTGTCCCGGCCGGCCTCCAGCGTCTGGTGGAAGCCGGTCGCCCGGCGCAGGGCGAGCGTCTCGGCGACGACGGCCTCCGGTGAACGCCGGCCGGGCCGGGCGTAGATGGTGCTCGTGAGGGCCGTCCGGCCCGCCGCGCTGTGCGACAGGCGCTCGATGAGCGGCACCGGCAGGGCCAGCGCACTCCGCCGCATCGTCCGCAGGGTGCCGTAGGCGTAGCGCCGTTCGGCCTCCGTCCAGAAGCCCGCCGGGGACAGCGCGGTCACCGACCGCACCACCTCGGTGCGGCCGAGTTCCAGCGCGAGCAGCCCGCCCAGCGAGTTGCCGGCCACATGGGGCCGGTCCAGGCCGAGTTCGGCGCAGAAGGCGCCGAGAACCGGGGCGACGGTCCCGAGGCCGTAGGGGACGTCGTCCGGCAGCGCGGGCGAGGTGCCGAAGCCGGGCAGGTCGACGGCGATGACGTCACGCTCGGCGGCCAGGATCCGCGTCACCGGGTCCCAGGCCCGCAGGTGGTGGCCGATGCCGTGCAGGAGCAGCAACGGTTCGCCCGAGCCGGTCCGTTCGTACGCGACCGAGACCGGTCGGGGGCCGTCGGGCGTGGCGACGGTGAAGGAGACCGTGGTGGTCATGCTGCTGCTCCCTGCCATGGGTAGACATCTCGTCAACAACAATTACTGCCGAGTAGCCCGCAGTTCAAGGGGCCTGGCGATTCCCGCTGGACACTCCGGGGGCGGTGGGCTGGGATGGATCGATGACCGTCGACGTCGCGACCGAGATATTCGAAGAGCACCGGCCCGTACTCACCGGTGTCGCCTACCGCATGCTCGGCCGCGTCGCCGATGCCGAGGACGTCGTCCAGGAGGCGTGGCTGAAGTGGTCGGCGGCGGCGCCCGAGGACGTCCGGGAGCCGCGGGCCTTCCTGGTGCGGATCACCACCCGGCTGGCCATCGACCGGCTCAGGCACCTCCGCTCGCGCCGGGAGACGTATCCGGGGGTCTGGCTGCCGGAGCCGCTGGTGACGGACTTCGGCCCCACGCTGCCCGACACCGCGGAACGTGCCGTCCTCGCCGACTCCGTCTCGCTCGCCGTGCTGGTCGTGCTCGAATCGCTCTCGCCGCTGGAGCGCGCGGTGTTCGTGCTCCGGGAGGCCTTCGGATTCCCGTACGCCGAGATCGCCGCCGCCCTCGACCGCACCGAGGCGGCCGTCCGGCAGCTCGCGGGCCGCGCCCGGCGGCACGTGGAGGAGCGCAAGCCCCGCTACGACGTGGACCCGGCCGAACGGCGCGACCTCACCGAACGCTTCCTGGCCGCCGCGTCCGGGGGTGGCATCGAGCAACTGCTCTCCCTGCTCGCCCCGGACGTCCGGCTCGTCAGCGACGGCGGCGGCAGGCCGAAGGCGGCGCGGCGGGTCATCGAGACCGCCGACAAGGTCGGCCGCTTCCTCTTCGCCGTGGCGGGCGCACTCGACCCCGGCGGGGAGATCCGCGTCATGGAGCTCAACGGCGGCCCCGCCGTCGTCCACTTCATCGGAGGGAAAGCCGACACCGTCTTTCAGATCGAAGTCGGCCAAGGTGTCATTCAATGCGCCTATATCATTCGTAATCCGGACAAGCTGTCCGGACTGCCCGTCGTGTAGCAGCGCGCGTCACCGGCCCCGCGACCCGTCGGGCCCCTCGCGTGCCTGGTCAGAGCCCCGCTGTCCGAGGTGACGGCGGGGCTCTGTGCTGCGCTCACCTCACGGCGTCGCGAACGTCGTGTGAACGCTCTGCGCCAGAGTGCCGTTTCGTTCCGTTACGGAATGAGGATTGGTCTTGACCAAGGGGGTATGCCGTCCTAGGGTCTCCACTTAAGGCAGGAACCTTTAATAAATAACGTCGCGGAATCGGCGCCCGGCGATTGCGGAGGACAGGGTGGGGACCACGCAGCTGGAATCGGTACAGGAGCCGAAGTACTGGCACCTCAAGACCGTGCTCAGTGAGGCACTCGACTCGGACTTTGCGGTGGGGGAGATCCTGCCCAACGAGCGGGAACTCGCGGCGCGGTTCGGTGTCGCGCGAGCGACGCTCCGGCAGGCCCTGGAGCAGCTCGAACTCGAAGGCAGACTGCAGCGCCGGCGCGGTGTCGGGACCACCGTGGCCCCGCCGCGCGTGGGCGTCGCCGTCTCCACCGAGCAGCGGGAATGGGCGGACGGCGTCGGCGGTGAAGCCTGGCAGCCGCTCGACAGCACCATGGCCAAGGCCCCGGCGCCGGTGGCCGCGATGCTCGGAACGGACCCCGCCGAGCCGGTGCACGTGGTGCGCCGGATCCGTGACACCCAGGGGCAGTCGGTAGCGGCGGAACTTCTCTACGTCCCCGCCTCCTCGGTCCCCGACCTCTCCGCCATCGAGGCCCCGTCCGGTGCCGTCCGCGCCCGCGGTGTCCTGCGGGAGCTGCACCGGCTCGGCCTCCAGGGCCAGGACCGCTCCGTGGAGCTCGGCTCCGCGCGGGCCGATGACGCCAAGGAGCTGGACCGCCTCCCCGGCGCCCCCGTCCTCGTCGTCACCACCCGGTTCTTCACCGTGGACGGTACGGCGGCCGTCTCCGTCGCCACCTACCGCGCGGACACCTGCCGGCTCACCTTCGGGGACTCCGGCGCGCTGGAGATCAGCCACGACGAACAGCCGGAGCGCCAGGCCTCCTGACGCCTGGCCCGCTCTGCGGCGTGTCCGCCGCCCGTCCCCGACGACCCCGGTCCTCGGGGACGGGCGGCGGACACGCGTCGTTTCCGGCCCGCCTGCGCCTGACCGCCCGCGGCCGTCCGTGTCCGCGGCACCTGGTCCCGTCACGTCTCCGCCCACCGCACCGCGTCCCGCCCAGCCGGGCGCCACTCCGTCCCCGCTCGTCCCGCCGGGCACGCCGCGTCCGTGTCCGCCGCACCGGACCCAGGGACGCCTGCTTCTGCGGGACCTCGTGCGGGCCCGCGCGGCGTCCGGATCGGCCGGGACCGGGCCCCGCCCGGTCGGCGCGACCGGAGCGCCAGCTGCGGGCTGTGACGGCCGCGGTCAGCGGCGGGCCGTCACGGCTCCCTCGACGGCGAACAGCTCCTCTTCGACATGGTCCAGCGCCAGCCGCAGCGCCCCCGTCGCGACGGCGGCCTCGCCGAGCAGCGACAGCGTCACCCGGGGCGGGCGCAGGCAGTAGCGGGCCAGCTCCTTGCGGAGAGGCTCCAGCACCCCGTCCAGCCCGGCGGCCCAGCCGCCGACCACGACCAGCTCCGGGTCGAGCGCCAGCACCAGTGCCGCCACATCGTGCACCAGCCGCTGGAGGAACCGCTCGACCGCCGCCTGGGCCCCCGCGTCGCCCTCCTTGGCCTTGGCGAACACCGCGGCCACCGCCTGCTCGTCCAGCGGGTCCAGCGGGGTGTCCGTCGTCGAGAGCAGGTGCTCCGGCGTCAGCTCCCTGCCCAGCAGGTGCAGTGCGCCGATCTCCCCGGCGGCCCCGCCGAACCCCCGGTGCAGCCGCCCGCCGATCAGGGACCCCGCGCCGGGGCTCAGCCCCGCCAGCACGAAGACCACGTCGTCGGACTCGGTGGCCGCACCCTTCCAGTGCTCCGCCACCGCGGCGGCGTTGGCGTCATTCTCGACGAGTACGGGGCAGCGGAACGAACGGCGCAGCCGTTCCCCGAGCGGGAGGCCGGTCCAGTCCGGCAACGCCGTGCCCAGCCGCACGGTGCCGTCGGCCTCCACGATCCCCGGGCTGCCGACGCCGACCGCGCGCAGACTGTTCCGGGCCACTCCGGTGCGGCGCAGCACCTCCGCGATGACGGTCCGGACCTGGTCGAGCCGGTCGTCCGCGCCCGCGGACTCCGAGACCGCGCGGGACCCGGCCCCGATGATCCGTCCGTCCAGCCCCGAGATGAGCGCCGAGACCCTGTGCGGGCCGATCTCTATCCCCAGAAGGTGCCCCGCCTCGGCCCGGAAGCGGAACCTCCGGGCAGGGCGCCCCTGGCGTCGCGTCTCGCTCTCGTCGGGTACGGCCTCGACCACGAGACCCGCTTCGAAGAGCCCCTCGACGACCCCTTCGACCGTCGGCCGGGACAGCCCCGTGATCCGTGTCAGGTCCGTCAGCGTGAGCGCGCCGGCCCCCCTCAGGGCGTGCAGCACCACCGCGGAATTGATCCGCCGCAGCAGCGACGGGTCCCCACCGGTCAGCCGGCCCACGGTATGTCCTCCCAGCTCGTGCGCATGTCTGCCGGATCGTACTCGCTGGCCGGGACCCCTGCGACCAGCGAGGAAAGCCGGTATCGAGCCGCAACCTGGGCCGCCCCGGAGCGGCGGATCCAGGCGTGCGTCACGAGCCCGGCCAGTCGGGCACGGCCTCCCGGAGCCGGCCGTACTCCTCGGCCATGGCCGGTACCGTCCAGTGGGCGTTGAGGCCGCTGGGGTTGGGGAGGGCCCACACACGGGCGCCGCCGATCGTGCGGTCCTGGGGGCCGATACGGGCCCGGGGCTCCCCGAAAGCCGTGCGATAGGCGGTGATGCCGACGACCGCGAGCCACTGCGGGGCGAGCCGCCGCACCTTGGCCGCCAGTGCGGCCCCGCCCTCGCGGAACTCCTCCGCCTCCAGCTCGTCCGCCCGGGCCGTGGCCCGCGCCACCACGTTGGTGATCCCGAGTCCGAGACCGAGCAGCTCGCCCTGCTCCGCCGGACGCAACTGCCGCGGGGTGAAACCGGAACGGTGCAGGACCGGCCAGAACCGGTTCCCCGGGTGGGCGAAGTGGTGGCCCGTCACCGCGGTCGTCAGGCTCGGGTTGATCCCGCAGAAGAGCACGCGCAGACCGCCCGCGGCCACATCGGGGACGATGCGGCCGCGGGCGGCGGCCAGCTCTTCGGGGGTCATACGGCCTCGCGCGTCATACGGTGACGGCGGTCGCGGTCAGAGGATCGAGCCGGGGGTGTACCCCGCGGCCTCGGGGTGCTGCTTGGTGATCTCCTCGATCCGGGCGACCAGCGACGTCACCTGGTCACCGGCGGCGCCCGTGAACGAGAGCTTGTCGGCCATCAGCTCGTCCAGCTGCGCGCGGTCCAGCGGGATCCGCTCGTCCGCGGCGAGCTTGTCGAGCAGTTCGTTGCGCTCGGCGCCCTGCTCCCGCATCGCGAGGGCGGAGGCGACCGCGTTCTCCTTGATCGCCTCGTGGGCCAGCTCGCGGCCGACCCCGGCCCGTACCGCGCCCATCAGGACCTTGGTGGTGGCCAGGAACGGCAGGTAGCGGTCCAGCTCGCGCGCCACGACAGCGGGGAACGCGCCGAACTCGTCCAGCACCGTCAGGAAGGTCTCCAGGAGGCCGTCGAACGCGAAGAACGCGTCCGGGAGCGCCACCCGGCGGACCACGGAGCAGGACACGTCGCCCTCGTTCCACTGGTCGCCCGCCAGTTCGCCGGTCATCGAGGCGTAGCCGCGCAGGATCACCATCAGCCCGTTGACCCGCTCGCAGGAGCGCGTGTTCATCTTGTGCGGCATCGCGGACGAGCCGACCTGGCCGGGCTTGAAGCCCTCGGTCACCAGCTCGTGGCCCGCCATCAGCCGGATGGTCTTCGCCACCGAGGAGGGCGCCGCGGCCAGCTGCACCAGGGCGGTGACCACGTCGTAGTCGAGCGACCGGGGGTAGACCTGGCCGACCGAGGTGAACGCCTCGGCGAAGCCGAGATGACCGGCGATGCGCTGCTCCAGCTCGGCGAGCTTGCCCGCGTCGCCGCCGAGCAGGTCCAGCATGTCCTGCGCCGTGCCGACCGGCCCCTTGATCCCGCGCAGCGGATAGCGGGAGAGCAGGTCCTCCAGGCGGCCGTGGGCGACGAGCAGCTCGTCGGCGGCGGTCGCGAAGCGCTTGCCCAGCGTCGTCGCCTGTGCGGCGACGTTGTGCGAGCGTCCGGCGATCACCAGCTCGCCGTACTCCGCCGCGAGCCTGCCGAGCCGGGCCAGCACCGCCACGGTGCGGTCGCGCATCAGCTCCAGCGAGAGCCGGATCTGCAGCTGCTCGACGTTCTCCGTCAGGTCCCGGGAGGTCATGCCCTTGTGGACCTGCTCATGACCGGCGAGCGCGTTGAACTCCTCGATCCGGGCCTTCACGTCATGCCGGGTGACCTTCTCGCGCTCGGCGATGGAGGCCAGGTCCACCTGGTCCAGCACCCGCTCGTAGTCGCTCAGCGCCGCGTCGGGCACCTCGATCCCGAGGTCCTTCTGAGCACGCAGCACCGCCAGCCACAGCTGACGCTCCAGCTTCACCTTCTGCTCGGGGGACCAGAGGACGGCCAGCTCCGCGGAGGCGTAGCGGCCGGCCAGGACATTGGGGATGCGAGGCTTCGCAGACACGGCGTTCACGTGAACGGATTCTACTGGCGGTTCGTGCAGGCCGACGCCGCGCCCCTGTTCGTGGCTTGCTACGAAGGAGGGCCGGCTACGAAGGAGCGGGGGATGCGGCGCGGCGCCATTCCGTCACCGGGCCGGGGTTCCGGGCGTCGGCGGGCGTGATCCAGAACGCCCGGCCCGTCGCGGCGTCGAACTGGGCGCCCGAGCGTCCGTCACCGGAGGAGCGGCCGGTGAGCCGTCGTCCGATCCAGGGTGCCAGGTGCTGCCGGGCGAAGCGGATGTCCTCCGTCCGCCGGGCCGCCCAGCGCGGCGGTGCGGTCGCGGGCATCCGCGCGCGCCAGTCCAGCTCGGCCGGCAGCCCCAGCGTCTGCCAGACGGCCTCGGCGACGCGCCGGTGGCCCTCGGCCGTGAGGTGGAGCCGGTCGACGTCCCACATCCGGGGGTCGGCGATCGAGGGCGCGGAGTAGAGGTCCACAACCACGGCGCCGTGCTGCCCGGCCAGGTCGTCGATCAGGGCGAAGAGCGCCTCGATCCGCGGGCGGAACCGGTCGAACACCGGCCCGCTGCGTCCGGGGCTGCGCATCAGCACCAGCTGCTTGCAGGAGGGCGCGAGACGCTCCACGGCCTCTTCGAGCCGGCCCCGGACCATCCCCATGTCGCACTTCGGGCGCAACGTGTCGTTGAGCCCGCCCACGAGCGTGACCACGTCGGCCTGGAGTGCGGCGGCCGCCGCCACCTGCTCGTCGACGATCTGGCCGATGAGCTTCCCGCGCACGGCGAGGTTGGCGTACCGGAAGCCGGGGGACCGGACCGCGAGCCGGGCGGCGAGGACGTCGGCCCAGCCCCGGTACGTACCGTCGGCGAGCAGGTCCGACATGCCCTCGGTGAACGAGTCGCCGACCGCGACGAGACTGGTGTAGGAGGCATTCAGTTCCATGGCCCGATGAGCGTACCGGTCGGTACGCCGGTGGGCCAGCCGGCCGGCGGGTCAGCGGGACCCCGGCCGTCCGACGAGTTCGCGCAGCACGTCCTCCATCGTCACCATGCCCGCCAGCCGCCCGTCCTCGTCGAGGACCGCCGCCAGATGGGTGCGGCTGCGGCGCAGCGCGGTCAGCACGTCGTCCAGCGGGGTCGCCGCCCGCACCCGGGCGATCGGCCGCAGCGCCGACACCGGGAAGGGAACGTCGCGGGGCATGGCGTCCAGGGCGTCCTTCACATGGAGGTACCCGAGGATGCGCTGCTCGCTGTCCATCACCGGGAAGCGGGAGAACCCGGATTCGGACGAGAGCCGCTCCAACTCCTCCGGAGTCGTGCCGACCCTGGCGTACAGCACCCGGTCGACCGGCATCACCACGTCCCGCACCGGCCGCCGCCCCAGCTCCAGAGCGTGGTGGAGGCGCTGCGCGGAACGGTCGTCGACCAGCCCGGCGTCCCCGGCGTCCTGCACCATCCGGGCCAGCTCGTCGTCCGAGAACGTCGCGGAGACCTCGTCCTTCGCCTCCACCCGCAACAGCGTGAGCAGGGCGTTGGCGAACGCGTTCACCGCGAAGATCACCGGTCGCAGGGCCCGCGCCATCGCGACCAGCGGCGGGCCCAGGAGCAGTGCGCTGCGGGCCGGTTCGGCCAGGGCGATGTTCTTCGGGACCATCTCGCCCAGCAGCATGTGCAGGTACGTCGCCACGCTCAGGGCGATGACGAACGACAGCGGGTGCACCAGACCGTGCGGCACCCCGACCGCGTCGAAGACCGGCTCCAGCAGATGCGCGATGGCCGGTTCGGCGACGATGCCGAGCACCAGGGTGCAGAGGGTGATGCCGAGCTGGGCCGCGGCGAGCAGTGCGGAGACGTGCTCCAGGCCCCAGATGACACTGCGGGCCCGCCGGTTGCCGGCCTCGGCCTCCGGCTCGATCTGGCTGCGGCGCACCGAGATCAGCGCGAACTCGGCACCGACGAAGAAGGCGTTGGCCACGAGGGTCAGCAGGCCGATGAAGAGCTGGAGAACGATCACCGCTGCTCCTCCGTCCGGTCCTCGGACCCCGGCAGCGGGGCGTGCAGCAGGGCTCGCGCGGCCCGGCGGCCCGACGCGTCCACCACGTCGATCCGCCAGCCCGCCAGCTCGACGCTGTCGTCCACCGTCGGGATCCGTCCGAGCTCGGCGGCGATCAGCCCGGCCAGGGTCTCGTAGGGCCCCTCCGGCACCCGCAGACCGATCCTGCGGAGCTGGTCGGTGCGCGCCGCACCGTCGGCCGACCACAGCGTGCGGCCGTCGGCGTCCTCGCCCGCTGCCGCCAGGTCGGGCGTCTCGTGCGGGTCGTGCTCGTCGCGGACCTCGCCGACGACCTCCTCCACGATGTCCTCCAGCGTCGCGACCCCCGCCGTACCGCCGTACTCGTCGATCACCACCGCCATGGCGAGCTTGCCCGACAAGCGGTCCAGCAGGGTGTCCACGGTGAGCGTCTCCGGTACGAGCAGGGGTTCACGCAGCACTTCCGAGACCCGGGTACGGGCCCGCCGGTCGGCGGGGACCGCCAGGACGTCCTTGATGTGGGCCACGCCGACCACGGTGTCCAGGCTGCCCCGGTAGACGGGGAAGCGGGACAGACCGGTCGCCCGCGTGGCATTGGCGACGTCCTCCGCCGTCGCGTGCAGCTCCAGCGCGGTCACCTGGACCCGCGGGGTCATCACGTTCTCCGCCGTCAGCTCCGAGAGGTTCAGGGTGCGGACGAACAGCTCGGCGGTGTCCGCCTCCAGCGCACCCTCCTTCGCGGAGTGCCGGGCCAGTGCCACCAGCTCCTGCGGGCTGCGGGCGGAGGCCAGCTCCTCGGTCGGCTCCAGACCGAAGCGGCGCACGATCCGGTTGGCGGTGTTGTTCAGATGGCTGATGAAGGGCCGGAACACCGCGGTGAAGCCCCGTTGCGGGGTCGCCACCGCCTTCGCCACGGCCAGCGGGGAGGAGATCGCCCAGTTCTTCGGGACCAGCTCCCCGACCACCATCAGAACCACCGTGGACAGCGCCGTACCGATGACCAGGGCCAGGGTGGACGCGGCGGCCGGATGAAGCCCCGCCGCCTCGACGGGGCCACGGATCAGCTTGGCGATGGACGGCTCGGAGAGCATGCCGATCACCAGGTTGGTGACGGTGATGCCGAGCTGTGCCCCCGAGAGCTGGAACGTGAGACTCCGGACGGCTTTGAGCGCGCTCGCGGCACCGCGCTCACCCTGCTCGGCAGCCCGTTCGAGTTCGCTGCGCTCCACCGTGGTCAGGGAGAACTCCGCGGCGACGAACGCACCGCAGGCGACGCAGAGCAGCAGGGCGACGAGCAGCAGAAGCACTTCGGTCATCGGTTCACCTCCGTCCCATGATCGGGCAGGGGCGGGGGGACCGCGCGGTGTCGGTGGAGCATGGTCATCGTAGGCATCTGCCCAGTGGGGGCCCCTCCTACCGCGTCAGTCCGTCAGATGCCGAACCCAGCGGCTCCACTGCGGCTCGGGCCCGTATCCCGCCGCGCGCCAGGCGTGGTGGGCGGAGGTGTTGCGGTCGAGGACCATGGCGTCGGCGCGCCGCCCGCCCAGGGCCGTGAAGCGCTCTTCCGCCGCAGCGAGCAGGGTGCTCCCGACGCCCCGGCGCCGCTGGTCCGGGTGGACCGCGAGGCGGTAGAGATGGCAGCGCCAGCCGTCGAAGCCCGCGATGACGGTGCCGACCAGCGCCCCTCCCCGCTCGGCCAGGATCAATGCGTCGGGGTCCCGTTCCACCAGGCGGGCTACCCCGTCCCCGTCGTCGCTGATGCTGGTGCCCTCGGCGGCCACCTTCCAGAAAGCCAGGACCGCGTCCAGATCGGCCGGGGTCGCGGACCGTGTCGACAGTGAGGGATCGTCCATGGCGGCCATCCCACCATCCGCCGCACCGGGGCGTCGACCGTGTTCCGCAGGGCGGTCGCCCGCTCCCCTTGCCGGTGCTAGCGCGACCGCGCTAGCGTGGACGGGTGCCCAAGACCCAGCTGAACGTCCGAGTGGACGAGGCCACCGCCGAGGCCGCGCGGCAGCGCGCGCTGCAGAGGGGGGTGAGCGTGAACCGCTACATAGAGGAGCTCGTCCAGCAGGACGCGGGCGAGGTGGGACACACCTTCGTCGAGGCCGCGGCGGACTTCATGAAGCAGTACGAGTCGGTGTTCGCCGAGGAGTTCGGCCCGGAGCGCGAAGGCACCCGTTGAACCTGCGGATCGACCTCGCCTGGCTGCTGATGGTCGCCGAGCACAAGACGCCCGGAGACCCGCAGGTCGTCGACTGGGGCGCGTTGGTCGCCGCCGTCGCCCGCCATGACGCGGAGATCTTCGGCAGCACCGTCTACAGCGACCCGCACACCCGGGCTGCCGCCCTGTTGCAGTTGCTGCTGCACGTCCCCGCGCTCGAACACTCCAACGCGATGTTCGCCTCGGCCGTCGCCTACGGCTACCTCGTCGCCTCCGGGCTCAAGGTCATCACCTCGCCCGAGCAGGTCCGTGACCTGGCGCTGCTGGTGAAGCAGGGCAAGGCCGACGTACGGGCCATCGCCGACGAACTGCGCCAGTGGAGTGTGTGAGGCTCAGCCCCCTTCCTGTGTGAACGGCTTGCGGGCCACGCCCAGGACACAGGGCGACGAGGGTGTCCGCAGCCCCCTCTCCGGGATGTCGAGCCTGCGGTAGGTGCCCAGTTCGAAGCCCGCCGCCTCGATCGCGGCCAGTGGGTCCCGGGCCGTGTGACAGCCGCCGAAGAACAGCGGCCACAGGGTCCGGTCGGCCGCCCGCTGCGCCGTGGCCAGCGCCCGTCCCGGGGCCAGCCCGTGCTCGAAGAAGCGCAGTTCGCCGCCGGGCCGCAGGACCCGCTTGATCTCGGCGAGCGCCCGGGGCAGATCCCGTACGGTGCACAGGACCAGGGACGCCACCGCCCCGTCGAACGCCTCGCTCTTGACCGGCAGTGCCTCGGCCGCCCCCGGCACCACGTCCACCGGCACCTCGGCGCGCAGAGCGGCGCGGACCGCGAGCTGCCGCAGCGAGCGTTCCGGCTCCAGCGCCACGACCTCCGAGACGGCGCGGGGGTAGCGGGCGAAGTTCAGCCCGTTTCCCGCACCGACCTCGATGACCCGGCCGGAAAGCCCCGACAGCAGCTCCTGACGGTAGGCGGCCACGCCGCCCCGCTGGTCGGCTGCCACGCTGAAGCGGGCGTAGAAGCGGGCGAAGACCGGGTGGTGCACGGCGTCCCGGGGGAGTTTCCTGCTGCGCAGCCGCATGACGGACCTCCGTTACGGAGTGGGAGACAGGCCCTGGACGATTCTCCCCCGGATTGCCTCCGGATAGCCCCCATGGCCCCCGGGACCGCCCTCGATCGGGGAACGGCCCGGGGCCGTCCGGGGCCGTCCCTGAACTGCCCGGGACCGCCCCCGAGCGGTTCGGGGAGCCGTTTCCAAGCGGTCCGGGGGACCGTTGTCGAAGGGCTCGCAGTCGTCCCCAGCTCCCCGACAACCCCGGGTCTCCCCTCCGGGCTCCCGCCGCCCGAGCGGAGATCCGGGTCGCTCAGTGCCGTCCGGCTCCCGCCCAGCTGCCACCCAGCTCCGGAGCGAGCCACCGCGCCGCGCCCGCCGCGAAGTCCGCGCCCGGCAGCGCACCCGCACCGGCCGGTACCGCGCCCAGCAGGGGCGCACCGGCCGCCAACGGCAGGTCCTCGACGTTGCACCGGGACGCGAGGTCCGGCTCCGCGGGCATGCTGCCGATCACCACACCCCGGCAGCCCAGCCCCCGGCTCCGCAGCGCCTCGGCCGTCAACGCGGTGGCGTTCAGGGTGCCCAGACCGGCGGGGGCCACCACCAGCACCGGGGCGGACAGCAGCCGGGCCGCGTCCGCGAGCGTGCCGCCCTCGTCGTCGAACCGTACGAGCAGCCCGCCCGCGCCCTCCACCAGCACGAGGTCGTGCTCGGCGGCCAGCTTCTGAGCCGCCTCGGCGACCTCGAACGGACGCACCGGAGCGAGACCCGCCCGCCGGGCGGCCGTGGCCGGGGCCAACGGCTCCGGGAACCGGGCCAGTTCGACCGCCGTCACATGGCTCCCGGCCAGCCGCGCGACCTCGGCCGCGTCGCCCGGCTCCCCGGGGGCCAGCCCGGTCTGGGCGGGCTTGAGCACGGCGACCCGGCGGTCCCGCGCGGCAGCCGCCACCGCGGCGGTCACCACCGTCTTGCCGATCTCCGTGCCCGTACCGGACACCACCAGAATCGTCGGCATGTCGCTTCAGCCCTCCCGTGCCGCGGCACACACGGCCCGGCAGATGCGGGCCACGTCCTCGTCGCCCGTGACGTACGGCGGCATCGTATACACGAGGTCGCGGAACGGCCGCAGCCACACGCCCTCGCGCACGGCCGCGCGGGTCGCCGCCGCCATGTCCACCTCGTGGTCGAGCTGGACGACCCCGATCGCCCCGAGGACCCGTACGTCCACCACACCCGCGAGGTCCGCGGCGGGAGCGAGCCCGGAGCGCAGCCCCGCGCCGATCCGCGCGACCTCGCCCTCCCAGTCCTGCCCCAGCAGCAGGTCCACCGAGGCCGAGGCCACAGAGGCGGCCAGCGGATTGCCCATGAACGTCGGCCCGTGCGCCAGCACCGGCACCTCGCCGCCGGAGATGCCCTCGGCCACCCGGGTGGTGCACAGCGTCGCCGCCATCGTGAGATAGCCGCCGGTCAGCGCCTTGCCGACGCACATGACGTCCGGGGAGATCCCGGCGTGCCCGGCGGCGAACAGTCTGCCCGTACGCCCGAACCCGGTCGCGATCTCGTCGAGGACCAGCAGCACGTCGTGCTCGTCGCACGCCTCGCGCAGCACCCGCAGATAGGCGGGGGAGTGGAACCGCATCCCGCCGGCCCCCTGTACGACCGGCTCCACGACGACCGCCGCCACCTCATCGGCGTGCGCGGCGATCAGCTCCCGCAGATGCGCGACGTACCCGGGGTCCGGCTCCGCGTCGAAGCCGTCCGGCGGAGGGTCGGCGAAGACCTGGCGGGGCAGGGAGCCCGACCACAGCTCGTGCATCCCGCCCTCCGGGTCGCACACGGACATCGGCTGCCAGGTGTCCCCGTGGTAGCCCCCGCGCCAGGTCAGCAGCCGCCGCTTGTCCGGCCGGCCGGCCGAACGCCAGTACTGCAGGCACATCTTGACCGCGACCTCGACCGACACGGATCCCGAGTCGGCGAGGAAGACGTGCTGAAGCGGCTCGGGGGTGATCTCCACCAGCCGGGCCGCCAGCCGGACGGCGGGCTCGTGCGTGAGCCCGCCGAACATCACATGGCTCATCCGGTCCAACTGACCGCGTGCGGCCTCGTTGAGGACCGGGTGGTTGTAGCCGTGCACCGCCGACCACCAGGACGACATGCCGTCCACCAGCTCGCGCTGCCCCTCGACGGGTTCGGCGAGCCTGAGCCGTACCCCGGAGGCCGACTCCACGACCAGCGGTTCCTGGCGGCCGGGCATCGGACCGTACGGATGCCAGACGTGCGCGCGGTCGAGCGCCCGCAGTTCGTCGGGGGTGTACGGCTTCGGCGTGGCGGGTGCGCCGTGCGCGGCGGGCGCCGGGACCACGGGGGCGTACGGCTCAGGCATTGGGGGCGAGATCCGTCCCCGCGCCGCGCCGGCGCACTGCCACCAGGTCCGTACGCGCCGCGCCGTTCGCCTCCGTGCGCGCGGCCGGAACGTCCTCCCCGGTGTCCGCGCCGGCGACCGCCACCGGTTCCCGCTCCTGCTCCGCGTGGCCGCCGCACGGCCCGCAGCCGCCGCCCCCGTGCGAGCCGCAGCCCGCGGACTCCTGTGTGCCGCATCCGGCCGGCTCCGCCGCCGTACCGCAGCCGCCGGCCGGGGCGTCGGCCCGGTGGCGCGGCAGCGTCGTCGTGCCCGCGCCCTCCACCTCGAAACCGGCGTCCGCGATCATGTCCAGGTCGGCCTGACCCGCCTGGCCCTCACTCGTCAGGTAGTCGCCCAGGAAGATCGAGTTGACCAGGTGCAGCGCCAGCGGCTGCATCGAGCGCAGGTGCACCTCACGGCCGCCCGCGAGCCGCACCTCGACGTCCGGGCAGACGAAGCGGACCATCGCCAGGATGCGCAGGCAGCGCTGCGGGGTGAGGTTCCACTCCTTGGCGAGCGGCGTCCCCTCGAACGGGATCAGGAAGTTCACCGGCACCGAGTCCGGGTCCAGGTCGCGCAGCGCGAACACCACGTCGACCAGGTCCTTGTCGCTCTCGCCCATCCCGGCGATCAGCCCGGAACACGCCGAGAGCCCGGCGGCCTGGGCCTGCTGCACGGTCTCCACCCGGTCCGCGTAGGTGTGGGTGGTGGTGATCGCCCCGTACGTCTCCTCGGACGTGTTCAGGTTGTGGTTGTACGCGTCGGCGCCCGCCGTACGCAGCCGGTCGGCCTGGCCGTCGGAGAGCAGACCGAGGCAGGCGCAGACCTCGATGCCCTCGTTCTCCTCCTTGATGGTCTCGATGGTCCTGGTGACCCGGTCCACGTCCCGGTCCGTGGGGCCGCGCCCGCTCGCCACCAGGCAGACCCGCTTCGCGCCGCCCGCCACCCCGGCGGCGGCCGCCTTGGAGGCCTCCTCCGGCTTCAGCCAGGTGTACTTGAGGATTCCGGCCGTCGAGCCGAGCCGCTGCGAGCAGTAGGAGCAGTCCTCGGGGCAGAGCCCCGACTTCAGGTTGACCAGATAGTTGAGCTTGACGCGCCGCCCGAACCACTGACGGCGCACCTTCCCGGCGGCGGCCACCACGTCGAGCAGTTCGTCGTCGGAGGTCGCCAGTACGGCGAGCGCTTCTTCGCGGGTCGGCAGTTCGCGCCGCAGCCCCTTGTCCACCAGCGTGTTCAGCAGGTCCATGAAAGATGATCCTGGCCTACGTCACCGGCCACTCTGACCTGCTGCGCACCCGGCTAGGGACCCCTGTCCCGTTCCTGTTCGACTGGACGACCGGCGCCCGCCGCCGGACTCGTACGCACCCTGCGTCCGCGCGACGCGGAGCCGGAACTGCTGGACCTCGCGAGCAACGACTACCTGGGCCTCACCCGGCATCCGGAGGTCACCGCCGCCGCGGCCGCCGCCGCGCACCGCTGGGGAGCGGGCGCCACCGGATCCCGGCTGGTCACCGGCTCCACCGCCCTGCACGCCGAACTCGAACGGGAACTGGCCGCGTTCTGCGGTTTCGAGGCGGCCCTCGTGCTCTCCTCCGGGTACGCGGCCAACCTCGCCGCGCTGACCGCGCTGTCCGGGCGCGGTTCCCTCATCGTCTCCGACGCGGGCAACCACGCCTCGATCGTGGACGGCTGCCGGCTCTCCCGCGCCGCGACCGCCGTGGTTCCCCACGCCGATCCGGAAGCGGTCGCCAAGGCGTTCGGGGCCCATGACGGACGGGCCCTCGCGGTCACCGACTCGGTCTTCTCCGTCGACGGAGACGCCGCTCCGCTCCCGGCCCTGGCCGGGATCTGCCGCTCCGCGAACGCCGCCCTGCTGGTCGACGACGCCCACGGCCTCGGTGTCCTCGGCGACGGCGGACGAGGAGCGCTCGCTGCGGCCGGACTGGCCGGCGGCGACGGGGTCGTGGCCACGCTCACCCTGTCCAAGTCGCTGGGCAGCCAGGGCGGAGCGGTCCTGGGGCCCGCCCGGGTCATCGATCACCTGGTCAACACGGCCCGGACGTTCATCTTCGACACCGGCCTCGCCCCGGCGGCCGCCGGCGGCGCGCTCGGTGCTCTGGGGGTGCTGCGCCGGGAGCCCGAACGGGCCGCCCGCGCCCGTGAGGTGGCCATCGCGCTGTACACGCGGCTCACCGCCGCCGGGCTGGAGGCGGTGAGGCCCGACGCGGCCGTCGTCTCCGTCCGGGCGCCGTCGGCGGACGCGGCGGTGCGCTGGGCGGCCGACTGCCGCACGGCCGGAATGGCGGTGGGCTGCTTCCGTCCGCCGTCGGTTCCGGACGGCATCTCCCGGTTGCGGCTGACCGCGCGCGCCGACCTGACCGAGGAGCAGATCGCGAACGCGGTGGCCACGATCGTCGCCACCGCTCCCCGGCAGGCCGACGCCGAGGTCAGCTGACGGACCGTGGACCGGCTCCGCGCGGACCGAGCCCGTCCACGAAGCTCGTCCAGGCCGCCGCCGAGAACCGCAGCGGCGGCCGGTCCACGTCCTTCGAGTCGCGTACGGCGAGGAGCGCGCCGCGAAGCAGCGCGGTCTCCACGCAGTTGTTCATCCCGGTCGAGCGGCTGCTGCGCCGCCACCGCGGGGCGGCAGCCGCCGTGGACGGCGGTGGCATCGGTGGCTGCGGTGCGTCGGGCCGTGCGCGTCTCTCTGACATGGCGGCTCCCTCAGCTGCGTCTGAAGCTGTGTCCGATCTCGGTGATGAGGTCCAGCGAGCGTTCGGGCGACAGCGCGTGCGCCTGCAAGGTCTGGAAGGCCGAGCTGTACGCCTCAAGGTCTTCTCTCCGCTCCAGATAGAGGCTACTCGTCAAGTGGTCAAGAACGACCACATCCAGATCAGAAATGTTCGGAAAGGAGAAGATGACGAAAGGTCCGGTGAGTCCGACGTACCCGCCCACCGAGAACGGCAGCAACTGCAGCCGCACATGAGGCAGCTGCGCCACCTGGGCCAGATGCTGCAACTGGTCCCGCATCACTGCGGGGCCGCCCACCTCACGGTGGAGCACCGCCTCGTCCAGCACCGCCGTGAACCGCAGCGGCGGGCTCGCGCGCAGCACCCGCTGGCGGGCCAGCCGGACCTCGACCAGCGAATCGAGCCGGCCGTCCGGCAGCCCGTCCAGCGACGCGCGGGTCACGGCACGTGCGTACCCGGCGGTCTGGAGCAGCCCCGGCACCACCGAGGTCTCCAGCGTCCGGACCGTACTGGCCTGCGACTCCAGGCTGATGAAGTCGCGGTACTGCGGCGGGATCAGTCCGCGGTAGGCGTGCCACCAGCCCGACCCGCCGCCGCCGGCCGACCCCGCGAGGGCTGCGAGCAGGGAACGCAACTGCGGGTCGCGCACCGCGTAGACGTCCAGCAGCCGGGAGACGTCGGCGGGCGTCACCCCGCTCGCACCGGTCTCGATACGGCTCACCTTCGACTGGTGCCAGCCGAGCAGCCCCGCCACCTCGCGGCTGGTCATCCCGGAGGCGTGGCGCAGGCTCCGCAGCTCCTCACCGAGCTTGCGCCGCCGGACGACGGGGCCGTGCAGCATGCCGGTCTCCTTCTGCTGTCGGGAGGGGCCGAGCCGTCGCCGGGACCGGCCCGCAGAGGGGCCAGTGTGCCGCCCGCCCTCGCCGTACGGGTCCCGAATTCACCGCTTCGAGCGACAGATATATGCATATCTTGGCTGAACCTCGTTACAGGGAGCTGCATCAATGGCAGTCTGGCGCGAAGCACGATCCCGGCCGACCCTCGCTCGGCCCGGGGCGGGAAAGGGGCGGTGTCGCCATGGCGGACCATCAGGAAGCAACCGTCACTCTGCCGAGCGAGCCGGTCTCGGTCTCCGCGGCCCGCAGACATGTCGCCAGGACCCTGGCCGAATGGGGCCTGCCCGACGACAGCGAATTCGCCGACACCATCCGGCTGATCGTCTCGGAGCTGGCCACCAACGCCGTGCAGCACACGTTCGGCCAGTCGCCCACCTTCACCGTGGACCTGCGCCTCGAACGCGATGAAGAGCTCTACCTCGGCGTCACGGACAGTCACCCCCGGTGGCCGCAGCGACTTCCCGCCGCCGTGCGGCAGGACAACGGCCGGGGCATGGTCATCATCCGGATGCTGGCCAAGGAGCGCGGCGGACGGCTCCAGGTCACCCCGACCGCCGAGGGCGGCAAGACGGTCTGGATCGCGCTCCCGTGGGCCGTCGCGATCCAGGGCTGATGCGGTGGGGACCCGGACCCCGATGTGCCGACGGGCCGCCCGGATCCCGATGTGCCGACGGGCCGCCCAGCTCCCGATGCGCCGACCGGTCACCCGGACCCCGATGTGCCGACGGGCCGGCGCCGGCCCGTCGGCACATCGGGGTCCGGGTTCCGCAGGGGTGATCCGACGGGCCGGCGCGGGCCCGGGGTCACCGGTCGGTGCGGGTCCCGGAGAGCTCATCCGGCCGGTCGGCGCGGATCCCGGCCCACCCGTCGGTGCGGCCTCCGGAGAGGTTGCCGGAGCGGATCAGCCCGCCGCGGTCCGGTTCGGCCCCGGGGCCGAACCCCCACGGCCGAAACCGCTCCGCAGCAGCGCGAGCAGCGTCGCGGCCGCCGCGCTCGACCGGTCGCCCCGGTGCACCACCGAGATCGTCCGGCGGAACGACGCGGGCTCCAGCCGCCGGACGGACAGCGGGGCCGCCGCCATCGAGGCGACCATCTCCGGCACCACCGCCACGCCGAGCCCCGCACTCACCAGCGCGCACACCAGCGCGTAGCCGGGCGACTCACAGACCACCGCGGGCGTCGCCCCCACCGCGGCGAGCGCGTTCTCGACCCCGCTCCGGGGCGGATGGGTCGGCGCACTGCTGATCAGCGGCCGCCCCGCCAGCTCGCCGACCGGCAGCCGCCCGGTGCCCTCCGCGAGCCGGTGCCCCACCGATGTGACCAGCACCAGCTCCTCGACCAGGAGGGGGTCGACGAGCACACCCGCCGGCGGCGGTCCGACCGCCCCCGGTTCGTAGGCGTGCGTCAGAGCGAGGTCCACCTCACCCGCGGCCACCGCGGCGATCCCACCGGGCGGTTCGTGGTCGGCGACGGCCAGCTCCACCTCGGGATGGGCCCGCCGGAAGGCGCTCAGGACGGGCGGCAGCAGATGGATCCCGGCCGTCGTGAACGTCCCCACCCGCAGCCTGCCGCCCGAGAGCCCGGCCAGCTGCGCCAGCTCGTGCCGCGCCTGGTCCAGTTCGTCCAGCACCCGGCGGGCCCGGCCCGCCAGCAGTTCGCCCGCCGCCGTCAGCCGCGCCCCGCGATGATGGCGCACCAGCAGGGCAGCCCCCGCCTCCCGCTCCAGCTTGGCCAGCTGCTGCGAGAGCGCGGGGGCGGTGTAGCCGAGGCGCGCCGCGGCCCGGGTGATCGATCCGGCCTCCGCGACCGCCACGAGGGCCACGAGTCGTGTCGGGTCGTACATGAAAGCGTTCCTTTAGGCAGACCCAGAAGATTGCAAGTACACGCTAAAGGCTCCGCAGGTCCAAGGTGGACCTCATGGACGCACAGCTGATCGCCTTCACCGGGGTCGCCGCCGGTATGGTCGCGCTGCCCGGCGCCGACTTCACCGTCGTCGTGCGCAACGCCCTGGCCTCCCGCACCGCCGGCCTCGCCTCGGCGTTCGGCGTCGCCGGGGGTCTGTTGGTGCACACCGCGCTCGCCGTGGCCGGACTCGCCGCGGTGCTGGTGACGATGCCGGTGCTCTTCCGCACCGTCCAACTGCTCGGTGGCGTGTACGTCCTCTACCTCGGGCTCAGCGCGCTGTACGCGATCCGCCGCCGCCCGGCGCAGGACGGCGGCGACGGTACGCCTCCGGCTGCGCCCTCCCGTGCGCCAGGGAGTGCGCCGGGGAGTGCGCCGGGGAGTGCGCCGGGGAGCGAACCGGGGAGTGCCCCGGGACAGCACGCGCCCGGAGAGGTCGGGCGCGCGCTGCGCCAGGGATTCCTGACCAACGCGCTCAACCCGAAGGCCCCGGTCCTCTTCCTCAGCCTGCTGCCGCAGTTCGTGCCCGACGGCCATCCGCCGCTGCCCAGGACCCTGTTGCTCGCGGCCCTGGTGGTGGTGCTGGCGCTGATCTGGTTCCCGGCCGTCGCCCTGCTCGTCGACCGGCTGGGCCGGTGGCTGCGCCGCCCGCGTACCGCCCGCGCCATCGAGGGCGGCAGCGGGGTCGCGCTCACCGGACTGGGGCTCGCCCTGGTCACCGGCCCGCTGCTGCGCTGAGGCCGACGCGCGGTACGGGAGGTGCCCGCAAGGGAAGAGCGTCCGGCCGGTGGGTCAGCGGACCCTTCCGTACCAGACGCTCTTCGACCAGATCTTCGCCAGTCGCACCACGTCCCCCGATTTGGGGGAGTGCCAGATCTTCCCGGCCCCGGCGTAGATGCCCACGTGGTAGACGCTGCGCCCCGCATGGAAGAAGACGAGGTCGCCGCGTTTGCGCTGCGACTTCGCGACGGGGCGGGTCTTGTTGTACTGCTGCTGCGCCGTGCGGGGAAGCTTCTTGCCGGCCTTCTTGAACGAGTAGAGCGTCAGCCCCGAGCAGTCGAAGCGGCTGGGGCCCGACGCTCCGTACTTGTAGGGAGCCCCCTTCTTCGACGCGGCGACCTTCAGGGCCTTTGTCGAGTGGGCGGTGGCGGCCTCGGCGTCGCTCACCAGACCGGGCGCCAGCAGCGAGGACGTCACCGCGAGGGTGAGGGCCGAAGCCGTACCGACCCGGGCGAACAGAGACGGGACATGAACCTGCGCAGACATGCGCAACCCTTCGTCAGCCGCCTGTGAAGGATGACCTGTCGGGTTCGGGCTGGCGAAGTCGCCCGGCCGCGTCGCGGCTTCACCCCGAGGGCTTCCCGGTCTCCCGGTCGGCCCGTTGTGCTCGGGTCCTCCACTCCTGCCGATCCACTCCTGTCGACCCGTCATCCGGGCGGCGGCAGGACTCGGCGTCCGCCCGGACCGCCCCGCCGCGGCGGCGGGGGCTTGTCGTCCCAGGGATCTTGACGCACTCCGTGCCGGATTTCCGAGCTGAAACAGCCATGTGTGAGTCTCCTCACCGCTGATCCGTTCAGGTGGACAGTCCGGATTCGCGCTCGCCGACGAGCCCGGCGCACACCCTCGTACCAGGGAGGAAAGGGCGCCTGTCGAGTACGGGCCGCGCTCGGGGCGCAAGTTGGGGTGTCGCTCGCGCGGGTGATCACCTACGCCGAACGAGCGAGGAAAAGTGATCGGCGGATCGGGCGTGTCGTGCGCCGGGAAGACCGGTTCGCTCCCGTAGTGCGCTCCCGGTGCGCGGGGCCGCTCAGTTCACTGCGGGTCAGTTCGCCGGCGGCCGGTTCACCGGCGGAGGCATCGCGACCCGGCCCGCCCGGCGCTCCCCGTCCAGGAGGCGCAGGGCCCGCGCCAGGGTGGCGGCGTGGAGCCGCGACTCGCCGCGCTCGTGCATCAGGGCCAGGGCGTCGCGCAGGGCCGCCGCCCCGGAGGCCAGGGCCTGGGCGGCCCGCAGCGCGCTGTAGGTGTCGCCGCCGTGCGCCGGGTTGATCCGGCCCACCTGGTCGAGCACGGCCAGATAGCAGTCGACGAACTCGCCCTCGGCGCGGGTCAGCGCCGGCAGGGGCGGGAACTCGGGTGGCTCCATCGGCGTTTCACCTCGCGTCGTCGGCGCCGGTCGTACGGCGGCCGGGTGGGTCAGCGGTTCTCCACGACGTGGTCGACCAGCCCGTGGGCGAGGGCGGCCTTCGCGTCGAGGATGGTGTCGCGCTCGATGTCGGCGGCGACCTGCTCCGCGGTCCGGCCCGTGTGCCGGACCAGCATGGCCGCGAACATCTCGCGGGTGCGCACCAGTTCGCGCGCGTGGATCTCCAGGTCGGACGGCTGGCCCCGCAGCGGCTCCTCCAGTGCGGGCTGCTGGATGACTACCCGCGCGCCGGGCAGGGCATGTCGCCGCCCCTTCGCCCCGGCCGCCAGCAGGGCCGCCGCCCAGGAGCCGGCCTGCCCCAGGCAGAAGGTCTCCACCTCGCAGGTCAGGAACTGCATCGTGTCGTAGACCGCCGCCATCGCCTGGAACGAACCGCCGGGGGAGTTGATGTACAGCGACAGGGGCCGGTCCGGATCGGCGTGCTCCAGATACATCAGCTGGGCGATGAGATCGCTCGCGGCGGTGTCGTCGATCGGGCTGCCGAGGAGGACGATCCGCTCGGACAGCAGCTTGGAGTACGGGTCCTGCGTCCGGGTCCCGGTCGCGGTGTGCTCGGTGAACTCGGGAAGGACGTAGCGGGCGGCAGGGCGGATCATGGCATGCCTCTCTTCTGGAGCTGACCATCCGTCTGGGCGTCCAGCCATGCGTAAAAAATGTACAGGACGTACAGAAGGTTATGATGGGGACTATGGCCTACGAGATTCCGGTGACGCAAGCACGGGCGGAGCTCGCCGAACTGATCAACCGCGTCGTCTACGGCGGCGAACGCGTCGTGGTGACACGGCACGGCAAGCCGCTCGTCGCGCTGGTCTCCGCCGCTGACCTGCAACGACTCGAAGCGGAGGAGGCTGCTGCCGAGGAGCGGGTGATCAGCTCGGTCTCCTCGATCGGCTCCGCGCCCTCCGCTCAGGGCGAACGGCGCAGGTTCGGCATCGCCGCCGAGCACCGCCCCCACGACGGCAACGGCACGGGCAACGGCGACGACGGCGGCCGGAACGCCTGACGCTCCCGCCGGGCCCGGCGTACCGGTCCGGCGCTCCGTCGGCCCCGACCGCCGCAGGACGAGCCGAAGCCGGGCGCCCCTCTCCGAGGAGGGGCGCCCGGCTTCGGCTCGTCCGGATCCGGTGCTCAGCCGGCCAGGGCCGGCTCCCGGGCGGGCTCGCCGGGCGTCGGTGCGGCGGGCTTCGGCGTCCGCCGTGCGAGGAGCACCGCCGCCAGTCCGGCGACCGACCAGAGCGAGAGCGTCACGAGGGGCCCGCTCGCCGCGCTCCCGTCGAAGAAGGCGACCGAGCGGAGCAGGGAACCGCCCGCACCCGGCGGCAGCCACTGGCCGATCGCCCCGACGGGCTCGGGCAGCAGCTGCGGTGCGCTGGTGACCCCCGAGAAGGAGTTGCCCAGCAGCACCATCAGCAGGGCGCCGAGTCCGATGCCGCGCGACCCGAGCAGGGCGGCGAGCCCCGCGACCCCCGAACCGATGGCCAGCACCGTGAGCGCGAACACGCCCGCCTCCGTCCACCAGTCGCCCGCGACCACGCCGAGCCAGTTGTGTGTCAGGGCCGTGGCGGCGAGCCCCACCAGTGCGGACGCGCCCAGCAGGGCCAGCGCGCCGCGCGCCCCGCGCAGTCCCATGAGAGTGACGACGGCGCCGGCCGCCATCCCCGCGAGGGCCAGCGGCAGGATGCTCGCGCCCAGCGCGCCGCCGCGCGGGTCCCCGGCCGGTGCGGCGACCACATCGGTGACCTCGACCCGCGTGCCCTCCGGGACGGACGTGGTCACGGCCTCGCGCAGCAGCTGGGAGACGACGGGGCCCGCCGCCGAAGCGGTGAGCAGGTGCGGCCCCTCGGGCGTGGCGACGACGGCTCCGTATACGACCCGGTCCTCGATCGCGGTGCGGGCGGCGGCCTCGTCGGCGTAACGGTGCACCTCGAAGGCGCCGTCGCGCTGCTCGAACCGCTGCTCGAGCTGCTGAGCGGCCGGGGCGGCGCCCGCCACGCCGACCGGGAGGTCGCGCGGCGCGATCCGGGCCGCGGGCCAGGCGAAGGCCCAGAGGGCGAGGGTCACCATCAGGGGGACCAGCAGGATCACCGCCACCGCGCGGCGGTTGGGTGCGGTGGGCATGGGGGCCTCGATTCGTGCGACGGGCGGGTCGCAAAGAGAATGATCGTTCGTTCTTCTATGGGTTCCCACTGTCGGCGCGGCTCCTTCGATTGTCAAGAAGGAATGTTCGTTTTAGATTGGGATCATGGCCCGCGTATCCCAGGAACACCTCGACGCCCGCCGCCGTCAGATCCTCGACGGCGCGGCGCGCTGCTTCGCCCGCAACGGATTCCACGCCACGTCCATGCAGGACGTCCTCAAGGAGGTGGGGCTCTCCGCCGGTGCGGTCTACCGCTACTTCCCGGGCAAGGAGGACATCATCGCGGCCATCACCGAGGAGACCTTCCTCGTCATTCGCGGCGCCTTCGAGGACGCTGCCCGCATGACCCCGCCGCCCACCCCGGACGCGCTGCTCGGCCGGGTGCTCGGCGGGGTGCTGTCGGGGCGGGTGCACGGCCTGGAGCGCCGCACGTTCGCCGCGCTCGTGGTCCAGCTCTGGTCCGAGACGCTGCGCGACGACCGGCTGTCCGCGCTCCTCGACGAGGGCTACGGCGCCATGCGCGTCGCCTGGGCGGAGCTCGTCGACGCCTACCGTGCCGCCGGGACCCTGCGGGGCGAGGTGTCCGGCGACGACGTGGCCCGCACGATGATCGCGGTGGCGCAGGGCTTCCTCGTCCAGGAAGCGCTCTTCGGGGACGTGCGCCCCGAGGTGGTGGCGAACGGGTTGCGCGGCCTGATGTCCATCACCCCGCAAAAGATCAGTTAACGCAATGGAAAAACTTCCGCCCTAACGTGCAATGCCTGGTCGCGAGGCCGCCCTTCCCGTTCAACGAGTTGTTGAACGGGGATAGTGTCCCGCTGCGTCCGGAGCCAGGAACCGGGCGGAAGACGATGAGGTGGAAGCGTGCAACTGACCCCGCACGAGCAGGAGCGTCTGCTCATCCATGTGGCCGCCGACGTGGCCGAGAAGCGCCGTGCACGCGGGCTGAAGCTCAACCACCCCGAGGCCGTCGCCCTGATCACCGCCCATCTGCTGGAAGGCGCCCGGGACGGCCGCACCGTCGCCGAACTCATGGCATCCGGAAGAAAGTTGCTCACCCGGGACGACGTCATGGAAGGCATCCCCGAGATGCTCCACGACGTCCAGGTCGAGGCCACCTTCCCCGACGGCACGAAGCTCGTGACCGTCCACGACCCGATCGCCTGACGGGGGAGCGCCGATGATTCCCGGAGAGATCCTGTACGGGGACGGGGACATCCCCGTCAACGAGGGACTGGCGGTCACCCGCCTCACCGTCCTCAACGCCGCCGACCGCCCCGTGCAGGTCGGTTCCCACTACCACTTCGCCGAGGCCAACCCCGGGCTGCGCTTCGACCGCTCCGCCGCCCACGGCCTGCGCCTGAACATCGCCGCCGGTACGGCGGTCCGCTTCGAGCCCGGCATCCCCGCCGACGTCGAACTCGTCCCCCTCGCCGGCCGCCGCGTCGTTCCCGGCCTGCGCGGCGAAACCGGAGGTGCCCTCGATGCCTGACCTCAAGCGCGCGGTGTACGCCGACCTGTTCGGGCCCACCGTCGGCGACCGGATCCGGCTCGCCGACACCGACCTGCTCGTCGAGATCGAGGAGGACCGCTCCGGCGGCCCCGGAAACGCCGGCGACGAGGCGGTGTTCGGCGGCGGCAAGGTGATTCGCGAGTCCATGGGCCAGGCCCGTACCACCCGGGCCGAAGGTGCGCCCGACACCGTCATCACCGGGGCCGTCGTCATCGACCACTGGGGCATCGTCAAGGCCGACATCGGCATCCGGGACGGCCGGATCACCGGGATCGGCAAGGCGGGCAACCCGGACACGATGGACGGCGTCCACCCCGACCTGGTGATCGGCCCGGAGACCGAGATCATCGCGGGGAACGGGAAGCTGCTCACCGCCGGAGCCGTAGACGCCCACGTCCACTTCATCTCGCCCACCCTGATCGACCAGGCGCTCTCCAGCGGCATCACCACCCTGGTCGGCGGCGGCACCGGCCCCGCCGAGGGCACCAAGGCCACCACCGTCACCCCGGGCCCCTGGCATCTGGCCCGGATGTTCGAGGCGCTGGACGCCTTCCCCGTCAACATCGGGCTGCTCGGCAAGGGCAACACGATGTCGCACGACGCCATGTACTCCCAACTGCGGGGCGGGGCGCTCGGGTTCAAGATCCACGAGGACTGGGGCGCCACGCCCGCCGTCATCGACGCGTGCCTCACCGTCTGCGAGCGGACCGGCGCGCAGCTCGCCATCCACACGGACACCCTCAACGAGGCCGGGTTCGTCGCCGACACCCTCGCCGCCATCGCCGGCCGGACGATCCACGCCTACCACACCGAGGGGGCGGGAGGCGGGCACGCGCCCGACATCATCAGCGTGGTGTCCGAGCCGTACGTCCTGCCCAGCTCCACCAATCCCACCCGGCCGCACACCGTCAACACCATCGAGGAACACCTCGACATGCTGATGGTCTGCCACCACCTCAACCCCGCCGTCCCCGAGGACCTGGCGTTCGCGGAGTCCCGGATCCGGCCCTCCACCATCGCCGCCGAGGACATCCTGCACGACCTCGGCGCCATCTCGATCATCTCCTCGGACTCCCAGGCCATGGGACGGATCGGCGAGGTGATCCTGCGGACCTGGCAGACCGCGCACGTCATGAAGCAGCGGCGCGGAGCGCTGCCGGGCGACGGCCGGGCCGACAACCACCGGGTCCGTCGCTATGTCGCCAAGTACACCATCAACCCGGCCGTCGCCCAGGGCATGGGCGGCGAGATCGGCTCCGTGGAGACCGGCAAGCTCGCCGACCTCGTGCTCTGGGACCCGGCGTTCTTCGGCGTGAAACCGCAGACCGTCATCAAGGGCGGCCAGATCGCGTACGCGCAGATGGGCGACGCGAACGCCTCCATCCCGACGCCCCAGCCGGTGATGCCCCGGCCGATGTTCGGCGCCCTGGGCCGGGCGGCCGCGCGCGGCTCGTTCACCTTCGTCTCCGCCGCCGCGATCGAGGACGGGCTGCCCGAACGGCTCGCCCTGGAGAAGCGGTTCACGCCGATCACCAGCACCCGGGGGGTCACCAAGGCGGACATGCGGGAGAACGACGCCGTGCCCCGCGTCGAGGTCGACCCCGACAGCTTCGCCGTCACCATCGACGGCGATCCGGTCGAGCCGGCTCCGGCGGCGGAACTGCCCATGGCCCAGCGCTACTTCCTCTTCTGAGGAACGGCCGCCGACATGTCACGCGCCGCTCTCCTCGTCCTCGCCGACGGCCGGTTCCCCGCCGGAGGCCACGCCCATTCCGGTGGCGCCGAACCGGCCGTCGCCGAAGGGCGGATCCGGGACGCCGACTCCCTCGCCGACTTCTGCCGGGGCCGCCTGCACACCGCCGGCCTCACCGCCGCCGCCCTCGCCGCGGCGGCGGCCCACGGCCTCGACCCGCTCGCCCTCGACGAGGCCGCCGACGCCCGTACGCCCTCGCCCGCCCTGCGGGCCACCGCCCGCAAGCTGGGCCGGCAGATGATGCGGGCCGCCCGCGCCACCTGGCCGGGCCCCGAACTGGAGGCACTCGCCCTGGCCCGGCCGCGGGGGGCCCACCAGCCCGTCGTCCTCGGGCTCGCCGCGCGGTCGGCGGGCCTCGTCCCCGAGGACGCCGCGCACTGCGTCGCGTACGAGACCGTCAGCGGGCCCGCCACCGCCGTCGTCCGGCTCCTCTCCCTCGACCCCTTCCACGCCACCGCCGTCCTCGCCCGGCTCGCCCCCGAGCTGGACCGGGTCGCGGAACAGGCAGCCGAGGCAGCCCGGCAGGGCATCGACGCCCTGCCCGCCGCCTCCGCGCCGCTCCTCGACATCACCGCCGAGGCCCACGCCGCCTGGCCGGTCCGCCTCTTCGCCTCGTAACCCTCCAAGAAGCAGGAGCCCCCATGCACCTCGGCCACACCCACGACGGCCCCGCCGCCGTCAGCGCCGACGCCACCCGCCCCGACGGCACCCGGCGCGCCCTGCGCATCGGCCTCGGCGGCCCCGTCGGCTCCGGCAAGACGGCGACCGTCGCCGCCCTGTGCCGCCAGCTGCGCGACCGCCTCTCCCTCGCCGTCGTCACCAACGACATCTACACCCGCGAGGACGCCGACTTCCTCCTCAACAACGCCGTCCTGCCGCCCGAGCGGATCCAGGCCGTCGAGACCGGCGCCTGCCCGCACACCGCGATCCGCGACGACATCTCCGCGAACCTCGAAGCGGTCGAGGACCTGGAGGACGCGGTCGGCCCGCTCGACCTGATCCTCGTCGAGTCCGGCGGCGACAACCTCACCGCCACCTTCTCCAGGGGCCTGGTCGACGCGCAGATCTTCGTGATCGACGTCGCGGGCGGCGACGACATCCCCCGCAAGGGCGGCCCCGGCGTCACCACCGCCGACCTCCTCGTCATCAACAAGACCGACCTCGCCCCCTACGTCGGCTCCGACCTGGAGCAGATGGCCCTGGACGCCAAGAAGCAGCGCGGCGACCTCCCCGTCGCCCTCACCTCCCTGACCTCGGCCGAGGGCGTCGGGCCGGTCGCCGACTGGGTGCGCGCACAGCTCGCGGCCTGGACCGCGTGAGCGTCCACGCGACGGCCCGGCTCCGCGCCGAGCCCGACGGGCGGGGCGGCACCGCCCTGCCCGTCCTGGAGAGCGCCGGCCCGCTCGCCCTGCGCCGCACCCGCTCCCCGCACTCCCCGTACGCCCGGGTCACCGTGGTCGGCGCGATGAGCGCCCCGCTGAACGGCGACCGCCTCGCCGTCGAGGCCGAGGCCGCCGACGGCGCACGCCTCACCGTCGACGCGGCCGCGGCCACGGTCGCCCTCCCGGGCCCCCGGCCGGACGCCGACCCGTCCACGTACACGGTGAACCTGAGCGTGGGGGAGGGGGCCGTCCTGCACTGGCTCCCCGAACAGCTGGTCTCCGCACGCGGCAGCCGCCTGCACCAGACGACCCGGGTCCAACTCGCCCCCACCGCGCGCCTGCTGCTGCGTGAGGAGCAGATCCTCGGCCGCCACGGCGAGCCCACCGGCGCGCTCACCACCCGTCTCACCGTCCACCGCGCGGGCCGCCCCCTCCTCGACCAGCAACTCGCCTACGGCCCCGGCGCCCCCGGCGGCTGGGACGGCCCCGCCGTCCTCGCCGGCCGCCGCGCCGTCGGCCAACTCCTCCTCGCCGACCCGTCCTTCGAGGAGGCCCCGCTCCCCGCCCGCCTCCTCGGCCCCACCGCCGTCCTCACCCCGCTGGCCGGCCCCGCCGTCCTGGTCACCGTGGTGGCCGAGGACGCCCGCCTGCTGCGCGGGATCCTGGACGACGCGATGCGTGAGCTGCTGGACGGGCTCAAGGAGGGCCTCGGCTGACTCCGCTCAGCGAACGTCCTTCACCGGTTATGGGTTCGGTAAAGAAACAGGTGTACGCCCTGGCCCCAGGCGTCCCGCAGACGAAAGGATCCCCGCGACGTACCGATGACCACGCCGCCCGCTCGGCGGCGGATCGGATGAAGGGGGATGCACGTGACACGTACGACTGCGCTCGGCTCGGCCGGGGCCCTCGTCGCGGCCACGCTCATAGCCGGGGCGATGGCCGCCCCCGCGGCGAGCGCCGACGGCCGCCATCACGGCCGGGGCGACGCCGAGGCACGCGGGGCCGCCGTCGCGGCACAGCGGGCGGCGAAGACCGGGATCGACTGGCAGGACTGCCCGGCGGACTGGGGTCTGACCGCACCCATCCAGTGCGGCTGGGTGACCGTGCCGCTCGACTACGCCAAGCCGAACGGCAAGAAGATCAAGCTCGCCGTCGACCGGCACGTCAGTACCGGCACGCAGCGCGAGCGGCAGGGCGCCCTGCTCTACAACCCGGGCGGGCCCGGTGGTTCGGGACTGCGCTTCCCCGTCCGGATCACCGCGAAGAGCCCGCTCTGGACGAAGACCGCGCGGGCGTACGACTTCGTCGGCTTCGACCCCCGCGGCGTCGGCCACTCGGCCCCGATCTCCTGTGCCGACCCGCAGGAGTTCGTCAAGGCCCCCAAGGCCGACCCGGTCCCCGACAGCGAGGCGGACAAGCGCGCCCAGCGGAAGCTGGCCCGCGCGTACGCCGAGGGGTGCGGCGAGCGCAGCGGCGAGATGCTGCCGCACATGACGACGCCGAACACGGCACGCGACCTGGACGTCATCCGGGCCGCGCTCGGCGAGAACAAACTCAACTTCCTCGGCGTCTCCTACGGCACCTACCTGGGCGCCGTCTACGGCACCCTCTTCCCGAACCACGTGCGGCGCATGGTTCTCGACAGCGTGGTCGACCCGTCGCGCAAGAACATCTGGTACCGGGCGAACCTCAACCAGGACATCGCCTTCCAGACGCGCTGGGACGACTGGAAGACGTGGGTCGCGCAGCACGACTCCGTCTACGGCATCGGCGACACCCCGCAGAAGGTCGAGAAGGCCTGGCTGGAGCTGCGGGCCGCCGCGAAGAAGAAGCCCATCGGGGGCGTCGTCGGGCCGGCCGAACTCATCGGCTTCTTCCAGGGCGCCCCGTACTACGACTCCGCCTGGGCTCCCACCGCCAGGACCTGGAGCGCCTACCGGGCCGGCGACACCCAGGCGCTGATCGACGCCGCAGCCCCCGACATGAGCGACCTGGCGGGCAACGCCGCGTCCGAGAACGGCAACGCCGTCTACAACGCCGTCGAGTGCGCCGACGCCCCCTGGCCCACCGACTGGCGCACCTGGGACCGGGACAACACCCGGCTCCACGAGAAGTACCCGTTCATGACGTGGGCCAACGCCTGGATGAACCTGCCCTGCGCCACCTGGCCCGCCAGGCAGCGGACCCCGCTGGACGTGAGGACCCGCAGGGGCCTGCCGCCGGTCCTCCTCGTGCAGTCCACCCGGGACGCCGCCACCCCGTACGCGGGCGCGGTCGAACTGCACAAGCGGTTCAAGGGGTCCCGCCTCATCACCGAGCGGGACGCCGGATCCCACGGGGTCACCGGACTGGTCAACCCCTGTGTCAACGAACGGGTGGACACCTACCTGCTCACCGGGAGGACCGGCCGGCACGACGTGACGTGCACCCCGCACGCCACGCCGAAGCCGTAGGACGCCCCACGGACGCGGGACCGGGAACGCTCAGCGGCCCCGGCCCCGGCCCCGGTCCCGCGCCGCCAGCCAGGTGTCCTCGGCCGCGTAGTCGAAGAGACCCTCGCCGTAGTTCTTCAGCATCTTCGGGAACGCCTCCCGCCAGTCGCGCCCGGCCAGCTCCCTGGCCAGCCACTCGACCGTCTCCGGCAGCGACTCCGCATAATCCGTGACGGGCCGGTATCCGAGCTGTTCCGCGGCGGCCGTCATGTCGTAGACCACCGGGTGCGCGCCGCTCCACGGGGTCTCGCCCACATGCCCCGCGGGCGGCGGGCCGTCGATCAGCACCGTCTCCGTCTCCCGCCCGAGCACCGCGTCGATCGACGACGCGATCTCCGCGACCGTCGGCGCCCCGGGGTCCGCCGCGTTCAGCACGCGCGATCCCGGCCTGCGGGCCGCCAGCCGGATCAGCTCCGCCACGTTGGACACGTGCACCGGATGGAAGCGGCTCTCCCCGCCGTACGCGAGGAACCGATGCCGCCGGCCGTCCAGCAGCCGCTTCACGACGTACAGCTCGCGCGGTGTGCGGCAGTACGGCCCGTGGACCGCGCCCGCGCGCAGCACCGTGACCGGCAGAGCCCCGCCCGCCGCCAGCAGCTCCCGCTCCAGCAGGACCTTCCGCGTCCCGTACGTGGCGTCCCCCGGCGCCACCGTCGCCTGGCTCTCCGACAGGGGTACCGGGTAACGGGGGAAGCCGTCCGGCTCGGCCTGGGTGTCGAAGCTGCGGCCCTGTCCGTCCTCGTACACCGCGCCGCTGGAGATGACGACCGCCGAGCCGATCCGGTCGGCCAGCCCGGTCACCTGCCGGGCGTGCGCGCTGTCGAAGGCCACCATGTCGACCAGGACGTCACAGCCCTCGCCCAGCGCCTTCGCCAGCGCTCCTTCCTCGTCACGGTCGAGTTTCACGGCCCTGACCCCGGCGTCCCACCGCTCGTCGCGGCCCCCGCCGCGCGAGGCCGCGGTGACCTCCCAGCCGTCGGCGGCCAGCGCGCGGACCGCGGCCCGCCCGATCTGACCCGTCGCTCCCAGCACCCATGCGTGTCCGTTGCTCATGGAAGCGACGCTAGGGGAGCGGACCCTCGGGGACGAGGCCGCTGTGCCGGTGGCGAATCCGCCCTCAGCGTCGCAGCTTCGGGAACTTCCTCGGCGGCGCGGCAGCCTGCTCAGCAGCCTTCACCCGGGCCGCGTACTCGTCCACGTACTCCTGGCCGGAGAGTTCGAGGATCGCGTACATGATCTCGTCGGTCACCGCCCGGATCGCGGCCCTCTGGTTCTCCATGCCCGCGTAGCGGGAGAAGTCCAGCGGCTCGCCGAAACGGATCGCGACCCGCTTGATCTTCGGCACGACCTGGCCGGGCGGCTGGATCTCGAAGGTCCCGACCATCGCGCAGGGGATCACCGGCACCTGCGCGGTGAGGGCCATCACCGCGACCCCGACCTTGCCCTTGTAGAGCCTGCCGTCGTGCGAGCGGGTGCCCTCCGGATAGATCCCGAGCAGCTCGCCCTTGTCCAGTACGCCGAGCCCCTCGCGGATCGCCGCCCGGCCGGCGTCCTTGCCGGACCGGTCCACCGGGATCTGGCCCGCGCTGCGGAAGAAGGCGGCCGTCAGCCGGCCCTTGATGCCCGGCCCCGTGAAGTACTCGGCCTTCGCCAGGAACGTGATGCGGCGCTTGAGGATGGCCGGCATCAGGAAATGGTCCGAGAAGGAGAGGTGATTGCCCGCGACGATCGCCGCGCCGTCCTCCGGGATGTTCTCCAGGCCCTCGATCCGGGGCCGGAACAGCAGCCGCAGCACCGGCCCCAGAACGACGTACTTCAGGATGTAATAGAACACCTCGGGGCGCACCTCGCTCTGCAGGGCCGACTCAGGACTGCGTACTACCAGGTCGTGGCGGTGCCGGGACCCGGCGGTCCGGGCCCCGGCACCACCACGCGACCGTGGCGAACCGGTCTTCCGACGCGTACCCGCCCGCGAGCACGTCAGGCGTGGTCACCCGCCGTGACGTCTCAGGTGTCCTGCGTGGCCAGCATGCCGATGGTGCACAGTCCCAGCACCACCCAGCCGAACCAGAGCCAGCCGCTGCTTCCCAGCGCCACCGTGTACGCGGTCACCACGACCAGCGCCCCTACGGTCAGGTATCCCATGGTCTTCGTCGATCCGGACATGCGCGCACGCTCCTCGTCGGCCGCGCGGCCGTTGTCCCCATGGTCACCCCGTACGCGGCCTCCGCGCTACTGCCCGCGCGCCTGCAAAGACGCGAGATAGGCGTTGTACGCCGCGAGCTCCTTGTCCCCGTCCCGCTCGGCGGCCCGGTCCGAGCGCCGGGCGGCACGCTGCTCGGAGTTGTACCACTGGTAGACCAGCGCGATCAGCACGAGCACCGAGGGGATCTCGCTGAACGCCCAGGCGATGCCGCCCGCCCAGTTCTGGTCGCTCAGGGCGTCGATCCCCAGCGAGGCGGGCGGATTCTCGTACGTCTTCACCATCGGCGTCGAGGCCATCATCAGCGCGATCCCGAAGAAGGCGTGGAACGGCATCCCCGCGAACAGCTCCAGCATCCGCATCACGTAGCCGGGGCGGTGCGGACCCGGGTCCACCCCCATGATCGGCCAGAAGAAGACCAGGCCGACCGCGAGGAAGTGCACCATCATCCCGATGTGGCCCGGCTTGGAGCCCATCAGGAAGTCGAAGACGGGCGTGAAGTAGAGCGCATAGAGGCTCGCGATGAACAGCGGGATCGTGAACACCGGATGCGTGATGATCTTCATGTACCGGCTGTGCAGCAGCTTCAGCAGCAGCTCGCGGGGCCCGGTCCGCCCCCGGCCGGCCGGCGGCAGCGCGCGCAGCGCCAGCGTCACCGGGGCGCCCAGCAGCAGGAGGATCGGCGAGAGCATGCTGATCACCATGTGCTGCACCATGTGCACGCTGAACATGACCATGCCGTAGTCGTTGAGCTTGGTGCACATCATCAGCGCGATGCTCAGCACGCCCACCGTGAAGAAGACGATGCGGCTCACCGGCCAGTCGTCCCCGCGCCGACGCAGCCGCACGACGCCGTACCCGTACAGGGCCAGCGCCAGGGCGCAGCCGGTCAGGAAGAACGGTTCGACGGAGAGCTCCAGCCCCCGTCCCAGCGTGAACGGCGGCAGATCCATGTTCATGCCGTGCCCGCTGTGATCCATCTGTTCACTCCCGATGGGGACACGTCCCCGTTTCGTGCCGGTTGTCCGGTCCAGAGTAGAACTGCCCCCGGCCGCGACCGCGGCCGGGGGCAGTTCTATGACGGCGTGTCCCTACAGGACGCACTCCGCCTCGGCGTAGCGCTCGGCCGGGACCGTCTTCAGCGTCTCGACGGCCTCCGCCAGCGGAACCATCACGATGTCCGTGCCGCGCAGTGCGGTCAGCATCCCGAACTCGCCCCGGTGCGCCGCCTCGACCGCGTGCCAGCCGAACCGGGTCGCCAGGACGCGGTCGTACGCGGTCGGCGTGCCGCCGCGCTGGACGTGGCCGAGGATGACCGGGCGGGCCTCCTTGCCGAGCCGCTGCTCCAGCTCGCCGGAGAGCTGTGTGGCCACCCCGGCGAACCGCTCGTGGCCGTAGATGTCCTTGACGCCCTGCTCGAACTGCATGGAGCCCTCACGCGGCTTGGCGCCCTCGGCGACCACCACGATGGCGAACTTCTTGCCCGCCGAGAACCGCTTGCCGACCAGCTCGGTCAGCTCGTCGATGTCGAAGGGGCGCTCGGGCACCACGATCGCGTGGGCGCCGGCGGCCATGCCCGAGTGCAGGGCGATCCAGCCGGTGTGACGGCCCATGACCTCGACGATCAGCACCCGCTGGTGCGACTCGGCGGTGGTCTTCAGCCGGTCCAGCGCCTCGGTCGCGACACCGACGGCGGTGTCGAAGCCGAAGGTGACGTCGGTGGAGGCGATGTCGTTGTCGATGGTCTTGGGGACGCCGACGATGGGCAGCCCGGCCTCTGAGAGGAGGTTGGCCGCCTTCAGCGTGCCCTCGCCGCCGATCGGGATGATGGCGTCCAGGCCCAGGTCCGCGACATGGCCGCGGGCCCGCTCCACCCCGTCGCGCAGGTGCGCGGGCTGGACGCGGGAGGAGCCGAGGATCGTGCCGCCGCGGGCCAGGATGCCGCCCACCGCGTCGAGGTCGAGCTTGCGGTAGTCCGCTTCCAGCAGGCCCTTCCAGCCGTCGTGGAAGCCGATGACCTCGTCGCCGTGGTCCACCACCGCGCGGTGCACGACGGAACGGATGACGGCGTTGAGGCCGGGGCAGTCGCCGCCGGAGGTGAGTACGCCAATGCGCATGGCCCGGAAACCTTTGCAACGTGTAAGTCGACGACCGGACCACACCGTCCGGCTGGATCCCCGCCACCCTACCGGCGCAGGGTGGCGGGACCGAACCGGCCGTCCGCCCAATGGACTTCGCTCAACCGAGCGGAAAACCCCTCAAGCGGGCTCCGCTCAGCCGAGCGCCAAACCCCTCAGGCGGGTCTTTGCTCATGCGAGCGGAGGGCGACTCAGGCGGGCTGTGTCGCGGCCGCGATCCGCTCGTTGCGCAGCGCTTCGTACCAGCTGTCGTCGGTGGGCGGCAGCGCGTTCACGTCGAGGGCCAGCTTCAGCAGCAGATCGGCGATCTGCGGGTTGCGTGCCATCACCGGACCGTGCATATACGTCCCGAAGACCGTGTCGTTGTACGCGCCCTCCGTGCCGTCGCCGGTGCCGTTGCCCCGGCCGAACCGGACCCGGGCGAACGGCCGTGCCGTCGGGCCGAGATGGGTGACGCCCTGGTGGTTCTCGAACCCGGTCAGGGGCTCCAGCCCGAGCTGCGGGTCGATGTCCCCCAGGACGTCGCCGACGCACCGCGCGCCCTCGCCGCGGGTGGAGACCACGTCGAGCAGGCCGAGGCCCTGCTCGCGCTCACCGAGGTCGTTGACGAACTCGTGGCCGAGGATCTGGTAGCCGGCGCAGACCGAGAAGATGATCGCGCCGTTGGAGGCGGCCCGGGCCAGCCCGCCGTCGCGGCGCAGCCGCTCCGCGGCGAGGCGCTGCGGCCGGTCCTCACCGCCGCCGATCAGATAGATGTCACCGGACGTCGGTACCGGCTGGTCGCTGCGCACGTCGACGCGCTGCACGTCCAGACCGCGCTGCCGGGCCCGTCGCTCCACGACCAGGGCGTTGCCCTGGTCGCCGTAGGTGCTGAGCAGGTCGGGGTAGACCCAGACCAGACGCAGACCGTTGTTCATACTTCGTCCTTTCCGGAGATGGCCGGGGCCGGGGTCAGTTGCCGACACGGCGGCGCAGGTCCTGGAAGGCGGTGTAGTTGGCGATGACCTCGATGCGGCCGGGCGGGGCCTGTGCCACGGCCTCGTCGAGGCTCTCGCAGACCCGGAAGTCGAGACCGGCCACTTCGAGGCGGACCGCGAGGTCCAGCTTCCGGTCGCCGAGCACGAAGATCGGGTGTCCGGCCAGCTGGGTGTAGTCCACGTCCCAGAGCCAGGAGGTGTCCGTGCCGTCCGCACCCCGGGCGTTCACCGAGAGGATCACCGGCGTCGGCGGCGGGTCGATCAGCGAGAACGTCTCCAGCCAGCCGGCCGGGTTCTTCGCCAGCAGGAGCCGCAGCTCGCGGTTCTGGAAGGTGACGACGTCGTAGCGCCCGGCGACCGCCTGCACCTGGTACATCCGCTCCAGCGCGACCTGCGGCGGCACGCCGAAGACGGCGGCCACGGCGGCCGAGCTGGCCGCGTTCGCCTTGTTGGCGCGGCCGGGCAGCTGGAGGTGGATCGGCCACGCCGAACCGTGCGGGTCCAGGACGTAGTCGCCGTTCAGCGCCCAGCTCGGGGCGGGGCGGCGGAACCCGCACTGCCCGCAGAACCAGTCGTCGCCCGGTCGCTGCATCACGCCGCCGCAGGACGGGCAGGACCAGGCGTCGTCCTTCCACGCCTGACCGGCCGCCACCCACACCACGTTGGCCGCGGAGGAGGCCGCCCAGACGACCAGCGGGTCGTCCGCGTTGGCGATGATCACGGCCTTCGAGCCGGACAGGCCCTCGCGCCAGTGCTCCGCCATCATGCGGGTCTCCGCCGCGCGGTCCAGCTGGTCGCGGGAGAGGTTGAGCAGTGCGATCGCCTTGGGGGTCGTGTCACGGGCGACGCCGGCCAGATACTTCTCGTCGACCTCGATGACGCCGAACTTCGCGTCCGATCCGCCGGCCAGCGCCGAGGTGATGCCCGCGGGCATGTTGGCGCCGAGCGCGTTCGACACGACGGGCCCGGCGGCCCGCAGCGCCTCGGCGATCAGCCGGGTGGTGGTCGTCTTGCCGTTCGTCGCCGACACGAGGATCACGTCCAGGTGCTGCGCCAACCGCCCCAGCAGGTCGGGGTCGAGTTTGAGCGCCACCCGGCCGCCGATCACCGATCCGCTGCCCCGCCCCGCGGCGCGTGACACCGCCGCCGCGGCCTTGCCCGCCGTCACGGCCAGTTTGGCCCGCGGCGACAACGGCTCCGTGTTGCCTGCCATCGTCCTAGATCCTCCTTGCATCGGTCCGCGCCCAGCCTATCGATGTCCGCCGCATCGACCGCATCGCGGCACCACGGGAACTCCCCGGCCCCGGCGGAACGTACGCTTGCCGCCATGCGAAACCGCCCGATCCCCGGCAGTTCCGGACTCGTCCGTGAGATGAGTCTGCTCGGTGACCCGTTGCTCCACCGGCCCTGCGAGGACGTCACGGACTTCGGCCCGTCACTGGCGAAGCTGGTCGAGGACATGTTCGCCACGATGTACGCCGCACAGGGTGTCGGGCTCGCCGCCAACCAGATCGGCGTCCCGCTCAAGGTGTTCGTCTACGACTGCCCGGACGACGACGATGTCCGCCATCTGGGACACGTGGTCAATCCCGAACTGGTCGAGGCGGACGGACTCACCGTACGCGGGCCGGAGGGCTGTTTGTCACTTCCGGGTCTGGAAGCGGGCACGGAACGTTTCGACCACGCGGTCGTGGAGGGGCTGACGATGACCGGCGATCCGGTCCGGATCGCCGGCACGGGGTGGTTCGCCCGGTGCCTCCAGCACGAGTGCGATCACCTGGAGGGCACCGTCTACCCGGACCGGCTGACCGGGCTGCGGCGGTCCCGGGTGCTGCGCGCGGCGCGCCGGGCGCCCTGGGCGCGGCGGGGCTGAGCCCGCCGGGGCGCAGACCGGGTGGCCGCCGGCGGCGGGCCCGTCGCGGCCGGCGTCCGGGTGATGCCCGCCGGGACCGGTGTCCGGGTGGCCGCCCGCCGCTGAGCCCGTGCGGGGCCGGTGTCCGGTTCGGCGCCCGCCCCGCCCGGCCGGGTGTCCGGGACGTCGGGCTCGCCGTCCCGGGCCTCAGAACCCCGGGCCGCCCTTGACGTCGCGGTCGCCCGCCTCCGCCAGCCGCCCCCACAGCAGGTCGGCGAGGGTGCGCACCAGCCGCTCGCGGGAGCAGGGCCGGTCGGCGAGCCACCAGTCACCCGCCGCGTGCATCATGCCGACGATGCCGTGGCCCCAGATCCGGGCCGTCTGCTCGGCCTCCGGCCCCAGGTCGACCCGCTCGACGATCACCTGGCCCAGCTCCTCGCCGAGACGGCGCAGCAGCGGTGCGGAGTGCCGGCCGACGTCGAAGCCCTGATCGGCGGAGGGAGCGGCGTCGGCGGCGTCGGCCGCCGAGTCGTCGGGGTGCATCAGGAAGCGGTAGACCTGCGGGCGGGCCTCGATCGCGGCGAGATAGGTGTCGAGCGTGGACTCCACCCGCGCACGCCGCTCGGCGGGCGCGTCCAGCGCGGCGCGCAACGCGCTGAGCAGCGCGTCGGTGTGGCGCTTGGCCAGCGCGCGGTAGAGGCCGCCCTTGTCCCCGAAGTGGCGGTACAGGATCGGCTTGGTGATCCCGGCCTCGGCGGCGATGGCGTTCATCGAGGCATGCGGTCCGTCCCTGAGCACCACCCGGTCCGCCGCCTCCAGCAACTCACGGCGGCGGCGCTCGGCCGCGGTCCGCTGTCGCTCGGAGCTTCGTGCGGTCTCCATGTCGTTACTCCCACCCCTGGCCACGCGATGACGTCGCATCACTCCTGCATGCCCGCGCAACGTAACACTCCAGGGAGCGGGCGCCGGATCGGCTCCAGGGCGGTTGACAGTACCTACTTGCCGGTAACAGACTGTTGTTACCGCAAGTAACGCATGGTTTTCGCCGCAGTGCCTGGAGGGGAAACATGGCCGAGTTCACGCTTGAGCTCAACGACGACCAGAAGCAGGTCAAGGAGTGGCTCCACGGCTTCGCGGCGGATGTCATCCGCCCCGCCGCCGCCGAGTGGGACGAGCGTGAGGAAACGCCCTGGCCCGTCATCCAGGAAGCGGCCAAGGTCGGCATCTACTCCCTGGACTTCTACGCCCAGCAGTTCTTCGACCCTACGGGGCTGGGCATCCCCATGGCCATGGAAGAGCTCTTCTGGGGGGACGCGGGCATCGCCCTGTCGATCGTCGGTACGGGCCTGGCGGCCGTGGGCGTCCTCGCCAACGGCACCGAGGAGCAGATCGGCACCTGGATCCCGCAGATGTACGGCGACGCCGACGACGTGAAGGTCGCCGCCTTCTGCTCCTCCGAGCCCGACGCCGGCTCCGACGTCGCCTCGATGCGCACGCGGGCCGTCTACGACGAAGCCAAGGACGAGTGGGTCCTCAACGGCACCAAGACCTGGGCGACCAACGGCGGCATAGCCAATGTCCACGTCGTCGTCGCCGTCGTCGACCCCGACATCGGCTCCAAGGGCCACGCCTCCTTCATCGTGCCGCCCGGTACCCCCGGCCTCTCCCAGGGCCAGAAGTTCAAGAAGCACGGCATCCGCGCCTCCCACACCGCCGAGGTGGTCCTGGAGGACGTCCGCGTCCCCGGACACTGCCTGCTCGGCGGCAAGGAGAAGCTGGACGAGCGCCTGGCCCGTGCCCGGGAGCGCGCCAAGGCGGGCGGCGAGCGGGTCAAGAACGCGGCGATGGCCACCTTCGAGGCGTCCCGCCCGGCCGTCGGCGCCATGGCCGTCGGTACCGCCCGCGCCGCCTACGAGGTCGCCCTCGACTACGCGAAGACCCGCAGCCAGTTCGGCCGCCCGATCATCGACAACCAGGGCATCGCCTTCCAGCTCGCCGACATGCGCACCCGCATCGACGCGGCCCGGCTCCTGGTCTGGCGCGCCTCCTGGATGGCCACCACCGGCAAGCCGTTCACCTCGGCCGAGGGCTCCATGTCGAAGCTGTACGCGAGCGAGACCGCCCGGGACGTCACCGCGCAGGCGATCCAGATCCTCGGCGGCAACGGCTTCACCCGCGAGTACCCCGTCGAGCGCATGCACCGCGACGCGGCCATCTACACCATCTTCGAGGGCACCAGCGAGATCCAGCGCCTGGTGATCGCCCGCACGCTCTCGGGCGTGCCCATCCGCTGAGGGCTGTCCCGCCGGGAATGGCGGCACAGCCCTCAGGGCAGCGGAGAGGCGGACGGCGGACCCGCGGAGGGGGGCGGCTGGGGACGTGCGTGCCCCGGCCGCCCCCTCCCCGCGCGCTCAGCCCGGCAGATGCGCCTCGATCGCCGCCACGACCTCCGTGGACTCCGGCTCCGAGCGCGGACGGATCCGCGCCACCGGCACACCGGCCGGCGAGATCACGAACTTCTCGAAGTTCCACTGGACGTCCCCGGCCTCCCCGTCCGCGTCGGCCAGCCGGGTCAGCTCCGCGTAGAGCGGGTGCCGGTCGCCGCCGTTGACGTCGGTCTTCTCCAGCAGCGGGAAGCTGACCCCGTACGTCGTCGAGCAGAACGTCCGGATCTCCTCGGCGCTGCCCGGCTCCTGTCCGGCGAACTGGTTGCACGGGACGCCGAGCACGGTCAGGCCCCGGTCCCCGTAGTTCTGCTGCAACCGCTCCAGGCCCTCGTACTGCGGGGTGAGCCCGCACTTGGAGGCCACGTTCACCACCAGGACGGTCCGGCCGCTGTAGGCGCCCAGCGTGGTCGGCTCGCCCGCGAGGGTGCGCAGCGGAATGTCGTGCAGCGTCATGAAGCTCTCCCTGGTCATTGCGTGGTGCCGCTCGCCGCTCACGCGGCGGCGAGCTCCTTGTAGTAGAAGGTCGTCGGCTTGAGGCTGCCCGCCGGATCGGCCGCGTATCCCGGCACGCTCCCGACCTCCCGCCACCCTGCCTTGCAGTAGACCTGCTCGGCCAGGCTGCCGCTCTCGGTGTCCAGGATCAGCAGGGTGATGCCCTCGGTGGCCGCGTACGCCTCCACCGCCGCGAGCAGCGCGCCGCCGAGCCCCTGGCCGCGGGCGGAGGGCCGGACCATCAGCTTGGCGACCTCCGCGCGGTGGCGGGCGTTCGGCAGCGGGGCGCGTACCAGGGCGATCGTCCCCGAGACCCGGCCGCCCTCGCGGGCGATCCAGATGCCGATGCTCCCGGCCTCCACGGCGGCGGCCCGCTCCCGCCACCAGATGGCGGCCGCCTCCCGGTCCAGCGGGGCCAGGAAGCCCACCGAGGACCCCTCCTCGACGGTCTCGACCAGCAGGCCGGCCAGGTCGTCGGCGTACGTGACCAGTTCGGGGGCGGACACGTGGACGATCTCGGTCATGGGCGGGGTCCTTTCGCGGCGGAGCGGTCGAAGCGGCGGGGAGCGGAAAAGGGCGGGGTGCGGAGTCGGGGTCAGGGCAGGACGATCAGGAGGGCGTACCGGGCCCGCTCCGGCCCCGCACAGTGGAAGCGGGACGGGCCGTGCAGCCGGAAGCGGAGGCAGTCCCCGGTGCGCACGGTGTGCGTGACCTCGGCGACCGTCACCTCCACCGTGCCTTCCACTACCCAGATGTGCTGCTCGACACCGGGCACGGGCGCGTTCTCGTAGGCGATCGACGCGCCCGCTTCGAGGACGGACTCGACGACCTCGGCGCGCAGCCCGGGATGCGGCGGAGAGACCGACCGCCGGACGAACCCGGCCCCCTCGTCGCGCCAGACCGGCTGCCGGGCGGCGGGCACCAGGGGCGGGGGCTCGGCCTCCACCTCCATCAGGAGCCGGGACATCGTCCGGCCGTAGACCGTGCACAGCCGCCCGAGCAAGGTTGCGGTCGGACTGACCTCGCAGCGCTCCAGCCGCGAGAGCGTCGACCGGCTCACCCCGCTGCGGCGGGCCAGCTCGTCCAGGGACCAGCCGTGTTCGGTGCGCAGGTCCGCCAGACGTACGGCGAGCCGGACGCCCATCGGATCCGGCTCCTCGATCCCTTCTCCCATATCCGGGAGCCTATCCCTGATATGGGAGAGACGCCAGGCGGTCCCTGGCCCGTGCCTCGCCCCGGTGGGCCGGCGGCTCGTGCGGCGCGGCGCGCGGCGGCGCCTCGCCTTCCGGTTCATGCGGTGACCCGTCCGGTGTTCCCCGGGCCTCCCCTCCCTCAGGGGGCCTCGGCACGTCGGCGGTCGCGGTCGCGCCGCAGCCGGACCCGCCGCCAGACCGCGCGCTGGGCTTTGAGCGTGGCCGCGCCCACCAGGATCAGCACCAGGATGTTCACCAGAAGCTGGATGGCCGAGCCCCGCACATCGGACCAGCCGCTGAAGGCCGTGGAGACGGCGACGTCCGCGGCGGCCGGGATCGTCGTCACGGAGATGAACACCCCGAGCAGGGCGCCGGTCCTGGCCTCGGTGAGCGACACGATCCCGACGATCCCGGCCAGGGTGGCGACGGCGACGGAGAAGAAGTTCGGCGTGTTGATGAGGTTGGAGACGGGCCGCAGCCCCCGGTCGAACGCCGGTGACTCCAGCCCGAAACCGCGGATGAGGAGCGCGAAGAGGAAGGTGACCACCATGGTCAGGAGGAAGCCCGCTCCCAGCGCGGCCAGCCCGCTGGTCACCATGGACCGGTGGCGCCGGTCGATGCCCAGCGCCACGCTGACGATCGCCCCGTACTCCGGACCGACGACCATCGCCCCGACGATCAGGATCTGCGAGTTGGTGACGATGCCGACCGAACCGATCAGCCCGGCGATGACCAGATACAGATAGAAGCTCGGCGGGTACCGGCCCCCGGACCTGATGCGTGCCTCGACCTGTTCCCAGACCGGGGCCCGGCTCAGCGGGCCCAGCTCGCGCTGCCCGCCTTCGGTGGCCGCGCCGGAGAAGGCCATGTCGACGGGTTCGATGACGAGGGAGCCCCGCCGGTCGAGGTGGACGGCGCGCAGCCGGTACAGCACGTCGTTGGCCGCCCCGGTCAGCACGTCGCAGGCGATGGCGTCCCCGTCGGGGCGGCGCGCGGCGTCGCGCTGGACGATCAGATTGAGCACGCACGGGTCGGCCGAGAGCAGGCCGACGACCTCGCCGGTCAGGTCCGGCGGGCTCACCGCGCGGATGTGGATCATGTCCATCCCGGCACCTCCGCGGCTTCCGGCCCCGTCGCACGGAGCCGCGCCCGGCAGACGGCCCGGGACCACTCCAGTAACGCGGCCCCGGCACCGTTCGGCAAACCGGGCGCCCCGGCCGGGAAGCCCCCGGCGACGCGGACGGCAGCCCACGCGGACTGGGATCATCGAGGAGTGGACACACCCGACGCCTTTTCCGAACCGCTGCCCGGAGCCGACGAAGCGGTCCGCACGGAGCCGCCCGCCGACGAGGGGACGCCGACGGGCCGCCGCCTCGTCCGCTGCCGCCTCTGCGGCCGGCCCCTGACCGGCACCGACTCGCGGCGGGCCGGCCTCGGCCCGTCCTGCGACGCCAAACTGCACCCGGCGCCGCCGGACATCCGCACCCGCCGCCACGAGGTCGACCAGGACCCGCTGCCGGGCACGTGAGCAAGCCCTACGGCCGGTCCAGGCGCCGGAACAGCCCCTCCTGCACCACCGACACCAGCAGCTGCCCCGAGCGGTCGTAGATCCGGCCCCGAGCCAGGCCCCGCCCGCCCGTGGCGACCGGCGACTCCTGGTCGTACAGGAACCACTCGTCCGCCCGGAACGGCCGGTGGAACCACATGGCGTGGTCCAGGGACGCCATGTCGAAGCCGCGCGGACCCCACAGCGGCTCCACCGGGATACGGACCGCGTCCAGCAGCGTCATGTCGCTCGCGTACGTCAGCGCGCAGGTGTGCACCAGCGGGTCGTCCCCCAGCGGGCCCACCGCCCGCATCCACACCGCGCTGCGCGGATCGGCGTCCCTCACCTCGTCCTTCGTCCAGCGCAACCGGTCGACGTAACGGATGTCGAAGGGCTGGCGGCGGGCCATCCGCTCCAGCGCCTCCGGCAGCGCGCCCAGATGCTCGCGCACCTCCTCGGCGACCGTCGGCAGCTCCTCCGGGTCCGGAACGATCCGGGCGGGCGGCAGCTGGTGTTCGAAACCCGCCTCCTCCGGAAGGTGGAAGGACGCCGTCAGATTGAAGATCGTCCGGCCTTCCTGGACGGCCGTCACCCGGCGGGTGGTGAAGGAGCGGCCGTCCCGCACCCGCTCCACCTGGTAGACGATGGGAACCCCGGGACGCCCCGGCCGCAGGAAGTAGGCGTGCAGCGAGTGCACGGGCCGCTCCCCGTCGGTGGTCCGGCCCGCCGCCACCAGCGCCTGGCCGGCGACCTGCCCGCCGAAGACCCGCTGGAGGGACTCCTCGGGGCTGCGGCCGCGGAAGATGTCGACCTCGATCCGCTCCAGGTCGAGCAGGCCCACCAGACGCTCGGCCGGATTCGTCATGCCGCACCTCTCCCGTATCGCGTCGGGGCCCGGTTCACAGCTGACCGACCTCGGTGACCCGGACGACCGCCCGGCCCTCCTCGTCGGACGCCGCCAGGTCCACCTCGGCCCTGATGCCCCAGTCGTGATCGCCCGCCGGGTCGGCGAACGCCTGCCAGACCCGCCACAGTCCGTGCGCCGGGTCCTCCTCGATCTTCAGCAGCTTCGGGCCCCGCGCGTCCGGGCCGGTCCCGATCTCCTCGTGCGCGTCCCAGTACGCGTCCAGGGCCTCGCCCCACGCGTCCTCGTCCCACCCGGACTCGCCGTCCAGCTCACCGAGGTCACCGGCCCGGTCCAGCGCGGCCAGCTCCACCCGCCGGAACATCGCGTTGCGCACCAGCACCCGGAAGGCCCGCGGGTTCGCCGTGACCGGCTTGACCTCGTCCGCCTTCTCCTGGGCCTCCTCGGCGGTCTCCACCTCCGGGTTGGCCAGCTGCTCCCACTCGTCCAGCAGGCTGGAGTCCACCTGACGCACCATCTCGCCCAGCCAGGAGATCAGGTCCTGGAGATCCTCCGACTTCACGTCGTCCGGGATCGTGTGCTCCAGCGCCTTGTACGCGCTCGCGAGATACCGCAGCACGATGCCCTCGGTCCGGGCCAGCTCGTAGTGCGAGGTGAACTCCGTGAACGTCATGGCCCGCTCGTACATGTCCCGGATCACCGACTTCGGCGACACCGGATGGTCGCTCACCCACGGGTGGCTCGTGCGGTACACGTCGTACGCGTGCCACAGCAGCTCGCTCAGCGGCTTGGGGTACGTGACCTCCTGGAGCCGCTCCATCCGCTCCTCGTACTCGACCCCGTCCGCCTTCATCTGCCCCACGGCCTCGCCGCGCGCCTTGTTCTGCTGGGCGGCCAGGATCTGCCGGGGATCGTCCAGCGTCGACTCGACGACCGAGACCATGTCCAGGGCGTACGAGGGCGATTCGGCGTCCAGCAGGTCGAACGCCGCCAGCGCGAACGTGGACAGCGGCTGGTTCAGCGCGAAGTCCTGCTGGAGATCGACCGTCAGCCGCACGATCCGGCCCTCGGCGTCCGGCGTGTCCAGCTGCTCCACCACCCCGCCGTCCAGCAGGGAGCGGTAGATGGCGATGGCCCGCCGGATGTGCCGCAGCTGCGCCCGGCGCGGCTCGTGGTTGTCCTCCAGCAGGTGCCGCATCGCCTCGAACGCGTTGCCCGGGCGCGCGATGACCGCGAGCAGCATCGTGTGGGTGACCCGGAAACGTGAGGTCAGCGGCTCCGGCTCGGACTGGATCAGCTTGTCGAACGTCGACTCCGACCAGGCGACGAAGCCCTCGGGGGCCTTCTTGCGGACCACCTTGCGCTTCTTCTTCGGGTCGTCGCCCGCCTTCTTCAGCGCCTTCTCGTTCTCGATGACGTGCTCGGGGGCCTGCGCCACGACGAACCCGGCCGTGTCGAACCCGGCCCGCCCGGCCCGGCCCGCGATCTGGTGGAACTCCCGGGCCCGCAGCGTCCGCACCCGGTTCCCGTCGTACTTGGTGAGCGCCGTGAACAGCACCGTACGAATGGGGACGTTGACGCCGACGCCGAGTGTGTCCGTCCCGCAGATCACCTTCAGCAGCCCCGCCTGGGCCAGCTTCTCCACCAGGCGGCGGTACTTGGGCAGCATCCCCGCGTGGTGCACCCCGATGCCGTGGCGCACGTAACGGGAGAGGTTCTGGCCGAACTTGGTGGTGAAGCGGAAGCTGCCGATCAGATCGGCGATCTTCTCCTTCTCCTCCTTCGTGCACATGTTGATGCTCATCAGCGACTGCGCCCGCTCGACGGCCGCCGCCTGGGTGAAGTGCACGATGTAGACCGGTGACTGCCGGGTGTCCAGCAGCTCGGTGAGCGTCTCGGTGATCGGTGTGAAACGGTACTCGTAGCTCAGCGGCACCGGGCGGGTCGCCGAGCGCACCACCGAGGTGGGGCGGCCGGTACGGCGGGTCAGGTCCTTCTCGAACATCGAGACGTCGCCGAGCGTCGCCGACATCAGCACGAACTGCGCCTGCGGCAGCTCCAGCAGCGGAATCTGCCAGGCCCAGCCCCGGTCCGGTTCGGCGTAGAAGTGGAACTCGTCCATCACGACCTGGCCGATGTCGGCGTACTTCCCGTCGCGCAGCGCGATGGAGGCCAGGACCTCGGCCGTACAGCAGATCACCGGGGCGTCGGCGTTGACCGAGGCGTCACCGGTGAGCATGCCGACGTTCTCGGTGCCGAAGAGCTTGCACAGGTCGAAGAACTTCTCCGAGACCAGGGCCTTGATCGGCGCCGTGTAGAAGGTGACCTTGTCCTGGGCCAGCGCCGCGAAGTGCGCGCCCGCCGCCACGAGGCTCTTGCCCGAGCCGGTCGGGGTGGACAGGATGACGTTCGCCCCGGAGACCACCTCGATCAGCGCCTCCTCCTGAGCCGGGTACATCGTGATGCCCTGGCTCTCGGTCCATGAGGAGAATGCCTCGAAGAGGGCGTCCGGGTCGGCGGTCTGGGGAAGCTGGTCGATGAGGGTCACGCCCCCATCTTGCCTGTCTTCCGCCCGGATGAGGGAACCGGCGGACGGCACGAAGATCACGGACGGTACGCTGCGGTCTCAACCTGCCCGCTCCGTACCGGTGATGGGCGCACGAACCACCACGAACCACTGGGGGCGGGACAGACCATGATGGGACCGGCACACTCTCTGTCAGGGGCAGCGGCCTGGCTGGGGGTGGGCGCGGCGGCCGCCGCCGCGGGCCATACGATGCCCTGGCCCGTCCTCGTCGTCGGGGCGCTGATCTGCGCGGGAGCCGCGCTCGCCCCCGACCTCGACCACAAGTCCGCGACGATCTCACGTGCCTTCGGCCCGGTCTCCAAAGCCCTCTGCGAGATCGTCGACAAGCTCTCCTACGCCGTCTACAAGGCCACCAAGAGCGCCGGGGACCCCCGCAGGACCGGCGGGCACCGCACCCTCACCCACACCTGGCTCTGGGCCGCCCTCATCGGCGGCGGCTGCTCCGTGGCCGCGGTCACCGGGGGCCGCTGGGCCGTTCTCGCGATCCTCTTCGTCCACCTCGTGCTCGCCGTCGAGGGCCTGCTGTGGCGGGCCGCCCGCGTCTCCAGCGACGTCCTCGTGTGGCTGCTCGGCGCGACCAGCGCCTGGATCCTGGCCGGTGTCCTGGACAAGCCCGGCCACGGGGCCGACTGGCTGTTCGACGCCCCCGGCCAGGAGTACCTCTGGCTCGGCCTGCCGATCGTGCTGGGCGCCCTCGTCCACGACATCGGCGACGCCCTGACCGTCTCGGGCTGCCCGATCCTGTGGCCCATCCCGATCGGCCGCAAGCGCTGGTACCCGGTCGGCCCGCCGAAGGCCCTGCGCTTCCGGGCCGGCAGCTGGGTGGAGGTGAAGGTGCTGATGCCCGCCTTCATGGTCCTCGGGGGAGTGGGCGGGGCAGCCGCGCTCAACTACATATGACGTGACCCCTCCCCGGGGCGCCTCGCCCGGCCGGCCGGTGGGCGACCCGTCCGGTGCCGCGCCCCAGGGGACGCCTCCGCTGCCCGCCGGGTCGGGGCGGGTGCAGCGCGTGCCCGGTCGGCCCGGCGTCCGGCGCCCACCGGCGAGGTGCCGGTCCGGCGCCCTTCCGGCGGGCGGCGCGCCCCGCCCCGTAGCACCATGAACGCATGCTGCTCGCCGAGCTCGCCCAGGTGTCCCTGGAGGTCGCCGCCACCTCGGCCCGGTCCCGGAAGGTGGCGCTCCTCGCCGGCCTCTTCCGGGACGCCGGACCCGAGGACGTCCCCGTCGTCATCCCCTACCTCGCCGGACGGCTGCCCCAGGGCCGTATCGGCGTCGGGTGGCGCTCCTTCGGCGACCCGGTGGAGCCCGCGGCGCACCCCACCCTGACCGTCACCGGCGTGGACGCCGCGCTGACCGCCCTCGCCGCCGTCGCCGGGCCCGGCTCCCAGGCCCGGCGCAAGGAGCACCTGCGCGCTCTGCTCGCCGCCGCCACCGAGGACGAACAGCGCTTCCTGCGGGCCCTGCTCACCGGCGAGGTGCGCCAGGGGGCCCTGGACGCCGTCGCCGCCGACGCCCTGGCCCGCGCGGCCGACGCCGCGCCCGCCGACGTCCGGCGGGCCGTGATGCTCGCCGGATCGCTCCAGGCGGTCGCCGGGGTCCTCCTCGCGGAAGGCGCCGAGGCGCTGGCCGCCTTCCGGCTCACGGTCGGGCGGCCCGTACAGCCCATGCTGGCGCACACCGCCGCCTCGGTCGGTGACGCCCTCGACACCCTGGGCGCGTGCGCCGTCGAGGAGAAGCTCGACGGCATCCGGGTGCAGGTCCACCGGGACGGCGACCGCATCCGCGCCTACACCCGGACCCTCGACGACATCACCGACCGGCTGCCCGAGCTGACCGCCGCCGTCACCGCGCTTCCGGCCGGCCGCTTCATCCTGGACGGCGAGGTGATCGCTCTCGGAGCGGACGGCCGGCCCCGCCCGTTCCAGGAGACCGCCTCGCGGGTGGGTTCCCGGCGGGACGTCGCGGAGACGGCGGCGCAGGTGCCCGTCGTCCCGGTCTTCTTCGACGCGCTCCTCATCGACGACGAGGACCTCCTCGACCTGCCCCTCACCGACCGTCACGCGGCCCTGGCCCGGCTGCTTCCCGAGGACCTGCGGGTCCGCCGCACCCTCGTCCGCGACGCGGAGGACCCGCGGGCCCGCGCGGCGGCCGACGCGTTCCTCGCCGACACCCTGGAGCGCGGCCACGAGGGCGTCGTCGTCAAGGACCTCGCCGCCGCCTACAGCGCGGGCCGGCGGGGCGCGTCCTGGCTGAAGGTGAAGCCCGTCCACACCCTGGACCTCGTGGTGCTGGCCGTCGAGCGGGGCAGCGGCCGACGCACCGGCAAGCTCTCCAACCTGCACCTGGGCGCGCGCCGGCCCGACGGTACGTTCGCGATGCTCGGGAAGACCTTCAAGGGGCTCACGGACGCCCTGCTGGACTGGCAGACCCGGCGCCTGGGCGAGCTGGCCACCGAGGACGACGGCCACGTCGTCACCGTACGCCCCGAACTCGTCGTGGAGATCGCCTACGACGGTCTCCAGCGCTCCACCCGCTACCCCGCCGGGGTCACCCTCCGCTTCGCCCGCGTCCTGCGCTACCGCGAGGACAAGACCGCCCAGGAGGCGGACACCGTGGAGACGGTCCTGTCCCGGCAGCAGTGAGCGCGCCCCGGACATCCGGGACGCGCTCACACCGACCGGCGGCTCAGTGCTTGATGACCGTCGCCGCCGTGTGCTCCTTGATCTGCTCGGGCGTCAGATACACGTCCGTGTACTCGAAGTCCCGCAGCGTCGCCGGCTTGCGGGACTGGAACCCGGTCCGTACGAAGTCGTCCCCGGCGACCGCGTTGAGCAGCCAGTTCGTCATGACCCGGGTCTTCGCCACGTTCGTCCGCAGCGCCGACCAGTGATATCCCCGGGCCACCGCCTGCGCGGGCAGCCCGTGCAGCTCGACACCCAGCGGCTTGGACACGGCGTCCTTGCCGCCGAGGTCCACGACGAGCCCGAGGTCCTTGTGCACGTAGTCCCTGAGCGGTTCGTGGCGCACCGAGGCGATCAGGTTGTCCGCCAGCACCCGGCCCTGGCGCATCGCGTGCTGTGCGGTGGGCGGGCAGACCGCCCCGTCGCCCTTCGCCAGATCGGGCACCGCGGCCGCGTCGCCGAGCGAGAACACCCCGTCCACGCCCGGCAGTTTCATCTGCGGGGTGACGGCGAGCCGCCCGCGCACCGTCTCCGCGTCGAGCGTGGCGACCAGCGGGCTCGCCGCCACGCCGGCGGTCCAGATCAGCGTCCGGCAGGGCAGCACCCGGCCGTCGGTGAACGTGACCTCCTCCGGCCCCGCCTCGGCGATCGAGACCCCGAGCGACACCTCGATGTCCCGTTTGCGGAGCACCTCCAGCGCGGCCTGCCCGAGCTTGTCGCCGAGCTCCGGCATCAGCTTGGGCGCGATGTCGATCAGATGCCACTTGATCAGGCGCGGGTCCAGCCGCGGGTAGTGCTTCACCGCGTTGGTGGTCAGGCGCTGGAGGCAGGCGGCCGTCTCCGTCCCCGCGTATCCGCCGCCGACCACCACGAACTGGAGCCGGGAGGCCCGCTCCGCCTCGTCGTGGCTGGCGTCCGCCAGGTCCAGCTGGGCGATGACGTGGTCCCGTACGTAGGCGGCCTCGGCCAGCGTCTTCATCCCCCGGGCGTTGTCCAGCAGCCCGGGGATGTCGAAGGTGCGGGTGACGCTGCCCGCGGCCAGCACGAGGTAGTCGTACGGTTCGTTCACGATCTCGTCCGTGATCTTCCGGATCACGCAGACCTTCGCCTGCGGGTCCACGCCGATCGCCCCGCCCGGCACGATCCTGGTCCGGTGGCGGCGGCTGCGGCGCAGTGACAGCGCCACGGACTGCGGTGTGAGGACTCCGGATGCCACCTGGGGGAGCAGCGGCAGATAGAGCTGGTAGGAGAACGGCGTGACGAGCGTGATCTGGGCCTCGCCCGGAGCGAGCCTGCGCTCCAGACGGCGTACGCACTCGACGCCTGCGAAACCGGCGCCGACGACGAGAATCCTGGGTGGTGCCACGGTCTGCGTCCCTTCTCGGGCTTGCGTGGTTCTGCGCTCGCCTGCCCCGTTTACCGGGTGATTCACCCCTCATCCTCACCGGAGGCTCCGGCATCCGCCTCCTGACAGGGTGAAACGGGGCCCGATCAGAGGGGCGGAGCGGACTTGACGGCGTCGGTCCCGGCGGCGTCCGTTCCGGTCACGGCAGTGGTGGGCGGGGCATCCGCGGCCGCTTCGGACCCGGGCATCTCGTCTGCGCGCATCCGGTCAGGGGAACACCGGACCCGGTGCGGGCGCACCGCAATGTCCGGGAACACACGTTCCCGCCCTGCCCGGATCGGCTGTCTCCTCCCCACTGCCCGCCGGAACAAGGGGAGTTCAGCCGTCCACCCCGTGCGAGGATGCAGCGGTGACCACCTCGCCCTCCTCGCCCGTGGCCGACGACTCTCCCGGGGCGGACGACGCTCCCGCGGGCGACGCCCCGCCCCGCGACCCGGGGCTCGGCTCCCGTGCCGCCGCGGTCCTCGTCTTCGGGTCCTCGGCGGCGGTCCTCGTGGTCGAGATCGTCGCCCTGCGGCTGCTGGCCCCCTACCTCGGCCTCACCCTGGAGACCAGCACACTGGTGATCGGCATCGCGCTGACCGCCATCGCCCTGGGCTCCTGGCTGGGCGGGCGCGTCGCGGACCAGGTCGACCCGCACCGGCTCATCGCCCCCGCGCTCGGGGTGTCGGGCGTGGTCGTCGCGCTCACCCCGCTCCTGCTCCGTACCACCGCCGAGTGGTCTCCCGCGCTGCTCCTGCTGGTCGCGTCGGCGACCCTCCTCGTGCCCGGCGCGCTGCTCTCCGCGGTGACCCCCCTCGTGACGAAGCTGCGCCTCACCAGCCTCGCCGAGACCGGGACCGTCGTCGGGCGGCTGTCGGGCGTCGGTACCCTCGGAGCCATCGTCGGGACCGTGCTCACCGGATTCGTGCTGGTCACGAGGCTGCCCGTCAGCTCCATCCTGATCGGCCTCGGCACCCTGCTGGTGCTCGGGGCCGCCCTCGTCGGGTGGCGGGCCCGGCGGTGGCGGCGCGCCACGGCCGTGGCCCTCGCCACCGTCGCCGCGGGCACCCTCGCCACCGGGTTCGCCCCCGGCGGCTGCGACGCGGAGACCCGCTACCACTGCGCCCGGATCGTCGCGGACCCCGAGCGGGACGGCGGCCGTACGCTCGTCCTGGACGGACTGCGCCACTCCTACGTCGACGTGGAGGACCCGGCGTATCTGAAGTTCGCCTACGTCCGCGCCTTCGCCTCCGTGGTCGACACCGCCTTCCCCGAGGGCGAGCCGCTGACCGCTCACCACATCGGAGGCGGCGGCCTCACCTTCCCCCGCTACCTCGCCGCCGCCCGCCCCGGGACCCGCAGCCTCGTCTCCGAGATCGACCCCGGGGTCGTCCGCATCGACCGCGACCGGCTCGGCCTGGGCCCACCGGCCTCGAACGGCATCGACGTACGCGTGGAGGACGGGCGGCTCGGCCTGCGCCGGCTCGCCCCGGGCAGCCACGACCTGGTCGTCGGGGACGCCTTCGGAGGCGTCAGCGCGCCCTGGCACCTGACGACGTCCCAGGCGCTGAAGGACGTACGCCGGGCACTCGGCGCGGACGGTCTGTACATCGCCAACCTCATCGACCACGGCCGGCTCGCCTTCGCCCGCGCCGAGGCCGCCACCCTCGCCGCGGTCTTCCCGCATGTCGCGCTGCTCGGGAAGCCCGCGGACATCGGCCTGGACGCCACGGCCCCGGGCATCGGCGGCAACATGGTGATCGTCGCCTCCGGCCGGCCGCTCGACGTCCCCGCACTCCAAAAGGCCCTGGACGCCCGGGACGTCGGCTGGCGGATCGCCACCGGCGACGCCCTGACCGCCTGGACGGGGAACGCCCGGGTGCTCACCGACGACCACGCACCCGTCGACCAGCTCCTCCAGCCCCACCCCGTTCCAGCGCCCCGGTGACGTCCGGACGCCTCGTGACGCCGGACGGCCCGGTGATCCCCAGCCGTCCGGGCGGGGTCACCGGGCCGTCCCGGCCGGAGCACCGGTATGTCCCGGCCGGAGCACCGGGGTGCGTCAGGACCGGACGCCTCAGCCGTGCCAGGACCGCCACAGCGACGCGTACGCGCCGCCCGCCGCCACCAGCTCGTCATGGCTGCCCAGCTCGCTGATCCGGCCGTCCTCCACGACCGCGATCACATCCGCGTCGTGCGCGGTGTGCAGCCGGTGCGCGATCGCCACGACCGTACGGCCCTCCAGCACCCGGGCCAGGGAACGCTCCAGATGGCGGGCGGCCCGCGGGTCCAGCAGCGAGGTCGCCTCGTCCAGCACCAGCGTGTGCGGGTCGGCCAGCACCAGCCGGGCCAGCGCGATCTGCTGCGCCTGCGCCGGGGTCAGCGCGAACCCGCCCGAACCGACCTCGGTGTCCAGCCCCTCCTCCAGCGCCTTCGCCCAGCCGTCCGCGTCGACCGCCGCCAGCGACGCCCACAGCTCCGCGTCCTTCGCCCCTTCCCGGGCCAGACGCAGATTGTCCCGGAGCGAACCGACGAAGACATGGTGCTCCTGGTTGACCAGGGCCACATGCTCACGGACGCGCTCCGCCGTCATCCGTGACAACTCCGCCCCGCCGAGCGTCACCTCACCGGTGCGCGGGGCGTAGATGCCCGCCAGCAGCCGGCCCAGCGTCGACTTGCCCGCACCGGACGGCCCGACCAGGGCGAGCCGGGTGCCGGGAGCGACGTCGAGGGACACCCGGTGCAGGACGTCGACGCCTTCCCGGTACCCGAAGCGGACCTCGTCCGCCCGTACGTCCCGGCCGTCGGGACCGACCTCGGCGTCCCCCGCGTCCGGCTCGATGTCCCGGACGCCGACCAGCCGGGCCAGCGACACCTGGGCGACCTGGAGCTCGTCGTACCAGCGCAGGATCAGACCGATCGGGTCGACCATCATCTGGGCCAGCAGCGCCCCCGTCGTCAGCTGCCCGACCGTCAGCCAGCCCTCCAGCACGAACCAGCCGCCGAGCAGCAGGACCGCGCCGAGGATCGTCACGTACGTGGCGTTGACGACGGGGAACAGCACCGAACGCAGGAACAGCGTGTACCGCTCCCACGCGGTCCATTCGGAAACGCGCCGGTCCGACAGCGCCACCCGGCGGTCGCCGAGGCGGTGCGCCTCCACGGTCCGCCCCGCGTCCACGGTCTCCGCGAGCATCGCGGCGACGGCGGCGTAACCGGCGGCCTCCGAGCGGTACGCGGAGGGGGCCCGGCGGAAGTACCAGCGGCAGCCCACGATCAGCACCGGCAGCGCGATCAGCACGGCCAGCGCCAGCGGGGGAGCGGTCACCGTCAGCGCGCCGAGCAGCAGACCCGCCCACACGACGCCGATCGCCAGCTGCGGCACGGCCTCCCGCATCGCGTTCGCCAGCCGGTCGATGTCGGTGGTGATCCGGGACAGCAGATCGCCGGTCCCGGCCCGCTCCAGCACACCGGGCGGCAGCCCGACGGACCGGACGAGGAAGTCCTCACGCAGATCCGCGAGCATCTCCTCGCCCAGCATCGCGCCGCGCAGCCGCATGGAACGGGTGAACAGGACCTGGACGACCAGCGCCACCGCGAAGATCGCGGCCGTACGCTCCAGATGCAGGTCGGTGACCCCGTCCGAGAGGTCCTCGACCAGACCGCCCAGCAGATACGGTCCGGTGATGGAGGCGATCACCGCCACCGCGTTGACCGCGATCAGGATGCTGAACGCCCTGCGGTGCCGGCGCAGCAGACTCCGTACGTAGCTCCGCACGGTCGTCGGCGTGCCCACGGGCAGCGTCGTCGCCGACTCCGGTGCCGCGGGGTCGTACGCCGGGGGTGCGACGCCGATCATGCCCTCTCCTCGATTTCCTCGATGCTCTTCATGGCGGGCGCGGTGTCGCGCGTCGGCGCGGGGACGTCCCCGCCGCCGTTCACCGCGCTCGCCGCCGCCTCGTCGTCGGTCTCGCGGGTGACGACCGCCCGGTAGCGCGGTTCGGTGCGCAGCAGGTCGCGGTGGCTCCCCACGGCGACCACCGTGCCCTCGTGGACGAGGACCACCCGGTCGGCGGCGTCGAGCAGCAGGGGCGACGAGGCGAAGGCCACCGTCGTACGCCCCTGGCGCAGCTTCGCGACACCGGCGGCCACCCGTGCCTCGGTGTGCGAGTCGACCGCGGAGGTCGGCTCGTCCAGCACCAGCACCTCCGGGTCGGTGGCCAGGGACCGGGCCAGCGCGAGGCGCTGGCGCTGGCCCCCGGACAGGGACCGGCCGCGCTCGGTGATCCGGGTCCGCATCGGGTCCCCGCCGCTGTCGGCGGACGCCTGGGCCAGGGCGCTCAGCACATCACCGCACTGGGCCGCCTCCAGCGCCGCGTCCGCGGGCACCAGGCCCGAGGACGGGACGTCCAGCAGCTCCCGGAGCGGGCCGGACAGCAGCACCGGGTCCTTGTCCTGGACCAGGACCGCGGCCCGTGCGGCGTCCAGCGGGATCTCGTCCAGGGCCACCCCGCCGAGCAGCACCGACGGGGCCGCGGCGGCCTCGCCGTCCTCCTCGCCGGTCTCCGCGTGCCCGCCGAGCCGGTCGGCCAGCCGTCCCGCCGCGTCCGGGTCGCCGCAGACGACGGCGGTGAACCGCCCCTGCGGGGCCATCAGCCCGGTCGCCGGGTCGTACAGGTCGCCCGTGGGCGACACCCCCTCCACCGTGGCCTCCCGGGCACTGCGGTGCAGCGACAGCACCCGCACCGCACGCTGGGCGGACGGCCGCGAGAAGGAGTACGCCATGGCGATCTCCTCGAAGTGGCGCAAGGGGAACAGCATCAGGGTGGCCGCGCTGTAGACCGTGACGAGCTGGCCGACGTCGATGCGGCCGTCCCGGGCGAGCGTCGCCCCGTACCAGACCAGCGAGATCAGCAGAACGCCCGGCAGCAGCACCTGCACGGCCGAGATCAGGGCCCACATCCTGGCGCTGCGCACGGCGGCGCGGCGGACCTCCTGGGAGGCGCGGCGGTAGCGGCCGAGGAACAGCTCCTCGCCGCCGATGCCGCGCAGCACCCGCAGCCCGGCGACGGTGTCCGAGGCCAGTTCGGTGGCCTTGCCCGCCTTCTCGCGCTGTTCGTCGGCGCGGCGGGTGGCGCGCGGCAGCAGCGGCAGCACCGCCAGGGCGAGCACCGGCATGGCGAGCGCCACCATCAGTCCGAGGGACGGGAGGTAGACCGCCAGGCCGACGCAGATCACCACGAGGGCGGTGGCCGCGGCGGCGAACCGGGAGAGCGCCTCGACGAACCAGCCGATCTTCTCCACGTCACCGGTCGACACCGCCACGACCTCACCGGCCGCGACCCTGCGGGTCAGCGCGGAGCCCAGCTCGGCGGTCTTGCGGGCGAGCAGTTGCTGCACCCGCGCGGCGGCGGTGATCCAGTTGGTCACGGCGGTCCGGTGAAGCATCGTGTCGCCGACGGCGATCAGCACGCCGAGGGCCACGATGAGTCCGCCCGCCAGGGCGAGCCGTCCACCGGAGCCGTCGATGACGCCCTGCACGGCGAGCCCCACGGTGACCGGCAGACCGGCGATGCCCAGCTGGTGCAGCAGCCCCCAGGAGAGGGACTTCAGCTGCCCGCCGAGCTGATTGCGCCCGAGCCAGAACAGGAAGCGGGGGCCCGAACGTACATCGGGGTCGCCGGGATCCGAATACGGAAGGTCGCGAATCTGCATGACGTCCCAGGGCTCGTGAAACAGAGGTCCGGACAGACCTCGAAGACGGGGTGACGTGCAAGAGTCCCTGTTCGTCCCGTTCCGGGGCAACCGGTTTTTCCCGGCCGCCCCGCCCTGCGGGGTCCCGGGCCGAGCAGGCCCGGGACCCCGGAGACGTCACTCCGCCGGCTTCTCCGAGTCCATGCCGGACCGGGCCTTCCTCCACTCGCCCCGGGTGAAGTCCGGGATCGGCAGGGGCACGCCCTGGGCCTTGACGGACAGATGGCTCAACGGCACCGGCGCCGTCCAGACCGCCGCGTCGTACACGTCGAAGTCGGGCACCAGGCCGAGCCTCATGCACTGCATGAGGCGGAACACCATGATGTAGTCCATCCCGCCGTGGCCGCCCGGCGGATTCGCGTGCTCCTTCCACAGCCAGTGGTCCCACTCGGCGTACTTCGTGAAGTCGTCCCACTGGTGGTTCGTGTTGGCGGGCTCCAGGTAGATCCGCGGCGGGTAGTCCTCGAACACGCCCCGGGTCCCGCCGAGGCTGTTGATCCGCGAGTACGGGTGCGGCGACGACACGTCGTGCTCCAGCCGGATCACCCGGCCCTTGGCGGTCCGCACGAGGCTGATCGTCCGGTCGGCCCCGATGTACGACTCCTTCCAGCTCGGGTCACCCGGCTCCATGTGCTCCTCGCGGTACGCGGCGAGCCCCAGGGCGGTGGTGCCGACACTGCTGATGCTGACGACGCGGTCGCCCCGGTTGACGTCCATGTAGGTGGCGACCGGACCGAACCCGTGGTTGGGGTAGAGGTCACCGCGCAGCCGGGTGTGCCACAGCCGCCGCCACGGGCCCTCGTAGTAGTCGGGGTCGAACATCAGCTCGCGCAGATCGTGGTTGTAGGCCCCCGCGCCGTGCTGGAGTTCGCCGAAGAGACCGGCGTGCGCCATCCGCAGCACCCGCATCTCGTTCTTGCCGTAGCAGCAGTTCTCCAGCTGCATGCAGTGCCGCCGGGTGCGCTCGGAGAGATCCACGAGCTGCCACAGCTCCTCCAGGCGCATCGCGATCGGGCACTCGACCCCGACGTGCTTGCCGTTCAGCATCGCCGTCTTCGCCATCGGGAAGTGCAGCTCCCACGGCGTGGCCACGTAGACGAAGTCGATGTCCCCGCGCCTGCAGAGGTTCTCGTAGTCGTGCTCGTCCTTGGCGTAGACAGCCGGGGCGGGCTGACCGGCGGCCGTCACCTTCCTGGCGGCCTTCTCCGCCTTGTCCCGGACCGGGTCGCACACCGCCACGACCCGGACGCCCGGGACGGCGAGGAAGAGCCCGATCATGCTGTCGCCGCGGTTGCCGAGGCCGATGATGCCGACCCGGACCGTGGAGCGCCGCTCGAAGGGCACGCCCGCCATGGTGCGGCCCTTGCGGGGAGGGGCGGCGGCCACGGCTTCCGCGGCGGCTACGGCGGCCGGGGCGTCCGTCCCGGCCGCCGACGCGGTGCCTCCGCCCAGTGCGCCGAGGCCGAGTCCGGCCCCGGCCACGCCCGCCGTGGTCCACAGCACCGAACGGCGGCTGGGATCGCGCCGGTTCACCTCGTCGGCCGCGCCGCTGTGCGGGGGGATGTCCTGCGGTTCCGGTACGGGCCGGGCGTCGTCGTTCATCGAGCCTCCAGGTGGGGTGTGGGGGTTCAGACGGTGCGCGAGCGAGCCCGGTCCCGCCGTACGGGTACGGGCGGCGGGGCCGGGGCTCGGTAAGGACCCTGGAGGGTGAAGCTGATGGTGCGCAAGGGAAGTATGTGGACTCTCGTTCTCAAACCTTGGACTTTTTCTCACGGCTCGCCGAAGCCCCGACTGGTGCAACCAATCGGGGCCACGAAACGCTCAATTGTGCAGGCCGCAGGGGGTGTTGCCGCCCACGGTCACCGGCTCACGGCAGAGTCGGGCGGGTGGCGCGTTCCAGTTCGATCAGGGCCGAGCGGTACGGGTGCCCGGTGGCGCGTTCCATACCGATCTCGCACATCCGGTTCGCCGACAGATAGGCGTCGTAGGGGCGGCGGCCGACCTCCGCGGCCTCCGCGGCCGTCGCCGCGTCGGTCAACTCCTTGTGGAGCATGCCCCGGTCGCCCGCGAAGGCGCAGCACCCCGCGTCGTCCGGGACGACGACCTCCTCCGCACAGGCCGCGGCCAGCCCACGCAACTGCTCCACGTCACCCAGGTGTTCCATCGAACAGGTCGGATGCAGGACAGCCGAGCCCGCCGTCCGGAACACCGTCAGACGCGGCAGCAACTCCTCGGCCGCCCACACCAGCGAGTCCACGACGGTCAGTTCGCGGTGGAGCGCCCGGTTGTCCTCGGTGAGATGGGGCACCACCTCCTCGGCGATGCCGAGCGTGCACGAGGAGGCGTCGACCACGAGCGGCAGCGTCCCGCCCGCCGTCCAGCCCCAGGCGGCCTCCACGATCCGGTTCGCCATGATCCTGTTGCCCGTGCCGTACCCCTTGGAGTGCCAGATCGTCGCGCAGCAGGTGCCCGCGACGTCCTCGGGGATCCAGACCGGCCTTCCGGCCCGCCCGGACACGGCCACCACCGCCTCGGCCAGGGAGGGCCCGGGACCGGTGCCGGCGTCGTCCGGCCCGGCGAAGATGCGGTTGACGCAGGCCGGGTAGTACACGGCGCTCGCCCCGACGCGCGCCGTGTCCGGCAGCCGCCGGGCCGCCGCACCGGGGATCTGCGGCAGCCACTCCGGTACGAGATCGGGGCGTACGGCCCTGCGGGCGAGCCGCGTCACGGCCTGGAGCGGGCCGTCCCCCACCCGGTCGCCGACGGCGCCGGCCGCCGCCACGGCCAGCCGGGCCGAGACCTCCACCGCCCGGAAGTGCTGTGCGGTGAGCGCCGCGATCCGCTCCTCGCGGTCGGTGTGACGGCGGTGGCGGAAGCCCTTCATCATCGCCCCGGTGTCGATGCCGACCGGGCAGGCGAGCTTGCAGGTGGAATCCCCGGCGCAGGTGTCCACGGCGTCGTAGCCGTACGCGTCGAGAAGGCCCGTCTCCACCGGTGAGCCGTCGCTCTGGCGCATCATCTCCCGGCGCAGCACGATCCGCTGGCGCGGCGTGGTCGTCAGATCCCCGCTGGGGCAGGTCGGTTCGCAGAAGCCGCACTCGATGCACGGGTCGGCGACCGCCTCCACCTGCGGAATGGTCTTCAGGCCGCGCAGATGGGCCCGGGGATCGCGGTCCAGCACGATCCGCGGGGCGAGCACCCCAGCGGGGTCGATGACCTGCTTGGTCCGCCACATCAGCTCGGTGGCGCGCGGCCCCCACTCGCGCTCCAGGAACGGCGCGATGTTGCGGCCGGTCGCGTGCTCCGCCTTGAGCGACCCGTCGAACCGGTCCACCACCAGCGCGCAGAACTCCTGCATGAACGCGTCGTACCGGGCCACGTCCGCGGGCTTCGCCGCGTCGAACGCCAGCAGGAAGTGCAGATTGCCGTGCGCTGCGTGCCCCGCCACGGCGGCGTCGAAGCCGTGGCGCGACTGGAGCTCCAGGAGCGCCGCGCAGGCGTCCGCCAGCCGGGCGGGCGGCACCGCGAAGTCCTCCGTGATCAGGGTGGTGCCCGAGGGCCGGGAGCCGCCGACGGCGGTGACGAACGCCTTGCGGGCCTTCCAGTACCCCGCGATCGTCCCGGCGTCCCGGGTGAACGCGTTGGTCACGGATGCCGCCGGACGGACGAGCTCCAGACCGGCCACGACGGCGTCCGCCGCCCGCTCGAACCCCGCCAGGCCCGCCTCGTCGGCCGCCCGGAACTCCACCAGGAGCGCGGTCGTCTCCCGGGGCAGCGCGGCCCAGTCCGCCGGGACGCCCGGCACGCTGACGGAGGCGCGCAGGGTGTTGCCGTCCATGAGCTCCACGGCGATCGCGCCCGCCTCGTTGAACCGGGGCACGGCGGCCGCGGCGGCCGTGAGGGAGGGGAAGAACAGCAGGGCGCTGGAGAGCCGCCGGTCGAGCGGGAGCGTGTCGAAGACGACCTCCGAGATGAAGCCGAACGTCCCCTCGGAACCGACCATCAGCCCCCGCAGGATCTGCGCCGGCGTCGCCCCGTCGAGGAAGGCGTCCAGGCGATAGCCGTTGGTGTTCTTGATCGTGTACTTGGCGCGGATCCGGGCGGTCAGCTCCGCGTCCGCCTCGATCTCCGCCTTCAGCTCCATCAGCCCCGCGCACAGCTCCGGTTCGGCGTGGGCCAGCTCCTCGTCGGCGGCCGGGTCCGCGGTGTCGACGACGGTGCCGCTGGGCAGGACGAAGGTGAGCGAGGCGAGCGTCCGGTAGGAGTTGCGGGTGGTGCCCGCCGTCATGCCCGAGGCGTTGTTGGCGACGACCCCGCCGAGGGTGCAGGCGATGGCGCTGGCCGGATCGGGGCCGAGCAGCCTGCCGTACCGGGCGAGCGTGGCGTTGGCCCGCATGACGGTGGTGCCCGGCAGGATCCGGGCCCGCGCCCCGTCGTCCAGCACCTCCACGCCCGTCCAGTGCCGACGGACGTCGACGAGGATGTCCTCGCCCTGCGCCTGGCCGTTGAGGCTGGTGCCCGCGGCCCGGAAGACCACCGAACGGCCCTTGCCGTGGGCGTACGACAGGATCGCGGACACGTCGTCGAGATCCTCGGGGACCAGCACGACCCGGGGGAGGAAGCGGTAGGGGCTGGCGTCGGAGGCGTACCGCACGAGGTCGGAGATCTTCCAGAGCACCTTGTCCGCGCCGAGCAGGGCGGTCAGCTCGCTCCGCAGCGGCTCCGGGGTGCCGCCCGCGCTGCCGTCGGTGACCCGGTCGGGGGCGGGGGCCCGCGCCGTTCCGGGGCGCAGGGCTTCCGGGTCGGGCTCCAGCAGCGGCATGTCGGCCTTCCCCTCGGCTCGGTGCTCAGCGGTGGTACGCGACGACGGCGCTCAGCAGTGGCGCTCCGGCATTCCGTCCACCAGGGCGGACAGCAGCTCACCGAACACCTCGCGCTGGTCGGCGGTCAACGGGGCCAGGATCTCCTCTGCGGCGGCCCGGCGCGCGCTGCGCAGCGACCGCAGCGTGGCGCGCCCCTCGTCGGTGATCTCGATGCGGACCACCCGGCGGCTGTCGGGATCCGGGGCGCGGCGCACCCGGCCGCTCGCCTCCAGTCCGTCGACCAGCGTGGTCACGGCACGCGGGACGACATCGAGCCGTCGGGCGAGATCCGCCATCCGGGGGGCCGCGTCGTAACTCGCGACCGTCCGCAACAGCCGGAACTGGGCCGGAGTGATGTCGATCGGCTCCAGCTGGCGGCGCTGGATGCGGTGCAGCCGCCGGGTCAGCCGCAGCAGCTGCTCGGCGAGCACGCCGTCCCGTGACTCCCGGGATTCTCCGGACTCCCGGGAGTCACGGGAACGCCCATCAGGGCTATGAGGGCTATGAGGGCTATCAGGGGCATCAGGGCCATCGAGGGAATCCGGGGCATCCATACGGGGAACAATATCAGGACCTTGTTCATTGTGAGTAGAGGTAACAATGAGCTAGGCTCTTACCGTGCGGGACCGGGACTGCCCGGCCCCGCCTCACGCCCGACGAAGGAGCCCATGAAACCCGACGAACCCACGTGGACGCCCCCGCCCGATACCCGCCCCGCCGCCGACCGGCCGCCCGCCGAGGTGCGCCGCATCCTCCGCCTCTTCCGCCCCTACCGCGGACGCCTGGCCGTCGTCGGCCTGCTGGTCGGCGCATCCTCCCTGGTCGGGGTCGCCTCCCCGTTCCTGCTGCGCGAGATCCTCGACACGGCCATCCCGCAGGGGCGCACGGGCCTGCTGACTCTGCTGGCGCTCGGCATGATCTTCACCGCCGTGATGACCAGCGTCTTCGGCGTGCTCCAGACCCTCATCTCGACCACGGTCGGCCAGCGCGTCATGCACGACCTGCGCACCGCCGTCTACAGCCAGCTCCAGCGGATGCCGCTCGCCTTCTTCACCCGGACCCGCACGGGCGAGGTCCAGTCCCGCATCGCCAACGACATCGGCGGCATGCAGGCGACGGTCACCTCCACCGCGACCTCCCTGGTCTCCAACCTCACGGCCGTCATCGCGTCCGTCGTCGCCATGCTCGCCCTCGACTGGCGGCTCACCGTCGTCTCCCTGCTCCTGCTGCCGGTCTTCGTCGCGATCAGCCGCCGCGTCGGCCGGGAACGCAAGAAGATCACCACCCAGCGGCAGAAGCAGATGGCCGCGATGGCCGCGACCGTCACCGAGTCCCTCTCCGTCAGCGGCATCCTCCTCGGCCGCACGATGGGCCGGTCCGACTCCCTCACCCGGGGCTTCGCCGAGGAGTCCGAGCGCCTGGTCGACCTCGAAGTGCGCTCCAGCATGGCCGGCCGCTGGCGGATGTCCACGATCGGCATCGTCATGGCCGCCATGCCCGCCGTCATCTACTGGGCGGCCGGCCTCCCCTTCGCGTCCGGAGCCGCCGCCGTCTCCATCGGCACGCTCGTCGCCTTCGTCACGCTCCAGCAGGGGCTGTTCCGCCCTGCGGTCAGCCTGCTCTCCACCGGTGTGCAGATGCAGACCTCCCTCGCCCTGTTCCAGCGCATCTTCGAATACCTCGACCTCACGGTGGACATCACCGAACCCGAGAGTCCGGTCCGGCTGGAGAAGGTCCGCGGCGAGATCGCCTTCGAGGGCGTCGACTTCAGCTACGACGAGAAGAGCGGCCCGACGCTGACCGGCATCGACGTGACCGTGCCCGCGGGCGGCAGCCTCGCGATCGTCGGATCCACCGGCTCCGGCAAGTCCACGCTCAGCTACCTGGTGCCCCGGCTGTACGACGTCACCGGCGGGCGGGTCACACTCGACGGGACCGACGTCCGTGACCTGGACTTCGACACCCTGGCCCGGGCCGTCGGCGTCGTCTCCCAGGAGACGTACCTCTTCCACGCCTCGGTCGCCGAGAATCTGCGCTTCGCCAAGCCGGAGGCCACCGACGAGGAGATCGAGGCCGCGGCCCGCGCCGCGCAGATCCACGACCACATCGCCTCCCTGCCCGACGGCTACGACACGATGGTCGGCGAGCGCGGTTACCGCTTCTCGGGCGGCGAGAAGCAGCGTCTCGCCATCGCCCGCACGATCCTGCGCGACCCTCCGGTGCTGATCCTCGACGAGGCGACCAGCGCGCTCGACACCCGTACGGAACAGGCCGTGCAGGAGGCGATCGACGCGCTGTCCGCCGGGCGGACCACACTCACCATCGCGCACCGGCTCTCCACCGTCCGCGACGCGGACCAGATCGTCGTCCTGGAGGACGGCCGGGTCGCCGAGCGCGGTACGCACGAGGAACTGCTCGCCCGCGACGGCCGCTACGCCGCCCTGATCCGCCGCGACTCCCACCCGGTCCCGGTCCCGGCTCCCTGACCGGGCCCGTCGGGGCCGGGCCACGATCCGCCCCTCCTGACATCACCGGCGTGACGCGCGCAGGGCGAAGCTCGCCGCGCTCACGAGCCCTCCTCGGGGTGGAACTCCACGGCAGCCACACCGTCGCCACGGCGTCGACACGGGCTCCCGGCGGAACGACCACGGCGGCCTGCTGTCGCCGTCCCCTCCTCGACCCGCCGCCGGACCTCCCGACCGCCTTGGACAACGGCCCGACCCCGCGGGCACGCACGGCGGCGCCGCCGCTCCCGTGGGACAGGGAGCGACGGCGCCGGGTGGAGCTGTGGTCAGACGAGCCAACCCACGAAGTGGACGACGCCGGCAAGCAGGTTGGTCAGGAAGTTCATCTGGTCTTTCTCCTTGTACGTGGTGCATCTGTGGGACTGCGCAGTAGCGGTCTGCAGCCCGTTGACTGCGCTCTGCAATGATCACGCCCCGGACGGGTGAACAGCAACGAATCCCCTGACGATCACGCGTTCCAGCGAACACCCGATCCCCTGTTCGTGTGTTCCGGCTACAGGCGTTCCGGTCTCGCCGTACGGCGTTCGTGTCGCGACAGCCGACGCCGTGGACGGGCTACCGGCCACGGCTCACGCCCCGGGTTAACGTGCCCGCATGGTGAACGAGTCCCCGGACGCCCGCCCCCGTCGCAGACTCCGCCCGACGCGCCGCGGAAAGATCGTCCTGGTCGTCGGCGCCCTGCTCATCGCGTCGGCGGCTGTCCTGATCCCGCTGTCCCTGACCGGATCGGACGAGCCGCCGAAGAAGCGGGAGAGCCCGCAGAGCACCCTGATGATCCCTGAGGGCCGCCGCGTCTCGCAGGTGTACGAAGCGGTCGACGAGGCGCTCGACCTGAAGCCCGGCAGCACGCAGAAGGCCGCGTCGACGGTGGACCTGAAACTGCCCGACCAGGCCGAGGGCAACCCCGAGGGATACCTCTTCCCGGCCACGTATCCGATCGACGACGCGACCGAGCCCGCGGGCCTGCTGCGCTACATGTCCGACACCGCCCGCAAGCACTTCGCCGCGGACCACGTCACGGCGGGGGCCCGGCGCAACAACGTCTCCGTCTACGACACCGTCACGATCGCCAGCATCGTCCAGGCCGAGGCCGACACCCCGGCCGACATGGGCAAGGTGGCCCGGGTCGTCTACAACCGGCTGCTCAAGAACATGCCGCTGCAGATGGACTCCACCATCAACTACGCCCTGAAGCGCTCCACCCTGGACACGACGACCGCCGACACCCAGCTGGACAGCCCGTACAACAGCTACCGGATCAAGGGCCTGCCGCCGACTCCCATCGGCAACCCGGGGGAGGAGGCGCTGCGCGCGGCGGTCAGGCCCACGCCCGGCCCGTGGCTCTACTTCGTCACCGTCGGTCCGGGCGACACGCGGTTCACCGACAGCTACGACGAGCAGCAGAGAAACGTCGAGGAGTTCAACCGCGGCCGAGGCTCCGCCACCAAGAACTGACCCAGTCCACCAGCGAGACCGACGGAACCGACGGGACCTCCTGCACTGACGGCTCCGACGGCTCTGACGGGTCCGACGAGACCGACCGGTCTGACAGGACCAACGACACCGACGGGATCGGCGGGACCGACGACCAGGCCGATCAGACCCACGGGCCGAGCGGATCCACCGCCGGTTCAGGCCCCCGGAGCGGGCACGGCGACGACCTCGGCGGCCTCCTCGCCGGCCCGCGCACCGCCCGTCTCCCGCAGCAGCCGCATGACCGACCGGACCGCCGCACGGCCCGCCCGGTTCGCGCCGATGGTGCTGGCGGAGGGGCCGTACCCGACGAGGTGGACGCGCCCGTCCCGTACAGCACGGGTGTCCTCGGCCCGGATGCCCCCACCCGGCTCGCGCAGCTTCAGCGGGGCCAGATGGTCCACAGCGGGCCGGAACCCGGTCGCCCAGAGGATGACGTCGGTCTCGACGGTACGGCCGTCGTCCCAGGCCACACCGGTCGGCGTGATCCGGTCGAACATCGGGAGCCGGTCCAGCACCCCCTGCTCGCGGGCCCGCCGCACCGCGTCGGTCATCGGCAGTCCGGTCACGCTGACCACGCTCTTGGGCGGCAGCCCGTTGCGCACCCGCTCCTCCACCATCGCCACGGCCGCCCGCCCCCACTCCTCGGTGAACGGTCCCTCGCGGAAGACCGGTTCACTGCGGGTCACCCAGAAGGTGCCGGCGGCGAACGGGGCGATCTCCATCAGATGCTGCGTACCGGAGGCGCCACCGCCGACCACGAGGACGCGCTGCCCCGCGAACTCCTCGGGCCCCGGGTAGTTCGCCGTGTGCAACTGCCGCCCCCGGAACGTCTCCTGGCCCGGATAGCGGGGCCAGAACGGCCGGTCCCAGGTGCCGGTCGCGTTGATCAGCGCCCGCGGTGCGTACACCCCCTCGGACGTCTCCACCAGCAGCCGCCCGCCGTTCCCCTCCCGTACGGTACTCACCTCCACGGGCCGGTGGACCCGCAGGCCGAAGCGGTCCTCGTACGCGGCGAAGTAGGCGCCGATCACCTCCGAGGAAGGCCGGTCGGGGTCGGCTCCGGTCAGCTCCATGCCCGGCAGCGCGTGCATCCCGTGGACCTTGCCGTACGTGAGCGAGGGCCAGCGGAACTGCCACGCGCCGCCCGGCCGGGGCGCGTGGTCCAGCACGACGAAGTCGACGTCCGGCTCCATCCCGACGCGGCGCAGGTGGTAGGCGGCGGACAGTCCCGCCTGACCCGCGCCGATGACGACCACGTCCAGCTCGCGCACCCCAGAGTTGTTCACGCTTCTACCAACTCGCCAAGCGCCCCGGATCTTCCCGGACGCCCGACGGGCATTCCCGCACGGCTCAGCGACCTCCGGCGACCACGCGCCCGGCGCCGCGGCGGCCGGCGAGCGGATCCGGTCGATCTTCGCCAGCACGGCGACCGGCGTCTCGCCCCCTGCGAGAGAGACATCGGGCGTGCGCGGCGGCGATCTGCCCGGCCGCCGCCGCCGACGCCACGCCGAAGAAGATGTCCTGCAGCGGGTTCGGCGGCGCGGTCAGTACGTCAGCAGCCGCGACAGCGGGCTGCGGAAGCCACTCGCTGCAGGCCCCCGATGTGATCGCGCGAAGTCCGGCGGAGCTGATCGGGACATGGCGGGTGAAGGCAGCCTTCCGGGTCGGGACACGGTCACGTGTGTCCCGGAGCGTGAACAGCTCGGTTCGCGCCGGTGAGGTGATGATGGGGGCATGTCCGATTCCTTCACCACCACGGTCCTGAACATCACCACGGGTACGGCCGAGACGGTCACGGACCTGACGCGTGCCTGCGAGGAGTTCCTCACCCGCGCTGCCTCTGGCCGCGACGGCCTGCTCAACGTCTTCGTTCCCCATGCCACGGCGGGCATCGCCGTACTGGAGACGGGCGCGGGCAGCGACGACGACCTCCTGGCAGCCCTTCACCACCTGCTCCCCGCCGACGACCGCTGGCAACACCGCCACGGCAGCCCCGGCCACGGCCGCGACCACGTCCTCCCGGCCCTGGTCCCGCCCCACGCCACGCTGCCGGTGATCGGTGGCCGACTGGAGCTGGGCACCTGGCAGTCGGTCTGCTTGGTCGACACGAACCGGGACAATCCGGAGCGTCAGGTGCGGCTGTCGTTTTTGGGCGGCGTCGGCGGGGCCTGACTGTGCGGGTTAGGTCCGGCCGCACCAGCTGCTGGGGCCATGGTGGGAGGCCCCAGCAGTATGCACGCCCTCCCCGGCTCCGCCGTCGACGTGTGGTCGTGGTGTATCCCTGTTGTCCCCGGGAGGTAGAGCCCGCCCGGCTGACGGACCACCTGCCCGACTCCCTGGTGGGCGAAGTGGTCCACTGGGCCCAGGGGGCCGCCGGAGACGGTGTTTCCCGAGCGGTGGCGGAGCCTTTGTTCGAGATCCGCTGCAAGAAGCCGCTGTGCGTGGAAGGATCTCCTGATCGACCACGAGCGCGAGAAGGCTGCGTGCCGCTTGCCGAACCCTCAAGGGAGCCGGAGTTGGCCCTGCTGCCAACGGGTCCGCAGTGGCCCGTGCTGCCCGAGTATTTCCACGACTGGGCGTTGGTGGACGTGGAGACTTCTGGGCTGAGGCCCGGCCGGGACCGCGTCCTGTCCCTCGCGGTCGTCACGCTGGACGGGTACGGTCGGCAGACCGGTGCGTTCTCCACACTCCTCAACCCGGGCTGCGACCCGGGACCTGTGCATGTTCATGGGCTCACCCGCGCTCGCCTGGCAGGCTCACCTCCTTTCGAGGAGATCGCGCCGCAGCTCGGTGCGCTGCTGAGCGGTCGCGTTCTTGTCGCCCATAACGCGCAGTTCGACTACGACTTTCTAGCTCACGAGTTCGCCCGCGTCCGCTCGTGGGTGCCTGTGAGCAGACGTCTTTGCACCCTGGCTCTCAACAGGTTGATCGCGCCCGCGACGCCGAATCTCAAGCTGGCAACGCTTGCCGCGCACTACGGTGTGCGTCAGGAACGGGCCCACGACGCACAGGACGACGTCCGGGTGCTCACGGGGATTTTGCAGGGCTCGCTGGACGCCGCGGGACGTCTGGGCTTGGATCTTCCGCTCTTGGCCTGCCCGCCGCGACAGGACTACAAGCCCTTCGTCCCGAAGACCCCCTGTCCGTACCGGAATCCCGGCCGGTTCCAGGCGGGAGACGGTCTGGTACAGGGGATGAAGGTCGCTGTCACCGGCGAAACCCTGATGTCCCGCGAGGAGCTGATCGCCCGCTCGGTGGCGGCCGGCCTCAACATGATGACTTCGATCAGCGGACAGACCAGCCTCCTGGTCACCAATGATTCCGGCGAGGGGACCGCCAAACTACGCCGGGCCGTTGCCGAAGGCGTTCCTCTGGTGGACGAGCGGACCTATCTGCGGCTGCTGGACGATGTACGGTCCGGTGAGGCCAAGGGCGTGGCCCGATCCGCAGTTGCCGGCCTACGACGTGCCACAGCGACGCCGGGGGAGGCGGCGGCCGTGCCCCGCACGCTCACGCCCGCAGTGCCCGCGCAGCGCACCACCCCACCGGTCGCACGCACCGGTCCCGCCGGGGCGGACCGACCACTCGCCGGGCGTCGCGTGCTGGTGTTGGGGGGTACCCACGAGGAAGCCGGGGCGGCGCGCGTCCAGGTCGTCGAGCTCGGTGCCTCCGCAGCGGTCAACCTCTCGGCGAGAGTCACCGACATCGTGCTGCTCCCCGGCGGGGAATCGGACCGGCGTATGAGCCGCATCACCTCGCTCGGCCTGCCCGTCCATGGCGCCGAGTGGCTTCTCCCGCCCGCCATGGCCCCTGTACCCGAACTCGGTTCTGTGCATCAGGCCCCGGCCGCCGAGTCGCGGGACACGGCAGAGATCCTGGTCCGGGGAGAGGTCGTCGACCTGCCTGAGGCCGGGGCTACGTGGACGGTGGCGGCCACATGGGGGCAGCTCACCGCATGCGACGTCGATGTCGTCACCTTCCTGCTCGACGCGCAGGAGCAGGTCGCGGGAGACGAGGACTTCGTCTTCTACGGAGCACCCGAACACCCTGATGGCACGGTGCGGCTCGCCACGGACGGTCCGACTGAGCAAGCCGTCAGCGTCGCTGTGGAACGGCTGCCCTTGGAGGTGACCAGTGTCGTGGTCGCGGCGGCGATCGACGGCGACGTCACCTTCTCCGACGTCGGCGCGGTGGAGGTCGTCGTCACCCGTGGAATCGGCGAGGCCCCGACCCACCGTGCCACCCTCGATGCCGCAACCACCGAGCGCACCATGATCCTTGCCGAGATCTACCGCCGGGGCGAGGGATGGCGGCTGCGGGCGGTCGGGCAGGGATACGACCATGCTCTCGCCGACTTCGCCCGGTCCTACGGAGTCGACGTCGCCGAGTGACCGCATCGCAGGACCAGAATTGATGGGACCGGCGGAGCGTCCTGAGCGACCGAACGTCCGAGGCGCTTGCAGGATCAGGGCGGCCTGTCACCGTCACGGATTCCCGCGGCTGTGCTCGTTGGCGCATGCCTCGCCGGCCCGGCCGGACCAGGACGTGGTCACCAGGACGGCCTTGGGTCTGTGTCCTTGGTCCTTGTTTTCTTGGCAGCCGGGCGGCCTCTTCGTGTGCCCAGTGCCAGTGTTGCAGCGGCAGTTGAAATGGGTGCGTACAGAAGTACCGTAGAGCCGGTCAGCCGGTGCTGGACCTGTGCGCGACTTGTTCCCAGAGGTCCATTCCCGCGCGGAGAAGTTCGCGCACGGCCGCGGTCTCCTCGTCCGTCCAGGCTCCCTCGCCAGCGGCCGGTTCGAGAGCTTCGCCGCCGAAGATCTTTTCGTAGGCGCTGTCGTGGATGGTTCCTTGGGAGGGAAGGGATGGGCCGGCCTTCAGGCTGTGAGAGAGATCTTCGAAGAAGTTCCACGCCTCCAGCAGCAGTCCTGCCGGGACCGAGCCATGGCCGGGGTGCTCGACCCACCGCTGTACGACGCCCAGATCGAGAGTGCCTTCGCCCTCCCGGACGAGCACCCAGCCATTGCGATCGCAGTGCTCCTGCAGCGCCTCGAGGTCAGGGAACGCGAGGAGACCTCCGCGTTCGTCAACGGCGAGCTCATCGGGGGCATCGCCCTCTCCAGGCCGCCAGATCAGCGCCAGGTCCTCTCTCCCGGCCATGATGCGGTACGGATAGTGGTCAGCCATGCGGGGTCTCCCTGGTGCTGCGGCGGCACTTGCCACGTGGGTCATCCTGCCCGCAATGATCGTCGTGTGGTGACGTTAGATCAGGTGGAGCTGTGGGGTGCGGAGCTGGCGGGGCCGGGGGCGCGGGTCGCCGGGTGTTTCGAGCGGCCGCCTCGCACGGGCGACGGGTGAGGCGGCCGCTGGCGGACGTGCCGTGCCTGGCATGAACGGGTGGCAGGCGGCTGAGCAGGCAGGTGCCGCGAGGCCCTGGTCGACGCAGCGGCTGCTGAGGGCTGCCTGCTGGGATGTGGACGGGGTCCGCGATGTGGTGCTGTCCTGCGCGTGGGTCGAGCGTGCGGGCGAGGTCGACGCGGTGCTGGCCCTGGATGAGACGGGGTTCTTGACGGAGGGCGACCGGTCGGGGGAGTTCGGCGACAGCGGACGGGCCCGGCGGGGTGGATTGAGCACCGTCGGACGGGCGGGTTCTCGGGCTGTACGTCCTCGTGCGGACGGGTGCTGGTGGTGAGGCGCGACAGCGCCCCTCGTCCGTCACGGACGAGGGGCGCTGTGGCTCGGGAGCGGCCGACCGTCAGGTGCGGTAGGCGTAGTACGCGGCGTTCGGGTAGGACGAGATGATGCTCGTCACCGAACGGCGCAGGGTGTTGGTGGAGTGATACGTCAGGTACGGCACGCCGTTGCGGCGGGACGTGACGATCATGGTGTGGTCCTTGGACCCGTCCTTGTCGAAGTCGACCTGGAGGACGTCGCCGACGTCCATCTGGTAGACGTTGGCAAGGCTGGTGGTGCGCTCGGAGTTCTGCGCGAACCAGGACCACTCGTTGACGCCGACGAAGGAGTGCGACTGGATGTCGGCGGTGCCGAACCAGCGCGTGTAGTCGTAGACGTAACCGGGGACGTGCTTCCAGCCGCCGGCCTTGAGGGACTGACTGACGAAGTTGGTGCAGTCGCCGCCCGCACCGGCCCCGTTGAAGTCGGGGTAGGCAGGGTTGTAGTTCGTCCAGTGCTTCTCCGCGTACGCGGCCATCGCCCGGTAGTCGTACTCGCCGCCGGTGAGGTTCTTGGGGGCGGCCGGCGGGCGTCTCGTGATGGCGGCGCGGGGCGCGGCCGGGGTGGTCGACGTGGTCTTGGCCGCTGCGGACACGGTCTTCGGCTCGGCGAGCTGGTTGACCGCGAGGCCGCCGTCGGCGGTCTCGCGGATCTTCGTGACCTTCCAGGAGCCGTTCCTGTCGGCCTTGAAGGTCAGCTCGTGGTGAGCCTGGAAGCCGGTGGTGCCCGGCTCGCCGCCGGTGACCTTGGCGTAGGTCAGCGTGGTGTTCTCGGTGACCCGGACGACTGCGGTACGGCCCTTGACCTGGGTGCGGTCCAGGGTGACCTCGGTGCTGCCGGCGCTGTACCTCTCGCCGTTGCGCGCCAGTCGGTTCCTGCGGTCGTCGAGCTGCTTCCGGGCGGCGTGCTCGGTTCGGCCGATCCCGGAGGAGAGCTCCACCTTGCCGGACATGCCGTCGGCCTTGGCCTTCCTGCCGCTGTGGCGAGGCCGGTCGATCAGCGCGTTGGTGCGGTCGGTGAAGACCGCGTCCGCCAGTTTCTGGAAGGCGGCCTTGGTCCTGGCGTCGACCTGGGGCTCGGCTGCCGTGGACGCGCCCGCGTTCCAGGTGGGCAGCAGCGCGACCCCCGCGACGGCCGATGCGGCGGCCGCCGTGAGTATCGTCGCCCGGCGTCGTGTGTGCTTGAGTTTTCTCGACTTCACTGGCGTTCTTCCCTCTTTTCCCGGCATGGACCGCCGAGTCAAGCCGCATCTTTGCACGCCTCGTGCAGCCGGTGTGAAGGAGGCGAGGGGATTGATGCGAGGCGGTGTCCGAACCGTCACCGCAGTTGAGGGCGACGGCCGTTGGGCGTCACTTCACGACGGTGGACCAGTCCGGGGACTGGGCGGGGTCGAGGCTGCGGAGCCGCTCCAGCGTGGCGGGCTTCTGCACGTCCATCCAGTCGGCAAGTTCCTTGAAGGACACACACTTGACGTCCTTCTTGGTGCACACCTTCTCTATCATCTGGTCGACGGCCTTCATGTAGATGCCGCCGTTCCACTCTTCGAAGTGGTTACCGATGAACAGGGGCGCGCGACTCCCGTAGTAGACGCGGTTGAAGCCGGCTGTGTAGGTGTTCAGGGTCTCCTGCTGCCACGTCGGGTACATGGCCGGGTCGCCGTCGGTCTTGCCCTCGGACTGGTTGTAGAGGAAGTTGAAGTCCATGGACAGGCCCTGGTACTTGCCCCCCTCGTACGGGAGCATCTGGAGCGGGAAGTCCCATATGCCGTTCTTCTTCCGCGGCCATATCTGGAAGTCGCCGGCGGAGCTGGCGTCGTAGCGCCAGTCGTAGCTCTTGGCGGCCTTGAGGAGGTTGGCCTGGCCTTCGAGACAGGGAGCGCGGCCGCCGGCGACCTCGCGGCGTATGTCGAACGGCAGCGGTTCGAGGTCGGTCCTGCCGGTGTTGGTCTTCCACTTCTCGACGAAGTCGTAGAACTGGTCGATCTCGCTCTTCCACTCGGACACGCTCCAGTCGCCGCCCCCCTTCGGGCCGCAGAAGTGCCCGTTGAAGTGGGTGCCGATCTCGTTGCCGTCCTTCCAGGCCCCGCTGAGCTGCTCCAGGGTGGTGTAGACGTGCTCGTCGGTGGGGAAGCTGATGGCCGCGCTTCCCCGGGGGTGCTGCGGCGGGTCGTACAGGTCCCTCTGGCCCTTCGGCAGCAGGTAGATGCCGGTGAGGAAGAAGGTCATGTGGGCGTCGTGCCGATTGGCCATCTCCCGGTAGTGCGCGAACAGTCCGTCATCGCCCTGGAGGGCGCCGTCCCAGGAGAACACCACGAACTGCGGCGGCTTCTCACCGGGCTTCAGCGGCCGGGGCTTGAGCTGCCCCTTCTGCGGGCCGGTGAAGGAGGTCGAGCCGTCCCCGATCACCTCGACCTTGCCGTCCCAGGCCAGTTCCTCCGCGTCCTGGGGCAGCGGCTGGCGCGGCGAGCGGTTCGTCGCGGACGCGGTCGGGGTGGTGTCGTCGGTGCCGAACACGACCAGGTAGCCGCCGAGGGCGGAGGCGACGACGGCGAGTGCTGCCAGGGCGAGCGTCCGAGGGCGGGCGGGGAGACGGCGGGGCGCGGGGTCCTTGCGGCGTCGGCCCGACGGCTTGTTCATCTGCGGCTCAATCTCTCGGTGTCCTCCGCCTCGCGGAGGCGCGGAAGGGGACGATGTCGGTCGTGCCGGTGGTCAGCCGAGCGGTCTCAGGGCTTCCGACCAGATGCCGTACGGGACGCTGTCGGCGATCGTGCCGCCCAGTCCCTCCAGCGGTAGGGGTTCGAGGCTCTCGGCCAGGTCGATGCGGTAGACGACGACCGCGGTGGACACCTTCTTCTCGGTGCCGACGTACCAGGCGGCGGTGTCGTCCTCGGTGGTGCCCCGCTTTCCCGCGACCTCCCCGCCGGCCTGCGCGGCGGTCTCCGGGTAGGCGGTGCGGAAGGCGTCCGTCAGGGCGGACTGCACCTCGGCGGCGGTGTCGGCGTCCAGGGCCCGGCGCGCGGCCGGGATGTCCGTGGGGACCTCGTGGCCGTTGCGGGTGACCTTGAGGACGGCGTAGGGGTCGGTGTGCCGGCCCTCGGCGGCGAAGGTGGTGTAGCCGCTGGCCATCCGGATGGCGCTGGGCCTGGAGCTGCCGCCGGCCAGTGCGGGGACCTGGGCGCCGAGGCTGGAGGACAACAGTCCGCTGGCCCGGGCGGTGGAGCGGACCTTGTCCAGGCCGGTGTCCATGCCGAGCTGCATGAAGGTGGTGTTGACCGAGGAGGCGAGGGCCTGGTGCAGGGTGATTTGCCCGTAGGACCGGCCCTTGTCGTTCTTCGCGGCGACCTTGCGGCCGCTGCGGTCCCAGTAGGGCCCTTCCGGCGTGGTGACCGGCACCTTGTCGTCGCCGTCGTACACCGTCTCGCCCGTCACCGGCTCGCGGGTGCCGTCCCGGCTCTTGCGTACGCCGTGCTCCAGCGCGGCGGCGTAGACGAACGGCTGGAACGCCGAGCCGGCGGGCACGGTCGTCGCGTTGGACTCGTTGTAGCCCTGCTTGCGGTGGTCGGGTCCGCCGTGGATGGCCACGATCCGCCCGTCGACGGCGATGGAGGCAGCGCCGTAGTGGACGTCCTTCGCGGCCTTGGGGTTGTCCTTGCGGGCCTTGTCGCGGGCCTTGCCGACGGCCCGGGTGAGCTGGTCCACGCGCTTCTTGTCGAACGTCGTGTAGATCTGGTAACCGCCCCGGTCGAAGTCCTTGTCGGAGATGTGGGCGGTCTTCTTGGCGTACCGGGTGGCGAGTTCCACCAGGTAGTCGCTCTGCTCGCCGGTGCTGTAGAGCGGGTTGCTCTCCAGCACCTTCGGGAAGGTGCGGTAGCGGGCACGCTCCTCCGGCGACATCTTGCCGATCTTCACCATCCGGTCGAGCGTCCACCGCCACCGCTCTTCCGCCCGGGTGCGGTTGGCCGCGCTGAGCGTCGGGTCGTACAGCCCGGCGCCCTTGAGGAGGGTGGCGAGGAAGGCGCCCTCGCTCGCGTTGAGTTCGCTCACGTCCTTGCCGTAGTACGCCTGGGCCGCACGTTGTATGCCGTAGGTGCCCCGTCCGAACCAGCTGGTGTTGAGGTATCCCTCCAGGATCTCGTCCTTGCTCATCTCGTCGTCGAGCTTGAGAGCCATGATGGCCTCGGTGAACTTGCGGCTGTAGGTCCTCTCCTGGCTCAGGTAGGCGTTCTTGACGTACTGCTGGGTGATGGTCGAACCACCCTCGGTGCTGCCCTGTCCGACGGTACGCAGGAGGGCGCGGGTGAGCCCCTTGGCCGAGATGCCGGGGTCGCTGTAGAAGCTCTCGTTCTCGGCCGCGAGCACCGCCCAGCGCACGTCCTCGGGAACGTCGTCCAGTTCCATCTCCTGCCGCTGCACCCAGCCGGCGCGGGCCATGGGAGTGCCGTCGGCCCAGAAGTAGACGTTGTCCTGCTGGGTGGCGAACGAGTTGAGGTCGTCCGGAATGTCGGTGACGGCGTAGGCGACCGTCAGGGTCAGGACGCTCAGCCCGAACGAGGCGAGGACCGTGCCGCCGATCTGCCGCCAGCTGGGCAACCAGCGCTTCCAGCCGGTGCGCCCGGGTCGGGGGTAGTGCGGCCGGATGCGGCGGAGCCAGGGGCCGAGCACGGCGACGGCGGCAGCGGTGGCGGCGCCGGCGGCAGCGGTGAAGCGCGCGGCGGGCGTCGACGCGGGCGCCCTGCGGCGCCGGCTACCGGGCCGACCGGCTGCGGCGGCTCTGGCTTCCGCGCGGCGGGACGTGCGGGATCCGGAGGCGGGCGCGGGGTGGTCGCCGGTCGGTGCGGTCCGTCCGGCCTTCTCCGGGCCGGAGGGTGTGCCGGTGCTGCCGTCGGATATCTCCCGCCGTTCCACGCCGGATACGGGTGGCTCTTCGGGACCGGCGCCGGGGATGCCGCCGCCGGATATGCGAAGCTGCATCGTCTCGTCGGGTATGAGCCGCTGTCCGAGTGCACGCCGGTCGGCCGGGGAACGCGAATCCGAAGGCTCTTCCCCGCCGTCCTGAGTATGTGCTCCCTGTCCTGCCTCGGTCACGATCAGCCTCTCTCCGTACTCCCCAACGCGTGCAGGCAGTACGGGCGTACGAGGGCTTGACCCAGCAATCGATATGGCGGTCGCAAACCCTGACTTCCCCCCGACCTCACGGGATCGCGGCTCTCAAATTACCAGCGTGGTTCGCAGGATCTCCACACGGTGGTCGGGCGAATCCGTCACATGACGCCGACCGTGGTGTGTTCCTCGCCGCGCGTTCTTCGCCTCTGCGGCGAGCGGCGGGGGCCGGAGAGTGGATGCGGTCGACGGGTACCGACGCCGACGTTCCGCCCGTATCACCACCCGGGGCGGGCGGGCTCTCGTGCTGCCGAGGCCGTACGACCGGCGCAGGCGCCCCTGCCCGATGCAGCCAGGCCGATCGAGGGGCGGGCGGACACCGGGGCCCGGCACTGGACTGCCAGTCGGTCGCCCGTTCCGGAGCCGGGCACCACCACATCGTCCGGAACGGCGAACCGGGCCGGCTCGGCCAGGGCGGCCCCGACCAGCACACCATGCTGGTCACCCCGTCGGTCGGCGGGAACGACATGCGCTTCGCCGATGTCGTGACATCGTGCGTCAATCCGGACGGCATCATCATGACCGGCCACGCCGAGGCCGACAGCCGTCCGGTCTCGATGAAGCCGTTCCACCCGAACCTCCTCGGCCTTCGCCCTGGTCTGCGCGTGGGTGCCTTCGGCTCCTGGGGTTCACCAGGCGCTCGCCGACCGGGAAAGTGCCGTGGCGGCTCTGCTCTGCGCGGTCAGGAGGGCGACCCGATCAGGAGGGCGACCCGATCCGAACCGGAGACAGAGAAGCACGGGTTGCAGACAGGACTCGCGGACCTCTCGGGACTCTTCTGTGCCAGGGCGAAGCCGCAATCCCCATGGTGCCGCCGTACGCAAAGACCTGGTGTCGATTTCGCTTGGTTCTAGTCGAAATCGACACCCCCTATTCGCTCGAATGACGGCTCTCCTTGAATGACGGGAACGTCAAGCTCGTCGCGCAGTGCAGCCCGGAGGAAGTCGGTGAAGGTCATGTCGAAAACGAACCACGCTCCCATTTCCACCGCGACCTGCCACTGCCTTCTGTTCCCGTCAGGGGGAACGAGGAAGATGTGGTTGCCGGAGATCGACCGGGCGACCGCGAAGTATCCACCCGGGTCCGGGTGCACGGGGTGCCGGTAGGCGTGGGGATCGCTGCGAGCCAGGTCTCCGTAGGAAGAGGAGGCCCGATCCCACAGTGACTCGAGGCGCAGGCCGTGGTCTCCCCTCGCTGCCCGCGGGTGAAAGAGATAGACCTGTTCGCTGATGCATCCCGGCCCGTAGGCGGAGACGAACTCCTTGTAGTCGGTGGGGAGGGTGATGTTGCTCATTCTTTCAACAGCTTCCCAGTCAGCGACTGTTTCCCTGTTGACCTGGGGGGCTCCCAGAAGTTCACGGAACGGAGAGTTGTACACCTGATGACCTCTGTGGGCAGCATTATTCGGCAACGGCCCGATGGTAGGCCGTGCGGCCCTGGCGGATGGAGTGCGGGCGATGCGGGACATGCGCCTGACCTCGCTGTTTCAGTTGAGGTTGCTGGGCGGCTGAGCGAGGTTGTTTGAGGCTGGGTCGGCTGGTGGGCATGGTGAGGGCCCGACGCGGGGTCGGGTTCTCCGAGGTCCTTGGGTCGAGGTGGGCGGGGGCGGCGGGTCAGCTGGCGGGGCGGGGTAGTGCGGCCAGTCGGTGGAATGCGGCCATGAGTTCATGTCGCCAGGGCCAGGTCGCCGATATCCGGAGGCGGAGGCGGCGGCTGCCCCGGGTGATTCGGGCTGTGACGTGCAGGATCCGGTAGCGGAGTTTCTTGGGTTCGGCAGCCGCGAGTTGGCTGTCCAGCAGGAGGATGCGGGTCCAGGTGAGGAGGTCGATCGCCGCGAGGCTGAGTTCGAGCCAGGCGGCGTTGACGCCGAAGCGGCGGGAGGGGGAGCGGCCGAAGCCGGTGGTCTTGCCGCACCGGATGCGGTCCTCGACGGTGGCGTGTCCGCGGTGGCGGACCTCCAGGAACTGGGCCGAGCCGGCGGTGAACGGGGTGTCGGTGAGGAAGACCTGGTGCCGCAGGCCCTCGTCCTGGTCGAAGAGCGAGAGCTGGGCTCCGGGGTGGGGGCGTTCGCGGCGGACGATGATGCGGGTGCCGGCCGGGTAGCCGGCAAGGCCGGTCATGCCGGTCAGCTCGGCGACCTCGGCGGACTCACGGAGGGTGCCGTCCTGGTCCAGGGCGGGGTGCCAGACCTGCTCGGGCAGGGCCCGGATCGCGCGGCGGACCGGCTCGGTGACCGCGTATCCGACCGAGAAGAAGGTGCGGATTCCGCGTGCTCGCAGGTCTCGGATGTGGGTGAGGAAGGCTTTCGCGGATCCGGCGCTGTCGGTGCGGATCAGGATGTCGGAGCCGTGCCGGTGGGCGTCAGGGATTTGTGCGAGAGCGTCGTCCAGCACCGCGATGTGATCCGCGGCTGTGTTGGCTCCGGAGTTTCCGGGCCGAAGGCGCCCGGACATGGCCTCGCCGGTGTTGGCCAGGAAACACAGCAGGGGGTGGAAGCCGAAGCCGCCTTTGTAGGTGGGTGCGGCCTGGACCTTCTCGGGTGGCAGGTGATCAGGGTGGCGTCGATGTCCAGGACCAGGCCGGGCAGTTCCCGTCCGCCGGCCTTTGCCGCCGGTATGCCGCAGCGGGTCTCGGATGCCTGCAGCCAGGCCACTTCCCGGGCCTGAGCGCGGGCTGAGCGCAGGCGGTCCAGTACGCGTTCGTCGACGGCGGCCAGGAGCCGCCAGGCAGTCGGTGTCGAGGCGATGGGGCCGAACACCTCGCGCTGGTCGCGCAGCGTGGCCAGATCCGTGATGGTCTCGCCGCCGGCAGCCACCATCACCGCGAGGTCGGTCGCGATCCGGCCCGGGTCATGACCAGTACCTCGTGGCCGGAGCGGTCCGAGCGCGGTGGAGTACGAGCTGGTCAGTCCAGTGACATCGGCGAGATCAGCCAGTAGCCGTGCCCCGGCATGACCGACCACCCCCGCACCGTCAGCAGAGACATGAAGCCTGGGACGCAAACCGATACACTGCACGCAGAAAGTGCCTTCCACCTGGCCCGACAGAACCCCTCGACAAGGTTCATCGTCCCAGCTCGGAAGGCACTTTCGCGTTCACGGCCAGCAACCGGCCTCACCCCAACAGAAACGGCGAGGCTAACCTCGGGTTTTCACGAGGGCTGCCGTCCAGCAGGTGATCGAGAGAGCGTAAAGTACCTCTGATCTCTGCAAGGGTAGGCCCCATGACAGTCGGGGCGGTGACCGGCACGCCCGGCTAGTGCCGCATCAGGCAACGTTCGCCCCGTCGTGACGTGTCGCCCGGTTGCTGCGCCGGGCGGCACCGGACGGCCAGAATGATCACGTGGCTGAACGCGTGCAGGTCCGGGAGATCGATGACGACGAGGGAAGACGGCTGCTACGGATCGTCCGCCGGGGCACTGGGTCGGTGGTGACCTGGCGGCGGGCCCAGATGGTGCTGCTGTCCGCTCAGCGCATGCCGGCGGCGAAGATCGCTGAGGTGACGTTCACCAGCGCGGACCGGGTCCGCGATGTGATCCACACCTTCAATGCCGACGGCTTCGAGGCGCTCTACCCGAAATACAGGGGTGGGCGGCCGAGGACGTTCACCCTGCCCGAGCGCCGGGAGATCAAGAAGATCGCGAAGTCCAAGCCGGCCGAGCACGGCCTGCCGTTCTCGACCTGGAGCCCGGCCAAGCTGGCCGACTTCCTGGTCGCCGAGGGGGTGGTCGACGACATCAGCCACGAGGGCCTTCGGGTCCTGCTCCGCGAGGAGGGCGTCTCCTTTCAACGCGTGAAGACCTGGAAGTCCTCACGCGACCCGGACTACGCGGCCAAGAAGGCCCGTGTCGAGCACCTCTACGCGATCGCCGACGGCGAGGTCATACCCGAGGACTGGGAGCCCGAAGTCGTCTTCTGCATGGACGAGTTCGGACCGCTCAACCTGATGCCGCACCCCGGCCGGCAATGGGCCGAAGGCGGCGGACGGCACAAGGACCCCGGGCGTGAACCCCGGCCCCGCCGACGGGCGACCTACACCCGCCCGCACGGGGTGAGGCACCTGTTGCCGCCTACGACCTCGCCAAGGACCAGCTCTACGGCCACATCAAGAAGACCAAGAACCGGTCCAAGTTCCTGGAGTTCTGCCGCTACCTGCGCTCGCTGCACCCGGCGGACGTGCGCATCGCGATCGTCTGCGACAACTACTCGCCGCACCTGACGACCAAGCGCTGCCAGCGGGTCGGCACGTGGGCGGCGGCGAACAACGTCGAGATCGCCTACACCCCGACCAACAGCTCATGGCTCAACCGGATCGAGGCCCAGTTCACGGCTCTGCGGTACTTCGCCCTCGACGGCACCGACCATGCCAGTCACAAGGCCCAGGGCAGCATGATCCGCCGCTACATCATCTGGCGGAACAAGCACGCCGCGGACGAGCGCCTATGCGAAGTGGTTACCAGGGCGAACGTAGCTTGACGCAGCGCCAAGGCCGCATCGTGACGCCGCCGCCTATCAGCTACTGCGTACTGCCGTCGTCGAGTCCGGCGATGACTCTGACGTCTGCTTCGGACATGTCCAGGATCCCGGCGATCAGGCGGGCCTGCAGCAGATTCGGGTTGTGCCCACGGCGGAGCATGTGGATGGTGGACATCGACAGTCCGGTGGCCCTGGCCATCTCCCTGACCGGAATCCCGCGCAGGTCCATCAAGCCGGTAAGCATCCGTCCGAACGGATGTGGCTCCGACCGCCCGGCAGGGGCAACGGCCGGGCCGATGACAACGTCACCGATCTTGACTTGGAAGCGGATCAGCCGGTCGCCCGTGAACCCGACTTTCGCGACGAACGGCAGGCTCTCACCGTTGCCGGAGGCTACCGCTCCCGGGATCGACACCTCGGCGAACCTTACGGCGGGATCGCAGCGGTGATCCCCGGTCTCTGCGGGAAGTCCCGGCTGGACGCGGTCGACTTTCCAGTCGCGGTTCCACCACGGAAGGTCCTGCAGCACCTCGTTGAAGAAGGGCGGCAGGACGGTCATGTCCACTGGGTCCGGAGGATTCTTCTGACCTCCCCATATGACACCGGGCCAGTACCTCAGTGCCGCGATCACGTCCGCCGTCAGCGCGCGATTGGCAGTCTCCACGGCCACACTCTCCCCCGGTCGACGGAGCAGTCTCCCATGACCAGGCAAACGTTGTCTGATGCGGCACTAGTGCCGCATCAGACAACGTTCGCCTCCTCTGGGGGTCGACTGATAGTCGGCCAGAGGGCCACATCTGGTGGTCGTGGGAACGGAACTGTGGTGGCCAGTACTCGCGTAGGGTGCTTGGGTGTTCAATCGGCTTGAGATCAGCGTGTTGCCACCAGGCCCCCGATGGGCTGCCCAATTGTCTTTTCGGATCGATGGTGAAGAAGTGGTGGCAGCCGCGATTGGAGAGGGCGGCCGCGGCCCGTTTGTCGAGGAGGCATTGCCGGTCGATGGCCAGGGTCCCCTCTGGGCGACCGCCGAGGGACGACGTGTAGTGCTGGGTGAGCCCGAGTGCACGGGCGGATGCTGTGGCTACCTGTCCGTGTTCGTGCAGCGTCACGGCGGGATCGTGGAGTGGTCCGACTGGCAGGTGCCCGTTGATGAGGCGCGCCCTGCGGCCTTTCACTTCGACGCCGATCAGTACGACGCCGAACTGACCCGGGCGCTGACTGCGTTTACCTCGTGTTGTCTGCCGCGTGGGTGGTTCCCTGCGCGGCGGTCCAGACCAGAATGATCACGTGGCTGGACGTGTACAGGTTCGTGAGATCGATGACAACGAGGGCCGGCGGCTGCTGCGGATCATCCGGCGGGGCACCGGGTCGGTGGTGACCTGGCGGCGGGCCCAGATGGTGCTGCTGTCCGCGCAGGGCATGCCGGTGGCGAGAATCGCCGAGGTGTCGTTCACCAGTGACGATCGCGTCAGAGACGTGATCCACAACTTCAACACCGACGGCTTCGACTCGCTGTATCCGAAGTACTCCGGCGGTCGGCCGAAGACATTCACGCTGCCGGAACGACGCGAGATCAAGAAGATCGCCAAGTCCAAGCCGCCCGAGCACGACCTGCCGTTCTCGACCTGGAGCCTGACCAAGCTGGCGGACTTCCTGGTCGCCGAGGGGGTGGTCGACGACATCAGCCACGAGGGCCTGCGCATCCTGCTCCGCGAGGAAGGCGTCTCCTTTCAACGCCTGAAGACCTGGAAGACCTCCCGCGATCCGGACTACGCCACCAAGAAGGCCCGCGTCGAACACCTCTATGCGATCGCCGACGGCGAGGTCATACCCGAGGTCGGTGAGCCCGAAGTCATCTTCTGCATGGACGAGTTCGGACCCCTCAACCTGATGCCCCACCCGGGCCGGCAGTGGGCCGAACGCGGAGGCAAACACAAGGACCCCCACCGCGAGCCCCGGCGACGGCGCCGGGCGACCTACAACCGCTACGGCGGGGTGCGGCACCTGTTCGCTGCCCTGGACCTGACCAAGGGCAAGCTCTACGGCCACATCAAGCCACTCAAGAAGCGGACCCAGTTCCTGGAGTTCTGCCGCTACCTCCGCACGCTTCACCCACCAACGGTGCGGATCGCGATAGTCAGCGACAACTTCTCCCCGCACCTGACCACGAAGAAGTGCCAGCGCGTCGCCACCTGGGCAGCGGCGAACAACGTCGAGATGGCCGACACCCCGACGAACAGCTCCTGGCTCAACCGCATCGAGGCCCAGTTCACAGCCCTGCGCTACTTCACCCTCGACGGCACCGACCACGCCGACCACAAGGAACAGGGCAGCATGATCCGCCGCTACATCATCTGGCGAAACCGCCACGCCGACGACCGGCGCCTACGCGCCATCGTCGACAGGGCGAACGTTGCCTGATGCGGCACTAGTCGGTGTCGGTGGCTGCCAGCACCGCGATCCCCTGCCCGTCCGGGTGCAGAGCGGCGACGGCGAGGTCCCATGCGACTTCGTGGAACCACGAGGAGCTCGGGGCGATACGGAGCCAGGTCGTTCGCCCGGCCTCCTCCGCCACCCGGGCGAGCGGCATGTCCGCCGGGACGCCGGTCAGACCGGCGAGCGAGTGCCAGGCGGCGAGCCGCCCGTACGCCCCATGGAGGCCGGAGCCGTACGCGGGTGCCCTCACCGCGGCGGTGAGGAGCATGCGGAACACTGTGTCCGGTGTGGCCGGGTGCGGTTCGGCAGGACCCTCCTCCACCGGCCAGGCGGTGAGCGGCAGCCGTTCCAGAACCGCCGGGAAGTCCTCGGCCCGGACCGGGTCCGGGGTCCAGAACTCCTGCGCCGCGATCTTCCCGTTGGACTGGGCGCACCAGTGCTGTACTGCGGCTCCCGCGGCCTCGGCATGGGCGGGGCCGCTGATCTCCGTCAGGTCGACGGCTGCCGTGCGCTGCCGCATCGACGCGGAGGCCTTCAGCGGCTGCGTGGCGAGGGGGGCCGTGTACCAGGGCGGCATCGTCCAGGTCCAGCCCTGCCCCGCGTTCGGGGGACGACGCAGCCCGGACTCCAGGGGCAGCAGGGCCGGCGGGAGCGCGCCGAGCGGGTGCCCTTCGGCGACGAGCGACGCCGCGCGGGCGGAGAATCCGGGAAAGCTCTCCAGCGGGGCCCCGGTGAGCACGTACTCATGAACCAGGCACGCGGTGAGTTCCCCGGAGTGGACCGAGGCGTTCCCCTCGGCGAAGACAGTACGTTCGACGTCCTCGATCCGGTGCCCGTGGGCAATCAGCAACGCGAGTCGCCGCTCGGCGAGGACCTGCTCCGTCGCATCGGTACTCAGCGACGCCGGTACCCGCAGCAGCTCACGGAGGCTGTCCGGTCCCGGTTCAGCGGCCAGGGCCCGCAGAACGTTGCCCAGGACCGACCCGTAGTTCTCGCGGGAGTCCGCTCCGGACGCCCGGGTGGCGAGCTCGGCACCCAATTCGCCGGCCCATCCGCAGTCGCCTGCCGAGACGCGCGAACGGATTTCCCTGCCGAGGGCGGAGATGTCCGCCGGGCCTGCCGCGGACAACCCGGCCACCGTCCGGGACAGTTCCGTGTTCACCCCGAGGAACCTCGTTTCACTTGATGCGCCGATGACTTGGCCGACGCCTAGGCGTCGGCCAAGTATAACGGAGCCTATTCGGCGACTACTTCGTTACGGCGATCGGGTAGGCACTGAGAATCTGGTTGGTGTCGGGATTGATGGCGAACTGAATGTGGTCCTCTCCCTTCGTGCCGACCACCTTGTCCATCGGAATGGTGAACTTGAAGGAGTCGTTCGGGTCCGTGATGGCCCGCCCCTTCCTGATCCACGCGTCGTCCAGGAGGTCCAGGAGCTTGATCGGGTCGATCTCGGTGAACACGGTGTGCGTCGGCCGGTTCGGGTCCGCAACCGTGTGCGCGAGAATGTGGTCGATCTTGTGCCCGTGCTTCCTGTCCGCACCGTAGATCAGGCCCCCAGGCGACATGAAGTTGCCGTCGCCGAGGTCGGCGAAGGCCACGGGGCAGGTCGCGTTGTGCACGAGCAACGGGGTCTCACCGGCGAGCACGTAGTAGGTGTTGATGTCCTGCACCGACAGGTTGAACACCTGCTGGACCCGGGTCTCACCCCGAGTCCCCATGACGGTCGCGTTCTTCCCTTCGGGCGTGCGCAGCCGGTCTCCGGCGACGAGATCCCCGGCGTTCACCCAGTGCTTGCGGTTGGCGGCCCAGACGGGGTGCCCCGCCGTGGCCGTGAACGTGCCGACGGCGTCACCCGCCGAACCGTCCTCGTCCACCGTGACGGTCACCAGGCTCTTCAGGCCCTTGCTGGTGAACACGTTGTCGACCGGGCGCTGTCCGGTCTTCTGCGTGACCGGATCCGTGGCGAGGACCCGGTCCCCGACACGGAGGTCCTTGATCGGCTTGGTGCGGCCGTCACCCATCAGGACGGGTGTCTGCGGAGTGAAGCTGTTGCACTTGCGGAGGGCCTTGCTGCCCTTGCTGAACAGCGCCTTGAAGAAGCCGCTGGCCTTGTCGCCCCACTTGCCGAACTTGACCGCGCTGGCACCGTACCCGAGGCCCGGAATCGCGGACGCGCACGACAGCGCGGCATCGCCCAGGGCGTCCGACTTGCCGGACGCGGCCTCTCCCCCGTACCAGGCGCAGTTGGCACCGTCGGCTATCTCACCGAAGCCGGGGATGAGCCCGAGGACGTCGAGCGCGAAGTGACCGCCCTCGGAGAGGATCGCACCCCAGTCGATGTCGTCGCTCTCCGCCAGCCACTTGTTGAAGTCCTTGACCTCCTCCCGGTACTGCCGGGCCTCCTCGCTCTTGAGCTTGGCCTCCTCCTCGGCCTGCTTCTTCTGGACCGCGACGATCAGCGCGTCCTTCCACGCCTTCTCGGCGGCGGCGGCGTCCTTGCCCGCGGCCTCCGCGGAGGCGCGCGCGGCATTGGCCGAGGCCCATGCGTTGCTGGCGGACCTCTGAGCGCCGGCGGCGGACCTCTCTGCCTGGGCGGCTGAGTTGGTCGCCCGCTGTGCGGCGTTGTGAGCCTGGGCCTCGGCGTCGCGGGCCGTCTTGGCGGAATTGGCCGCCTGCGCGGCCGAAGCCTCGGCATCCTGCGCGGACTTGCGGGCGTCCTCGGCGTACTGGCCGGCCTTCGACGCCGACTCCGAGGCCTTGCGCGCGTGTTCCTGCGCTTCCGCGGCGGCCTTGCGGGCCTCGGCGGCCACCTTGGCGGCCAGCGAGGCGTTCTTCTGCGCCGTCGCGGCGACGCTCGCGGCGCCCGCGATCAGCCGCTGGACGCGTCCCACGTGGGTGACCGTCAGCAAGTCCGCGCGCGTCGCGCGGTACTGCCCGACCTCGATGAAGTCGTGCAGCATTTCGGCGGGGCCGGCGAGGGCGATCTGGGCGGCGGCCTTGAGCTCGGGGCCACCGCTCTCCATGAGCTGGACGGCACGCACGCGCTCGTCCGTCCTCCGGGCGCTATAGTAGCCCTTCGCGACGAAGTCCCGCAGCGCCTCCATCGTGCCGTCGTCCAGAGCGGCCTGGGCGTCCTTCTTGACGTCCGGTCCGGCGCCGTTCATGAGCTGGACGACCCTGATGCGGTAGTCGGTGGCGGCCGCCTGGTGCTGTCCGGTCTCCAGGAAGGCGCTGACGGCGGAGGTGTCCTTGCCGAGCGCCGCCTGTGCGGCCGTCCGCACCGCGTCATACTCCGAGTCCCAGGCAAGCTGGGAGACTCGGTCGAACTCATCGATCCGACGTGCCTGTTCACGGCCCGCACGGACGTACTCGACGACCTCGCTGTCGGAGCCCGACAGAGCGACCTCTGCGGCCGTGGCGCCCGCGGCGCGTGCCGTTCTGGCCATGTGCAGGGCGATCTTGCGGGCCTTGGGCGCGGCGGCGGCGACATCCACGTCCGGCTGTGAGACCTCCGTGGCGAGTTGCTCGGCCTCCCGGTCGTTCTCCTTGGCCTGGGCGACCGCCTTCTGCGCGGCGGCCCTGCGCTCGTCGACGGCGGCCTTGGCCGTCTTGGCCTCCTCCAGGGCGGTGGTGGTCCGGTCCGCCAGTTCTGCGGCTTCCACCTCGCGCGCAAGGTCGAAGGTGACGCGGGCCTTGGCCACAGCGGCCGTCGCCGCGTCTGCGGCGGTCTTGGCCGCAGCAGCGTGCTTGGTCGACTCGGTGGCGGCGGTGGCCGCGTCCCCGGCGTGATCGGCCGCCTTCTTGGCGGCGGCCGCTGCCTTCTCGGCGTGGTCGGCGGCCGCGTTGGCAGCGTCGCGAGCCTCGAAGGCGGCCTTGGCGGACTTGGCCGCCAGAGACTTCGCCCGCGCGGCGGCGGCGCTGGCCGCGGCCGCTTGACGGCGCGCGTCGGCCGCTGCGGCCTTCGCCCGCTGCGCCTGCGCGCTGGACACGTTCGCGTGGCCGCTGGCCGCCTCGGCGGCGGCTGCGGCGGCGTCCGCGTGCGCTCCGGCGCCGGTGGCGGCATCCGCTGCCTTACCCGCCTCGGTTGCGGCGGTTCCGGCGAACTCAGCGGCCTTGGCTGCCTTCTTGGCTCCTTCCGCGGCCTTGAGGGCTCCCTCGGCCGCGGCACGTGCGGCGGACGCCTTGCCGGCGTCGGTGGCTGCCGCGGCGGCGGCGTTGCGGGCGTTGGACGCGGCCTGCGCGGCCGCGGCCGCTGCGGACGCCGCCTGCGATGCGGCGTTGGCGGCGATGCGAGCAGATGTGTTCGCGGCACGCGCCGAACTGATGGCTTCCTGCGCGGCCTTCGCGGCCCCGTTCGCCGCGTCCGCTGCGCGCCCTGCGGCGTTGGACGCCCGCTTCGCGTCGTCCCGGGCGGCTGTGGTCTCCGCCGCAGCGGTCTCCGCAGCCTGCTTGGCGAGCTTGGTGGCGGCGATCGCCCGCGCCGAGGCCTCCTTGGCCGCCTCGGTCTCCGCCTTGGCCTGACGGCCGGCTTCCTCGGCCAGCGCGACCAGTTCGGAGATGGTGGCGAGCTCCTGGTCACGCCCGCGCGCGATGTGCTGACCCACGAGCAGGAACTCGCGTACGTCCTGGATGGAACCGTTCATCGCGGTCTTGGCCGCCTGCTGCACGGCAGGTCCGCCGGTGCTCAGGATCTGGACGACGAGGACACGGTCGTCCTGATCCCGGGCCGCGTACTGCCCTTCGGCGATGAACGCGCGCACGTCTTCGATGGTGCCGTTCAGTGCCTTCGTACCGGCGGTCTTCACGCCCCGTCCGCCGGCGGAGACGAGCTGGACGGCACGGACCCGCTGGTCCTCCTCGAGCGGCGCCTTCCAACCGTCCGTCAGGAACGCGGTCAGGTCCGCGGGCGATCCGGCCAGTGCTGTCTGCGCGGCCTCACGTACGGCGCGGCCTCCGGCCGAGAAGATCTGAACCGTCTCGACGCGCGCGTCGCTGAGTCGGGCGATCTCGTTCTCGTGGTCCAGGAACTGGCGTACGTCGGCGTCCGAGCCGAGCAGGGCCACCTCGGCGGCCGCCTTGACTCCGGGCCCGCCCGACTTCCACAGCTCCATCACCCGACCGCGGTCGGTCGCGGGAAGGTGGTCCCACTCCTGGGACTCCCCGCTGTCTGCGGCAACCGCCTGCCCGGCCCAAGGACTCGGACCGACGAGTCCTACAAGGAGCGCCAGCAGCAGGCTCAGGCACAGGGCGCCGAGCCCGACCCGCGGTCCACGACCGCGCGCCGACCGCCCGACGGCGGCCCCGCCCGGCTCGGGGAGCGCCGCCCGGCCCTCGCCCGGTCCTCGCTGTCTCTCTATCAATTTACGTGCTCCTTCGATTGGTTCGCATTGTGACGGAGCGAAAGGGTTGGCACACTTTCCTCACACCCGTGAAGATGGCGAACCGCACGCAAGGCACACCAACGACCGTTCAGAGCCATAAAGGCAGCAAACTGCCCTGAAAGGCGTTGTGTTGCCATCCCCCGGAAGGCCTTCCCCCTCAATCCCGCGTATACTACCTGCGGCAACCACTCGCCCTCACCTGCCAATTGGCCAAAATGTGACTCCAGTCACGTTGACGTTGCATCGCGATGGGATACCTTTCCTTCACATTCTCCCCAACTGCATTCCTGGGGATACCTCGCCAACCGGGCACCGCCCGGCCAGACGAATGGACAAAACGTGGCGTTCCGCCTCCGAAGAATTCTGATCCCCTCGCTCGCGGGCGCCGCCACCGCCGCACTGGGCTTCTCGACGCTCGCCGTCGCCAACGCGGTGTCTCCTGACGAGAAGGCGCAGCAGGGCGTAGCGGCCGCGGCGGACGCTCTGCCGTACGCGATCGAGGACTTCGCCTACCCCGGTGCCGACAAGATCGAGCAGACCCGTGGGCTCAAGCTGTTCAAGGGCGACGGCCACATCATCCTGGCCACCTGCGACGAGACGCCCGATCAGATCCGGATTTGGAGCCGTCAGGGCGACGAGGGGTCGAGGTTCTGTTTCCGTGCGACGGCGAGCAGTGGTTTCCTGACGCTCGAAGTACCGCAGGTCTTCGCCGTCCAGACGTCGGACCGCCCCGTCAGCGCGGATCTCTCCAGCGCAGGCAAGACGAAGACCGTGGACGTGGCGAAGGACACGCTCCAGGGCGTCGGAGAGGGTGTCGAGGGGGCGGACACCGTACTGGTCGAGCTCCGCGTCACCGGCTGAGGCTCCCGGTCCGTCCCGGTGGCGTCCTCGCACAGCAGCCTGCCGGCCCGGAGGGGCTCGGCAGCTGAAGCGGGGGAATGGCAGACGAGCCGACCGGTACGCCGGGTTCTGTCTCCCCGGCCGCCTCACGGCGGCCGGGGAGACGGCCATCCATCTAGCCTCGCTCTTTCATGAAGCGGGCTGTCCGGCGGGTGGTCAGGTAAGCGAAAAGTACCTCTGACCAGCAAGAATGAGAATTGCCGGGGTCCTTGTTCCTGCCACCGTCGGAGGCTTCTCAGGTGAAGAAGCGTATCGGGTCCTATCCACGCGTCCGCATCGAGGGCGGTGGCCGCGGGGTGGTGTCCCAGGCCGGGGCCGTGCTGCTGGTCGAGACCGTCCGCAAGGCCGGGCTGGACCAGGCGATATCGGCAGCGCTTGCGCCGTGGCGACGTCCGCGGGCGGTGCACGATCCGGGGAAGGTCCTGCTGGGCGTGGCCCTCGCGGTCGCGGCGGGGACTGCCTCGCGGATGTCGGGATGCTGCGGGCCGAGCCGTCCGTGTTCGGGCTGGTGGCCTCCGACCCGACGGTCTCCCGCCTCATCGACACCCTTGCCGCGGCTGGGCCGAAGGCCCTCTCCGCGATACGGGCCGCGCGGGCAGAAGCCCGCGAGCGCGTCTGGAACGTGGCCAAGAACGCGGCGCCGGACGCCTCAGGGCAGGTGATCGTCGACTGGACGGGGTGCTTGTGCTGGCCCACTCCGAGAAGCAGGACGCTGCCGCGACCTGGAAGAAGACCTTCGGACACCATTCGCTGATGGGGTTCGTCGATCACGGAAGCGGTGGGAGCGGGGAACCTGTGGCCGGCCTGCTCAGGCCCGGCAACGCGGGTAGTAACACCGCCGCCGATCACATCAGCCCCGGCCTGGACGGCAGCGATCGAGCCCGGCGGCGAGATCCGGGACGGGGCCTGGGTCGCCGAGATCACCGGCGACTGCCTAAAGGGCTGGCCGAAGGGAATGCGGCTGATCGTCCGGAAGGAACGGCCCGACTCTGGTGCCCAGTTGCGCATCACCGACGCTGACGGACTGCGGCTGACCTGCTTCGCCACCAACACCACCGACATGCCGATCGCGGCACTGGAGCTGCGGCACCGCCAGCGAGCCCGAGCTGAGGGCCGCATCCGGGCCGCGCGGGCCACCGGCCTGCGCAGCCTGCCCCTGCACGACACCGCGCAGAACCAGATCTGGCTGGAGATCGTCCAGCTCGCCCTTGATCTGCTCGCCTGGATGCCCGGCTCGGCCTGACCGGCAAGACCCGCAGGTGGGAGCCCCGCCGTCTCCGGCTCCGCCTCTTCTCCGCCGCAGCCCAGATCGTCACCACCGCCCGCCGCCGGCACCTGAGATTCACACGCCACTGGCCCTGGACCGACGTGATCACCGACGCCCTGGCACGGCTCGAAACTCTCCCGAACCCCGGCTGACCAGCACGTTCTCGTCCCTGCAACCAGCACCACCCTGACCGCGCCCGTGGAAACCCGGCGCCCACCCGACGCGACAGCCGGGCCATCAGCGCGCCCACCACCGACCCGAACAACCGAAACGGCCCGCCGAAGAAACTGGCGGACCGTCACGAAAGATCGAGGCTGCCCTCGCCGTTTCTGTTGGGGTGAGGCCGGTTGCTGGCCGTGAACGCGAAAGTGCCTTCCGAGCTGGGACGATGAACCTTGTCGAGGGGTTCTGTCGGGCCAGGTGGAAGGCACTTTCTGCGTGCAGTGTATCGGTTTGCGTCCCAGGCTTCATGTCTCTGCTGACGGTGCGGGGGTGGTCGGTCATGCCGGGGCACGGCTACTGGCTGATCTCGCCGATGTCACTGGACTGACCAGCTCGTACTCCACCGCGCTCGGACCGCTCCGGCCACGAGGTACTGGTCATGACCCGGGCCGGATCGCGACCGACCTCGCGGTGATGGTGGCTGCCGGCGGCGAGACCATCACGGATCTGGCCACGCTGCGCGACCAGCGCGAGGTGTTCGGCCCCATCGCCTCGACACCGACTGCCTGGCGGCTCCTGGCCGCCGTCGACGAACGCGTACTGGACCGCCTGCGCTCAGCCCGCGCTCAGGCCCGGGAAGTGGCCTGGCTGCAGGCATCCGAGACCCGCTGCGGCATACCGGCGGCAAAGGCCGGCGGACGGGAACTGCCCGGCCTGGTCCTGGACATCGACGCCACCCTGATCACCTGCCACTCCGAGAAGGTCCAGGCCGCACCCACCTACAAAGGCGGCTTCGGCTTCCACCCCCTGCTGTGTTTCCTGGCCAACACCGGCGAGGCCATGTCCGGGCGCCTTCGGCCCGGAAACTCCGGAGCCAACACAGCCGCGGATCACATCGCGGTGCTGGACGACGCTCTCGCACAAATCCCTGACGCCCACCGGCACGGCTCCGACATCCTGATCCGCACCGACAGCGCCGGATCCGCGAAAGCCTTCCTCACCCACATCCGAGACCTGCGAGCACGCGGAATCCGCACCTTCTTCTCGGTCGGATACGCGGTCACCGAGCCGGTCCGCCGCGCGATCCGGGCCCTGCCCGAGCAGGTCTGGCACCCCGCCCTGACCAGGACGGCACCCTCCGTGAGTCCGCCGAGGTCGCCGAGCTGACCGGCATGACCGGCCTTGCCGGCTACCCGGCCGGCACCCGCATCATCGTCCGCCGCGAACGCCCCCACCCCGGAGCCCAGCTCTCGCTCTTCGACCAGGACGAGGGCCTGCGGCACCAGGTCTTCCTCACCGACACCCCGTTCACCGCCGGCTCGGCCCAGTTCCTGGAGGTCCGCCACCGCGGACACGCCACCGTCGAGGACCGCATCCGGTGCGGCAAGACCACCGGCTTCGGCCGCTCCCCCTCCCGCCGCTTCGGCGTCAACGCCGCCTGGCTCGAACTCAGCCTCGCGGCGATCGACCTCCTCACCTGGACCCGCATCCTCCTGCTGGACAGCCAACTCGCGGCTGCCGAACCCAAGAAACTCCGCTACCGGATCCTGCACGTCACAGCCCGAATCACCCGGGGCAGCCGCCGCCTCCGCCTCCGGATATCGGCGACCTGGCCCTGGCGACATGAACTCATGGCCGCATTCCACCGACTGGCCGCACTACCCCGCCCCGCCAGCTGACCCGCCGCCCCCGCCCACCTCGACCCAAGGACCTCGGAGAACCCGACCCCGCGTCGGGCCCTCACCATGCCCACCAGCCGACCCAGCCTCAAACAACCTCGCTCAGCCGCCCAGCAACCTCAACTGAAACAGCGAGGCTGACATGGCGGGCCCGCGGGATTCTGCCGGAACTCGCCGTCGGCTGCACACCGGGGGAGGGACCCGTGATCAGCGAGTCGGTGTGCCTCACTCGCGTCGAGCGTCTGGTCGTCGATCTCGCCCCGGCCACGGGAGCCTGGTTCATCCCGCAGCACGCGGCATCGGCCTGTGCCCGGACGAGAACCGACCGCCGGCCCGGGGTGGCCGACGGTCGCCCCCGTACGACGGGACAGCCCGCCTATCCTGCGGGGATGACCCAGCCCATCGAACTCGTCATATTCGACTGCGACGGCGTACTCGTCGACAGCGAACGCATCGCTGTGCGCGTGGACGCACTCGTCCTGGCGGAACTGGGGTGGAATCTCACCGAAGCCGAGATCGTCGACCGGTTCATGGGTCTGTCGATCCGGTCGATGACGCGGCAGATCGAGGACCACCTCGGACGCCGCCTGCCGCCCGACTGGGAGGAAGAGTTCGCGCCTCTGTACCAGGACGCGCTCGCCGCCGAACTCACGCCCGTCGAGGGCATCGTGGACGCTCTCGACGCGCTCACGCATCTCCCCACCTGTGTGGCATCCAGCGGGAGCCACGACAAGATGCGCTTCACGCTGGGGATGACCGGTCTTCACCCCCGCTTCGAAGGCCGCATCTTCAGCGCCACCGAAGTCGAGCACGGCAAACCGGCCCCGGATCTGTTCCTTCACGCCGCGCGAGAGATGGGGATCGCGCCCGCGGCGTGCGCCGTGGTCGAGGACAGTCAGTACGGTCTTCGGGCGGCCCGGGCCGCGGGCATGCGAGCCTTCGCCTACGCCGGGGGGCTGACGCCCGCGGACCGGCTCGAAGGCCCGGACACCGTCGTCTTCGACGACATGCGCAGACTGCCCGGACTCCTCGCGGATCACTGACCGTCACCTCGTCGCTCCACGGCATCAGCCACTGTCGCCGTCGAGTCAGGGAGAAGCGACGGTCGGCCTGGCGGGGTCGACCGTCGCTCTCGTGCTCGGGTCTTCTTCCCGGGGCAGGTCAGCTCCCGCCCGCCGGAAGGTCCCGCTTCACGAGGTTCGTCGAGCGCCGGAAAGCGGCGGCCTTCCCCTGAAGCAGGCGTACGCCGGCCTCTCAGGTCGACCAGACCACCTTGCCCTCGTGCACGATGACCACCTTGGCGTCGGGCCTGAGGACCATCGTGGCGCCGCCGAAGTCATGGGTCTTGGAGGCCCAGATGGGGCGGTCGTCGCCGTTGTGGATGACCAGGTTGCCGTCCGGCTGGAAGATCGCCCGGTGGTTCTCGCCGAAGGTCATGGCGGCCCAGATCGGCTTGTTCTGCTCGTTGTAGACGACCAGGTTGCCGTCCTGCTGCATCGTCATGCGAATGCGGTTGGTCGCCCAGGACTGGCCGACCCCGATGGAGCTGGTCGCGGAGACCGTCTGGGTGCCCCAACTCGGCTTCGGGGCCGCCTTGGGCTTCGGTTTCGGTGAGGCCTTCGGCTTCTCGGCGGGGGCGCTCGTCCTGGGCGCGGGCGCCGGCGCGGCTGCCGCGGGTGCGGGGGCGGCCTTGGGCGGGGCGGCCTTCTTCTCTTCCGTCGGCGACGGCGACGGTGTCGGCTTCACCGCCACGTAGTCGTCCAGGGCCGCCGGGGCCGACTCCGGATCGAGGACCGTGTCGGCGCTCCCCGCGACCGGTGTGGTGGCGGGGCGCCGGGGCTCGTCGTCGGCGCTGCCCATCAGCAGCACGGGTATCGCGACCAGCGCGGCGCCGACGAACGCGGCCCCTGCCAGGACCGGGGTGCGGGGGCGCCCCTTGTCGGCAGCGGTGAGGGTCCTGGTGCCCGGCTTCGCGTCGACGGCCGCCGCCACCGCGATGCCCTCCGTGCGTCCCTCGGGTGCTTCGGTGGTCCGCGTCGTGGACGACGCCCCGGACGAGGCGTCGGGTGCCGGTGACTCCTCGGTCGGAGTCGGGGGCGTGGCGGTGGTCGCGGCCGGAGCCCGCGTGTTCTCGGTCCCGGCCGAGGTGGCGGGCTCGGTGGGGTGCTTTTCGGTGCGGGCCGAGGTGGGCTGCTCCTCGGTTCCGGCTGTGGTGGCGGGCCCGGTCGGGGGCTTCTCCGTGCCGGCCGTCGTCGTGGCCTCGCTCCGGAGGGCTTGCGCCTCGGCCGGGGCGGCGGACGCCGGGGACGCGGGGCCGGGCTCCTCCGCGGCGGGTGACGGGGGTGCGGCGCCGGACTTCTCCGTGGCTGCCGGCGCGGACTCGGTTCCGGGGGTGGGGGGCTCGGCGGGCATGTGCTGACTCCTCCTCGGGGGCGAGCCCAACGTAGCCCGTCGGGGGAGCGGGAGACGTCACTCGCCTCGATACGCCGGTGCCGCTTTGTCATCCCACGCCGCGCCTGTCCCGGAACGTTCCCCACTCGGGCGGCAAACGGGCAGGCAGAAGGCCTATACGGGCCTGCTGTCGGGCCCCGTTGACCAGGGCTCGTATGACATCCTGTTGAGGCCGTCCGGTACTCAAAGATTTGTACGGAGCCAAGAGTTCAGGTGGATGCCTCCCTCGTGCCGGAAGCCGTGAAGGACGCCGCGCGCCGTGCGCCCGGCCACTGGATCGGGATCGTCGATCCGGAGTGGACCCAGGCCCGGACGCCGCCGGAGTGGGCCGTCCTGGGCGAGTGGCAGTCGGACGGGAGCGGGGGCGTGGGCGAGTACCGCGCCAACCCCGCCTACCGCCCATCGGCCCGGGCCCTCGGCTGGCCGGAGCCCACCGATCCGGTGGACGCGGCTGCCCAGCGGGCCGCCACCGGGTACGGCACGGTGGACGAGGCGCTGGCCGCGCTCGCCGAGGCGGACGTCACCGTCGTACGCGGGCCGGACGGCGGGACGCTCGTGGCCGCGGGGCGGGACGGTGCGCCGGTGGTGCTCCTGTTCACCTCGCCCACCCACGCGTTCATGTCCGCGGCACTTCACCATGACACCGTGTCCGCCCGGGAGCTGGCCGGGTCCCTGACGGAGACCGGCGCCCTGCTGCTGGTCAACTCCGCAGCCGCGGCTCCGCTGCTCGTCCCCGCCGACAGCCTTCCCGGTGCCGTGAGTTCCGCCCCGGCGACCGCGGCCGCCGGCCCCGACACGACCGAACCCCGGCCCCACACCACAGGGAGGACCCCGTGACGCGTACGTCGTCCCAGCAGACCCCCGTCTCCGCTCCCGTACCGGCGAAGCCCGAAGCCGAGCCGGCCGAGGCCGCGGAAACGGAGAGGGTCTCCGAGAAGGCGGAGAAGGCCGAGAGTGCCGAGGAGGGCCTTGAGGCCGCCAAGGCCCCGGAAGGGGACAAGGCCAGGAAGCTCGCAGAGGCCGCAGAGGTCCCGGAGGTCGGGAAGGCGGAGGCGGGCGAGGGCGGTGAGCGGGGCGAGCGCACCGGTGCCGACGCCCCCGAACCCCGGGCAGATACCGCCGAGGGCCACACCGCCTCCGGCCCCGAGACCGCCCCCGGCTCCGGCCCCGAGACCGCCCCCGGCTCCGATGCCGAGACCGATCCCGGCGCCTCCGCCGCCACGCAGAGCCGGCTCCCCGCTCTCGTACGGACCATGACCGCCACCGCCATCGGGCAGCCGCAGCAGGAGGCGGGGCCCGTGGGACGGCCGGGCAGGGCCGCGCTCGCGGGGGCGGCGGTCGTGGGTGCGCTGCTCGTGTCGGTGCCGTTCCTCGTGCTCGCCGGGAACAACGACGACGGGCCCGAGCGGACGAACGCCGCCGGGGCCGGGACCGTCCTCGACGGGAGCGGACCGGAGGCGCCGGGCGAGTTCGCCGTCACCGCGCCCGACACCGGTGCGCCCGAGGAGGACCGGAAGGAGAAGGAGGAGAAGAAGAGCGAGGAGAAGCCGGAGAAGGCCGGCAACCCCGCGCCGGTCGTCCCTCCGGCCGACAGCGGCAAGGAAGCGGCGAAGAAGGACGACGGTCCCGAGGACACCCCGAAGAAGGCCGACGCGCCCGAGAAGAAGCCCGAGGCGAAGAGCGGCGACGCCGAGAACCAGTCCGCCAAGGCCCAGCCCGCCGTCACGTTCAGCGGGCCCGTCTCCTTCCGCAGCCACCTCTCCGGCCGCTGCCTCGACGTCCCCGGTCACAACTTCAACGACGGTCAGCCGCTGTTCATGTGGGACTGCAACGGCGCCGACGCCCAGAAGTGGCGCTTCGGATCCGACGGCACGATCCGGGCCAAGGACAAGTGCCTGGACGTGGCCAACGCGAACTTCAGCAACGGGACACCCATCCAGCTCGCCTGGTGCAACGGCTCCGCCGCCCAGAAGTTCACCCTGAACGGCGCCCACGACCTGGTCAACACCGTCGTCGGCAAGTGCGTCGACATCCCGAACCACAGCAAGGGACGGGGCCCGGAGACCTACCTGATCCTGTGGGAGTGCACCGGGCTCGACAACCAGAAATGGAGCACCTGACCCGGGCGCACGGAGCGAGACATGATGGGATCGCCGGAGAACCGAACCGCGTCTTCGGCGAAGAGCGGCGTCCGGACAGGACGCCGCCGTAGCAAGGAGGTTGGTGCGTGTCGCGCCAGGTACTGACGGTCGGCCCCGAGGACCGCTTTTCCACGATCGGTGAGGCGCTCGCCGCCGCCCGTACCGGTGCGCTCATCAGCGTCCGGCCCGGGACGTACGCGGAGAACCTGGTGATCCACACCCGGGTGACCCTCACCGCCGCCGAGGGACGGGGCACGGTGGAGATCCGGCCGCGTTCGGGCAGCGTCGTCGCGCTGCGCGCCGATGCCGTCATGTTCTCGGAACTCACCCTGCGCGGCGGGGACTCCGAACTGCCCGCCGTGGACGTGCGGCGCGGACAGGCCGCGTTCGACGGGTGCGAGATCGTCGGCGCCGCCTGGACCGCGATGCTGGCCGGCGGAACCGGCTCCCTCGCGCTGCGGGACTGCCGGGTGAGCAACCCGCAGGGCGCGGGCATCGTCGTCACCTCCACCACCCCCACCACCGTCGAGTCCTGCACCCTCGAACACCTCGGCACCAGTGGCATCGTCCTTGCCGAGCAGGGCGAGGCGCGCGTCCGCGACTGCACGGTGCGGGGCGCCCGGGGCAACGGGCTGCTCGCCAACGGCGAGACCCGGGGCACCGTCGAGGACTGCGACATCTCCTCCACCGACAAGCCCTCCATCGCCCTGGAGGGGGACTCCGCCGTCTCCGTCGTCCGGACCGTGGTGCATGACACCAGCACCGGTGTCCATCTGAGCAGCGCGGGTCGTACCACCCTGGAGGACGTCCGTGTCACCGGCGCCTCCGGCAACGGGATCGTCCTGGCCGTGGGCACCGATCCCGTACTGCGCCGCTGTCGTGTCTCGCGCGCACGCGGCCACGGCCTCCTCGTCACCGACCGGGCGCGCGGCACCTTCGAGGACTGCTGGGTGGACGGGGCGCAGGGCGCCGCGCTGCGGGTGGCCGGGGCCTCCTCCCCGGCGCTGACCGGCCTGACCGTCCGCGACTGCGAAGGCACCGGGCTGCTCCTGGAGGAGGACGCCGCGCCCGAGCTGGACCGCCTGGAGGTCATCGGCTCCGCGCCCGCCGTCGCTCTGCAGGGCGGCGCCAACCCCCTGCTGCGCCGGGCCCGGCTGGTCGAGCCCGCCGGTGACGGCATCGCCGCCGCCAAGGAGGCCCGGGGCCGCGTCGAGGACTGCGAGATCGTCCGGCCGCAGGGCGCCGGTGTACGGGTGGCCTCCGGCTCCACCCTCTACCTGGCGGGCGGCGGGGTCTCCGACACCGCCACCAGCGGACTGGTCGTGGAGGACGGCGGCAACGTCACCGTCCGCGACTTCCGCGTCGAGGTCTGCGGTGAGGACGGTGTGGTCGTCGCCGCCGGCGGTGAACTGACCGCCAACCGCACCTCCGTCCACGCCCCCAAGGGCCACGGCTTCCTCCTCCGCGAAGGCGCGCTCGCCTCGCTCAGCGGCTGTGAGGCGAGCGGGGGCGGCCAGGACGGCTTCCGGGTGGAGTCCACCGCTCCGGTCTCGCTCGTCAACTGCACCGCCCGGGAGAACGAGGGCGGCGGCCTGGTGCAGACCGCGCCCGGCGAACGGCTCGCCGTGGACGGGCTGAACAGCGTCGGCAACGGCAAGCGCGACGCCTGGGGCAGCGGCAGCGCCGAGAACACCGATCCGGCCGGCTCCGGCGCCGCCGACGCGCCCCCGCCGGACCGTGCCGACGGCCCGCTCGGCGCGCTCAACGCGCTGATCGGCCTGGAGAACGTGAAGCAGCAGGTCCGCACCCTGGTCAACCTCACCCAGCTGGCCCAGCGTCGTGAACAACTCGGCATGCCCGCACCGCCGATGAGCCGGCACCTGATCTTCGCCGGCCCGCCCGGCACCGGTAAGACCACCGTCGCCCGCCTCTACGGGGCGATCCTCGCCGAGCTCGGTTCGCTGCGCAGCGGCCACCTCGTGGAGGTCTCCCGCGCCGACCTCGTCGCCCAAGTCGTCGGCGGCACCGCCATCAAGACGTCCGAGACCTTCCAGCGGGCGCTGGGCGGGGTCCTGTTCATCGACGAGGCGTACACCCTCACCGCCGACAGCGGCAACGGCGGCGCCGACTTCGGCCGCGAGGCGGTGGACACCCTGCTGAAGCTCATGGAGGACCACCGCGACGACGTGGTCGTGGTCGCGGCCGGATACTCCCGCGAGATGGAGTCCTTCCTCAGCTCCAACCCGGGCCTCGCGTCCCGCTTCTCGCGGACCGTCGAGTTCGAGAACTACTCCGTGCCCGACCTGGTCGCGATCATGGAGAGCATGTGCGGCCGGCACCAGTACGAGCTGGGGGAGGGGACGGCCCAGGCACTCGCCGCCCACTTCGGGGCCATGGACCGGGACGCCGGCTTCGGCAACGGCCGTGCCGCCCGCGGGGTGTTCGAGGAGATGGTCGACCGGCAGGCGATCCGGCTCTCCGCCCAGACGCAGGTCAGCGAGCACGATCTGCGGCTGCTGCTCCCCGAGGACGTCTCCGCCACCGCCGTCGCCTCGGCCGCCGAGACCGCCGCACCGGCCGACGACCCGCTCACCCGCCTCGGCGACATGATCGGACTCGCCGAGGTGAAGCGCGAGGTCGCCGATCTGGTCAACCTCATCACCACCGCCCGCCACCGCGCCGCCGCCGGGCTGCCCGTTCCCACCCTCAGCAACCACCTGGTCTTCACCGGCCCGCCCGGCACCGGTAAGACCACCGTCGCCCGCCTCTACGGCGAGGTGCTCACCCAGCTCGGGGTCCTGGAGCGCGGCCAGCTGGTCGAGGCCGCCCGCGCCGATCTCGTCGGCCGTTACATAGGCCACACCGCCCAGTTGACCCGGGAGGTCTTCGAAAAAGCCCGTGGCGGTGTGCTGTTCATCGACGAGGCCTACACCCTCACCCCGCGCGGCCAGGGCGCCGACTTCGGCCAGGAGGCGGTGGACACCCTGCTGAAGCTGATGGAGGACCACCGCGACGAGGTCGTCGTCATCGTCGCCGGATACACCGACGAGATGGAACGCTTCCTCGCCTCCAACCCCGGCCTCTCCTCCCGCTTCCCGCGCCGGATCGCCTTCGCCGACTACTCCTCCGAGGAACTGGTCACCATCGTGCGCGCCCAGGCCGCGGCCATGGGGTACGAGTGCGGCCCCGGCACCGGACCCCTGCTCAAGGAGCACTTCGACGCGGTGCCCCGCGACCGGTCCTTCGGCAACGCCCGCCTGGCCCGGCAGGTCGTCGAGTCGATGGTCACCCGCCAGGCGGGCCGGATCAGTTCGCTGGCCGCACCCACGCTGGACGACCTGCGGATCCTCCTCCCGGCGGACGTGACGGCCGCGGCCCCGAAGGCGGTGCCCCGGTGAGGCCGTCCGCGCGGCGGGCCACCGGGCGGGCGGCCAGGCCGGCCCGTCTGCTGTACGGGGCCTCGCTCGCCGCCGCCCTGGTGGTGCCCGTGGCCGTACCCGCCCAGGCCGCACCCCCCTCCCGTACGCCGGTTCACCTCCCCGCCGCCGACGGGTCCAAGGGGCAGGAGCTGCCCGGGATGCCGACCTCGCTCGACGCGCGGGCCGAGGCCGTCGCCTGCACCCCCGCTTCCAAGGAGCGGGCGAAGAAGCAGGACTGGTCGCGCCAGCGCCTCGACCTGGACCGCCTGCACCGGCACACCACCGGGGCGGGGGTGACCGTCGCGCTGATCTCCACCGGCGTCGACCCCGGGGCGGAAGGGCTCGACGGCCGCGTCACCGCCCGGGGTGAGGCCGGCGACGACTGCGTCGGACAGGGAACGTTCCTGGCCGGGCTGATCGCCGGGACCGGCGGCCCCACCCCGCGCCTCGCCGGGGTCGCCCCGGACGCGAAGATCCTGGCGCTGCGCGGCACCGACCGGCGCGGGCAGCCGGACGCCGCACTCGTCACGGCGGCCGTCCGGGCCGCGACCACCGCCGAGGCCGACGTCATCGCGGTCGCGGTGGCCCTCCCGCGCAAGGACACCGCGCTCACCCGGGCCGTCGCCGAGGCACGCAGGGCCGGTGCGGTGGTGGTCGCGGCGGCCACCCCGGAGCCGCCGTCGCGCGGTTCGGCCGACGAGATCCCCTCCCGTACCTACTGGCCCGCCGGTCAGCCCGGCGTCCTCGCGGTCGCCGACATGCTGCCCGCCGGGGCCCGCCCGGACGGCGCGCTGCCCACCGAGGACATCGACCTGGCCGCCCCGGGCGCCGGGGTGGTCTCCGGCGGGCCGCGCGGGAAGGGGCACTACCTCGGCGGCGGCGTCGCGGTGGCCACCGCCTACGCGGCCGGGGCCGCGGCGGCCGTCCGCGCCGCCCACCCCGGGGAATCGGCCGACGCGGTGACCCGCCGCCTGACCGCCACCGCCTACCCGGCCGACATTCCCCAGCTGGACGCCTACGCCGCCGTCACCACGGTCCTCGGCGAGGCGGGCGCGCCGGCCGGCGGTGCGGAGCGGGCCACCGAACCCGTGGCCGTACGCGACACCTCCGACACCGACCGCGCCACCGGAAGGGCCGTCCTCTTCGTCCTCCTCGGATCGGCCGGTGTCCTCTCCCTCCTCTGGGCCGGATTCGCCCTCACCCGGGCCCGCGCCCGGGGCTGGCGTCCGGCGGGGGCGGGCACCCCCGACGGGAGCTGAACGCGCGAGGCGCCCCCCCCGCGTGTGAGGGCGCCTCGGGGCCGTGCCGCTCAGTCCTGTTCCACCAGGGCCGTCTGCACCAGCCGCGGCTTGCGGCGCTGGATGTGCAGCGCCCGGCCCGGAGGCAGGTTCAGCGGCTTGGCGTTGCCGAAGAGGCGGCCCTCCGTCGGCGGACACGAGAGCAGGACCGCCGGGTTGTTGGCCTCGTCCAGACGCCTGATCAGCCCGTCGCTCAGACCGCGCCCCGCGCCCATCGCGCTCCGCGCGACGACCAGGTGCAGTCCCATCTCGAAGCCCAGGGTCAGATGCTCGAAGAGCGGCTCGAACGGGCTCTGGAAGGAGTTGCCCGACACCATGTCGTAGTCGTCGACCAGGACGAACAGGCGAGGGCCCGTCCACCAGTCGCACCGGCGCATCCGGGCGGGCGAGATGTCGGCCCCTGGCACCCGGGTCTTCATCGCGCGGGCCGCCCCCTCGATGGTCTCGTTGAGGTTGTCCAGGGAGATGACATGCCCGATGCGGTACTCCTCGGGAATGGCGTCGACCAGGGTGCGGCGGTAGTCCACCGCGATGATCTTCGCCTCCTCGGGGGTGTACCGGGCGGTGATGCCCTGCGTGACGAGGCGCAGCAGGTTGGTCTTGCCGCTCTCGGTGTCGCCGACCGCGATGAGGTGCGGGGTCCGGCTGAAGTCGTGCCGGACCGGCTCCAGCGCGTCCTGGTCGAGACCGAGTGCGAGGCGCATGCCGCCGCCCTCCGTGGCCTCGGGCGGGGGGAGCTCGGAGACCGGCAGCCGGTGCGGGAGCATCCGTACCTGCGGGGCGGCGGGACCGGACCAGCGCCGGGAGATCTCCCCGACCAGGTGGGCCACGCCCTCGCCGAGGTCGTCGAGGCAGCCGCTGCCGTCCAGCCGGGGCAGACCCGCGAGGAAGTGCATCTTGCTGTCGGCGGTGATGCCGCGCCCGCCGGTGCGCGGCACCGAACGGGCCTTGCGGGTGTCGATCTCGGAGTCCATCGGATCACCCATCCGCAGCTCCAGACGGGTGGCTGCCTGGTCGCGCACCTGCGCGGACAGCTCCACCCAGCGGGTGGTGGTGATGAGCAGGTGGATGCCGTAGTTGAGGCCCCGGGCGGCGAGTTCGTTGAACTTCGGGATGAGGTCGTCGTAGTCCTGGCGGACCGTGGACCAGCCGTCGACCACCATGAAGACATCGCCGTAGGGCTCGTCGGGGAACTCCCCGGCGGCCCGGCGGCGCCGGTAGGACTGCATGGAGTCCAGCGTGTGGTCCACGAAGAACTGCTCACGCCGGGCCAGGAGCGCCATCACCTCGGCCACCGTCCGGTGCACCCGGTCCGGGTTGAGCCGCGCGGCGACCCCTCCCACATGCGGGAGCGCCGCGAGCTGGGAGAGGCCGCCGCCGCCGAAGTCCAGGCAGTAGAACTGCACCTCGGCCGGGGTGTGGGTGAGCGCCAGCGCGGCGATGAGGGTCCGGGCGAGGGTGGACTTGCCGCTCTGCGAACCGCCCGCGACGGCGACATGGCCGCCCGCCGCGGACAGGTCCACGACCAGCGGGTCCCGTCGCTGCTCGAACGGCTTGTCCACCAGGCCGACCGGCACCCGCAGCTTCCCGGTGCCCGGCCAGCGCGTGGCGATCAGGCCCCGCTCCTCGTCCGGCGCGATCCCGGGCAGCAGCGCGTCCAGCGGGAACGGCTCGTCCAGCGGCGGCAGCCACACCTGGTGGGCGTCGGGCCCGGAGCCGCGCAGCCGGTCCAGCGCCACGTCGAGCAGCGCCTCCTCGTCCTCGGCCTCCTCCGGCTCCGGCTCCGGGCCGGGTGACGCCTCCAGGGTGCGCGGCACCACCCACCCGCTGGTCCACGGAACCACCTGGCTCGCCACCCGGGCCTGCACCACCGCACCCGTCCTGCGCCGGTACGTCCCCGAGGAGTACGCGGCACGGAACCGGGTCAGGGCCTCCACCCCGGACTTGAGATAGCCGCTGCCGGGCGCTGCGGGCAGCTCGTAGGCGTCCGGTACGCCGAGCACCCCGCGGCTCTCCATCGCGGAGAAGGTCCGCAGCCCGATGCGGTACGAGAGATGGCTCTCCAGCTGGTGCATACGCCCCTCGTCCAGGCGCTGCGAGGCGAGCAGCAGATGGACGCCGAGCGAGCGGCCGAGGCGGCCGATCATCACGAACAGCTCCATGAACTCCCGGTGGGTGGAGAGAAGTTCGCTGAACTCGTCGACCACCACGAAGAGGCTGGGCAGCGGGGCCAGGTCGGCTCCGGCGGCGCGGGCCCGCTCGTACTCCAGCGCCGAGGTGTAGTTGCCCGCCGCGCGCAGCAGCTCCTGGCGGCGGATGAGTTCGCCGTGCAGGGCGTCCTGCATGCGCTCCACCAGGGCGACTTCGTCGGCCAGGTTGGTGATCACGGCGGAGGTGTGGGGGAGTTCCTCCAGGCCGAGGAAGGTGGCGCCGCCCTTGAAGTCGACCAGCACGAAGTTGAGCGTCTCGGAGGAGTTCGTCAGGGCGAGCCCCAGGACGAGGGTGCGCAGCAGCTCGCTCTTGCCGGAGCCGGTGGCGCCGATGAGCATGCCGTGCGGACCCATGCCGCCCTGCGCGGACTCCTTGATGTCGAGCTCGACCGGACGGCCGTCCACCCCCACCGCGATCGGTACCCGCAGCCGGCCTGACCCGGAGTGCCGGGCGAACAGGGTCTGCGGGTCGTGCCGGTGCAGATCGGGGATGCCGAGCAGGGTGGTCAGCTCGACATCGGTGTCCAGCGGCTGCGCGATGTCCGTGCCGAGGCTCATCCTGTGCGGGGAGAGCAGCCGTGCCAGCGACTCCGCGCCGAGCGGACCGAGCCGGTCGGGGCGGCCGAGCGGCACCGAACGCTCCTTGCGGCTGCGGTCGGTGCGCACCAGGTTCACCTGGCCGGGCCCCACGGTGAGCCGCAGTGTGTTGCGGCCGGGCCGCCAGCGCAGCGCCCCGGACACGTCCAGGATCAGGGCGTTGCGGTAGCCGTGCCCCTCCCAGCGGTGCCCCTCGGGGACGGCCACGCCGTCCAGCACGACCACCGTGTACGGCTCGTCACGGCCGGGCCGGGCGTCTGGGTCGAAGCCGGGGCGTTCGGCGAACTCGGCGCCGAGCAGGTCGTCCAGTTCGTTGAGGTCCGCGGTGATCCGGCGGGCCTGCCCCGCCCCGTCCTCCTCGTGCGGATCCAGGGCGTGCGGCAGCCACTTGACCCACTCCCAGTCGGCCCGCCGCTCGTCGCTGACGCAGAGGGCGACCCACAGCTCCTCGGGCGCGTGGAAGACCGCCAGCTGTCCGAGCATCGCCCGCACCAGGGCCCGTACGGCGTCCTGCTCCGGAGCCTGGACGCCGGGCGGCGCCCCGTCCGGCGCTTCCTCCGGGCGCAGCAGGATCCGGGCCGAGGAGCGCAGGTACAGCCCCAGCGGCTGCTCCGGGATGGTCGAGTAGGCCCGGATGAAGCGGCGCAGCGCGTGCGCGCAGAGCGGTTCGAGATCCTCCACCGGCCGGGTGGAGACGGGGCTGAGGGTGAGCGCCAGCTGCTGTTCGCCGACCGCCAGACGGACCTCGCCGAAGTCCTCGTCGGCGGGGCGGCGTTCCCACAGCCGTGACGTGCGGGCCAGCGAACGCAGCGAGGCCGGCTCCGGGTGGCGCCAGGCGAGCGCCCGCTGCTGCTCCGCGATGGTGGTCCGTACCCGCTTGCGGGTCTGGGCCAAGTAGCGCAGATAGTCGCGGCGTTCTCCCTTCAGGCGCTGTTTGCGCTCGCTGGAGCGGCGCATCAGCTGCCCCAGCAGCATGGCGCCGGCCGAGAGCGCCATGACGCCCATCGCCAGGTACATGAAGACGCCGTTCCCGCCGCCGGGGCGCAGGAACATCAGCATCATCGACACCGACATCAGGGCCATCGGCAGGTAGGTCCACACCGCCGAGGTGTCGGGCACGGTCTCGGCGAGGACGGGCGGCTCCTGGAGGGTCAACTGCCCCTCGGGCATCTCCGGCCCGCGCCTGCGGGCGGGGCGGCGAAACAGCACGACACTCAAGGAACAGAACCTCCGGTTCGCTGACTTTCGGGCCCGCCGAATACCGTGGCGCCGGGCAGGGGAAAGACCGCACCAGGCCGCTGCATTCGGGGCGGCACATGCTCCGATGAACGCCGGGTGAATGTCTCGCGCGGATTACGCGGAGCGGCCAACTTCCATGACGGACAACCCGCATACCGGATTCGCAGTCCGGCCCGCGGCACGGCCGGTGGCCGCAGGCAGTAGTCTGCATTCACGGAACGCGCCCTGTCCACGCGGGAGGGGCCCTCACCGCTGTGCGGGCCCCCATTCCCTGCCGGGCCCCGGCTTCACGGCCGCGCGGACTTTCCGTACTGTTCGCACATTCCCTCTGCCCGGGGAAGTCCTCTGTCAAAGCCTGCACGGAAGACGAGAGTTCTGCTGATGACCGACAGTGCGGTGGCCGAAACGTGCCGCCTGACCGTACGTGCGCCGAGCGTCACCATCGATCTGGCCGTGCCCGCCGACGTACCGGTCGCCGATCTGCTCCCCACCCTCCTGCGGTACGTCGGTGAGGAGGCCGAGGAGGCCGGGCTCGACCACGCCGGCTGGGTGCTCCAGCGGCTCGGCGACGCCCCGCTCGACGAGGAGACCACGCTGGCCCGCGCCGGTCTCGCCGACGGCGCGGTCCTCCATCTGCGCCCGCACACGGAGGCCCTCCCCGAGGCGCGGCTCGACGACCTGGTCGACGGGATGGCCGAGACGGTCGGCCGCCGACTGCACACCTGGCACGCCGGGGCGGCCCGCGGCCTGCTGGTGGGCACCGCCGTCGCGACCGTGGCGACCGCCCTGGTGATGGTGTTCCGTCCCGGCGTCACCGACTCCGCCGCCACCCGGGCCGCCTGTGCGGCCGTGGCCGGGGTGCTGCTGCTCGCGGGCGCCGGCTCCGCCAGCCGCGCGGTCGGCGACCGCCTCTCCGCCACCGCCCTCGGCCTGCTGGTCGCCCCGTGCTTCGCCCTGGTCGGCTGGGTGCTGCCCGGCGGCGACCTGAGCGGCCCCGACGCGTCACAGGTGGCGGGCGCGCGGCTGCTGGCGGCCGGCGCCGCGGCGGCGGGCGGAGCGGTCCTCGCGCTGGCCGCGACCGCCGTCGGCGCCCCCGCCTTGCTGGCCACCGCCGTGGTCGCCGTGGCCACGGCGGTCTCCGGGGCCCTGATGGGCTACACGAACCTGGACGCGGCGGCCTCGGTGGCGCTGGTGGCCACGTTCGTCGCGCTCGCCGCCGGAGCCGTGGCGCCCTTCGCCTTCAAGCTGGCCGGAATGCGCATGCCCGCCCTGCCGTCCTCCGCCGGGCAGCTCCAGGAAGGCATCGACCCGTACGCGGGCGACGAGGTCGCCGAGCGCACCGAACTCGCCGGACGCTGGGTCACCGCGCTCTTCGCCGCCACCGGCACCGTCGTCGCGGCCGCCCTGGCCGTCCTCGCGCACACCCCGGACCTCCCCGAGACGCTCACCGCGCTCGCCCTGGCCCTGCTGCTGCTCCTGCACGCGCGGGGCCTCGTCCACATCGGCCAGCGGCTCACCCTCGCCGTGCCCGGCATCCTGGGGCTGCTGCTCCTCGCCCGTGCCTGGGCGGTGGACAGCGACGCCGACGGCCGCGTGGTCGTGTTCGCGGTGCTGCTCGCCGCCGCCGCAGCCCTGGTGACCGCGTCCTGGATCGTGCCCGGCCGCCGGGTGCTGCCGTACTGGGGGCGGGCGGCGGAGCTGGCCCACACCGGCTTCGCGGTCGCGCTGCTGCCGCTCGCCCTGTGGGTGGCCGGCCTCTTCGGCTGGCTGCGCGGCCTGTTCGGCTGAGCACCCGCGTACGCCGGTTGACCAGATACGAGTTGAGGAGAGGCTGTGCAGTCCAAGCGCGACCAGGTCCAGGCCCACGGATTCATGATGGGCAGGCTCAGCTCGGGCCTGCTGATGGCTGACCCGGACGCCCCCGAGAGCCCGCTGGGCCGCACCACCCGGGGCGTCGTCTTCGGCCTGCTGGTGACCGTCCTGATCGGCGCGGGCACCACCGTCTACGGGCTGCTGCGTCCCGGCGGCAACGACACCTGGCGCAAGGGCGAGCACCTGGTGGTCAACCGCGACACCGGCGCACGCTACCTGTGGACCGGTACCGACGGCGTCCTGCACCCCGTACGCAACTACGCCTCGGCCCGGCTGATCGGCGGGGCCGACCTCGAGGCCGTGGACGTCTCCACCGCCTCGCTGCGGGACGTCCCCGTGGGAACCCCGGCGGGCATCCCCGGAGCCCCGGACACCCTGCCGGCCCCGGACCGGCTCGACGCCGGCGCCTGGCACATGTGCGTGACCGGACCGGACGGCGCGCTGCCCAGCACCTCCGTCGGCGCCGTGGACGCCGGGGTGGACCGGCCCGGGGCCACCACCGTGGTCGCGGGGGCACCGCTGGAATCCCAGGACGTCGGCGCCGACCGCGGGGTGCTCGTACGAGGCCCGGACCGCACCGAGTACCTGGTGTGGCGGGGCAGCCGGCTCGCGCTGGACCGTGCGTCCGACGCCCGCAACGCCCTCGGCTACGGCTCCGAACGGGCCATGCCGGTCTCGGCGGCCTTCCTCGACGCACTCGCCCCGGGACCCGCCCTGAAGCCGCCGGAGGTCCCGGGACGCGGGGAGAAGGGCCCGGTCATCGGCGGCGAACCGAGCACGGTCGGGCAGCTCTTCGAGGTGAGCGTGCCCGGTGGCGGCAGCACGTACCACCTGCTGCGCGAGGACGGCCTCGTGCCGCTCTCCGGCCTGGAGGCCGCCCTCGTGCTGGGCGACCCGGCCACCCAGAAGGACGCCTACCAGGGGCGCTCGCCCGAGGCCCGCGCGGTCGGCGCCGAAGCGCTCCGCACCCACCGGGCGGAGAAGACGGCCGCCGCCGGCCCCGCGGGCGCGGAGCTGCCCCGTACGCCGCCCGCCCCGCACCCCGCACCGCGCGGCACCGCGCTCTGCGCCCAGGTCGACGGCGGCGACGGCGGGGCCCGGATCCGGTCGGTGCTGGTCCCGCTGACCGCACTCGCCCCCGTCGCCGTCTCGCAGGGGACCGCCCAGCCCGTGGAGGCGGCCTGCGTCCGGACCGACGCCACCGTCGTACGCCCGGGGCGCGGAGCCCTGGTCCGGGCCCTGCACGCGAGCGGCGCCGCCCACGCCGGAACCACCTATCTGGTCGCCGACAACGGTGTGAAGTACCGGTTCCCGGCGAAGGGATCCCTGACGGCCCTCGGGTACGCGGAAGGGGACATCGGCTCCGTCCCCGCACCTCTGCTCGCCGCACTGCCGACCGGCGCGGACCTCGACCCGGCCGCCGCCACCGGTGCCGCGGAGCCCCGGGTCACCGCCCCCGCGTGCAGGGCTTCCGCCAAGGACGAAGCAGGCGACTCCCGGCCATGATCCAGACCAAAACCCCCATAGGGTGGCGAAGAAAGGGAAAGGGGTGCGGAAGCGGAACTTCTCCCACCACCCGGCGTCGGCCGAAGCCGCCGGGGTGTGGACCGCAGCGGACCGGAAACCTCAGAAAAAGCTCAGAAATTGTGCGCCCGGGGTGCCGTGGAATCCCGCGAAAGAGGCGCACCCCAACACGGGAAGCGGGCCGCCTCGATGACCGTTCGGAATCTCCCGCTGCCCGTTTCCCGTCCGCATCGGCCGGTACGGGCAAACGGCGGGTGATCCGCGTTCATTCCGTGGAAACCTTCGGACAACTCCGTTGGCACACAGGGAATCTGACCCGGCGGACTATGCTCAAATCTTCCCGGCACGCGTTGCGGCGGACGGCAATTTCTCTTTAGCCTCGGCGGGCAACGGTGCGACGAGAAGTCACTCAACGAAGGGAGCGCGACATGGCGGACAGCGGCCAGAGGCGGGCGGACTATGCCAAGGGCCTGGGAGGTGTCTCCTCGCTGGAGTCGGCCCGGGCATCGGTCGAGAAGATCCAGAACAACGTCGCCGAGATCGCCGCGCGTTCGGGCGTCGGAGGCGACGAGGGCCAGGCCCTGCTGAAGCTGTTCCGCAGCTGGAACGGCGAGGCGCAGAAGGTCGTCGTGCAGATCAGCAAGATGGTCGACGCGCTCCAGGAGAACGTCACGTCGGCGAACCGGCTGGCGAAGGAGAACCAGGACCTCACCGAGGTGCTCAACAGCAAGACCAGCCAGGGCGTCTTCGAGGCGCTGCGCTGACCCGTCCCCCGGCGGAGCCGGCCCCCCGCGCGGCGGGCCGGAACCAGTGAGCGTCCCCGGGCCCGACGGCCCGGCCACCCGAGAGGAGATGCCATGGCCGACGGCATCATCGATGTGCAGTACTCCACGGTCCGCAACGCGATCGAGGAGCTGAAGCAGCAGACCCAGCAGATCATCACCACCCTCAACAACCTGGAGGACGAGCTCAAGCCGCTCGTCACCTCCTGGGAGGGTGACGACCAGGCGATGTACCGCGGCGTCCAGGCCGAGTGGGACCAGGCGACCAAGAACATGGCCCTGCTCCTCGGCGACAGCGGCGAACTGGTCCAGAGCATCCACGACAACCACTCCCGCGACGAGCGCCGCAGCGCCGACAACTGGGGCAGCGTGCGGGCCCGTTAGCCCTCCGTCCGGGGTCCGCCTCCCCGCCGCGCGCGACGGAGGCGGACCCCGGCTTCCCGCAGTTCCGTTCCGGTGACCCCGTCCGGGCCCGACCGCAGGAGGACGCCCCATGGCCGGTGAGCAGGCAGACGTCAAGCATTTCGACCTCAAGCAGATGGAGAACTTCCGCGACAACGAGGTGCATCCGGTCTACACCAAGGCCAAGAAGCACAAGGAGGACGGTGAGGGGGAGGGCGACGGCCGCATCCGGCCCCTCGGTGAGCTGATCGGCGGGTTCACCACGCCCGACAACCTCGACCAGGACGCGCAGCTGCTGCGCCTCGGGCTGATCGCCAAGGACAAGCTGATCTCCGGCCCGACGCTGGTCGAGAGCGTGAAGGCCGCGGCGACGTCCCTCGACAAGCTGCTCGGTGATCAGATGGAGCTCTTCAAGGAGCTCAAGGAAGCCCTCACCGACACCATCGAAGAGGCGAACAAGACCAAGAACAAGAACCTGGACGCGATAGACGCCCAGACGCTGCTCCAGACCTTCGAAGAGGTCGACACGCTGACCAGCGGTTCCTCGGGCACGGAAGAGAAGTAGCTCCCCCGGGGACCGGGGCGGGCGGCGAGAGACGAGAAAGGGCGCGCGGTGGCCGACCGTTACGACGCATCATCCGTGGAGAACATCGCCGCGTACGAGAACGAGAACGCGGCATCCACCGACAACTGGGCCGACCTCGTCAAGCACATCACCGGCTACCCCGTGCCCAAGCGCAGCGAGATCTTCGACACGCTCCGCTCCGACCACGGCGGCAAGCTCTTCCGCATGGACATCAAGGAGCGCAGCCTCGGCCTCCTCGTCAAGGACTCCGGCTTCCTGCAGAACAAGGGCGAGGACTACGACATCTGGTTCTTCGACAGCGGCAAGAAGCGCTCCATCCTGCAGGCCAGGATCGTCTTCGAAGGCCGCGTGAAGTCGGGCGACGAGATCATCTTCGCCGGCACCGACTCCACCGACGTCGAGAACGTGTCCGTCCGCGAGGGCAACGAGTTCACCGACTACAACAAGGACTCGTTCAGCACCATCCCGCTGGCCCGCTACATGAACGGGCCGCGCGCGGCGCTGCTGGCCCTGCTCAAGGGCAACAGCGGCGACGGCCGCTTCAGCGGCCTGGTCGCCCAGGAGTCCGACATCGTCGACCTGAACACCTTCGACAAGACCGGCCACTCCTTCGACTACGCGGCCAAGTTCTTCAAGGACCACGCACCGCTGCTGAAGGACTGGGAGGACCGCTTCGGCCGGGACGACGCGAGCTGGAAGGGTGAGGCCGCGGAGGTCTTCCGCAGCCTCATCGGCAAGATCCGTGAGAACTACGACAGTTACGTGGCGACCTTCAACGAGACGGCGGGCAGCGGGGACGCCACCGGCACCGGCAGCACCGTCTACTCCCGGGCGCTCTCGCTCGGCCGCTCCCATCTGGAGCAGGCCGCCCGGGACCTGCTCGGCCACTGGCTGACCTGGGCCCGGTCCGACTACTACGATCCGCACCGGGTGCTGCGCTACGTCCTGGACGACCTCGCCCAGTGGGTCGACCGGGAGAACGTCGCCAGGACCGACATCACGTCGTACACCACCCGCTACTCCACGACCGTCAGCCACAGCCCCCAGACCGACTTCACCCAGGTGCACCCCGAGTACGGAGACCTCACCGACATCGCCAACTGGGCGAAGGTCGGCGACAAGGCGGTGGACATCTGGAGCCGCGCCGTCGACGACATGCTCGTGGAGCCCGCCCGCGAGGTGCAGTCGAGGCTCAACAACCAGTTCCTGACGCTCTCCAAGGACTTCTCCGAGAACCTGCCCGAGCCCAAGTCGACCAGCACGGCGAGCGAGGAGTACGAGAAGGAGAAGCTGGAGGAGGAGAGGGAGCGGATCAACGAGGAGAACGAGGAGAACCGCCGCTACCAGGACGAGCTGCGCGAGGAGCAGCGTGAGCAGCGGGAGGAGGACAAGAGACTCCGGGAGGAGCTGCGCAGGGAGCAGGAGGAGCAGCGCGAGGAGGACCGGAAGTACCAGGAGGAGCTGCGCGAGGAGCAGCGTGAGCAGCGGGAGGAGGACAAGAGGCTCCAGGAGGAGCTGCGCAGGGAGCAGGAGGAGCAGCGTGAGGAGGACCGGAAGTACCAGGAGGAGCTGCGCGAGGAGCAGCGGCGGGAGCAGGAGGAGGCCGAGCGGGAGGCCGAGGAACAGGCCAGGCAGATGGAGGAGAGCCTCGGCAACATCAACGGGCCGGGCGGCGGGGGTGAGAACCTCGGCGACCTCGGCGATCTGCTCAACCTCAAACAGGACGTCCCGGTGACCGAGAGCCTGGGCGACCTCGGCGACGTCAACGACCCCGGCGGTGCCGGAAACCCCGGCGGCTCGAACACCCCCGGCCTCGACGACGTGAACAACGCGATCACCGAGAACCTCGGCGACCTGGGCGATGTGAACAACCCCGGGGGCGGCCCGGTCCCGGTGGGCTCGAACCTCGGCAACCTCGGCCAGGTCAACGGCGGCCCCGGCTCCACGCGGAACCCGGACGACGCCGCCAACCGGGCGATCACCGAGAACCTCGGCAGCATCGGCGGCCTCAACAACGGCGCGGGCGGCTCTCTGGAGACACCGACCGGCGGCCGGACCCAGCTCGACGGCAGCCGGCTCACCACCGGCTTCCCGGACGGCAGCAGCACGTCCTTCGACCCGGACAGCGGGCTGCTCACCACCACGCACCCGGACGGCAGTGTCACCACGCAGGATCTGGGCGACGGCGTCCGCGTCACCAACCCGGACGGTTCGGTCACCTCCCTCGGCGACGACGGCAAGCTGACGACGACGTTCCCCGACGGAACGACGCAGGTGGTGGACCCGAAGACGGGCCAGGCCACCTCCACCGACCCCGACGGCACCGTCACCACGGAGAACCTCGGCAGTCTGGAGGGCCTGAACGACCGCAACGGAATCGGGGACCTGGGCGACATCAACGCCGACCTGCCGACCGAGTCCCCCGGTGACCTCGGCGACCGGGAGACCATCAACGACCTGGGCGACCTCGGGAACCTCAACACCGGCGACACGGGCCTGAAGTCCTCGACCGGCAGTCTCACCGGGCTGGAGAACGGCGACTTCGCCACCACGTTCCCGGACGGCGGCAAGACCGTCTTCGACCCGGACACCGGGCAGCTCACCAGCATCGCCCCGGACGGCTCGGAGGTCACCACCGACCTCACCCACGGCGCCGAGGTGACCAACCCGGACGGTTCCGTCTCCTCGCTGGACAACGGCCGCTTCCTGAACTCCTTCCCGGACGGGTCCAGCCACTCCATCGACCCGGACACCGGCATCGCCACCGTCACCGACCCGCAGGGCAGGACCGAGACGGTCACCCTCGACGAGCTCGACTCGCGCGGGAGCGACGACAACCGGCCGGACTTCCTGGACGACCTGAGGGACCTCGGCCAGGACCGCGACCTCGGCAACCTCGGTGACCTCAACGGGGACCGGGGCCTGGACGGCGTGAACGAGAACCGGGATCTCGATCTCGACGGGCTCAAGGACCTCGCCGGCGGCAGCGGCGGCGGTGGAGGCGACGGGACCACCACCCGGGACGTCCCCCTCTCGGAACTGGGTCTGAGCGCCCGGGCGGGAGCGGGCGGTTCCGGCGGAGAGCTCCCCGGAACCGACCTCCCGGCGTCGCAGACGCTCGGCCAGGTCGCCCCGCTCTCCGACAGCGCCACGAACAACGCGACGCCCCCCGGCACCGGCGGCGGCCCGGGCGCCCCCGGCGCCCCGGGCACGCCCGGCACCCCCGGCATGCCGATGGGCGGCGGCATGGGCGGCATGGGCGCGGGCGGCGAGAAGGGCAACGGAGAGCGCGTGCGCGCGGTCCTGGTCGACGCGGCGGAGGAGAGCGAACGCCGCAACCGCCGCAGGCGCAGCCCCTGGAACCGCCAGGAGGACAGCGACACCTTCCTCACCCCGGCCTCCCGGGTGGCCACCACCGGCGGCGACTCCCCTCAGGAGGAGCAGGAGCAGGGGCGCAGGCCCATGACGTCCGCCGACTACCTGGAGGAGGACGCGGACGTCTGGGGCACCGAGGAGGGCGGCACCCCGGCCGTGATCGGCAGATGACGTCCGGCCGGTCACGACGGACGGGGCCGGAGATCCGGTCCCCACGAGGAGAACGTACGGTCATGCGTACGGCCGACGAGAAGACCACCAGGACGGAACGAGGGACGCGCGCGTGACGGAACCACTGGAGAAGCGCCTGGAGAAGGCCATGGCCGAACTGCAGGCCGCCCAGGAGGCGGTGGCGCGCACCGAGCGCGAACTGCGCTCGGCGTCCTTCTCCGTGCTCTCCTCCGACCGGGCCGTACGGGCCACCGCGGGCCCGCAGGGCGAGCTGACCGGGATCGAGTTCCTGGAGAACAAGTACCGCGACATGTCCCCGCAGGAGCTGGCCGCCAGCGTCCTGGAAGCGTCGAGCGCGGCCCGGCTGAAGATGAACCGCCATGTGATGAAGGCGATGGCCCCCTTCACGGAACCCAGCGCCGACGTGCCGGAGTTGAAAGGGTTCGAGCTGGACTGGGAGCGCATCTTCGGCCCCGAGGTCCTGCGGGACGGCGGCGAGGACACCTCGCGCGGCGGCCCGGCGGCCCCCGGCTGGCGGGACGCGCTCGGCGACGAGGGAGAGGACTGACCGGGATGGGACAGCGCTACTACGTCGACCCGGAGCGCATCGAGGCCCTGGCGCGGCAGTTGGAGGAGATCGGGACGCTCACCCGGACCATGACCGAGGAGTTCCTCGACGAACTGGCGCCCACGGTCGGCTGGCCCGGCACCAACAGTGAGTTCTCCGAGAAGGCCAGGCCGCAGGAGCAGAAGGAGCGGCAGACCACGAAGGACACCATGCTCTCCATCCGGGACGCGCTGGTGGGCATCACGGACGCCACGGTCGGCAACGTCCGGATGATGAAGGACACCCGCGACCGCAACCTCGACGAGATCGAGCACGGCAACAGCCGCCTCGAAGCCGATGGATTCGACGGCCCGGGCGGGCATGGCCGGCGCTGACCTCCGCACCGCGGGCCGCTCCCGTACCCGACCGGGAGCGGCCGCCGAGTCCTGCCCGCACGGACCCCGGGGCGGCCGTCGGTGAGCATCCAGGTATCGCCCGAGGTCAACGCCATGATCTTCATCCTCACCGGGGAGAAGCTCATGGACGCCGACGAGGACCTCGCCTTCGAGAGCCGCCGGCCCTACTCCGGCCTCGGGCGCAAGCTGGAGCGGCTGTCCTCGCTCATCGACAAGTCGATCCACGACATCGGTGCGTCCATGCCGGACGAGCTCGCCTCGTCGTACGCCAAGGCGATGGGCATGCTCATCGACGACGACGGCAAGAACTACCTGCGCGAGTTCTCCGGACAGCTCGACAGGATCGCCGAGGGCCGCCGCAAGACCTCCATGGACATCATGGAATCGAAGTGGCAGGTCATCGCCGAGGTCATCCGGCTGCTCATCGAGATCGCCATCTACCTGGCCATGTCCTTCTTCACCGGGGGCGCCTCGGCCAGCCAGATCATGATGGCCAAGCTGCGCAGCCGGTTCTTCATCCTCACCACCCTCAGCCACCTCCTCCAGCGACTGCATCTGGCGCCCTCCCTGACCGAGGCGTTCGCCGAGGCCTTCACCACCTTCGCGGTCCGGCTCGCGATGATGAACTTCGCCCCGGACGGCCGCCGCCCCGACTCCATCGACTGGGGCGACATCGGCAAGGCCGCCGCGTTCGGCGCGGCGGCGGGGCTCTTCACCAGCGTCTTCGAGAAGTTCGCCAAGGACATCGTCCGCAGCTTCGACGGCAACTTCCTCAAGGGAGGCCCTGACCTCGACTTCAAGAACCCCAACGGGCGGGACACCCCGAACGTCGACATCAGGACCAACGGCCCGACCCCCAGCCCCAAGCCCGATCCCGGCCTTCCCGATCCCCCGAAGGACCGCCCCGACCCGGACCCGTACGGCAACGGCCCCACCCCCTCGCCCAGTCCGGTCCCCGTCACCTTCCGGGACGGCCCGCTCTCCTTCCGGAATAATCCCGAACTGTGGCGCAACAGCCAGATCCTGCGCCTGAACCTCGACCGGCCCGGGGCGCTGGCCGCACACTACGGCCTGAAGGGGACGGCGGACTTCATCGCCGCAGGCGCGGGCGAGGTCGTCGCGGAAATCCTGATCAAGGGGGCCTTCGAAGGCGACTGGTCCTCCAGCTGGACCACCTTCCTCGGCGCGGGCATCAGCAGCCGGGTCGAGTCCTCGCTCATGAGCACCGCACTGAACAGCAGTGCCGAACTCCGCCACGCCATCGACAAGCTGCGCAACCAGCCGCCACCGACCGTTTCCGGCGGCAGCGGCTCGGAACCGGGCGGCTCCGACCGTGCGGAGGGCCCCTCCCGCACGGACACCACCGGCGGCGACGGCCCCGGACCCGCTCTCTCCTCACCACCGCCGGCCGTTCAGCAGACCACGAGCGAAGGCGGCTTCGCCGGCAGCCCGTCACCGCCGCCGTACGTGTCGCAGGACGCCCCGCCGCCCTACGTCCCGGCCGACCCGCCGCCGTACACGCCCGGCCCCCTGCCGGTGACGGCCGCCGAGAACGCGCTGTGGCAGCAGGTCCACCAGGGCCCCGCCGAGGTCCGGGAGCAGGCGCTGCGGGACCTCGCCGCCCTCCGGGGCGCCCAGCCGCCGGGTCCCGCCGAGATCGGCGTACGCGACGCGGTGCACGCGGGGCTGTCGCAGTCGCCCGAGGTACGGGTGGTGCCCGGCGGGAACAGCCCGGCCGGCCAGGTGGACACCGACGAGGTGCGGCGGGCCCTGGAGAGCTTCGGCACGCCGGTGACGGTGGACGCACCGGTCGTGGGGGAGGGGCCGAGGGTCGCGCCCGGCCCCCGGACCGGCACGTCCGGCGGGGCGGAGAGCCCGGAACGCTCGCCGGAGCCCAGTGCCACCGGGACTGATACCGGTATGCCCGGTGAAGGGGAGCGTCCGGGGGCGCCGCCCGCACTCGGCGCCGGTGCGCCGCCGCTGACCGTCGTCGTCTCCGAGGGGCCGCCGCCGCTCGCCGCATCGCCGGAAGCGGCCGAGCTGCTGGACGGCGCCGGGGTGGACCGGGCCGTGGTGCTCGGCCCCCCGACCGGCTCCGACATGCCAGGTCAGCCGGTACGCGAGGCGGTCGAGCTGACCCGGGAGGGCCCCGGCGCGCCGGTGGAGGCCCGCCCGCTCGCCGGGCCGGGGCCGCCGGGACGCCCAACGGCGGCGCGAACACGGCGTTCCCGGGCGCGAACGTGCTGCTGCCGCTCGCCGACGCCCTGGGCGTGCCGCCCGCCACGGCCACCGCTCCACCGCCCGTCGCCCCGCCCGCCGCTCCACCGCCCGTCGCCCCGCCCACCGCTCCGTCCGCAGCGTCGGCCAACCCGGGCCCCGCGTCTTCGCCCTCGCCGCAGCGTTCCCCCGCGCAGGGCGGCCCGACCGGCGACACCGGCACCGCCGAGGCCCCGCCGGGTGAGCGGACCCCGGGGACGCAGGAGACGCCGGAGACGTCCACCGAGCCCGGTCCGGCCGACTCCGACACCGCGGCCACGCCTCCCCGCACCGAGTCCGGGCAGCACGACATCGACCCGTCCACCGTGAAGGTCGTGTCGGGCGGGCCGCCTCCCTCCACCGGCGATCCGGCGGTCCCGGACGCCAAGCCGACGTCGATCTCCACCACCAGCTCCCCGCACGGCCCGGACGTCAAGGCTCCGCTCGACCCCGCCGCCGCCCCCGGGGCCGCCCCGGACATCAGGCCGACCGTCACCGCGGCCTCCCCGGCCCCCTTGCCCACCCCCACCGGGACACCGGCCGCCTCCAAGCTCGCCGCCGACGCCCGCCCCTGGACCGAGGAGGCCACCGGCCTGCACCTGGAGTCGGGCCGCGGAGACACGGACACGACGCCCCCGCCCGGACAGATCACCGTCCGCCCCGCGGACCCGGCACAGGACCGACCCCGGCAGACGCTCCGGGACTTCCTGCCCGAGGACCGGTGGTGGACCTTCTACATCGACCCCAAGAACCACCAGGCGGCGCTCGAAGCCTTCCCGGACGACCCCGGTTCCTACTACGACCACGACCGTTCGCCGGGGTTCCAGCAGGGCATGGTGTCGGCGTACCGGGAGTTCCTCGGCGACCCCGGCACCGTCGCCACACCCATGGATTCGACCTCGTACCGGACCATGCACGGGCTGGCCACCGGCCACCTCGGCCGCACGATCGGCTGGTCCGGCGGCGGTGCCACGCAGTTCCCGCTGCGAGGGGAGACGCTCGCCGACGACATCTTCGACGAGCGCATCGGCGACCAGCTGCTGGTCTACGACACGACCAGCCGCGACTGGTCCACGCCCCTGCCCAAGCCCCGGCCGGTCACCATCCTGACCCGGTTCATGCACAACAACCCGTCACTGGCGACCAACTACGGCAAGAACGCGGCACCCGGCCTCGTCGACACGCTGTTCCGGCAGCACTACGTCCGGGTGTCCGATCCCGACGCCGACGACACGGCCAAGCTCGCCTCGATCGTCCGCACCATCCGGGCGCTGCACGTCGTCCACCCGTTCCAGGACGGCAACCTCCGGTCCAACGTGCAGATCCTGCTGCCGAAACTGCTGCTGGAGCAGGGCCTGCGCCCCGTCGTGCCCGACACCATGTACAGCCTGTTCCAGGGCGGCCACTCCGTACCGCAGATGGTCGACTCCCTGATCCGCAACGGCGCGCTGGACACCGGAAGGCCGCGCCCGCCGCAGGGCGAGACCGCCGCCGACGTGAACCTGGAGTCGCGGCGGGACAGCGTCATGGACACGGGTGACGCCCCGGTCCGACGGCGACGGCAGCGACTCCGACCACGCTCGACCGGAAGACGGTGCCCTTCAGCGAGATCCGGCGCTTCGTGCCGCAGACCGCGGCAGCTCCGCAACCCGGCGTGGCCGTACGGACGGTGACCATCTCGCAGAGCCCGGCCGAGGACGGTACGGCGCGCAGCGCGGGCCGTGAGGCGCTGCTCGGCCAGGACAGCTTCCGCGGGGTGCGCACCACCTCGGCCGGGCCCCCGCCGCCCGGGACCCCGGAGGCGCCGCCCGCTCCCCGGACCGTCTTCACCGGCCCGCCCGCCGCGCTCCCCGGCTCCGGCACCGAGCGGGGCGCCGACTACTTCGTGGGCCACGGCACGCCCCGTACCGTCACCCTCGGCACGGACAACGCCGCCCATCCCACCGTCAAGGTCAGCGGCGTACAGCTCGGCGAGCTCCTCAAGTCCTGGGCGCAGGAAGGGGACCAGGGCCGCCCGCTGGTGCTGTTCTCGTGCGAGACCGGGCAGCAGCCGAAGATCGCGGGACTGCCGGTCGCCCAGCACGTGGCGAACCGGACCGGACGCCCGGTGTACGCGCCGACCACCGAGGCGGGTACCGCGAAGGACCGGGACGGCAACGTCCGCGCGGTTCTCGGCGAGGGTCCCGACGGGCCCGGCCGGTGGCGGCTGTTCACCCCGGAGCCCACCGGGGCGGACCTGGACGGCCTGGCGCGGGACGCCGGACTGCACGCGGGCCCGGACCCGGCCGACGCCTTCGCCCGGGCGCGTACCCTCCAGCAGATCCGCACCCTGCGCGAGGTGATCGGACCGGGCGCCGAACAGCGTTCCGGAAGCCGGGAGTTGCTGGCGGCCCTCGCCTACGTGGACGGTCTGCGCTGGCGCGACCCGGGCACCGCCGCCCGGTACGGCGACGGCCGGATGACCCCGGACCTGCTCGACCGGATGGTCACCGACTGGCACACCGCCACCAACGGCACCAACGTCGACCCGTCCACCGGCCCCACGCCGGAGCAGTACACCGCGTTCCTGGAAGCCGCCGCCGCACTGCGGGCCGGCGCCGCTCCCGAGACCACGCTCGACGCGCTGCTGCCACCCCCGCCGCCCGAACTGCCCCCGGACACCCTGGTCGCGCAGTCGGATGTGCTCGGCCTCTCCTACGCACGCTCCGCGCAGATCACCTGGTCCCTGTCGAACGCCCCGCTGCCGCTGTCCGAACTGGGCCTCGGCCCCGCCGACACCGCCGAGCTGGCCCGCCGCCTGCACCACCCGGAGCTCGCGACTCCGACCGGCCCGCAGGACGCGCCGGGCCCCGGAGCCGGCCCGTCAACGCCCGCGCTCCCGGTGAACTCCACCACCGTCAACGCCTACACGGCCCGGCACACGTACGGCATTCCGGAGAAGAACTTCGACAAGTTCCGTGACCTGGCGCGGGAGCGGAACGTGGTCGTGGACGTGCGGCCGACGAATCCTTCGGCGCCGAAGTGGCTGGACGCGGGGGCGATGCCCAAGCCGCAGGACATCAAGGCGAAGACGGTCAACGAGGTCGACGTCCTGCTGGGCGCCGATCCCGCGACCATCGGCCTGGTGGGCTATTTCCAGCCGGTGCTGCCCCCCGAGGACTCCGTTCCGCACGGTGCCCGGGACCGGGTCCTCTCGCGGTTCAACCAGCGGTCCACGGAATTCCGCGAACTGGCCGGGAAGATGGCCCAGTACGAGGCCGAAGGCCGCTTCGTCGTCCAGGACGGCATCGTCCACGGTGTCGACGACGCCGGTGACCGGCGCCCTGTCACCGGCGACCACGATGTGTTCGACGTGTCGTCCCCCGACGGCTCGCGGCTCCCGCATCCCGACCACGACGCGCTGATCGACGAGATGCGGGCCAAGGACATGGCCGTCGTGCACGGCGCGCACATGTTCTGGAACCCGCCGACCGCGTTCGACAAGTCGGTCTTCGACAAGATCGTCAGCTCCCACCAGGGTCCCTCCGGCGAACCGCTGCTCCGCTTCACCCCCGACAGCGACCACGCCGTCCTCGCCTGGACGCAGAAGCTCAAGCCGGGACAGGTCGACTCCTACACGGCCCGGCACACGTACGGCATTCCGGAGAAGAACTTCACCAAGTTCCGTGATGTGGCGCGGGAGCGGAACGTGGTCGTGGACGTGCGGCCGACGAATCCTTCGGCGCCGAAGTGGCTGGACGCGGGGGCGATGCCCAAGCCGCAGGACATCAAGGCGAAGACGGTCAACGAGGTCGACGTCCTGCTGGGCGCCGATCCCGCGACCATCGGCCTGGTCGGCTACTTCCGGCCGGTGCCGCCGGACCGGGGTTCGGTTCCGGCGGACGCGTGGGACCGGGTGGTCTCGCGGTTCAACCAGCGGTCCACGGAATTCCACGAGCTGGCCGGGAAGATGGCCCAGTACGAGGCAGACGGCACGTTCACCGTGCACCAGGGGATCGTCTTCGGTTTCGACGACGCGGGCGGCCGCCGTCCGATCACCGGCGACCACGACCTGTTCGACGTCTCCTCGCCGGACGGTTCCCGGATCTCTCCCGTCGACCATGACGCGCTGATCGACGAGATGCGGGCCAAGGACATGGCCGTGGCGCACGGCGCGCACATGTTCTGGAACCCGCCGACGGCCTTCGACAAGTCGGTCTTCGACAAGATCGTCAGCTCCCACACGGGTGCGTCCGGCGAACCCCTGCTCCGCTTCAGCCCCGGCAACGACCACGCCGTTCTCGTCCACCCCGAACCACGCCCGGCCCCACCGCCGCCCTCGCGCCCCGAGAGCATCGCCGAGGACCTGCACCTGTCCAGTGAGGACACCAGGACACCCGGCCTCACGGACACCGTCCACGCGGACGGGCAGGCCTTCCGCCGGATGCCCGCCCGGGGCGACGGCGACTGCCTCTTCCGCTCGCTCCTCGACACCGCGCGCAGTCACCCCGTTCCGCCCCCGTGGGCCGCGCGGAACGTCGCCGGACTCCGCGGCCTGCTCCGCGACCGGCTCACCGGCTCCGAACTGCTCGCCCCGGACGTCGAGGCCACTCCCGACCCGGTGCTCGCGGTCGTCGACGACCTGCGGATGACCGCCCTGGCCGGGGTACGTGACGCGGAGGCGCGGGACCGGATCGGGCAGCGCTGGGACCGGATCGAGCAGGCGGTCGTCGAGAACGGCGACGGCCGCCGGTGGCGGCAGATCCTGAAGGACAGCGGCTACCCCCACCTCGCCGACGTGGCGCCCACACCCGCCGACGCACGCCGGCTCGGCACCGACGGGCTGATCCTCGCGGCGGCCGAACTCCCCGGCCTGTGGTCCTCGCCCTTCGCCGACGCGCTCCCGCTCGCGCTGGCGCACACCCTCGACATCGAGCTGCGGCTGGTCCGGCCCGACGGGACGGCCCCCACCGGCACCTCCGTCACCCCGCTCAACCCGGGCGGCCGCAGCGGCACCCTGCACGTCGCCTACAACGGCCTTGACCACTACGACGCCCTGGTCCCGGCCGCCGCACTGCCCACGCCCGCACCCGTGACCACCCCCGCCCCCGCCCCGGCCAACGGAACCCCGCCCGGCCCGGACGTTTTCGGCGCGTGGCTGCGGGCCATGGGCGGCGTCACCGACCTGGACGCCCCCGCCGGGCCGGACCGTGGCGATCCCGTCCCGCTGGAGACCCAGCTGGAGCGGCACCGCCCGGCCCGGCTGCTGACCGGCGAGGACGCCCCGCCGCCGGGCCACGCCCCGCGCTCGGTCACCTTCGACGACGGCAGCCGCCTGCCCACCGTCCTCATCAGCCCGGACGCCGATCCGGACGACGGCTCCACCGGGCCGGGCGCGCGCACCGCCGGCGGGCCGCCGAGGGCGGGGCTCCTGAACGGCCCGGGCGTCCTCACCCTGCGCTCGCCCGAGCAGGTCGCGAAGGAGGTCTTCGGCCGGCTGCCCGAGAGGCTCCGTGCCCGGTTCGACGAGGCGGAGCTGCTCCGGCTGCTGAAGGACCAGCCCGGTGCGTTCACCGCCCCGCGCGGCGCCCGCTTCGTGGGCCGGGAGAAGTCCGGGGTCGGCCACGAGCTGATCGTCGAGGCCGTTCCGTACCACCGCTGGGAGCGGTTCTCCGAGGTCGGCGGCGCCACCGTCCGGCTGGACACCATGCGGCGCGGCCAGACGGGTACGGGCGGCGGACGCAGCGTCGGCACCGGCCGCCGGGTCGCCGCGGCGCTGGGCATGGGCCCGCCGCTCAACTGGCTGGTCAAGATGGGCGTCTCGCTGGGCTGGACCCGCAGGACCGACTACACCCAGGGCACCCAGGCGTACCACCAGAGCGAGTACCGGGCCGTCGAGGGGTCCCATCTGCACCTGGACGACGTCCACTACCGGGTGCGGGTCGAGCGGGTCACCGAGGCGCCGAGGCCGTCCGCGCCGACGCCCCCCGGTCCGGGCACGGCACCCGCCTCCCCCCGCTGGCAGCGCAGCCAGGTGCACTCCGCCGCCTTCGCCATGCGGGACGGGCTGAGCTGGCGGCTGCCCGACGACCTCACCGTGCCCTTCCGGGGGCCGAAGCGCGCCCCGGAGACGCTCACCTTCCCGGACGGGGCCGAGCCGCGGATCGCCGACACCACCGCCCTCCACCTCACGGACCCGCCGGAGGACGTGGCGATCGACGTCTCCGGTGCGCGGCCCGGCAGTTCGGCCCACCGCACACTGATCTCGTACGTACGTCCCGGGCGGCTGCTCGGCCTCTTCGGGAGACTCGCCGGACCGGTCAGCGGGCCCGAGCTCACCCGGGGCAGCGGACAGCACCCGCTGGGCCATCTGGTCGTCGAACGCTCCATCCCGCACCGGGCGACCCTGGTCACGGAGTCGGTCAAGGCCGAGGTCCGCGACCTCGCCCAGACCACCTATCAGAACCAGCGCTCCCACGTCCGCGACACCCGCCTCGGCGTCCAGATCACCGCCGGACCGAGCTACACGCTCATCGGCCCGGAGACCGACGTACGCATCCAGGGCGGCCCCCTGGTCCGCGCCGATCTCAGCGCGGGCCGGGCCCACCACCTCGGCACCGACGCCGCCCGCAAGGTGACCGGCCGCGTGCGCAACCACCCCGTGGCGCTCTACCGCGTGGAGCGCACCCTGATGGTGCGCAAGGCCGGCGAGCCGGCTTCCGCCGCCCGCCCGGTCCGGGTGGTCAGCCTCGACTGGTACTCCACCCAGGACGCGCGCCGCCTCGCCGGCTGGGACAGCCGTACGCCCGGGGCGACCGGCCCGAACCCGGACGCCGAGCCGCCGGTGCCGTGGTACCTCACCCGCCAGGACCCGGTGCACCTGGGCGGCCAGGTCCGCGCCGAGGGCTTCGTACCGGACCGGCGGCCCCCGGTCCCGGCCGCCACGACGACGGCCGCCCCGCCGCCCCCGACGGCGACACCCGCCCCGGGGACCGCTCCCGCACCCATCACGCCTGTGCCCGCCCCGGGGACGACCGCTCCCGCACCGGCCGCCACGGCGACGGCCACGCCCGCGCCCGCACCCCAGGACCCCCTCAAGGCCTTCACCGACACGGTCCTGGACACCTTGCACCGCGCCTACCCGTCGCTCTTCGTCCCGCCGCTGATGCTGCGCCACCCCCACCTGGCCAAGCTCTGGTACGGCGACGGGCGCACCCGGACCGCCCTGCACAACGAGCGCCAGGTGCGCGAGGCGCTGAACCGGCCCACCTTCGCGCAGAGCCTCGACGACCTCACGACCACCGGGGTGCCGGTCACCCTCACCGAGGACGGCAAGGTCCGCCGGGGCCACCACACCCTCATCCTGCGCGCCCGCCTCACCGACCGGCGGTTCGAGACCACCCTGAGCGAACGCTCGCTGCGCAACGCCGTCATCGGCACGGAGATCTCCGGGCAGGGGCAGCAGGAGGCCACGACCCTCTCCGGTGGGGTCGAACTGGGCATCTCGCCGCGTGACCACGACAGGGACCCCGGCACCGGGCTGCCGCGCCGGACGGGCAACATCGCCCTGGGCGCCCGCCACGCGAAGACGCGGACCCGGGCCACCAGGAACACCGTCGCGGTCGCCCACGACCAGCTGGCCTTCCAGAGCGGAGCCGATCTCTACAGCTACCGGGTGGAACTGGGCGCCACCTTCGAGGGGCACCGCCGCCCGCGCGGCTGGACCCGGCTCGTCTCGCTCGGGCTGCTGGGCGCGGGCGTCTTCGTCAGCAAGGTCGGGGAGCGCCCGCTGTTCGCCCGCGGGACCGAGACGGTGGGCCGGGTCGAGCTGGCCGTCCCCGCCGCCCACGGCTCCGAGCGCCACGCCCCCGCCGACCCTCCCGCCACCGGTCCCGCACCGGCCCCCGCACCCACCCCCGTACCGCGTCCCCTCTCCACCACCGAGGCGGACCAACTCCTCGACGGCGCACGGCCCCTGCCCCGCACGTCCTCCTCCGACCGGCAGCTCGTGACCACGCTGCTCAGCGCCCCGCACGTCGTCCTCAGCGCGGAGGGCGGAGAGCAGCGCCAGCGGCTCGTCCAGGACACCGCCGACCGCGCCACCGGAACCTCCTGGCACGTCAGCGCGCCCGGCGCCCCGATCCGCACCGCCCTGCGCCGGGCCATGGCCAACCTCGGCGTCGCCGGACAACTCGGCCAGTACCTCGGCCCGTTCGGCTCCCGGATCACCGGGCTCACCGGGGCGGGCCCCTTCGCGACGCACTACCTCAAGGCGGCGGTGCGGGGCGAGCTGGAGAACTTCCGCGTCAGGAGCGACCCGAAGCCCGGCAGCCTCGAAGCCACGATCGGCAACGAACACCGCGTCGCCGGCGCCTCCGGCAGCGGTTCCCGGACCACCCTGGGACTCCAGGGCGCCGTCACGCGGGTGCAGCAGGCGCCCGGCCGGCAGGCGCTGGTGGGGACGTACTCGTCCGCGCTCCAGTACGCCTGGGGCAAGGAGCGCAGCGTCGCCCAGACCCTCACCCGGGGCCGCAACACCACCCTCAGCTACGCCGGCCGGATGTATCTGGTGGTCGCCGACGCCGTCGAGACGGTGGCCGTGCGCGACCGGTGGACCGCCGCGATGGGGGCGGCCGGCACCCGCGCCGGGGGCCGGATCAGCGCCGCCGCCGGGCGGATCTCCGGCCGCCTCGGGCGCGGCCTCTCCCCGCGCGGGGCCGCCGCCGCGTTCCAGCGCGTCCGCGACGCGGTGATGTTCCACCTGCCGATGCAGGACGCGATCGAGGCCGGGCTCGCCCCGGACGGCCTCGGGACCGGCACACCGGACAACCTCGGCGGCGGCTACCGGCTGCCCCCCTTCCTCCGCCGCCGGCACTTCCCCACCCACCCCGGCGGCCGGCTGGACGCGAGCCGGGCCGCGCAGCCCCTGATGGGGCAGCTGGAGCGGATGGGGGTGCCCTCGCACGACCGGGAGCAGGTGCTCCAGCGCCTCTCGCCGGACTTCCTCCGCTCCCACGTGCACGAGCTGACCACCGACGGGATGGCCCTGCCGGTCCGCTACCGCACCTGGTCCAGCCCGCACCACCTGCCGGTCGGCGGCAGCCCCGGGCAGCTGAAGGTGACTCTGACGCCCGTCACCACGACCGTCCGACGGCTCCGGACGGGCTTCGAGCTGGAGGACTACCGCACCACCGCCCGCGACGACGTCGACGGCCGGTCCCAGGACCGCGGCGCCGACGCGACCCTCAGCGCCGGCCAACGCGCGGCGGACGGCGGGGCGCTGGCCGCCAACCCGGCGCTCCAGGGAACGGCGGCCAAGCAGCGGTCGAGCAGGGTGGCCGAGGCGGTCGGCAGCACCGCGATGCCCAACATCGCCACCACCCAGGCGCACGCCGAGATCGTGACCACGTACACCCTCACGGCCACGCTGGTCGACGCGTCCGGCAAGCCGCTCGGGCCCACCGCCACCGCCCCCGTCGGCAGCCTCAACGAGATCCTCCCGGCGAACCTGCTCACCCCGGTCGGCGACGGCGCCGACGGCGCGCTCACCGAGCAGGACGTGCCGGAACCCCCGCGCGCGGTGACCATGCTGACGGCTCATCAGGCCCTGCCGGAGTCCATCGCCCAGTGGCGGACCACGGGAGGGGAGAGCGGCGGGAAGGACCCCGGCATCCTGCCCTTCGACGATGTGATCGGCTCGGGCATCCTCGCCGTGGACGTTCTCGGTTCGGCCAACGTGCAGGACGCCCTGACCCTCGCCACCGCCCGCGCCGACGGCTTCCCCGGTGACACGGACCTCGGAAAGCGGCACACGGACGCCACGCTCGCCGAGCGCGTACGGATGGCCCGCCACACCCCGCTCACCGGCCTCGGCACCGCGCCCGCCCAGGCCCAGCAGGAGGCCACCTCCCAGGTCGGTCTGACCGCGGGCTTCCGCGAGGCTCTCGGGCCCGACGGCACCGCCCTGCCCACCCAGTCCTCCGCGCGCCTGCTCGGCCAGTCCCACACCGCCGACTCGCGCCTCTACGCCAAGATGCACCGCGGCGGCGCCCGGCTGCTGGCCGTCGAGAACAAGCCGCGCATGGAGGCCATGCAGCGGCGCAAGACCGGCGACGCGCTGGACGCGGGCATCACCGACAACGTCGAAGGCGCCGTCGGCACGTCCCCGCTGGCGGGCACCAGCAACGCGGGCGTGACCAACCCCGGTGCCACGGTCCCGGTCGGCGGTGCCAACGACGCGACCGCGCTGAGGAGCGCCACCGACACCACCCTCGGCACGCACCTCAAGGTCGTCACCGACCGCAGCATGCTCTTCGCGGTCCCCGTCAGCTGGCTCTCGGTGGCCGAGGTGGACCACCGGGTCACCGACAGCCGCCCGATGCAGGCCCTCGGCAAGCCCAGGAGGGGGCCGCGCGCCGTCGAGGCGGAGACCACCGTCCTGGTCTGGCTCCGCGAGGACATCGCCCGCGACCACGGCCTGCTGGACGACACCACCTTCCCGGACGAGGTCCGCACCGCCTGGGACGACCAGGCCAGGGCGGCCGCCGACCTCGCCACCGCCGAGAAGAACTACTACGACGCCCGCGCGAAGACCCGGGAGGCCTGGCTCGGCCTGAGCCCCGAGGAGCGTGCCGCGCTCGGGGACGACGACCGGGCCACGGTCCTGCCGCGGGCCGTCGCCGGCTCCCCGGCCGTCACCGCCTGGCAGGCGGCCCGCGAGGACGTGCGCCGCGGACGGCAGCACCTGGACGCCGCCGCGCGGGACCACCACCGCCTCCACCTCGCCGCGGCCCGCCTCACCGCTCACCACCAGGGTTCGGCCTCGGTGCCGGTGAAGGACGCGCCGCAGGAGTACACCGTGCCCGACTGGCGCTCCGAGGCGCCGAAGCCGTACACGGTCACCGACGCCGCCGGCTCCGCGCCGCGTACCCTCACCTCGCCCGACGGGCTGACGGTCCACCAGGTGCACGAAGTACCGCACGACGGGGCCTCGTTCTTCCACGCGCTGCTCGCGACGGCCCGGGACCGGGGCGGACTGCCGCTCCTGCTGGGCGCGGACCTCGCGGACCGGTTCGCGGCCGACGCGGGCGACCCGGCGGTCACCGCCGAGGCCGTCGCCGCCGCGCGCGACCGGCTGGCCTGGGCGCTGGCCGACAACGGCAACGAGGACCTGCTCGACGGTCTGGCGCTGGACGCGGAGGACACCTTCACGCAGGCCGAACTGGATGCGGCGGGCGTCGAGCTGACGGCAGCCCAGCAGGCGGAGTTCGACGCGCTCGGCCGGCTTCCGCAGACCTTCTGGCCGAGCCCGGCGCAGCGGGTGGCGCTGGCCACGGCCGCCCTGTACCGCCCGTTCGCGGCCGAGCCCACGACGGCCGACCCGGACGGCCACCACCCGGCCGCGGCCGAGCGCCGGGCGGGCGACCACGGCGGCGCCGACGTGCTGCCCGCCCTCGCGGCCCGGGTGCTGGGCACCCCGGTGACGGTGGTGACGGGGGAGGGGCGGCAGCAGACGTTCCTCCCGCACGGCGCCGACCCGGCGACGGCCGACGCGGCTTCCGGCCCGGTGCTCTTCGCCGCCGACGGCTTCTTCTCGGCCGCACTGACGCCGGGCACGACACCGCCCCGCACCGTCGCGCTGCCGACCCCGCCGGCCACCGTCACTCCTTCGGGCGGCACCGGGACCACCTCCCAGCCGTCCCCCCGCCGCAGCCACCCCACCCCGCCCTGGCTGCCGCCCGCCGACACCGACGGCCCGCGCTACCGGCTGGACCGCGACGGCCTGCTCACCGCACCCGACGGCTCCACCTACACCCAGGGAACCCCGGCGGGCCGGGGCAACGGCTTCTTCGGCGCACTCGCCACGGCCCTGCGCCACGCCGCTGAGCAGCCCGGCCGCGAACCGCGGGCGGCGGCCCGGCTCCGGACCCGCGCCGGGGCTTCGCCGCTACAGCTGATGCGGCTGAACGGCCTGCCCGGCGAACGGGCCGAGCGCGACGCGCTGTTCTCGCCCCCACCGCCCGCCAAGCAGCGGCACGGCGCTCCCGCGCTGAGCCAGGACGCTCTCGACGGGCGGCTGCGCCGCCACCTCGCCGACGCCCCCTGGGGGCCTCAGGCCGACCGCGCGGTCGCCGAGTGGGCGGCACGGGCGACCGGCGCCACGGTCACCCTGATCGAGGAGAACGGCACCGCCCACACCTACGCGGGGCCCTCCGCCGACGCGCCGGTCCTCCGGCTCCGCCGCCGCGGCAAGGACTTCGTGCCGCTGCTCCTGAGGACCCCGGCCCCGGCGCCGAAACCGAGAACGCCCGCGGACGGCGACGCCCCGGGGCTGCCCGGGGAGGAGGAGGCGTACGAACTCAGCACGCTGTCCGGCGCGGAGCCCCGGCGACAGCCCCGGCCCCAGGACACCGTCGGCCTCGACACCGCGTCCGACGGCGAGAGCGACAACGACGTCGACGACGACAGCGACGCCGATGTCGATGCCGACAGGGACAGTGACAGTGACAGTGACTCCGATTCCCGCGACGAGGAGGACACCCCCGTCTGGGCCGACCCCGAGTGGCTGACGGCGGTGTTCGGCCCGCAGTGGAACAGGGCCCCGCGCACCCGGCTCCAGGAGACCTCCGAGGCCCTGTACGCGCTCGTCGACACGGCGGCGGGCGGGCGTTCGACCCGCGCCGGGCTGGCCGGCCTCGTCCGGCAGGTCCTGCACCTGCCGGACCGGGCCCGGGTGAGCAACAGGGACGTCCTCGACCTGGGAGCGCTGGCACTGGAAGCGTCGTCGGACGACCTGGCGACCGCCGACGACCTCGCCGGGTACTTCATCGACCGTCAGATCGAGACCCGCCGGGACGCCCTCGCCGAGGAGACCCTCCTGCGCACGCCGCAGGTGACCTCGGCGGAAGGGGCCTCGGTGGGCCGGATCCCGGCGGAACGGTCCCCGGCCGGGCGGGACTTCACCGGGTCGGACCGGGGTCTGCCGGCCCCGGACTCCTACCTCGTCGAGCGTTCGGGCCGGGTGGCCGGGCAGGACGCGCCGTGGCGGAATCCGTACCTCTTCGTGGCCGGGGCGGCGGAGGGCGGCGGCGTCGAGATCGTCACGCCGTGGCGCACCTTCGTGGTCCGCGAGCCCGTGGAGATGGCCCGGATCATCTCCTACGACTCCCGGCGGCCGCGCGGCGCGGACATCGTCCTCGCCCTGCCCCCGGCCTTCGCCGCGCAGGTCGCCGACCTGGTCGCCGGTACGACGGCCCGCCCGGTCTGGTACCCCCTGGCACCGGCCGAAGTGGCCACCCACCCCACCACCGGAGCCGCCCGTCTCGTGGTGCACCGGAGCACCGGGGGGACCGGGCCGGACTGGAGGACACCTCCGCTGCCGCGCGAGCCCGGCCTGCCCGGCGCCCGTGACCTCAGCAGCGATGACGACAGCGACAGCGACGCCGGGAGCGACAGCGGTTCCACGAGCGACGGTGACGCGGAGTTCGACCGGCTGGCGGACCTGTTGCAGGGGGAACGCCGTGTCGACGCCCTGCGTGCCCGCCCCCTGATCACCCGCGACTACGAGGTCGTCGACGACGGCGGCACCGGGGTGCTCTTCACCGAGCCCGGCCCCCGGACGGTCGGCGAGGTCAGCACCGGGGAGACGCCGGAGGGGTCCGCGCTGGTCCTGCCCCACCGGAGCCCGGGGGCCGTCCGCGCCGCCGACCGGCCGCCGCTGCACATCTCCGAGGACCGGACGGTCGCGCTGCTGTCGGCCGGGAACGACACCACCGGGCGCGGTCGCCAGGTGTACGCCACCCGCACGGCGATCGAGCGTTCCTCGGCCCGCCTGGCCGCCGCCGGAGCCGGGGTGCGACTGGCGGCCGATCCTTCGGTGCGCGTGGTGCTCGCCCAGGAGGACGGCACGCCCGGCGAGCCGCTGCTCCGGGTGGAGCCCCGGTTCCTCACCGCCTCCGGGGCCTCCGAACACGCCTTCACCCGGGACTTCGCCCGGATGGTCGCCGGAACGGATGCCGCGCCGCTGTCCCACCTCGCCTTCCGCACCCCCGACGGTACGGTCGCCACGGCCCCGGTCAACGGGCTGCACGGCCGGGAGGTCACCGGCACCCACCACCTGGCCCAGGCGCTCGCGGAGGTCGCCGACGGCACCCGTACCGCCACCGACGTCAGTCCGGGCTGGGCGGCCCGGCAGGCGGGCCGGGATCCGCGCTTCACCGGGGGAGTGGTGGGCGCGCCCACCCCGGGCGAGGCGTACGGCCGGGCCCTCGGCCCCACCCCGGACAACGCGCTCCGCGAGCCGCTGACCCGGGCCGCCGCCCGTGCCGGGATCAACGAGTACGCCTGGGCGGAGGTCGGCGAGGGCTATCTGATCCAGTCGGTCAGCACCACCAACGACGGCGGCGCGCAGCTCTTCACCCACAACCACGCCAAGCCCGGCGACCCGGTCGGTCCGCACGCCCCGTACCACTTCGCACAGGTGGTGCTGGCCGCCGAGGACGGCAGCCACCAGATCACCCTGGAGAACGAGACCCACTCCCGGACACCGCTTTCGGCGGACCAGCTGGACGAGGTCGTCGACGAGAACCTCGACCGCTACGACGAGGACCGGCTGAACCGGCTGGCGAGGGAGGTCGAAGACCGTGCCGCGACCGCCCGCCGCGACGGCGCGGCCCTGGCGGAGATCAGCCGCCTGGAGGGCTTCGCGCGTGCGGCGCGGGCGCTGGCGGCCGTCCACGAGGCCGAGCACGTCCGCTGGTACTTCACCGAGGACCGCCCCGAACACGCCCTGGCGCAGCGCGAGGTCGAGCAGGCCCGCGCCCGCGCCCGGGGCGCCGTCCGCGCCGCCGCACCGGTCCCGGACGACCAGGACCAGTGGTTCTTCCGCGCCTACAGCAAGCGTCCCGGCGAGTCCGCCCACGCGGTCAACGCGGCGCTGCTGTCGGACCGTTCACCGGCTGTCTCCAATCCGCTCACCACGGTCGCCCTGCACGGCCACGCCCTGCGCCCGGACCGGCGGACCGTACGCTTCGCCGAGCAGCAGCACTCGCCCTCGCCGGAGGCGGACGAGAACCTGGACGCCCTGGCCCTCTCCCTGGCCCGTACCGCCCTGTGGAACCACGCCAACGGCCTGCCCCTGCCCACGGTCACCGTCACCGGCCGCGGCAACCGCTCCCTGGCGAGCGGCCGGAAGCGGGCGGAGGCGGTCGGCAGGGCGCTCGGGGACCGGCTGAGCCGGCTGCTGAGGACCTTCCAGGACGGCTCCCCGGGTCCGCACGTCCGGCTCGCCGACTTCACCCTCACCCTGGACGCCCAGCGGGTCCGTCGGGCCACCGACCCGGACCGGGGCCGGGTGGTGACCGTGGACATCGACGACCACCGCCATCCCTCGCCCCCGGCATCCGGCCGTCCCGCACCCGCCGGGGCGCCCCGCACCGAACCGCCCGCCGGTTCCGTCCCGGAGAGGCCACGCCCCACCGGGACGGAACCGGCCCCCGGGACCCCGACCGCGCGCCCCGCCACCGCCGCGTCCGCCTCGTCCTCCCACCGGGACCCGTCCCGCCCCGGCCGCCGGTCCGCGACGCCCAGCCCCGATCGGGGCGCACCGGTGCCCGCCTGGGTCCGGGCCCGCATCCGGTACGCCGAGGAGTCCGTGGCCTTCGAGCGGCGACTCGCCGAACACCTGGCCGAGAACGAGGCGGTGACGGAGGAGTTCCGCAAGATGGCGCGGGCGGCGTGGGACCGGGCGCGGCAGCAGTACCCGCACGCCCTGGCCACCTTCGGCAGTGACAACCCGAGCATGCCCGGCACGGTCGGGACCAGCAGGCCCGCCCTTCAGCAGGTGCTGCGGACCGGTCATCTGAGGGAGCTGGTGACCTTCCTGTTCCAGGGCATCTCCAGCGACCTGGTGCCCGAGATGCTGGGCGGCAGGGAGGACCCGAACCCGGAGATCGAGCGGGAGCGTCCGGGCCGCCGCCAGGCGGAGGGGCGCGCCGAACTGGAGCGGCTGGCAGCCCGGCTGAACCTGGACGAAACCCTCTCCGCGACGGAGAAGCGGGAGGCGCTCGCCCGCGCCACCCGGCAGCACACGGTCCCGACGGACCCCGACGACGTACGCCCGCCGCTGAGCCGGGCCGAGCGTCCCTTCGCCGTGAACGGCCTCGGCCTGACCTGGATGCCCGCGTCCTCCGTGTACGACCTCGCCATGAGCACCGGTCTCCAGGGGGCGTCCGAGGACACGGGGGGCCTGGTCCTGACCGGTACCGCGGGGTCGACCTACCGCTTCCTGGTGCACGCCGCCCGGATGCGGGACCGGTGGGGGATCGACCTGGACCTCGGGCTGATCCGGGCCGGGATGATCGCCATGTCGCTGTCGGCCGGCCACCACTCGTTCCACGAGGTCATGCGTGGCGCCCAGTTGGCGCTGGACGGGCTCCCCGGCCACGACCCGGCGCTGGACTACCGGGACAACTGGGGCCGGTACTGGAACATCCACCCGCTCACCGAGCAGGAGCTGCGCGACCACGTCGCCCGGGACGGACTCTTCCCCGACGAGCACGCCAGGGCGCTGCTCGACGTAACGTGATCCTCCGCCGCATGGAAGGTCCAGGGGGCCGGCCGGCCGATCCGGCGGGCTCCGGAGGCGGGCGAGGAGACCGTGATGAGTGAACGGACGAAACCGGTGGTCGAGGTTCCGGCGGGGGAGCCGCCCACCGAGCTGACGATCCGGGACCTGGTCGTCGGAGACGGCCTTGAGGCGCTGCCGGGCAGGGTCGTCCGCGTTCACTACGTCGGGGTGGCGTTCGCGTCCGGGCGGGAGTTCGACTCCTCCTGGGAGGAGGACCGGCCGTTCAAGTTCGCCGTGGGCGGCGGCCGGGCCATCAAGGGCTGGGACCGCGGGGTACGGGGCATGAGGGCCGGCGGCCGGCGCGAGATCATCGTTCCCCCGCGCCTCGGCTACGGCAAGCAGTCACCCTCCGCGCTGATCCCGGCGGGCTCGACGCTCGTCTTCGTCGTGGACCTGCTCACGGTGGCGGGTCCTCCGTGCGGTTCGGCTGCCCGGGAGGCGGATCGGCGTAGACACCTCTGAGCAGGCCGGTGGTCGGCCGACCTCGATCGGACAGCGGTCCGGATCGCGCAGGAGCATTCCCGAACCGGGCGCGGCAGTGCTTTCCGTGGGCACGGTTCACGATATTGCCTCTGGGGCGGATCCACATCGATCGTCGATGCCGCGTCCGTGGCGGGCCGGCTCCCGGTCACGTCCTGGGCCGAGGACGCGTCGCGGCGGAGGCCTGGGGATCGGTGATTCCTCCCGGGCAGAGCCGGTCTTCGTTCCAACCCGCCAAGCGTGCGCCGGCCGCGTACGCGGTGTCGTAGAACCGGAGGATCGAGTCTGACGCGTCCGGCGCGGTGCGCACGTCGTCGTAGGGGAGCAGGGCCAGGTGGGAACCGTTGGTCTGGGTCCACCGTGCGGCGGCCGGTTCCAGCGGCTGCCGCTCCAGCCCGTCGGGTTCCGGTGCCGTGTACGAGTAGAAGGCGGGTTCGGGAGAGGACCGCTCGTCGCCGAACCAGAATCCGCTGCTGATCACCTCACGCGAATACGCCTCACGGGTCACGGGATCGACGGACAGCCCCTGGGCCACGTGCCGGTCGGAGAACCGGGTAACGGCGATGTCGAAGGTGTGCCAGAAGTGGTGGACAGGGCTCGTCTTTCCCGAGTACCCGGCCGCGTACTTCTCCAGAACCAGCATCACCTGGGTGAGGATCGTCCAGTAGCGGTTCACGGCGGCCGGATCATAGGCGGCGTGTTCGTCATCCTCGGCGAATGGCCGGGCGGCGTCGGGCAGGTCGAACGGGTGCGGGTCCTCCGGAAGCACACGGATGCCCAGATGGGCCAGCGCGCCGGTGAACTCCCGGTAGAAGTCGCCGACCGACAGGCCCGTCAGGGGGAACGACACCCGGCGCCCGTCGAGGGTCAGAATCAGGAGACGGTGGGTGGTGAAGTCGAAGTCGACGGTGAACACGATGCCGTCGCCGACCGGGCCGCAGGGCCGGGTGGTGATGCCGTTCCCGGTCAGGTGGAAGGGAACGTTCCACCAGTGGTTGCGCCGGACGCTCACAGCCAGCCGTACCTTTCCGACGATCTGGAGAAACCGGTGCAGCGTCTCCTTCGTCGGGGCCCAGGACTCCCTGGGCAGCGAGGGAAACCGATCCATCGAAGGCGCCTTTCGGTGGCCCGACCCCGCCCGGATGGCCTGGGGCACGTGGCTCCACTCTCGCGCCCGAAGCCCGGGGCCGCATCCGCGGGGCTGCGGGCCCCGTACCGCGTTCGCCTCGCTGCGATGGCCCTTCCTGTCCGGGTCTTCCAAGCTCATGTCATCAGCCATCGCGAAGGGAACTCCGTCGTGCCGTTCACCGCTCCGCGTCGCTACGACGATCTCCGCGCCCTCTACCTCAACTGCACCCTCAAGCCCTCACCGGAAACGAGCAATACCGAGGGAGTGATCGACCGCAGCACCGCGGTGATGCGGTCGGCCGGTGTGCACACGCAGGTGATCCGCCCCATCGACCGGGACCTGGCGGTCGGCGTCCAGCCCGACATGACCGAGCACGGCGCCGCCAGCGATGCCTGGCCGGATCTGTACGCCGAAGTGATGGCCGCCGACATTCTGGTGCTGTGCGGACCGATCTGGCTCGGTGACAACAGCTCTGTGATGAAGCACGTCATCGAGCGGCTCTACTCCAACTCGGCCGAACTCAACGAAGCGGGCCAGTCCGCTTACTACGGGCGGGTCGGCGGCTGTCTCATCACCGGCAACGAGGACGGCCTCAAGCACTGCGCCATGAACATTCTCTACAGCCTCCAGCACATCGGCTACGCCATCCCCCCGCAGGCCGACGCGGGCTGGATCGGCGAGGCAGGTCCGGGACCCAGCTACCTCGATCCCGGATCCGGCGGACCCGAGAACGACTTCACCAACCGGAACACCACCTTCGCGGCCTGGAACCTCATGCACCTGGCCGCTCTCCTGAAACGTGCCGGAGGCATTCCCGCACACGGCAACCAGCGCTCCGCATGGGAGGCCGGCTGCCGCTCCGACGCGTCCAATCCGGAGCACCGCAGCTGAGGTACAGCCGCCCGGGAGCCGGTCCGGCCCGCCGCGCTCCCTCCGGCCGGGCGCAGCCCGGAACGACTGACCGGCCCCCACGTCACGCGCACCACATCCGGAAAGCACCCGAGCAGGAAGGGACACCCCATGTCTGGCCCATCGATTCCCGGTATCGACCCGCAGGCCGCTCCGAGTGGCCCCGGCTGCGCCGACTGCCTGGCAGGGGACGGCTCCGGCTGGTGGTTCCACCTGCGACGGTGCGCCGCCTGCGGCAGCATCGGCTGCTGCGACTCCTCCCCGTCCCAACACGCCACCAAGCACTACCGGAGGACCGGCCACCCCTTCATCACCAGCTACGAACCCGGGGAGGAGTGGTTCTACAACAACGAGACCGGGCAGTTCCACGAGGGCCCGCAGCTTGTCCCGCCCACCTCCCACCCGGCCGACCAGCCCGTTCCCGGACCGGCCGGAGCCGTGCCCGAGAACTGGCAGCAGAAATTGAACTGAGGCCGAACCCTCACCGGACGACGGATGCCGAGCGAGGAAGCCCCCGGTCCGGACACGACACCCAGCCACGCTCGGCACGTGCCCTCCGCAGTTCCGTCGGCGGGATCGAAAGCGTCTGAGAGATGCTCATCGGTGTCGGTTTCCTCGATCCTCTCCGCAGGCCGGCTGACGGCCCGCCGACCCGGTCGGCGCAGCGCAAGCCTCGGGCATTGCGGGGACGCCGCACCGGGTGCGAGGGGCGAGCACCAGCCGTTCGGGTGCTTCCCGCCTGCGCGGCCTCCGGTCGTCCCGGACCGTGGAGACCATGAAACAGAGCACCTTGTCCGAGGTGAAGAGCGCCGTCACCCCCCGGGCCACACTCCTCGTGATCGGGGTCGTCGCCCTCCAACTGCTGTTCGTTGTCTCCTATGTGGGCGCGTTGCACGAGCCCAGGCTCAAGGACGTCGCCTTCGGAGTCGTGGCCCCGCCGGCCGCGGCCGGGCAGACGGTGCAGCGTCTGGACGAGCTGCCCGGCTCGCCGCTGGACCCGCGCGCCCTGCCCGACGAGGCGGCGGCCCGGAAGCAGATCGAGAACCGCGACATCGACGGTGCGCTCGTGGTGCGCCCGGACGGCACCACCGACACGCTTCTCGTCGCCTCCGGCAGCGGCAGAACCCTGGCGGTCGCGCTGGATTCGCTCACCGGCGAGGTGCTGGGGGCCCAGGGGCGTACCGCGCGCGTGGTCGACGTGGCCCCCGCGTCCTCGCAGGACTTCAACGGACTGTCCTCGTTCTACCTGGTCGTGGGCCTCTGCGTCGGCGGGTATCTGTGCGCCTCGATCCTCGCGATCAGCGCCGGGGCCCGTCCGGCCAACCCGACGCGCGCGGCCACCCGTCTCGGCACGATGCTGCTCGTCGCCCTGGCCGGCGGCCTCGGCGGCGCGATCATCGTCGGACCGGTCCTGGGCGCTCTGCCGGGCAGTGTCTGGGCGCTGTGGGGGCTCGGCGCTCTGATCGTCTTCGCCGTCGGCGCCGCGACGCTCGCCCTCCAGGGCCTCTTCGGCGTCATCGGCATCGGGCTGGCGATCCTGCTCGTCGTGATCCTGGGCAACCCGAGCGCGGGCGGGGCCTTCCCCGCGCCGATGCTGCCACCGTTCTGGGAGGCGATCGGCCCGGCGCTGCCACCGGGAGCGGGCACCTGGGCGGCCCGTTCGATCACCTACTTCGACGGCAACAGCATGACCTCGTCCCTGCTGGTGCTCTCCGCCTGGGCAGTCGCGGGAGTCGCTGTCACCATGCTCGCCGCGGTACTGCGGCAGCGCCGCGCGGCCGAGCCGGACTCGCCCCGTGAGGCGTCATGACGAAGGCGCCGTGTCCGCCGACCGGGCCGTCCCCATGACCGGCACGGCCGACGGGCACCGCTTCACGGAGTCGACGGCGATGCGGGCACGTCCCGCTCCCGGCGACGTCAGCGGGCGACGGGGGCCGGGTGGTCACTCACCCGGCCTCCCGCGGCACGAGCCGGACCGGGACCGTGCCGGTTGCGGGGGACGAACAGGGCACGAAGGATGGAAACGCTCATCGCCGTTCGGGGCGTTCTGCTCCGGCGGCCGGACATCGGCGGCCGACGGGCCGCGTGCACTGGGCGTATCCGTGTGCCGTGACCGGCCCCCACGGGTGTGCCACGGACCGGGCGCCAGGTGCGCCCGCGAAAGGGAGTCGACATGACCGAGCTACCCCCTCCGATCACCCCCTACCTGGAACCGGCGGCCAAGGAGCTGTGCGAGGCCACGGATCCGCATCCGCGCATCTACGAGGTCCCCCCGGAGAAGGGCCGCGACATCCTGCTCGGCCTGCAGAGCGACCCGAGCGTCCCCCGCCCGGACGTCGACGAGGAGTGGGTCGACGTGGACGCCGGCCAGTGGGGCACGGTCCGCACCCGGATCATCCGGCCCAAGGGAGCCACCGGACCGCTGCCGGTGGTCTTCTACATCCACGGCGCCGGCTGGGTCTTCGGCGACGACCAGACCCACGACCGCCTCTTCCGCGAACTCACCGTCGGGGCCGGGGCCGCGGGTGTCTTCCCCGTCTACGACCGGGCGCCCGAGGCCAAGTACCCCACCCAGGTCGAGCAGAACTACGCCGTGGGCCAGTGGGTCCTGGAGCACGGGGCCGAGCACGGGCTGGACACCTCGCGGATCGCGGTCACCGGCGAGTCGGTGGGCGGCTGCATGTCGGCGGTGTTCGCGCTGATGAACAAGGAGCGCGGAGGCATCGACCTCAAGGCGCAGGTCCTGCTGTACCCGGTCGCCGACGCCGACTTCAACACCCCCTCGTACCTCCAGTTCGCCGAGGGCTACTACCTCACCCGCGACGGCATGAAGTGGTTCTGGGACGCCTACATCGGCAACCCCGCCCACCGCACCGAGGTGTACGCCGCGCCGCTCCACGCCTCCCTGGACCAGCTGCGGGGCCTGCCCACCACGCTCGTCATCACCGACGAGGCCGACGTCCTGCGCGACGAGGGCGAGAAGTACGCCAACCGGCTCCGCGAGGCAGGCGTGGACGTGACCTCCGTCCGCGTGGCGGGCATGGTCCACGACTTCCTCCTGCTGGACAGCCTGCGCGACACCCGCGCCGCGAACGTCGCCCGCACCCTCGCCGTCGACGCCCTGAAGAAGGCCCTGGACGACGGCTGAGGCGCCCTGACACCGGACCCGGCCGCCCTGTTGGGGCGCCGGGTGCCGGCGTGGGTTGTCAGCGCCGTCGTCCCGCAGGGCGAGGCGGCCGGCGGCGAGTCGGGAGGAGAGGGGCCGAAGCCAGGCCCCGGCGCGGGAACACCGGGCCGGGGCGGGACGGTTACCCCCACCGGGGGCCGAGCCCCGGAGCCGCGGTGGGCCCGCCGCGCACTCGGACCCCGACCCGACTGCGTGGAAGGACCTCTTCATGACCGACCGGCCCCTGACCCTCATGGCCGTGCACGCCCACCCCGACGACGAGGCCACGGGAACCGGAGGAGTGCTCGCGCGGTACGCGGCGGAAGGCATCCGCACGGTTCTCGTGACCTGTACGGACGGCGGTTGCGGTGACGGGCCGGGAGGCGTCAAGCCCGGCGACCCCGGGCACGATCCGGCGGCCGTCGTCGCGATGCGCAGCCAGGAGCTCAAGGCGAGCTGCGACGTCCTGGGCGTGAGCGACCTGGAGACGCTGGACTACGCGGACTCCGGGATGATCGGCTGGCCGAGCAACGACGCTCCCGGATCCTTCTGGCAGACCCCGGTCGAGGAGGCCGCCGCCCGGCTCGCGGAGCTCATGCGGCACTACCGGCCCGATGTCGTCGTCACCTACGACGAGAACGGCTTCTACGGGCACCCCGACCACATCCAGGCCCACCGCATCACGATGGCCGCGCTGGAGATGACCACGCTGACACCGAAGGTCTACTGGACCACGATGCCCCACTCGGCGATGCGCGAGTTCGAGAAGACCCTGCGTGAGTTCCAGGAGGACCTGCCGGAGCCGGACCCCGCCGAGGCTGCCGCGATGGCCGAGATCGGCCTCCCCGACGACGAGATCACCACGTGGGTGGACACCACCGCGTTCAGCGGCCAGAAGTTCGACGCGCTGGCCGCGCACGCCAGTCAGGGCGAGAACATCTTCTTCCTGAGGATGGGCAAGGAGAGGTTCGGCCGGCTGATGGGCATGGAGACCTTCGTACGGGTCAAGGACACGACCGGGGCGGCCGTGCCCGAGAAGGACCTCTTCGCCGGACTCCGCTGACCGGCCGCCCGCACGCCCCCCTCGTACGACGGGGGCGTGCGGCCGTGTCGTCCCCGCCACCGTCCTGCGCCGCAACCGGCGGTGGGGCCGGTGCGCGTACGCACCGGCCCCACCGCGGGAGCAGGCCGGCCACGCCTGAGGCAGAGGCGGCCGGGGGCTGTCAGGCCACGTCGTAGCGGTCCAGGTCCATGACCTTGGCCCAGGCGGCGACGAAGTCCGTCACGAACTTCTGCCGCGCGTCGTCGCTCGCGTAGACCTCGGCGAGGGCACGGAGCTCGGAGTTGGAGCCGAAGACCAGGTCGGCACGGGTGCCGGTCCACTTGACCCGGCCGGAGGCGTCGCGGGCCTCGAACTCGTCCTGCGTCGACGACGTCGACTTCCAGGTGATGCCCAGGTCGAGCAGGTTCACGAAGAAGTCGTTGGTCAGCGTGCCCGGGCGGTCGGTGAGCACGCCGTGCTGCGAACCGCCGGTGTTGGCGCCCAGCACGCGCAGACCGCCGACCAGGACGGTCGTCTCCGGGGCGCTCAGCGTCAGCAGGTTCGCCCGGTCCAGGAGCAGGTACTCGGCGGGCAGCCGGGCCGCCTTGCCGGTGTAGTTGCGGAAGCCGTCGTACGCGGGCTCCAGGGCCGCGAAGGACTCGACGTCCGTCTGCTCCTGCGTGGCGTCGACGCGCCCAGGGGTGAAGGGGACCTCCACCTCGACACCGGCGTCCTTGGCCGCCTGCTCGACCGCCGCGTTGCCCGCGAGGACGATCAGGTCGGCCAGCGAGACCTGCTTGCCGCCCTTGGCGTTGAAGGACTCCTGGATGCCTTCCAGCGCACGCAGGACCTGCGCCAGCTCGTCCGGGTCGTTCGCCTCCCAGCCGCGCTGCGGCTCCAGCCGGACGCGGGCGCCGTTGGCGCCGCCCCGCTTGTCGCTGCCCCGGAAGGACGCGGCCGAGGCCCAGGCGGCCGAGACCAGCTGCGCGACGGTGAGGTCCGTGCCCAGCACCTGCTCCTTGAGCGCGGCGATCTCCGCGGCGTCCAGCACCTCACCGGTGCGCGCGGGCAGCGGGTCCTGCCACAGCAGCACCTCGGAGGGCACCTCGGGGCCCAGGTAACGCTGGATCGGTCCCATGTCGCGGTGCGTCAGCTTGTACCAGGCGCGGGCGAAGGCGTCCGCGAACTCCTCCGGGTTCTCGTGGAAGCGGCGCGAGATCTGCTCGTACGCCGGGTCGAAGCGCAGCGACAGGTCGGTGGTGAGCATCTGCGGCTTGCGCTTCTTCGACGCGTCGTGCGCGTCCGGGATGGTCGGCTCCGCGTCCTTGGCGACCCACTGGTGCGCACCGGCCGGGGACTTGGTCAGCTCGTACTCGTAGGCGAAGAGGTTGTGGAAGAACTCGTTGCCCCACCGCGTCGGCGTGCTGGTCCAGGTCACCTCCAGACCGCTGGTGATGGCGTCCCCGCCCTTGCCCGACTTGTAGGAGCTGCGCCAGCCGAGGCCCTGCTCCTCCAGCGGGGCGCCCTCGGGGTCCGCACCGACGCTCTCGGCCGGACCCGCGCCGTGCGTCTTGCCGAAGGTGTGGCCACCGGCGATGAGGGCGACGGTCTCCTCGTCGTTCATCGCCATCCGGCGGAAGGTCTCGCGGATGTCGCGGGCGGCGGCGACCGGGTCCGGGTTGCCGTTGGGGCCCTCGGGGTTGACGTAGATCAGACCCATCTGGACCGCGCCGAGCGGGTTCTCCAGCTCACGGTCGCCGGTGTAGCGCTCGTCGTCGAGCCAGGTGGTCTCCGGGCCCCAGTAGACGTCCTCCTCCGACTCCCAGACGTCCTCGCGGCCGCCGGCGAAGCCGAAGGTCTTCAGGCCCATGGTCTCCAGGGCGACGTTGCCGGTGAGGATCATCAGGTCGGCCCAGGACAGCGCCTGGCCGTACTTCCTCTTGACCGGCCACAGCAGACGGCGGGCCTTGTCCAGGTTGCCGTTGTCCGGCCAGCTGTTCAGCGGGGCGAAGCGCTGCTGACCGGCGCCCGCGCCCCCGCGGCCGTCGCTGATGCGGTAGGTGCCGGCGCTGTGCCAGGCCATCCGGATCATCAGCGGTCCGTAGTTGCCGAAGTCGGCCGGCCACCAGTCCTGCGAGGTGGTCAGCACCTCGGCGATGTCCCGCTTGACCGCGGGCAGGTCCAGCGCCTCGAAGGCGGCCGCGTAGTCGAACTCCTCACCCAGCGGGTTCGCCACGGCGGGGTTCTTCGCGAGGATCTTCAGGTTGAGGCGGTCCGGCCACCACTGGCGGTTCCCGCCGCCCTGCGTGGGGTGCGGCGCGCGGCCGTGGGCCACGGGGCAACCGCTCGCCTGCGCCTCGGGCTTCTCGGGGACGGCCGTCTCGGGCGAATCCGGGGTGACGGGGTCGAAGACGTGAGACTCGTGGTTCTCGGTCATGGGGCAATCCTTCCGGACCCGGCGGGTCGTGGGGCGCTGAACGGGGGAGGAGGATTCGGGCCGTACAGAAGGGGCACGCTGATGCCGGGGCCCGTCGCGGGTCGCCCGAGCGCCTCGCGGACCACCGCACCCGGTGATCCCGGGCGGTGCGACGACGACGGCGCTGGGCCGACGGGCGGCATGGCGCGGTCGACCGGTGGTGTCCCGTCGCGTGTCTCTGCTGCCGTACCGGAGTCTTCCTGTCTCTTGGATGTCGCCGGGATCGATCCTACGATGGACTTCGTCCAAGTCAAGAAGCAGGCTAAAACCATGATGACGGGGGCGTGGCGTCGGCGCATTCCGTGCGCGAGCCGCCCACCCCCTCCGGCGAGCGGAGCAGGTGAAACGAGATGAGCGACCTCCTCGGGCGGCTGCGGGGCCGTGGCTGGCGGATGACCTCCCAGCGGCGTGTCGTCGCGGAGGTCCTCGACGGCGACCACGTGCACCTGACGGCCGACGAGGTGCACCTGCGGGCCGCCGCGCGCCTGCCCGAGATCTCCCGCGCCACCGTCTACAACACCCTGGGCGAGCTGGTCGCGCTGGGCGAGGTGCTGGAGGTCTCCACCGTGGGCCGGGCCAAGCGCTACGACCCCAACGCGCGCAGACCCCACCAGCACCTGGTCTGCTCGGGCTGCGGCACGGTCCGCGACGTCCACCCGGTCGGCAACGCCATCGGCGATCTGCCGGACGAGGAGCGGTTCGGGTTCGCGGTCGGCTCGGTGGAGATCACCTACCGCGGGTTGTGCCCGGCCTGCGCCTGACCGCGAAGCGAAGGGCCTCCGAGGGCGGGAGTCCGTCAGCGCTCGCGGACCGACGTCACGTCGTAGACGACCGCCGAGCTGTTCGCCGGGCCGCGGCAGGTCAGCCGGCGCGCCGGTGTGCGCCGGGCCCGCACCTCCACGTCGAGCAGCCGCGCGTGCGGAGCCCGGCCGCTGACGCTGACGCGCCAGCCGTCGTCGACGGCGGCCGTCGCGGTGACCGCGTAGTCGTGCCGGCCCGCCGGGCCGAAGCGCCGGAGCACCCCGGCCACCGCTGCCTGCTGCGGCGGGCGGAGGGTGGTGTAGCCCCGCAGGTGGTCGGCGCGGATACGGTCGGCGAGGTGGTCCTCGATCACGGTGACCGCCGAGCGGGGGTCCAGATCGCCGTAGTAGACGCCGTCGGGTACGACGACGACATTGGCCGCGAACCGGTCACCGCCCACGTGCGTGCACTCCCACACCAGGTCGGGCCGCCGGGCGCTGAGGGCCTCGCCCACGGGCCGGCCGCGCACGGCGCAACAGGCGTCGTGCAGGCCGTGGGCGCAGACGAGGACGACGGGGGCGAGACCGGGCTCGCCCGGGGAGTCCAGCGCGGTCACGATCTGCACCAGGTCCCGGTCGCGGTGCCAGGTGCCCCACCGCTGGCGCAGCGCGCCGGAGCCTTGGTGGTGCAGCACCGCCCACCGGCCGCCCCGCTCCGGGCGGCGGCGTCCGTGCCGCCGGACGAGGAGGATCCGGGCCCGGTTCGCCCGGGCCGCCGCGAACACGAGCGTCTTGGTCTCCGGATCGAGGTCGAGGCCGTCGAAACCGTTGGCGGGCCAGGCGCGCCGGTACTCGATGAGAACCCAGACGGAGCCGAAGGGGGCCGTGCCGGCGAACGCGTCGCCGCGTGCCCTGGCCGCGTCGGCGCAGAAGAACCGGTCCGGCCCGGTCATCGGTCCGCGGGCACCAGGACGCCCGCCCGCAGCAGCCGTCGGGCGAGGGCGAGACCGAGGTCGCCGGCGGTGCTCACCCGGCCGTCGAGCAGCCCGGCCACGGGTACGAGGTCGGTTGCCGCGAAGTCGAGGTGACCCACGCGGGTGTGCAGACGGGTTCCCTCCAGCCGGGGCTCCAGCGCCTCCCGCAGCCGTACCGGAGACGTCGTCACGAGGCCGCTCAGGGCGGTGAGCTGAGCGACCGGTCCCAGCGGTGCCGGACGGGCCTGGGACCGGTGGGCGCGGTGGAACAGGGGCGCG